>DJVU01000054.1 GCA_002441345.1 Bacteroidales bacterium UBA6248
CGCAGACTTGCAAAAACCGATCCTGTATTACTTCCCTTAGCGGATGCGGGCTATTCGGATGTCGAGATATTTGAGGATAAGATCTTGATTATCATCACCTATCTTTTTCTTAACCCTGCTCCTATTCCCGGCTTTCTGAGTCAGCAATGGCTGTGTGACTGCGGAACGGAACCGGTTAAGGCAGCAGATGTTGCCCGCAAAATCTACCTCCTTCGAACGGAAAGGGACGGGCAGGAGCCCGGTTTTTTCAGTGGATTTGATCTTCCGGAAGAATGTCGTTCCGAATGCGTGCAAACTATCAGCAGACCTCTTTCGCTGCAGGAAGTACTTGATGCAAAGGGAGCTGCCTGGATTGCTTTTGATGAATCAGAATACCTCAGCGAAGGTTTCAAAAGCCTGCCGGGTTCTAAGTTTCTTGCGGATGAGCTGACAGAAACCACATTTATTATTGAAGATCACGACCAAATTGTACTCGGACTTGGCATCAGTCTGATTGAAGCATCGGTAATGCTTCAGGCGGTACCGGAATTTCTCCGGTTTATTACCGGCAAATTTCCACCGGAAGAGATGGGGATGGTAAGCCTAGGAAGCCTGCTGAAAAGTTACCTTCACAATGGCTGGCATCTGCCCGGTACAGTCGGAAAAGCCACCCTGGCGCTGTTTGCAAAAGACGGAAAGCTCACCCGGCAGCCGCTTGAACTGGTTGCTGAAGGTGTTTGCAGATACTGGTCAGCCAGCGGGTATATACCGGCATTCGTTATGATATCAAAGCATTAAAACACGGAATTATCCAACCGCACATCCAAATACTGAACGCATGATCTATCTTCTTTTTGCCATCGCTGCTTCCACGTTGATCCTTGTTAGCTTCAGGATCTTCAGCAAGCTTGGTATCGACGATTTTTCTGCAATTACGGTAAATTATATTATCGGAGCCCTGTTTGGATTTTCAACTATTGGATGGCAGTTCAGCAGTTTTGCCGAATCACCGGAACGCATGGTCATTCTGTCTGTAATTACAGGTATTCTGCTGATCTCAGGATTTGTATTTTTCGGATTGTCAACGCGAAAAGCAGGAATGGCTATTACAGCCATAAGCAGCCGTATGTCTGTGATAATTCCGGTGATGCTCGGGATTCTTGTTGTCGGGGATAATGCCGGAGCTATGAAAATTGCTGGTATTATCCTCGCCCTGATCGCCTTTTGGCTTTCCCTGAAAAAAGAGGGAAAAATAAATATATCCGGATCTGCCTTTCTTATACCTCTTGGTGTATTTATATTACTGGGCCTCAACGATTCAATTGTAAAAATTACCCAGCATTATTTTCTGCCAGCCGGCGATGAACGGGCATATATTACGTATGCAGCCACCTCCTTTTTCGTTGCTTTTATTATCGGAACAGCCGGGTCGGTAGTTAGAATTGGTAACGGAACAGGCAAAATGAACGGCCGGAGTATCGGAGCCGGTGTTATTCTGGGCCTGCTGAACTGGGCTTCGATGTTTTTTCTGCTCAAAGGACTTGAAAAGATGCAGGTTTCGGTATTTATTCCGGTGTTAAATGTAAGTGTGGTAACGCTTTCAGCCCTTACCGGATTTCTGGTTTTCAGAGAAAAACTCCGGCCGGTCAACTGGGCAGGTATAACATTGGCACTGCTGGCTATCGTTCTTATCGCAGCCGGCTGAAATATTTATCCCGGAAAGCCGGTTACCATTACATTTTTTCCACATAAACCGGTGAATAATATGTTCACTGCGGCAAAATCATCTGATAATTTTCGTCGTACATTTAGCAAATACTCAAACACAAACACTTTATGAAAAAGAGCAGCGCAATTTCCTTATTGTTTTTTTTGCTTCTCCTCCTGATGCATCCGCAAAAACTTAATGCTCAGGGATTTCTGCCATTTTCCCAAAGCAACTACAGCGGAGTGAGCGGGCTTCTGCTTCAACCGGCATCGATTGCTGACAGCCGTTACCGGTTTGATATGGCTCTGTTTGGCTTTGAATTATCGGTAAACAATGATTTTGTATCCCTTGACCGCAGGGCATTTTTTAAGCCGGATCTGTGGGAGCAGGAAAATTTTGGAACAGATTACGTTAATCGTAAATACAATGGTAAGGATAAATCGGCTTTCGTTAATGGAGGCGCCATCCTCCCTTCCTTTATGATTAATATAAACAACAATACGGCAATTGGCTTTACGTCGAGAGTACGTGCATTTGCCAATATCGATAATATTTCGGAAGATCTGGCACAACTGGTCAGTGAGAAGTTTGATTACGAGGATCTTTGGTTTGATAGGCTGACTAATGCAAATTTAAGCATCCAGACAAATACATGGGCAGAGGTGGGGTTCAGCATTGCAACGGTGCTGCTGAACAAAGAAAAGCATTTCCTGAAAGGCGGTATTAGCCTGAAGTATCTTCAGGGCCTGGGATCCGGATATATGTATGTTGATAACCTTTCCTACCGTTTCAGCACTCCCGACACTCTTTCACTTTTTCGTTCGGATATAAATTATGGTATCTCCGAATCGTTTGATGAGGATGGAAAATTTACCACCGAAAACCTGCCGGGACCGGGTTTTGGCATCGATCTCGGATTTGTTTATGAGTACAGACCCGATATAAAAAAATATACCTACTCGCTGGACGGGCAGGACGGACTACTGATGCGAAACAAGGACAAATACCTGTTCCGAATCGGCGTTTCTCTGCTCGACCTTGGATCTATTCGATACGATAAAGGACTGAATACCCAGAATTTCCGGGCCGATGTTGAAAACTGGTATATCAAAGGATTTGAAATCAATTCAGTTAACGATGTAGCTAAAATCATAGAAGATCAGTTCTATCCCGGCAAGATTTCAAACGAATCCTACCGAATGGCTTTGCCAACGGCTTTGAGTCTGCAGCTTGATTATAACCTTGGAAGTGATTTTTACCTCAACTTCACACCTTTTCTTGCCTTACGAAAAGGAACAGGACTGGAATCAAAATCGCATTATGCCACATCGTACACATTTACACCAAGATATGATATTCAATGGTTTGGTGTAGCAATGCCCTTGCAACTTGACGATTATAACCGTTTCAATGCCGGCCTCAGCTTTCGTTTAGGCTCTTTCTGGATAGGATCCAACTCCATTATTACCAACAGGCTGGCTCGTGAAAGCTATTCCATGGATTTCTATGTAATGGCAAAAATTCCGATCTTCCGAAAGGCTGACAAAGACGGTGACCGCGATGGCGTTAGCGATGCAAAGGATCAGTGTCCCGATCTGCAGGGCTCCTGGCCCATGCTCGGTTGTCCGGATGCCGATGGCGATTCAATCCCTGACCACCTTGACGATTGCCCGTTCGAAGCCGGTGCTGCTGCCTTGAAAGGATGCCCGGATCGCGATGGCGACGGCATTGCCGATAAGGATGACCGTTGTCCCGACCATGCCGGACTTCCCGAACTCGACGGATGTCCCGACAGCGACGGCGACCGTATCCCCGATCATCTGGATGATTGTCCCGATCAGCCGGGTACTGCTGCCCTGAATGGATGTCCCGACCGCGACGGCGACGGTATCCCCGATCGCATCGACTTTTGTCCCGATACTCCCGGCAAGCCCGAATTTAACGGATGCCCCTTTGCCGACACCGATAAGGATGGAATTCCGGATGAAGAAGACGAATGTCCGACCATACCCGGAAAACCTGAGTTTATGGGATGCCCCGACACCGACAACGATGGAATATCCGATAAATACGACCGCTGCCCCACCATTCCGGGTGTACCTGAAAACAACGGCTGTCCTGAAATCAAGAAGGAAGAAAAAGCCATTATCGACAGGGCATTCTCCAACCTGGAATTTGAATCGGGCAAAGCCATCATTAAAAAGAACTCCTACCCTTCACTCGATGAGCTCGCAAGCCTGCTTATTGAACGGCCTCAGTGGAAAGTTCAGCTTTCAGGACATACCGACAACACAGGTAATCCTGAGTCAAACATGGCACTTTCACGCAACCGTTCTCAGGCCGTTAAAGATTATCTGATCATGAAAGGTGTGGAAGAATACAGGATACGCACAGAGTGGTTTGGTCAGGAACTTCCGGTTGCCGATAACAAAACTGCTGCAGGCCGTCAGAAAAACCGCCGGGTAGAGATGAAAATTGTTTTTGATTAATCAATGGAAGTTAAAGCCTTTCCCGATGCGGAGCGCTGCCGCAGGATTGGAGAAATCCTCGGAAGACTCCGCATCAGGAAAAATTTTTATGAACGCCCTTTCTTAAAAGGAATTGATGACACAGAGCTCAAGTACAGCATGTTATTTAATGCTGTTGCAATTTGTCACCAAACCCGCAACCTCGCTTGCATCCCTCAAAATCTGTATGGCTGGGATTACCTCGAAGATGGTTTCCTCTCCCTGGCAAAAACAAGGTCGTGGCTGCTTTTTCCGGATGAAGTGGTCGCACATTCACAGACCGAAATAGCAGAAGCACTGCTTTCCGCTTTCAGTTGTACAGGGTCCAGAAGCGATTCCACACTCGACAGAATTGAGGAAAGAAGCCGGCTGTACATCGGGCTGAATCATTTTGTAAAGTATTCCTATGGAGGCTTATTTTCTGGGATCGTAAAAAATTCAGGGGGTTATTTGCGGAACAACAGCAAAGGATTTTATGAAATTTTAGCATCGACAGAGGCGTTCAGCGATCCGCAGCTAAAAAAAGCATCGTTCCTCTTTAAGCTGCTTATGGATGCAGGGCTTACGGATGCACGCGATCCCGAAAATTACATCCCTGTCATGGATTACCACATGCAAAGGGTGTTGCTGCGCATGGGATGTATTGAATTTTCAGACAGCTCCATGCTGTTTAAACTTAGCGGCAAAATTCAAGCTTCTTCCGACGAACCGGTGCGCAGTGCTTGCATAGCCGCATTGAAACTGATGTCAACCGTTTCCGGACACGGGCCTTGGGTAATGAACGATTTTTTCTGGCCACTGGGCAGGTCGTGCTGTAATGAAACCACGCTCTGTAAAGACCGTTTGTGCAGCAAGTCACCCTGCACGTTTTTTACCGTATCCGATACAGAGGACCATACAAACTGTATTTTTGAACCTGCGTGCAAAGGTGCCGGTGACGAGCGATACCGCAGACTCTGGGAGCCGGCTGTTGAAACACATTATTACTGATGGAAAAATCATGTCCGTTTTGCGGCGACAAAGCCATGGAAAGCAGTTTTGCTTCGGAAGGAGAAATACTGGCAATTTATAATATTAGCCCGTTGCTGCCCGGCCATTCGCTTATAGTGCCTGCACATCATGCCGGCAGTCTTTTCGATCTTTCAGAAGATGAAATCTCCTGTTTTTTTGCATTTGCCAGAAAGGTAACCCATTTTCTTTTGCAGGTTTACAAGGCAGAAGCCTTTGACTGGTCGCTGCAGGAGGGCGAATGTGCCGGGCAGAGTGTGGAACATCTTCATCTTCATGTAATTCCCCGCACTTCGGGGGACTTGCCGGAGGAAGTGGAATGGTATTCACTCCTGCACGGGCAGCAGACTCAGGGTCTGGACAATCCGGAGAGAGTGCGACTTAATACCTGGGAGCACGCCGCGGCTACTCTTCAGTTAAGGCGGAAATGGGAAGAGTACAATAAAGATATGCCCGGATAAACGGAACCTTTTTCAAAGGAAAAACAGCGACACGCCGGCAACGGCAACAACCGCACCGGCAATTTCACGCCAGGAAACCTTTTCTTTCATGAAAATTACTGCCGGTGCTATAATCAGGACCGGGACTATTGACATAATGGTGGAGGCGATGCCGGAGGATGTATACTTAACTGCGATAAGGGAAAATGAGACCCCGAGGAATGGGCCGAAGAAAGCGCCAATGCCGAGACGCTTCAGGGCTTTCCTGTTTTCCAGAGCTGCACGTACACTTCCCCAGGAACGATAGGCAGAAATAACTATTACAAATCCGGCAACTCCTGTCAGAACGCGTATTTGTGAAGCTGCAAAAGCGTTGTAATCCTGCATCCCGAATTTGCTGAGTACGAGACCTACCCCCTGTCCTGCCGCACCTCCAAAAGCCAGGAGAAGACCTTTAAGCGGATATTTAAATTTAAAAGGATTTGAAAACCTTCCGTTGGGCGTTGATCCGTTCGGTTCCTTCCGGGCCAGGATTGCCATGCTGATTCCGGCAAACGTAAGTACCATCCCGAAAAGGGCCTTAAGACTCATTGTTTCGTTCATCATCAGCCAGCCGGTCAGTGCGGCTATGGGTGGTGCGAGAGCCATTATAAGCATAGAAATGCGCGCACCGACAACAACATATGCCTGAAAAAGAAAGAGATCACCCAGAACAAAACCGATCAAACCGGAGAGGGATAACCATATCCACTGGTGACCGGAGGCTCCGAGAGGTAAAAATGACCCGCGTGTGGCCAGGCCAAAAAAACCGAGTAAGATAAAAGCAAGAAACAGCCGTATAATATTAACCGGAAGAGAGCCGACCTTTTTGCTGGCCGATTCAAAGGCAAGAGCAGTAATGGTCCAGAAAACTGCGGTAAGCAGAGCGGACAGTTCACCGGCATAATTATCGATCATAAACGCAGTTTTGGTTACCTGTATTATTAAGGTATTAAGAGCCGGGACCGGTAAAGGATATTCCCTATTCCGGAAGCTGCCCGAGTTACGGCAAAAGTAGCAGATTGGAATGAAACCTGGGGAAACGGTAAAAAAAATACCGGCAATCGTTTTTTACGTCAGAATGCAAAATGGAAAAAAAGATTTATCAAAAGAACATCAGATTTCTAAAAATGACTTGGGGGTGATGCGAAAAATTGTTATGTTTGACAAATTATCGGCTGATCTTTTTAAGGGGGGGAATGGCCTGTTACCAAGGATTTTTGGAATTGTACTGCAAAAATGTTATTTTCTGACACTTATCTTACGATTGACGAGCCTTCAACGGGCTTATACAAGGAAAAGGGCAGCAAGTTTATAGCAAGGGCATTACCCGTGAAGAGTGAATCGGAGGTAAAAGCAGCACTTGAAGCATTGAGGAAGGAATTTTTTGATGCACGACATCATTGTTTTGCCTATATATTGGGTGCCGACAAGTCTGCCTGGAGAATGAACGACGACGGAGAGCCGTCCGGAACAGCAGGAAGGCCGATTCACGGACAGATACTTTCGTTCGACCTTACCAACGTTCTGGTTGTGGTTATACGGTACTTCGGAGGGACAAAACTTGGTGTGAGCGGTCTTATTCAGGCATATAAAACTGCTACTCAGGACGCTTTAAGTCAGGCCAGGATTGTTGAAAAGACTGTGAATGAAGTATATCAATTAAAATTCAAGTACCCGGCTATGAACGATGTCATGCGGATTATTAAGGAAGAAAACTTGTTATTACTTGATAATCAATATGATATAGAATGCAGCATTACGTACATGGTTCGACGTATGAAAGCGGATGACGTGAATTCGAAATTCAGAAAAACGTATGACAATGAGATCATATATTTGCGAACTGAATAAGTCCTGAACCACAAGTCAATTAGGGAAGAGAGGTGTTTTGGCGTTACAATTAATTTTCTGAAAAAGCAAGCCCAAAATGACTTTTTTTTTAACTTTTTTAAAACCAATTTTGTTGAAAAATCCACCTGTAGTCTCGTGAAAGTTAAAAGTGTTGGAAATCAGGTGTCAGATAACCAGCGTTACATTGAGATTTTGGAATTGTGTTTACTTTATGTTGGTTTTTATAAACTTTAGCAAAAGGAATGAGAAAAGACTATCAGGAAGTCTGGGACAACTGCCTACGAATCATCAAGGACAACATTAACTATCAAAGCTTTAAGACTTGGTTTGCTCCAATTACTCCAATAAAACTCGAAGAAAGTGTTCTTACAATTCAGGTTCCCAGTCAGTTTTTTTATGAATGGCTCGAAGAGCACTACATCAATTTGCTCAAGAAAACCATTAAAAATGAATTAGGTCCCGGCGGTCGCCTTGAATACAGCATCATTATGGAGAGCTCCTCCGATGCCAGGGCACCCTACACCATACAGGTCCCGACCAGTAACAGGGGCGCCATCGGCAATCCGTCCGTTACCATGCCCATAGACCTTAACAGGGGATCTACCAAAGAAATTCCTAACCCTTTTGTCATCCCGGGCCTTAAGAAAATAAAGGTCCATTCTCAACTCAACGAATCCTATTCATTTGATAACTTCATAGAAGGCGATTGCAACCGCCTGGCCCGCTCAGCCGGCTATGCCGTAGCTACCAATCCCGGAAAAACTGCTTTCAATCCCATCTTTATATATAGCGCCAACGGCCTCGGAAAAACCCACCTGGCCCATGCCATCGGAATTCAGGTTAAAAATAACTTCCCCGATAAAACTGTACTCTATGTTACTGCCGAACAGTTTATCCAGCAGTTTATCGATGCCGTAAAAAACAACAACCAAAACGATTTTATTCATTTCTACCAAATGATTGACGTTCTGCTGATGGATGACATCCAGTTCCTTTCCGGAAAGGAAAAAACCCAGGATGTTTTCTTTCACATCTTCAATCATCTGCATCAAAACGGCCATCAACTGGTAATTACTTCCGATAAGGCACCCGTTGAGATGAAAGGCATTGAACCGCGCCTTCTCTCCCGTTTTAAATGGGGACTTGCCGCCGACCTTCAGGTGCCCGACCTCGAAACCCGGATTGCCATCCTGAACAAACGCCTCTATAAAGATGGCATCGAAATGCCCGAGGAAGTTATTGAATATCTGGCCTACAGCATCACCACCAACGTCAGGGAACTGGAAGGCGCTCTCATTTCTCTTATGGCTCAGTCATCCCTGAATAAAAAAGCCATTACTATCGACCTGGCACGCCAGATGATCGATAAGTTCGTCAAAAACACATCCAAAGAAATATCCATCGATTATATCCAGAAAGTAGTCTGCGATTTTTTCAATATACAAGTCGATCACCTGAATTCAAAAACCCGAAAACGGGAAATCGTCCAGGCCCGCCAACTGGCCATGTACTTTTCGAAAAAACATACCAAAAGCTCACTGGCTACCATCGGATTGCATTGCGGAAATAAAGACCATGCCACCGTTCTGCATGCCTGCCGCACCGTAAACAACCTGATAGAAACCGACAAACAATTCAGGAATTACGTTGAAGAAATTGAAAAGAAAATTAAAATCTGACCCTTTCCGGTCAATCCTTCTACAACCTCATCCGGATGCTCTGCGATGGGGTTGTTTTTTAAAAAGAAAGCAATGAAGAAGAAAATACTGATGGTATGCCTGGGAAATATCTGCCGCTCCCCGCTTGCAGAAGGCATACTCCGGCATAAACTCCTTGTGCATAAACTGGATGCCGAAGTGGATTCGTGCGGATTTGAAGCATTTCATAACGGCGACCGCCCCGACAGACGGGGCATTGAAACAGCAAAACAGCACGGTATCGATATTTCCGGCCTTAGAGCAAGGCTTTTCAATCCGGAAGATTTCGACCGCTTTGACCATATTTATGTTATGGATGTGAATAACTACCGGGATGTAGCTTCTGTAGCACGCACAAAGGATGACCTGAAAAAAGTTGACTTCATTATGAACCTTTCTGAACCCGGCAGCAACCTTGCCGTTCCCGACCCCTATTACGGAGGCAGGGCTGATTTCAGTAAAACCTATGAAATGCTGGATAAAGCAACCGACAGGCTGATCATCAAACTTCGCAAGGGAGAACTGTAATGAGCATTTTAGTTCCTGACAAACAATCCATAGAGGAGGCTGCAATTCGCATTGCACCGTGGATTCACCGGACGCCGGTGCTGAGCTGTGCTGCCATCAACGAAATAACCGGAGGCAACCTCTTTTTTAAATGCGAAAACTTCCAGAAAGCCGGAGCATTCAAATCGAGAGGGGCAACCAATGCCGTATTTCAGCTTGACGATGAAATCCTGAGACGCGGTGTTGCAACCCATTCGTCGGGCAATCATGCCGCTGCGCTTGCATTGGCGGCCAAACGTATAGGAACCCGGGCACACGTGGTTATGCCTGAAAATTCAAGTAAAATTAAAATCAGCGCTGTTGAATCGTACGGGGGTATTATTACGTTTTGCAAACCCACACTCGAAGCCAGGGAAGAAACCCTGACCGAGGTTATCCGCAAAACCGGAGCATGCGAAATACATCCGTATAACGACGTCCGTATCATTGCCGGACAGGCTACTGCAGCGCTGGAGATGATACAGGACATTCCGGAAATAACCCGGCTGATTGCACCGGTTGGCGGAGGAGGACTGCTGAGCGGCACAGCACTTTCGGCTGCCTATTTTGGAACGAATATCCGGGTAATTGCCGCCGAACCCCTTGGTGCTTCCGATGCCTGGCAAAGCTTTACCTCCGGCACATTTGTGCCATCGGTTAATCCTCAGACCATTGCCGACGGATTACGGACTTCGCTTGGTTCGATAACGTTTCCCATTATACGTAAATTCGTTGATGACATCGTAACCGTGAGCGAAGAAAGCATTGTATACGCGATGCGGCTTATCTGGGAACGAATGAAAATAATCGTTGAACCTTCATCCGCTGTTCCGCTTGCTGCAATTCTTGAAGACAAAATCAATGTCAGGGAAGTTTCAACCGGCATCATTCTGTCGGGCGGAAATGTTGACCTTGATCACCTCCCATTCAATCCCGATTAAATGAAAACCTTACCCGGAAATCTATACCTTATTCCCACTCTCCTGGGAGATACGCCGCCGGTTCAGGTACTCCCCGAGTACAATCTTGCGCTGCTCCGTCGTATAGATGTGTATGTGGCGGAAGAACTGAAAACAGCTCGGCGTTTTTTGCGCAAATGCGGATATGCCAGGAATTTCGACGAAGAAACCACTTTCTTTATCCTCAACGAGCATACACCGGCCGATGAGATAATTTCATTTCTGGAACCGGCAGAGCAGGGCAGAGATATCGGCCTGCTTTCAGAAGCCGGGTGTCCGGCTGTTGCCGACCCCGGTTCAGGACTCGTTCGTATTGCCCACGAACAGGGCATCCGGGTAATTCCATTGTCGGGACCATCCTCCATTATAATGTCGCTAATGGCATCGGGCCTGAACGGACAGCAGTTTACCTTTCACGGGTACCTGCCCGTTAAGCCAAACGAGCGGATACAAAAGCTTAAGGAACTGGAGCGGGATTCTATCCGAAATCAGTCCACACAAATTTTCATTGAAACACCCTACCGGAACCGGCAGATGCTGGAAGCAATCCTGAGCAGCTGCAGCAACGGCACTACCCTTTGTATGGCAATTAACATCAGCCTTCCGGATGAAATCATCGTAACGCGCACAGTCCGCGAATGGCGGAGTACAAAGTTTGAGGCTCCCCGTCAGCCGGCAGTATTTCTCATTTGTGCATAACCGGGCTTTCCAGCAGTGCTCATTAACAGCCTTGTTGAATCACCGGAAACCGGCTTGTAAGCATTCACATAAAGAACATTAATTACAGGCAAAAAAATAGCAACCCTGAGGCTGCTTTTTTTTATGCGCATTCTGAATATATCAGTGCTGATGGCCGTGAGGACCGTGTACGTGACCGTGGCTTATTTCTTCGGTGGTTGCTTCACGGACCTCAAGAATAGTTCCGGAGAAGTGCAGGGTTTTTCCAGCCATGGGGTGATTGAAGTCCATCTTTACCTTCTCGTCTGTAACTTCAACAATAAGTCCATCAAGGGGTCTGCCTTCGTTGTCCTGCATAGGAACAACATTACCCACCTGAACCATTTCAGGGTCTATTTTGCCATCTACCATAAAAATATCTATGGGAAGTTCCACAACGGCTTCCTCGATAACGGGGCCATAACCGTCTTCCGAATCCAGTGTGAATTCGAAATTGTCGCTAACTTTCAGATCTGCAATATTTGATTCGAATTTAGGAAGCAGGTTTCCGGCACCATAGAGAAACACAAGAGGTTGGGAAGCATCTGCCTTATCAACGGTTTCACCTGCAGCATTGTCGAGTTTCAGCTCATAAGAGAGTGAAACTACCTTGTTTTTGGAAATGATCATTTGAAAAAATTTTGATGTTTAAATATATCAACAATCCGAAACACGCATTGTTGATGCAGGCGTCAAAAGTACGGGTTATCAGCTAATAAATAAAATAAATGAGCCACAATGGCAAAGATTCATAAAAATTTGCGCTTAAAGCAGGCCGGATTGCCTTACATTCTCTCAGGCACTTGTATCCCAAGCAGGTTCATTCCGGTTTTTATAACATTGGCTGTTACCTTCGAAAGCATTAAGCGTAATTGCCTGATGCTGTTATCTTCTTCCTTGAGGATGGTAAACTCATGGTAGAACTGATTGTATTCCCGGGCCAGTTCGAAGAGATAATTGGCTAGCAAGGCCGGACTGAATGAAGAAGCTGCATCCTTAACGAGAGCCGGAAACTGGCTGAGCATGATCAGCAGATCCCTTTCCTTTGCATTAATTTTAACTGCAGCATCCAATTCGTTCTCCTCTCCGGCTTTCCTGAGAACAGAGCGTATCCTGGCATGAGTGTACTGGATAAACGGTCCGGTATTACCGTTGAAGTCGATGCTTTCACGGGGATTAAACGTCATGTTCTTTTTCGGGTCAACCTTTAAGATAAAGTACTTAAGTGCCCCCAGGCCAACCATACGATACAGATTTTCAGCTTCTTCACTGTCAAAATCTTCGATTTTTCCAAGTTCTTCCGTCATTGACTTTGCTGTGGAGATCATCTCATCCATCAGGTCATCGGCATCTACAACGGTTCCTTCGCGCGATTTCATTTTACCTTCAGGCAACTCAACCATTCCATAGGAAAGGTGGTAGATACCTCTGGCCCAGGCGCGTCCCAGTTTAATCAGGATCAGGCGAAGTACATCGAAATGATAATTTTGTTCATTACCAACAACGTACACCAGCTTTTCGGGCTCAAAATCCTCTGCACGCAGCTGAGCTGTGCCCAAATCCTGCGTCATATACACGGATGTGCCGTCGTTGCGAAGCAGCAGCTTTTCGTCGAGACCTTCCGCTGAAAGATCAATCCATACAGATCCATCTTTTTTGTGATAAAACACCCCTTTATCCAGTCCTTCATCCACCAGGTTCTTACCCAGCAGATACGTTTCCGATTCATAATAAATCTTATCAAAATGAATCCCCAGGCGCTTGTATGTTTCGTCAAAACCCTTGTAAACCCATCCGTTCATGGTATTCCAGAGCTTAAGGNNTCATCTTCATTCATACCACCGGCAACAAGGCCGGCTATTTCCTCTTTGTAGTGTTTATCAAAGAGTACGTAAAAATCACCCACCAGTTTATCGCCTTTTTTTCCGGAAGATTCCGGTGTTTCTCCGTTTCCGTAGAGCTGCCATGCGAGCATCGATTTACAGATATGGATGCCTCTGTCGTTGACGAGATTCACCCTTGCCACCTTTTTGCCTGTAGCTTCGAGCAGAGAGGCAACCGACGATCCCAGCAGGTTATTGCGGATATGGCCAAGATGAAGGGGTTTATTCGTATTCGGGGATGAATATTCTACCACAACCGGTTTTTCGGATGAGGCTTCAACGGTTCCGAAGGAGGTATCCTGATGTGCATCGTTCAGAAAATTAATCCAGCAGGAAGGTCTTATACGGATATTAAGATACCCTTTAACCACACCGAAAGATTCTGCTTCGGGCATGATATTTAGGATTTTTTCACCAAGCTCTGTTGCAGTTATCTCAGGAGACTTCCGCGAAACTTTCAGCAGCGGAAATACAACCAGTGAGAAATCGCCCTGTTCTCTGAAAGTAACAGCAGTACGCTGAACCGCAAGCTGAGCAGGATCAATCTCAAAATCATACAAATCTTTAACGGCGAAAAGGGCTTTTTCTGTGAGGAGTTTTTCTATCATATGCGGCAATTAAAAGCTCTGGCAAATTTAGTTTTTTTTCAACAGAAAACTAACAAGGTCTATATACCTGATTAGCAATAATATCAATCAATTCTGGTATCTTAAAAAGGATTCTATTGAGGCCGGGTTTGAATAAAAAAAAATTCGACAGTCTTTGAACAGAAATCTAATAAACTATATTTGCATTGGTTTTTTTGCGGCTGATTGCCGGTCAAGGCTCACAAAGCAGGCGCCAGCCTGTCCGGGCCCGTAAAAGAGCTGAAATACATTCAGAGCAATTATTTCACTCAGTCACAATACAAAAACCAAATCCATGAAACAAAAAGTTATCATTATCGGAGCTGCCGGAAGGGATTTCCATAACTTTAACACTTACTTCCGGGGCAAAGCCGAGTACGAAGTGGTTGCGTTTACGGCAGCCCAGATTCCCGACATCGACGGTCGCGCATACCCCAAAGAACTTGCAGGAGCTGAACTGTACCCCAATGGAATTCCCATTCTTGCCGAGGAGGAACTCCCTGCCTTAATCAGGAAGCACAAGGTTGACATTTGTGTATTTTCCTACAGCGATGTTCCCTATCCTCGTTTGATGAACATTTCGGCTGTTGTAAATACTGCCGGAGCCAATTTTATGTTGCTTGGTCCCCGCGATACCATGATCAGCAGCACAAAACCCTTAATTGCCGTTGGAGCTACCCGTACCGGTTGCGGTAAGAGTCAGACCAGCCGCAGGATCATTGAGATCCTGATGGAAAAAGGTCTGAAGGTTGTTGCCGTTCGTCACCCGATGCCATACGGTGACCTGAATGCCCAGAAAGTTCAGCGTTTTGCAACGGTTGAGGATCTGCATAAGCACAAATGCACCATCGAAGAGATGGAAGAATACGAGCCGCATGTTGTCAGAGGCGATGTTATTTATGCCGGAGTGGACTATGAAGCCATACTTCGTGAAGCGGAGAAGGATCCTGCAGGATGCGACGTTATTCTCTGGGATGGCGGCAACAACGACTTCCCGTTCTACAAACCCGATCTTATGATCGGTGTTGCCGATCCCCTTCGTCCTGGAGCTGAAGTAAGCTACTATCCTGGTGAAGTGGTAGCCCGGATGTCGGATGTTATTGTAATCAACAAAATAGATTCCGCATCGCTCGACGATATCAACACCGTACGCGACAACCTTGCAAAGATCAATCCGGAAGCCATTATTATTGACGGAGCATCTCCCCTGTCGGTTGACAAGCCGGAGCTGATCCGCGGAAAGAGGGTTTTGGTAGTAGAAGATGGCCCCACACTGACCCATGGTGAAATGAAAATCGGAGCAGGAACAGTAGCTGCATTAAAGTTTGGCGCTGCGGAACTGATCGACCCCCGCCCCTACACCGTTGGCAAACTGAGCGAAACCTTCCGTATTTATCCCAACATCGGAACACTGCTTCCGGCTATGGGTTACGGCGATGAGCAGGTTTCGGACCTCGAGAAAACAATTGAAAACACTCCCTGCGATGCAGTTGTTATCGGCACTCCGATTGATCTTGCCAGGGTCATCAAAATCAACAAGCCTACCGTTAAAGTCGGCTATGACCTTCAGGAAATCGGAACCCCTAACCTCACCCAGGTACTCGACGAGTTCGTCAAAAAACACAATTTGGTGAAATAGTCAGCAGCCCCGTTTATCGGGGCTTTTTTTTTACCGTTTTTCAACAATCATCCGAAGCAAAAAACCTGATAAGTATATTTGTAAACCAATAACACAAAAACCCGCAACGACAACATGAAAAACCGGAGTTTGATTTCAATTACCGATTACTCCAAGGATGAATATCTGAAAATCCTTGACCTGGCTGAGGAATTCGAAAAGAAGCCGACACAGAATATTCTTGGCGACTACGTAGTGGCTACGCTTTTTTTTGAACCTTCCACGCGCACCCGCCTGAGTTTTGAAAGCGCCGCTTCGCGACTTGGAGCTAAGGTCATCGGATTTTCAGATGCCACCAGCTCCAGTGTATCAAAAGGAGAGTCACTAAAAGATACCATCCTTACTGTATGCAGTTACAGCGATATTATTGTAATGCGTCATCCGCGCGAAGGAAGTGCGCGGTTTGCCAGCGAGGTTGCTTCCGTTCCCGTTATCAATGCAGGCGATGGCGGAAACCAGCATCCAACCCAATGCTTGCTCGACCTCTATTCCATCCGTAAAACCCAGGGCAAACTCGACGGACTGAATGTTGCTTTTGTAGGAGATCTGAAGTATGGGCGTACCGTGCATTCAAACGTAATGGCACTCTGCAACTTCAACACAACCTTCCACCTTGTCTCACCTACGGAACTTAAACTTCCGAGCTACGTGAAGATGCACATCAAAAACAGCAACCTGGAGTATTATCAGTACACCGATCTGGCGGATGTTATGCCTGTTGCCGATATCGTTTACATGACACGCATCCAGAGGGAGCGCTTCTCCGATCCCATAGAGTATGAAAAGGTAAAGAACGCTTACATTCTGACAGCGTCGATGCTTGCCGGCTGCAAACCCAATATGCGGGTATTGCACCCCCTTCCCAGGGTAAACGAAATTACTGAGGATGTGGATAATACTTCGCAGGCCTATTACTTCCAGCAGGCGCTCAACGGAGTATATGTAAGACAGGCATTACTGGCTTCAATACTGGGTGTTAAATAAATCAGCCAACCAATCGAAAAACAAAAAAAATGAATAACGATAACATCAGGAAAGAGCTGGTTGTTTCAGCAATTGAGAACGGTACAGTGATCGATCACCTGCCCGCCGGAAGTGTTTTCAGGGTTGTTAAAATGCTTAACCTCGAGGGCACCGACAAGCAGATTACCGTAGGAATCAACCTCGACAGCCATAAATACGGCAAAAAGGGCATAATAAAAGTCGCAAACAAGTTTTTCGAAAGTGAGGATGTGAATAAAATTTCACTGATCGCACCCTCGGCTACGCTTATAGTTATTAAAGATTATAAGGTAGTTGAGAAACGTAACGTAGAAATCCCCGACGAAATCCGTAAGTTTGTGAAATGTGTAAATCCGAACTGCGTAACAAATCATCAGAACATCGCAACCCGTTTTTCTGTAATTGACAAGAAAGACCTCAAACTTCAGTGTCATTATTGCGAAAAAATCACCGGCAAAAATACCATTGACATCCTTTAAGGATTAAAAACCGTGTTCTCCCCGCTGAACCGGAATACCGGACGGCGGGGAGAATACATTAATATCCATCCCTATGAAAAAGAACATACTCCTGGCAAGTCTGTCGTGCACGATGCTGATGGCCGCAGCGCAACGCACCGATAAAGGAACATTCATCACGTATGAACCCGGTTATTTTCAGCAAACCATCCTCAAGGGAATAGAAACGTACGAACAAAAAAGTGAGAAGCCGGTGCTTTCCAAAACCTTTAAAATGAGTCATGCGGGTTTATCAATTCCTTCAAACCGGCAGGAATACACCGTCCTTTGGCATCTGCCTCCCGTTTCTCAGGGCAACACCAACACCTGCTGGAGCTACTCAGCCATTTCGATGCTCGAATCGGAAATTTACCGGCTTACGAGGCAGGAGATCAAACTTTCGGAGATGTTTATCGCATACCACGAATATCTTGAGCGGGCCCGGCTGTTCGTGGAAACCAGGGGGCAGATCTATATAGGGGAAGGTTCCGAGATGAATGCCGTGATAAAAATCATGAAAAAAGAAGGCATTCTTCCGTATGATGCTTACTCCGGACTAAAAGCCGGGCAGGAGTTTCAGAATCATGAAACGCTGTTTAACGAAGTGAAAGCATACCTTGAAGGTGTGAAAGCTTCGGGCGCATGGGACAGCGAGCGGGTTACCGCAACGGTAAAAAGCATTCTGAACCATCACATTGGCCAACCTCCGGCAACGGTGACGGTAAATGGCAAACAGCTGACACCGAAACAATATCTGGATGAAGTTGTTCGCCTGAATCCCGATGAATACGTGGATGTTATGTCTCTGATGCAACAACCGTACTGGGAAATGGCCGAATTTGAAGTTCCTGACAATTGGTGGCACGATGCCAGTTATTACAACGTTCCGCTTGACGACTTTATGAAAGTACTGAAAAAGGCGCTGAAGCAGGGCCTTTCCGTATCACTTGCAGGGGATGTTTCGGAAGCCGGTTTTCTGGCCCGGGAAGTAAATGCAGCCCTTGTACCCGAATTTGACATTCCTTCATCCGGCATCCGCGAAGACGCCCGGCAATTCCGGTTCAGCAACGGAACCACAACCGACGACCATGGTATGCATGTGACCGGTTATCTGGAAAAAGACGGTACAACCTGGTTTCTGCTGAAAGACTCGGGAGCAGGTTCGCGGACGGGCGGGCCGGAAAAAAATCCTAACTTTGGCTACTACTTCTTCCATGAAGATTATGTAAAACTTAAAATGATGACCTTCCTGGTGCATCGCGACGCACTCAGGGACCTTCTCCCCCGTTTCAGAAAGTAATTGACGGCAGAAACGATGTACGAAACGTAAATCAGAGCTGACTATGACATCTCACATCCGGAAACTGATCAACGAGGGCGAACATCAGCAGCTTGACTTCAAATTCGGCATTTCCGACTCGAAAAAGATAGCCCGCTCTATTGCCGCCTTTGCAAATACCGAAGGCGGAAGGCTTCTCGTAGGCGTTAAGGACAATGGAACAATCGCCGGAGTTCGATCGGATGAAGAGTTTTATATGGTTGAAGCCGGCGCCGCACTATACTGCCGCCCGGAAGTGCATTTTGAAATGAAGGAGTGGGAGGAAAACGGGAAAACCGTTCTTGAGATAATTATTCCTAAAAGCAGTAAAGCACCGCACTCGGCACCGGACAAAGATGGAAATTACCGGGTTTATGTGCGTGTGGGCGATCAGAATTATCCGGCCAACGGAGTGCTGAAAAAGGTATGGAAAAAGATGAAAGACCCCAAAGGTGTTTACATTGAATACGGCACCACCGAACGAACCCTTCTGGCTTATCTGGAAGTGCATCAGAAGATTACATTATCGGCATTCCGTCGCATCTCCGGATATTCACTGCCCCGCTGCGAATACATTCTGGCCGATTTCATCGTCCTGAAAATTATTATAATGAACTATTCGGAAGCAGGAGTATACTATTCGCTGAATCCGGATTTTAAACTGGAATAAACGACGCATCCATGTGGTTTATAGCCATAAATTAATTGTAAATAATCAATACACCATGAATATTCTTCTTTTGGCATTAATCGTACTGGCAGCAGTAAATATAGTGCTCACTATTATTTTCAGGCAAAATAAGGCAGGAATATCGGAACTTCCCGTCAAAGTAGAAACGCTTGCCGGCAATCTCACCCGTCTGGAAGGCAATCTGAAGGAAGATTTCAGAGCCAACCGGGAGGAGAGTTCCGCTTCTGCCCGCGATAACCGCAGCGAAATGAGCAATTCGCTGAACAGCTTTAAGTTGGAGATGACAGAAAACCTCAGGCTAATTACCGAACAAAACCAGAAGGCACTCGAAATGATTGTGCGTACGCTCGATGAAAAAATCGGCCATCTGATTAATAAAGTTGATGAAAACAACAAAGAAAACCGCGAGACTCTCGTCATCGCCCTGAAAGACTTTACCCTGGAACAAAGAGGTAAATTTGATGAGCTGAAAGTCGAACAAAAAGAATTGACTGCCAAAACGGTAGAACAACTTGAAAAAATCACTGCCAAAGTTGAAGAGAAGCTGAATGCCATAAGTCAGCAGTCGCAGACCGAAGCAAAGCAGATGCGTGAAGCGGTGGAGAAGGTTATAAAGGAGTTTCAGTCATCGTTTGATAAAAATGTAGAGTCGTTCAACAACCTGCAGCGTGAAAAATTCGGCCAGCTGGAAGAGAAACAGCAGAAATTGGTTGAAAGTACCGAAAAGAAGCTGGAAGAAATGCGGCAGACCGTAGATGAGAAACTGCAGAAAACACTGAACGAACGCCTGGGACAATCGTTTGAGCTTGTTGGCAAACAGCTTGAAAGCGTGCAGAAAGGCCTGGGAGAAATGCAAACGCTTGCTCAGGATGTTGGCGGCCTTAAGCGTGTTCTCAGCAACGTTAAGATGCGCGGAGGCTTTGGGGAAGTCCAGCTGGCTATGCTTCTTGAACAGGTACTGGCACCGGAACAATACGAAGCCAATGTAAGAACGAAAAAGAGCAGCAGCGATGTGGTGGAATTTGCCATTAAACTGCCCGGAAAAGACGATATAAGCGGTAGCGTCTGGCTGCCTGTGGATGCAAAATTTCCCAGAGAGGCCTATGAAAGCCTGCAGATTGCCTATGAAAACGGCGAACCGGCGCAGGTGGAAGCCGCACAGAAAATGCTTGAAGGCACCATTAAAAAGATGGCTAAGGACATCAGCGAAAAGTATATCGACCCGCCGGCCACCACCGATTTTGCCATCATGTTTCTTCCGTTTGAAGGCATTTATGCCGAGGTTGTCAGAAAAGCCAGTCTGCTCGAAGAACTCCAGCGCAGCTATAAAGTAATTGTAACCGGCCCTACCACTCTGGCTGCCATCCTTAACAGCCTGCAAATGGGCTTCAGAACCCTGGCAATTCAGAAACGAAGCTCGGAAGTATGGAAAATCCTGGGAGCAGTAAAAAAAGAATTTGAAAACTTTGGAGGTATGCTCGAAAAGGCCCAAAAAAACATTCAGACTGCCAGCAACCAGATTGATGAAGTAATGGGCAAGCGAACCCGGGCAATTCAACGAAGATTAAAGGGAGTGGAAATACTGGGAGAAGCTGAAGCACAACTTATTTTACCCGACACCGGCGATCCCGGAAACGGAGATGAAGAAGCCGAGACGGAGGCTTAAGTAAACAACCGCTTAAGTTTTAATTTTCTGCCGTACTACCCTGATGTCAGGATTTTCGAATTCTGAGACCATCGCGTACACTAAGATTTCATTCCTGCATAAATACCAGCACTTAACCTTTTCTGGCCGGGATAATACCATCACCTTAAAAAAAATACATTTTTTTTGGGGAGCAGATTGAACAATTTGCTCTCCAGATTGTATTTATTACAAACAAGGTTTAATTTTAAGGTAAAATCAAATCTGAAATGAAAATCGTACCGGAAATCATTCAAAAACTCACCGAAGCAGGGCTTAAAATTACGCCGCAAAGGGTTGCTGTAATGCAGACCCTGCTGAGGCTTAAGAGTCACCCAACGGCGGAGGAATTATTTGCCGAGGTTTCCAAAACAATTCCGGGACTGTCCCCTACCACCATATACAACACCCTTGACACTTTTGTCGAGAGGGGACTGGTAAAGAGGGTAAAGACCGATCTGGATATCATGCGGTACGACGCCATCACCGAACACCACCATCATCTTTATTGTGCAATCTCTGATCGTATGGAGGACTACTTTGATCCTGAGCTCGATCAGATTCTGAGTGAATACTTCCTGCGCAAAAAAATAAAAGGATTCAATGTTACCGACATACGGTTGCAGTTGATGGGAGACTTTGAAAATAAAGCGAAACAATAATCATAAAAAATCAACAAATTATGAAAAAACTGAACAAAATCGGCCTTGACGAGGCCAAATCAGCGCAGCTGATTGAAAAGCTCAACGATCTTTTAGCCAATTACCAGGTACTTTACCAGAATGCCCGCGGGTTTCACTGGAACATCAAAGGTGAAAAGTTTTTTGAACTTCATCTGAAATTTGAAGAATTGTACAACGATCTTCAGATAAAAATTGATGAGATTGCCGAGCGTATCCTCACCCTGGGAGGTACTCCCGTTCATTCTTTTTCCGGCTACCTTAAAGTAGCTGAGATCAAGCCTGTAGAAAATGAAACCAATGGGGTTAAATGCGTCGGACATATTCTGGATGCTTTTAAAACCCTGCTGGAAAAAGAGCGAGAAATTCTGGAAATGTCCGCAGATCTTAACGATGAAGGAACCAATGCTATGGCAAGCGACTACATCCGTGAGAAGGAGAAACTGGTTTGGATGTATTCCGCTTTCCTGGCAAAGTAATCAATAACCTAATTAACAAACTAATCAAAAAACTCAACATGAGCGAAGTAAAAAGTTTTCCGCTAATCGGTGACAAGATTCCCGACCTTACCGTACAAACTACCCATGGGATAAAAAATCTCATCAGCGATTATGCCGGCAAATGGCTGGTTCTGTTCAGCCACCCGGCAGATTTCACCCCGGTATGTACTACAGAATTTGTTGCATTTGCGAAACGGTACGATCAGTTTAAAGAGCTGAATGCCGAATTGCTTGGACTTTCCATCGACCAGATTTTCTCGCACATCAAATGGGATGAATGGATTGAAGAAAAGCTGAACGTTCAGATTCCCTTCCCAATCATTGCCGATTCTACCGGTAATGTTGCCATGGCAATGGGAATGATACATCCCGGCAAGGCTTCGGATACCGTACGTGCCGTCTTCCTGATCGATCCCAATTCAGTAATCCGCATTATATTGTTCTATCCCCAGGAAATCGGTCGCAACATGGATGAAATTCTCCGTGCCCTGAAAGCGCTGCAGACATCGGATGCTAACAAAGTTGCCATTCCTGCCGGATGGCCCAACAACGAACTGATCGGCGACCGCGTGATTATTCCTCCTGCAAAGGATGTTGAAACAGCTAAAAAGCGACTTAAGGAATACGAATGCTACGACTGGTGGTTCTGCCACAAGAGTCTGTAATTAGTTGACCCGGGGAAAGTTATAATAGTTTAAACAGCATATCACCAAAATGAACTTTTAGACCTTCCCCGGGTTATTTACTCAAACCTTAAATGGTTTATCTATTGGCCCTGGAATTCCAATACTTCCGGCCTTTTGTTCACAGCCTGTGACTGAAAAACATTTTAAAATCCGGTTATTGCCCGGCAATCACAATTGCCTGCAAAAACCACCCCTGAAAGACTGTCTCATTACTGAATCAACAAATCCCAAGGGCTGTTACCCTGAAAGTGTAAACCATTGAATTTTTTATAAAAAACAAAATCAATAATATGGAAAACAACCCTAAGAAAGAGAGCAAATGCCCTGTAACGGGTACAACGAAGAAGCACAGCGTTGGTGCTGCTGGTACAAAAAACCGCGACTGGTGGCCCAACCAGCTTAAGTTGAACATTCTGCGGCAGCATTCCGATTTGTCGAACCCAATGGGCAAGGATTTTAACTATGCCGAAGAGTTCAAAACACTGGATTACAACGCGTTAAAAGAAGATCTTCGCAAGCTTATGACGGATTCGCAGGACTGGTGGCCGGCCGACTTTGGTCATTATGGTCCGTTCTTTATCCGCATGGCTTGGCACAGTGCCGGCACGTACCGCATAGGCGACGGGCGCGGAGGCGGCGGGCGCGGACAGCAGCGGTTTGCACCTCTGAACAGCTGGCCCGACAACGTAAACCT
>DJVU01000021.1:0-29317 GCA_002441345.1 Bacteroidales bacterium UBA6248
AGGCACTTTTACCCTCTATGATTAATGCAGGGGGCGGACAACTGGCGGTTACTTCCAGTCTGGTTGGAAAGTTCGGGTTTCCTTACAGATCGGCTTATTCTGCCTCCAAGCATGCACTTCACGGATATTTTGAAAGTCTCAGGATTGAAAACAGCCGGCGCAACATCCGTGTGAGCATTTTAATTCCTGGAAGAATTCAAACCAATATTTCACGATTTGCATTGGACAAGGAGGGGAAGGAATACGGGAAAATGGATCCCGGGCAGGCCAATGGTATTACCGCAGCCAGAGCAGCTCGTCAGATCCGTAAAGGACTTCAGCGTGAACAACGTGAAATTCGGGTTGGCGGAAGAGAGCTCCTGATGCTGGATATCCGGCGGTTCTTTCCGGGTTTGCATTACTGGTTGTCAAAAAAAATAAAGCCTGTTTAAGCATACTTTAAATTGAAATTAATGCAGATATGCCAAAACAAATAAACGGAATACAACAGCTTGGGGTTGGAGTAACCGACATCCGGGAAGCTTTTGACTGGTACCGGAAAAATTTCGGTATGGATATAAAAATGTTTGAAGAGGCAGCAATGGCTGAACTGATGCTGCCGCATACCGCCGGAGAACCTCGCTCGCGTCATGCCATCCTGGCACTGAATATGCAGGGCGGAGGCGGATTTGAAATCTGGCAGCATACAGGTAAAGAGCCCACCCCCCCGCGTTTTGAGATATTGCCCGGTGACCTGGGGATCTTTGCCGGAAAGCTTAAATCGGACAATGTCGGGTTTACGTATGAAAAGTTCCGGGAAAAGGGACTGAATGTACTTACGCATGTAAGTAAAGATCCTGCCGGTAATGAGCATTTTTACCTCAGGGATTTATACGGAAACATCTGGGAAGTGTGTTACGATTCTTTTGTTTACAGCCGGAAAAATCTGGTAAACGGCGGAGTTTACGGAGCATCCGTGGGTGTGAGAGACCTTAACGAAAGCCTGCCTGTTTATCAGAAAATACTTGGGTACGACCGGATCGTTTACGACGAGACCGGCGTATTCGACGACATGAAGGGGCTGAGCGGGGGAGAACACCGGTATCGCAGGGTGTTATTACGGCACAGTACAGCATATAACGGAGCCTTCAGCCCTATGTTCGGGCCGAGTTGCATAGAGCTTTTTCAGGTCATGGACCGCACTCCCCGCAATATCTTCGAAGAACGCCTTTGGGGCGATCCCGGGTTTATTCATCTCTGCTACGATATCAACGGCATGGATGAACTTCGCGATGAGGTGAAAAATGCCGGTTTCCCGTTTACGGTCGACAGCGCCCGGGATATGGATACCTTTGATATGGGTGAGGCGGCAGGCAGCTTCAGCTACATTCAGGCTCCCGAAGGAACCCTGATAGAATTTGTGGAAACCCACAAAATCCCTCTGGTTAAAAAGCTCGGGTGGTCACTCGACCTTACCAAACGCAAGCCGGGGCCGCTACCGGGATGGATGTTCCGGCTGTTCGGCCTGATGCGGGTTAAATAGTCTGCCTTTTCATGTGCGAATGCCACTGCCGGCAGATCTGCTGACAGGGCTACCCATAATTGTAATTTAGTATTTATACAGATCAGAAATGCATGCAACCGGCAGGGGCCGTGTGCTGAAAATTCATTATAAATACATTCGTTTCATAAGGCAATAATCCAGTTTAATTTCAGTGGATTGTCCGTGAAAGAAGAACTTAAAGTCCCTGGCCTATCTTTAATTATGTTGAATATGGTATTCTTTCACTGAACTGAGTGAGAAAATGAACAAATAACGGTTTTCAGAACATACGATTTGATTTCTGCACACGAGGGAACCGCGTGACCATTGAAGCTGAGATTCCGGATGGAGAAATCAACGAACGCCTCGCAACAGTGACTTTCGCTCTGCGGGAAATAAATGAATACCGGGGTGGGTTTACACCAGATGTTCCTGCCCCGGATATTTGCTTTTAATCCTGAAGTGTATTTCTTAATTATCGCAAGGTTTCAGACGGTATACGGCACAATCGTGACTTTGCAGTGTGCCTTTAATCTGCGGGGAAATTCCTTCTCCGATTTTCCGGTTTATATTATGGATTTTGTATGAGTCGCTCAATCCCAGGTCTTTTCTCAGATTAAGCTTATATGACGTTTCCTGGCTTCCTCTGTTAAATACACATACTGCTGTTTCATTTCCCTGTAAACTCCGGACAAGTACCTGAATTTCGCCGGATCGATACACGGTTTTTGCGGCCAATCCCAATGAATCCATCGCAATTGCAAGTATATCCTTATCCAGAAGTATATCAGCAGTTGCGGGGTCGAGATTCCGTATGTCTGCATTAACAATCAGAGGAGCAGCCATCATTGCCCACAGTACAAACTGAGTGCGGTACTCGGTTAACGAACATCCGTTATAGGCTCCGTTTGCCGAGGAGGATTTCCCTTTTCCGTATAATCCTGCCATTAGCATGTCCGGGTCGTTCCATCCGCCCGGACCTCCATACTGAGCGAGCGGTTCATTCAGGTCGAAAATATCGATTGTTCCCATAAAAAAATTATCTCCGGTTTCCCAGGTATCCCGTGAGTCGTAGGTTGTACGCCAGAGGTGTCCGCCTGCAGCTTTGGCCCACAACCAGGGCTGACGCTGCCCCCATTCGCACACGGCATATACGATGGGTCTGCCTGTTTTCTGCAGAGCTTCGCCCATCCTGCTGTAGCGTTCAAATGCAGTTACCCGGTCGGTGGGTGCATTGCAATAATCATACTTGAGGTAATCAATACCCCAGGATGCAAAAGTTGAGGCATCAAGCTCTTCAAAATGAAGACTTCCCGTAACACCACCACAGGTCAGCTCCGCTGCATTGGAGTATATTCCCAGCTTCAGCCCCCTTTCATGAACGTATTCGGCCAGAGCTTTTATTCCGCCCGGAAATCTTTGCGGATCAGGGAACAATCTGTTCCTGTTGTCGCGACCGCCAACCCAGTGATCGTCGATTATTATATACGTATACCCTGCATCGCGCATGCCATTCGCAAGCATTGCACCGGCAATCTCTTTGATAATGGATTCGTTTATTTCGTCTTCAAACAAATTCCAGCTGTTCCAGCCCATGGGCGGTGTTGAGGCAATTTGGTGTGATTGAGCATTTAAAACACTGGTTAACAGCGCCAGAATCAGGGTAAGGGACAAATAATACTTCATGGTTTATACTATTTATTACGTACAATTCAGCTGTAATAAAAACTTGTTTAAAAGTAATGTTTTAAAAAAAACAACGGGATGATTTATTGAAGTGCGGCAGTGATTTACAACTTAAATTTCCGGCTTTCGGTTGTTCAATTTAGTCTAAATTTGCAGTATACATCCGCAGAAGCGTAAAAAATCAAATACTCCGCAGTAATGACAAAAGCCGAACGTTTCAAATCGGTAATTTCCTGGTTTGAAGAGAACATGCCTGTTGCCGAAACGGAACTGCATTACCACGATCCTTACGAATTAATTGTAGCCGTGATTCTTTCGGCTCAGTGTACCGATAAGCGGGTGAATACAATCACGCCTGCGTTTTTCCGACGTTTTCCCGATGCCCGGT
Organism: Bacteroidales bacterium UBA6248; assembly: GCA_002441345.1. Lineage (GTDB taxonomy): Bacteria > Bacteroidota > Bacteroidia > Bacteroidales > Lentimicrobiaceae > Lentimicrobium. The sequence continues at coordinate 3,597 of DJVU01000021.1, forward strand.
CGCTGGCAGTTGCGCAAGTGGAAGATATATTTGAACTGATCCGTTCGTGTTCTTATCCCAACAACAAGGCAAAACACCTTTCGGGAATGGCTCGTATGCTTGTGAATGACTTTGACGGGGTTGTTCCCGGAGACGTCGGGACGCTGCAACGATTGCCGGGGGTTGGGAGGAAGACGGCTAATGTTATCGCATCGGTTGCGTTCAATCTGCCGGCTTTGGCTGTTGATACGCATGTACACCGGGTTTCGGCTCGTATAGGTCTGACGTTCCGTGCCAAAAATCCGCTTGAGACGGAAAGGCAACTGGTTAAATACATCCCTGAATCAAAGCTTGCAATTGCGCATCACTGGCTTATTTTACACGGCCGGTATGTTTGCCTGGCCAGGAAGCCCGGGTGTTCGGAGTGCGGGATACGGCATCTGTGTAAATACTATGCTGCGCAGAGCAGGAAAGCCGGTGTAGAAAAAAGTTAGAATTTCCGCTTAATGACCTAGTTGTCGCGTTTTGTCTCTTTAAGGATAACGTCGTGTGCTCCGCCTTCGATGATACTTGTGGATGATACCATGGTAATCCGGGCATTCTCTTTCAGCTCATTCAGCGAAAGCGCACCGCAGCTGCACATGGTTGACTTTATTTTTCCCAGAGTAACATCCAGATTATCTTTGAGTTTGCCGGCATAGGGAACAAAGCTGTCAACTCCTTCCTCGAACTTGAGATTGGATTGGCCTCCCATGTCGTAACGCTGCCAGTTTCTTGCCCTGTTTGAGCCTTCGCCCCAGTATTCTTTAACGTAATTGCCGTTTACCAGCAATTTTTTGGTCGGACTTTCGTCGAAGCGGGCAAAATATCTGCCCATCATCAGAAAGTCGGCTCCCATGGCCAGGGCCAGCACCATATGATAATCCTGAACGATGCCTCCGTCGGAACAAATCGGGATGTAGACTCCGGTGCGCTCATAATATTCGTCGCGGGCGGCAGCCACTTCGATAAGAGATGTGGCCTGACCTCTGCCGATTCCTTTCTGTTCGCGGGTGATACAGATGGAACCCCCGCCAATGCCAACTTTAATAAAATCGGCACCGGCATCGGCCAGGTAGTAAAATCCGTCTTTGTCAACAATGTTACCTGCGCCGATTTTTACGGAATCGCCGTAATTTTCCCTTACAAAAGCAATGGTTTCCTTTTGCCATTCCGAGAAGCCGTCGGAAGAGTCGATGCACAATACATCCGCACCGGCCTCTACCAGTCTGGGAATACGCTCCATATAATCGCGGGTGTTGATTCCGGCGCCGGTCAGCAAACGTTTGTGGTCATCCACAAGCTCATTGGGGTTGTCGATGTGGTTGTCGTAGTCTTTTCGGAAAACAAAATACCGCATGCACTGATTTTCATCGATTACAGGCAGCGTATTGATTTTATGATCCCATATGATGTCGTTGGCTTCGTCGAGGGTGATTCCGATTTTTCCTGTTATCAGTTTGGAAAAGGGCGTCATCAGGTCTTTCACTTTTTTGTCGAGGCTTTCACGCCCCGGACGATAGTCTCTGCTGGTAACCATGCCCAGTAGCTTGCCGGTGGAAGTGCCGTCGTGTGTAACGGCAATGGTCGAAAATCCTGTCTTTGCCTTAAGCTCAAAGATATCTTTAAGGGTGTGATCCGGGGTTAAATTTGCATCGCTCACCACAAAGCCGGCCTTGAACTTCTTTACTTTTCTAACCATCTCAGCCTGCTCTTCAATGGGTTGAGAGCCAAAGATAAAGGAAAGACCTCCGTTTCTTGCCAGGGCAATGGCCATGTTGGAATCGGAAACCGACTGCATGATGGCTGATACAAAAGGAATGTTAAGGCTGAGATCAGGCTTTTCCCCTTTTTTAAATTTAACGAGCGGTGCTTTCAGGTTAATTTTTCCAGGGATGCAGTCCTTTCCGGTGAGACCCGGAATCAGCAAATATTCATTGAATGTCCGTGAAATATCGTTGATTATTTGTGCCATCGCTTTTGGGTTAAGAACACCGCAAATATAGGCATTATGCGGATGAAATAGATGATGCCGCCCGTTTTCACAGCGATAAATCCTGATTTTACTATATGTTTCGTTACCGTGTCCGGCTGCAGGCAATATTATTCGTAAGGGGAGATGGTCATGGCAGGGAAGACTCTTTCGGATCCCATCCAAACATTTATTTTTAAATCTGAACTGAACCTTAATGTCGGCATGGCGTTTAAATTTGCACGTAAATCTTTAAACAAAATTGTCATGAGTCATTTAAAAGCCGGAGATAAAGCTCCGTTGTTCAGTGGTACCGATCAGTCGGGGAACAGGATTGAACTTGCTTCTTATAAAGGGAATAAGGTTGTGTTGTATTTTTATCCGAAAGACAATACTCCGGGATGTACAGCTGAAGCCTGCAGTTTGCGCGACAACTACGACCGGATGCTGTCGCGCGGCTACAAAGTGGTGGGAGTAAGTCCCGACAGCGTGGAATCGCACCGTAAGTTTGCCGATAAATTTGAACTGCCATTTCCCCTGATTGCCGATACCGAAAAGAAAATTCTGAACGATTATGGTGTCTGGGGTCGCAAAAAGTTTATGGGACGCGAATACGACGGCGTAATCCGTACAACCTTTATTATTGATGAGAAGGGTGTTATCGAGGAGGTGATGGATAAGGTGGATACCAAAAATCATGCTTCCCAGGTTTTGAAGGACTGAGGCAGGTCGCTGCAGGTGTTGTAAAATGGTGAATAAAAAATTTCACCGCATTTTTAAGGTCTGTGAAGTTTGATTACCTTTGAGCATTATTTATCAATCCATCAAAATAATCCTGTAAAACCTTATCAAAATGAGTAAAGACCAGAAGGAAGCCAACCTAGAAAAACTCAAAGCACTACAGCTTACACTCGACAAAATCGAAAAGTCTTACGGAAAGGGTACCATAATGAAATTGGGCGATGCTCCGGTTGAGCAGATGCCCAGTATTTCAACAGGATCCATATCCCTTGATGCTGCACTGGGTATCAACGGACTCCCAAAAGGAAGGGTCGTTGAGATCTACGGTCCGGAATCATCGGGAAAGACTACCCTCGCTCTTCATGCCGTTGCCGAAAGTCAGCGCCAGGGAGGCATTGCAGCATTTATTGATGCGGAACATGCATTTGACCGCTATTATGCCGGCAAGCTTGGCGTTAACATCGACGATCTGCTTGTTTCTCAGCCCGATAACGGAGAGCAGGCACTCGAAATCGCTGAAAACCTGATTCGTTCAGGTGCCATTGATATTATAGTGATTGACTCGGTTGCCGCTCTTACACCACGAAGCGAAATAGAAGGCGAGATGGGGGATTCAAAGGTAGGACTGCAGGCCAGGCTTATGTCACAGGCACTTCGCAAGCTTACCTCCACCATTAGTAAAACCGGTTGCTGCTGTATCTTTATCAACCAGCTCCGCGAAAAGATCGGCGTGATGTTTGGAAATCCCGAAACCACGACCGGAGGTAATGCTCTTAAATTTTATGCATCCATACGGCTGGATATCCGGAGGGTTTCACAGATTAAAGACAACGAATCTGCTGTTGGAAACAGGGTCAGGGTTAAAGTTGTTAAAAACAAAGTGGCACCGCCGTTCCGTCAGGCCGAGTTCGACATCATTTTTGGTGAAGGAATCTCAAAAGCCGGGGAAATTGTTGACCTTGGAGTGGATAATAATATTATCAAAAAAAGCGGTTCGTGGTTTAGCTATGGAGAAACCAAACTTGGACAGGGCCGTGATGCCGTCAAGAAGCTTCTGGTCGATAATCCTGAGCTCTCCGATGAACTTGAAACTCTGGTTCGCGAAGCGCTGAACAAAGCTGACAGATAATAAATAACGCTTATTCCTTAATATACAGTCCTGCGGCCTCCCCGTAAGGGCTGTTTTTTTTACCTTTGCAGCAAAATACAAACGATAACTTATGGCCTGTACTACCGCCGGACGCATCCTGCTTCTTCCTCTAATAGCCGTCGCCCTGATCCTAATGATGATTTCATGCGGTGAGAATCGTAAATCTTCCGAAGCAACCGCTGTGGAAGCCAACGATACTATTTCCGATGAACTCGCACGCCTGAATGCACTTGTTGAAGCGAATCCTTCGGGCATCCCGGCTTACCTTGAACGGGCACGCTTTTTTGCCCGCAGCGGCATGGAAAACGAAGCGCTTCAGGATGTTAACAAAGCACTATCACTCAACGAAAACGATCCGGAAGTTTACGCCGGACTGTCGGATGTATATATGTATACCGGCAAAATGCAGCGCTCCCTCGATGCACTGAAAAAAGCCGTTGAACTGAATCCCAGGGCAGGAAAATACGATGTGATGATGGCCAGGCTGTATCTTACCATGAGCGATTATAAGCAAACATTCAATGCTTTACGCGAAGGATTGCGTAAAGATCCCGATAATGCAGAAGCCTTTTTTATCAGCGGACTTGCCAATGAGGAAATGGGCGATACCCTGAAGGCCATTGACAGCTACCAAATGGCAGTTGCTAAGAATCAGGATCATTACGATGCGCTGAAACAGCTCGGTATTCTTATGTCGATCCGTAAAGACCGCCTTGCAATCGACTATCTCAGAAATGCAGCCCGCGTAAAACCCGGCAGTCCCGACCCCCTGTATATCCTTGGGATGTTTTACCAGGATAACGAAGATCCTGACAAGGCTTTGGCCGTTTACGAAGAGATTCTCATGGTCGACCCGTCGTTCACATTTGCTCACTACAACAAGGGATACATATTCCTGGTGTTTAAAGAGATGTACCCGGAAGCCGTGGAAGCGTTCAGTAAAGCAATTGAACTGAATCCGGATTATGCTGATGCGTGGTATAACCGTGGCTATGCGCATGAACTGATGGGAAATGTTTCTTCCGCCAGAAGTGATTATGAGCGCGTTTTGCGGATGAAAACCAACGACGATAAAGCGATCCGCGGATTAAACAGGCTCGATCAGCTGTAACCTGAAGCAATAATCGTCATTTTACAGGTTCCATACAGATTGACCGGGAAATGCTCCCCGGAACACTATGTGATTCCTGATCAAATAGTTGTGAGATCCGGATGGAAGAACACCGGAGTTCTTATTATTGGCCTGCGCCAAACGTTATTCAGCAAGCATTTCAGTCCGCAATTCCCTGAGCTCAGAAGCCATAATTTCGGTCGATTCACGAATTTCCCGGATTTTTGAAACCATAGCTTCCCTGTCAAAGCCTTCTCCTCCGGATTCCACCAGAGAAGTGGCCGTAAGTTCAAGCTCTTTTGCCTGCTGATAAAGCTCTGAAACGTTAAAGTTAGATACCACCCCTTTAATGTTGTGCGCAGTAAACCTGATTCCGGGAAGATCTCCGTCTGCAAAATTCTGCTCAAGCTTCTGAAGCTTCAGTTCATATTCACTCAGGAATATGTCAATAATTTCTATAATAACCTCTTTGTCAAGAAAGTGGTAGGTTTCGCGGAAAGCTTGTTTGTCCAGCATAAAAATTCAGGCACAGGATGTAATGATTACTTCTTTTTGGGAAAATCTGAAGACAAATTTATTTTAATGCTGTAAAAAGCTTTGTCTTCAGACAATTGGTACTACAAAATTAAACAAAAACAGTAAGAAACGCTTAAAATCTGGTATTTCATCCGTTAAAATTCTGCAGTTGCTGCAGTAGTGATATTAATGTGTTGCTTAACAATGTGATATTAATATATGTTAATGTCTTAACGGAATGTAATTCCAGATTGGCAGTGAAAATGCAGGTATTTTTTGAAGCATTTATATAAGAATTTCTATGAGCAATCCATTCTGTTCTGGCCGGACAGGGTATTACCGGGAAGATCAGCTGTAGCCATTGAGAGATCGTTTTCCGGACAGGCTATGCGATGGCACTTCAGCAAGCTCAGAAAAATTGTCTGACCGCTCTGCTGATTCAATCAGCTGTTCGGAGGGCAGGGTTTGGTGTTATCTTATAAAAATCAGCAATATCAACTGAAATGTAATCAGCCCGATTAATGCAACTATCAGTGATTTGATTATGCTGAATTTCTGAGAAATTTTAATCTCTATGGTAAACAATGCCAGAAACCAGGTGAAATAAATTGTATAAAGGGTAAGCAACAATCCGCGCCAAAAGGTGGGCTGGTTCAGTAGTTTTTCGTATTCACTCATACTGATTACGCCGGCAACACTTAGAGCGGCATCCGTCAAATCATGCAATAAGGAACTCCAGGTAGCTGTTCCAATGCCAAAACCAATAATAGCCAGAATATTATCAAAATGGCTATTCCCATTCATTAATCGTGACAGAAGGTAAACCGTGCCGGCTGCGCCAATCCAGCTCAGATAATATCCCGGAAGAGTCAGGAAGATATCGTACCTGAAATAATCTTCAATTGGCAGGGCTAACCAGGGTTTGAAGGTGGATGGGGAACCTCCGGCATAGTATGCCATCAGATAAAAGATTGTGTATCCTGTGGCTGGAATCAACAAGGAATAAAAGCCATATCTCAGTTTTTTTTCACTTTCAAAAACAGATATGAACGTACTGTTCGGCTTGTAAAACATGCCAAAGTACAACGTTAAAAAACCGGGTTTCATGAAGCGGGCTGTTTGCGTGTCCTTTAATCCGTGTAATGCAGTACAATAAAGACTCAAACCGTTTTTATCAACATATCATTCAAAGATACTTCTTTATACCCGGGTATGGCAAATGCAGCATCAAAAATTCAATGAGATTGTTGCTCTGCTTGCATTTTTTCAGACGACAGCTCTTTCCTGCGTTTGTTCTCTTCAATTTCTTTCTTCAGGTCAAGCAGTTCACAGCCCGAACAATCGCTGGAACAACCGGAACAGCCTTTAAGGGGATTGGTGAATTTACGGTAAAGTTTTACGGCAGCAACAGAGGCAGCGGCAATAACAATCAGCGTGGCTATAATTTCCTGCGTATTCATCATAATGAAACTTAAACAGCAGGATTTGCGAAAAGTTGGCTTACGGGTGGGAAAAAGCGGGCAACCGTTTCAAAAAGTATATAACCGCATACAAGTGCGATCAGAATTGTCCAGATAAAGGCATTTATATTCGATTGCTTTGCCAGGATGGTAATATCGCCTGCTTTAGAGGGATGCATCAGGCCCAGCCAACTAATTATCAGAGTTGAAAACGCTGATTCGGCAAAAGCGATAAGGCTGATAACGAGAAAAAAGATCCGGCTGGTTTCCTGAAGGTCTGATTTTAATAAAAATACAACAATTCCGGAAAAAATAATCAGCCATGTTATGCCATACGCATTTCTTACAAACAAGACCAGATTGGATAATGCAAGCGATAAAAGTGCAAACAAACCGGCACGAATGTGCCCTGTTACAGCCATCCAGACGAGCAAAGCACTTCCGGCTGCAGCGAAAGGATATCCGGCGAACGAAACCAGCAGTGCGCCCCGCTTTGAAGTCATACGTGTATGGGCTGAGCCGGAGGTGTCGCTGTTAAGCGAAACGCCAAGAACTTCACCGTTGAGGAGCAGAGCAGCAATTGCATGTCCGTTTTCATGAAGCAAGGTATTAACCGACCGGAAAAACACACCTAATACCGGGATGCGGGTAAGGATAATGGCCAGGATCAGACAGATATAAAACAGTTGAACCGGTGTTAGTTCGGACATATTTCCTGCTAAAAAATCACAAAATAAGGCTGCCGATCTGAAACACTGCCAGAGATGCCAGGTAAGCCAGTCCGGTAGTATAAACAACGATAAACGCAGCCCAGCGCCAGTCGCCCGATTCTTTCCGGATAGCGGCCACTACGGCAACGCATGGGAAATAGATCAGAATAAAGAGCATGAAGCTGAAGGCGACCAGAGGGGTAAATACTTTTTGTCCCGCCCGGGGGCCTTCATGGTAGGTTTGCTGCTGTATTTTTGTTATAAGTGACGAAGAGTTTTCGTCGGCATTTTCACCTGCCTGATACAAAACGCCGAGGGTTCCAACAGTTATTTCCTTAGCTGCAACACCTGTGAGCAACGCAACGCTCATCTTCCAGTCAAAACCCAATGGCCGCATAACCGGCTCAATGAAATGTCCGAGCCTGCCTATATACGAGTTGAGCTGACGATGGCTTTCTTTTTCGTGCAGGATTTGTTCAACTTCATCATTCTGCTGACTTAGCATTTGTTCAATCAGCTCCGGACTGGTCTGGGTCTGAAGGATTTGTTTTGAATATTGATCGTTTATCGTGGCAATTTCGGAGTCGAAGCGGTGATCCTCGCCGGTTTCCCTGGGGAAGTAGCCAAGCGCCCATATAATTATTGAGGCAATGAGAATAACTCCTCCGATTTTACGCAGGTACTGCTCGGCTCTGTTCCACATGTGTTTGAGAATGGTCCGGATGGTTGGCGTCCGGTAAGGCGGCAGTTCCATCACAAAAGGTACATCGGGCTGTTTGAATATGGCTTTTTTGAATAGCAGAGCCGAACCAATTGCCAGGAGAACGCCAATCCCGTACATGGAGAACAGAATGGTGCCCTGGTAACTTGAGAAGAACGCACTGATAAACAGTATATAAACCGGAAGCCGGGCGCTGCACGACATAAAAGGATTGATCAGCATGGTTATCAGACGATCGCGGCGGCTTTCGATGATGCGGGTTGAAAGTATTGCCGGTACGTTACAGCCAAATCCCATCAGCAAAGGTATAAACGATTTTCCGTGAAGACCTATACGATGCATCAGCTTGTCCATGATAAAGACGGCTCTGGCCATATAGCCCGTATCTTCCATCAGGGATATAAAAAGGTAAAGCAGCAGTATGTTGGGAAGAAAGATAATAACGCCGCCAACACCGCCAATAATTCCCTGTATAAGAAGGTCTTTTAACATTCCGTCGCTCAGGCTTCTTTCAAGGATTTGAGAAGTGTATTCAACCAGGCTTTCAATCCATTCCATGGGATAGTTGCCAAGTTTGAATGTACCGTAAAAGGTAAGCCACATCAGGAAAATAAAAATGGGTATTCCCCAGACCTTGTGCGTGATGATGGTGTCGATTACCTCGCTTTTTCGGCGTTGTACGACGGGATTCGGGATGAAGGTTTCATGAAGGGCTCCGGCAATGAATCCGTATTTAGCATCTGCAATCAGACTCTCGGTATCCTGCCTCAGTTCTGTTTCAATGCGGGTAATCTGGGCGTCTACTTCGGCTATGATTTCCCTGAAATTTTCAAGGGATTCAATCATTACTTCTGTAGCCCTGTCTTTTTCGATGAGTTTGATGGCAAGGAAGCGGGCCGATACCTTATCCAGAAGGCTCAGATTGCCCGGCTGCCGAAGCAATTCGCGAATTTTCGCAATGCCCGGTTCGATGATTCGCCCGTAGTTGATGTGAATGTGACGGCGGGTTGGATCCTGATCCTCATACACATCAATGATTTTTTGCAGCATTTCATCGATGCCTTTTCCTCTGCTTCCGACTGTTGTTACGAGAGGAACGCCCAGAAGTTTTCCGAGCTGTTTGTGATCGAGTGTATTGCCGCTGCGCTGCACCTCGTCGAACATGTTCAGAACCCCGACCATCCGAACGTCCATGTCGATAAGCTGCGTGGTTAGGTAAAGGTTCCGTTCAAGGTTGGAGGTATCGATTATATTGACAACAACATCCGGAGCCGAATCGATGATATGATCCCTGACAAAAAGTTCTTCCGGACTGTATGCGCTTATTGAATACGTGCCGGGAAGATCGGTAACAATAAACGTATATTCTCCTCTTCGGAATCGCGCTTCCTTGGCATCCACGGTAACCCCGGAATAATTGCCGACGCGTTCGCGCGATCCGGAAGCATAATTGAAAAGCGTGGTTTTGCCGCAATTCGGGTTCCCGACAAGGGCTACATTAATAGTTTTTCCTTTTGTTAGGGCTGCATTATTGAGCAGATCGCCTTCAATGGTTCCGTTGGAAGTTCCGGAAAAGATTCTGGTGCTTTCGGTTTCGGTGACAACCTCGATTAGTCTGGCTTCGCTGTTGCGCAGACTAACGTTATAGCCCATTACGTTGTATTCAACAGGATCCATAAGGGGAGCCCGCTGAATAACACCAACCTCTTTGCCGGCGATAAAGCCCATTTCAAGAATCCGCTTGCGAAAGGCTCCATGGCCTTTTACTTTGGTAATAATCCCTTTTTCGCCCGGTGACAGATCTGAGAGTGTCAATGCTGGTTATTTAGAATCAATTTAAATTGACACAAAGGTATTGGAATTTTTGAAATCCGGGACTGAATAATTAGTAAAAAGCGAAGATCAATCCGGCTAAAGTGATATTAAGAAAAAGCTGAATGGTGAAGGGCATAAAGGGATTTAGTGATGGCCGGACCGAAATGGGCTCTGAAGTGTTCGACAATTCCAGCAACGGCATTTTCGCGCGAGGTATGCCTGTTTTTCTGATAAAGCATTACAAAATCCTTCAGATCCTGATATATATCGGCAAGGTGTTCGGCCAGGCTGTTCTTTTCAACATCGGTATGCTCGTCAGACGGATCCTGGCACATCCAGAAGTGGTCTGCAGGATAAAATTTGTTCCTTAGCGCATTAAAAATGCTCTCCCAGCTTTCTTCCGTCACAAAACGCTCGGCATCGCCAGGCTCCCCGGGTACTACCGGTTTAATAAGTGAACCTTTCAGATAGATAAGCGGAAGGATATGCCTGTAGTAATTCAGAAGTTCATCGCGTTTGTATTCATCGCATTTCTCGGTAAACAGGCAATATTCGTTGGCAACGGTTAAGAACTCCAGCACCTGTTTCGAGTAAACCGGATCGTTAGGTATTTTATTCATTATTATTTGGTTTATATGGCAAAATTAGCGTAATTTTCCGGAAAGCTGTCCGAATTGATAATTACGGGCAAATGGTCAATACAGTACTCTGGTGAAACCAATTTAAAGATGTACTTCCCTTTTCAGTTTGTAATCGACATAAATGCAGGCTGAAGTCAACAGAAAAGCTATTAAATCATCAGAAATGGATAAACTTCATCTGAAAAAAGCATTGGTTGAGGCATGCCGGAAAATAAAAAATGATACTGAGATAAATCTTCGTACTGCCGTTAAGGAAGCCGAGCAAAGCGCAAACGAATATGGTCAGCCCAAAGACCGGTACGATTCGTATCGTGAGCAGTTGTCGAAAAGGAGAGATATGCTGGCCCTGCAACTCATAAAAGTACAGGAGGAGCTGACGGTGCTTGACCGCATCGATTTGAGCAGGTTGTGCGACAAAGCCGGATTTGGAGCCGTTGTGCATACCGGAATGCAGAAAGTGTTTATATCTACGGGGATAGGGAAAGTAAAAGCCGGAGATGGAAATGAGTATTTCGCGATTTCGCCGGCGGTTCCGTTTGCAAAAGCAGTACAAGGCAAGAAAGCAGGCGATACAGCGGAGTTCAACGGTAAAAAAATAAGTATTCTGGATGTTTTTTAGGCAGGAGTCCCGTCCCGATTGCAAACATTCGCCTTTAATAAAATTCTGTAATTTCGGGAGCAGCTATTCCGAACCGGCTGAATCCGGCCTGATCCGGATGGCCGATGCCGAAAATCCACGCATCGTTTCCGGGCAGATGTGCGGGGTGCCAGGCAAGACTTATCTGAAAAGTTGAAAATGCCAGGTTTTCATTTCTCACCCTTATTCCTGTTCCAAGCGCCGGATAGTATCTTTCGCTCAGAATATTTTTAATGTTTGAGGTTACCATTCCTGCTTCAGCAAATCCGAAAAATGCAAACCGGAATCCCAGAAGGTAATACGGTGTAAATACAACCGTTTCGATTCGTGCCGTGAGGCGATGGTTGCCACGTTTCGTGTAGTCGCCGAAGGTATTCGAAAACCCGTCTGCCAGGGAAATTCCGTACGAATCGGTTCGGTTAAATCCGTTTTTCAGATTCAGGCTGGCAAAGTGCCTGAGCCGGAACGATCCGGATTTCCGTATTCCGGAGATGTAGTGAAGTGTAAGTTCCGTTGCCGAATTGTACAACGCCTGCTTGTCAACAAATGTTCCTGCTGAGGTATGGGCGAAAAGATACCCGGAGCCATTTATGCGTATGCCGGATGAAAAGCGCATTCCGGTATATACTCCGCTTGTAGTGCCAGTCGTTTCATAACCAAACAACAATCCGGCATGATACCCTGTTGGTATGTCTTCGGTATGCCCGAATCCGTAAATCATATTATTCAGGTAAAAACCGCTGCGTATCAGCCCTAATTCCGATATCCACCGTTTAAAAACAGGGAAGAGTCTCTGAAGAGAGTCGGTCATTGCGGGCTTGTTCTGCAGGTTGTACTGAAGATATCGCGCAGTTACCAGTGCCTGCACCCTGTCGGAAGCCGGTGCATGAAACCGGTTTATAATGGTGCTGTAACCTGCCCAGATATCGGTTTCGCTCTGCAATGGCCTTCCGCCTTTATCGCTTTCCGGGTTAAGGGGCAGATATTGTCGTTGCAGGATTAGTCCGCCACCAAACCGGATTTCGGGGGAGAAGAACGGCCTGCTGATTTGTAAGCCGGCTCCTTCATTTCCATTTAATCCGGACCAGAAAAGGCCGGCATCGGTAAAGCTGCCTCCGATATTTCTGAATTTGCCGGCTCCTCCCGATATCTGTATAGCCGGGCGATCTCCGAAATCAAAATGAAACGATTGCTCTGCCTGATATCCGAGACCAAGCAGATTCCTGTTGAAAAACCTGAAACGACTGCGCTCCGTATCGATTACTTTCAGGTCGAATCCAACCGGAAAAATGTCCTTTACAATCAGTATAAGGTCAACACTGTCGGACGCAGATGCAGAGGAAACGGTAAACCGCGCATCTTCAAAAATTGAGGCATCTCTCACTGCCCGTTCGTTATCGGCAAGTGCTACCGGATCAATAACATCGCCTTCGCGTATCAGCAAATATTTTTTTACAACAGATTCGCGGGTATTGAAATGGATTTTATTGAGAGATCGCTGCATTCGCGTGGCGGGCTGCAGCAACGGATCGTAAACGGAGGTGCCGAAGGCATCGAGCCGTATAATGCTGACGGACCGGATTACTTTCCCTTTATAAGCCATAAAAGGATTCGGAGCAGCAAGACCTGCAAGGGAATCGTTAACCGGAGGCGGACTTTTTCTGAATATCAGGGGATGAATATGCTTTAAAAACCAGCCGGTATCTGCCCGGGACTGCAGGTTGTCGTAAAACTCATCGGAACGGCTGATTTGTTCTCTGCGCTTCAGATAGTCCAGACTGTCGCTTTGCTCTGCCGGTTTCCGTGTTTTTGTTCCGGGCTCCTGAGCCTGAAGGTTAAAGGGCATTGTAAGAATTACCAGCAGAAGAACATACAGAACCGGCATTACGGAAGAAGGAAAAGCGGAGCAGCTATGTTTGAAATGCCCGGAATCCATAGGGAATTGAGGAGATTGAATCAGGATATAAAGATACTGGTAAAATCCGGATAAAGGAATGGGAGGGAAGCAGTATCTGATCTGGCTGAACGGAATCAACGCAAAAAAGCCTGCTTTTGACGGCAGGCTTTCTTTCAACACTTATGAAAACAATGTTAAACCCTTTTTTCTTTAATTCTGGCCTTTTTACCTTTGAGTTCACGGAGGTAGAAGATGCGGGCCCTGCGGACAACGCCGCGTTTGTTCACGTCAATTTTGTCGATAAAGGGTGATGCAGTGGGAAAAATCCTCTCCACACCAGTATTTCCTGATACTTTACGAACGGTGAAAGTTTCTGTAACTCCGCTTCCTGTACGCTGCAGTACAACGCCCTGGAACTGCTGTATCCTCTCCTTATCACCTTCCTTGATTTTATAGTGAACGGTAACGGTATCGCCGGCCTTAAAGCTCGGGAACTCCTTCATTTGAACGAAGTTATCCTCGACAAACTTCACTAATTCGTTCTTGCTCATTATTTTAGGTATTTAATTGTTGCCTTTCTGAAAAATGAGTGCAAATATACGGCATTTTATTTTTAATATCCAAGTCCGTTTTGAAATTAATTGTCAGATTTGACGGACTTTGTATAACCAGGCCTGATTTTTTGCAGAAATCCAAAATAAATCAGGAGGAAAGTGGAAAAATTTCCCTGCAAAGGTTATAATTTTATCCCCTGCTAACGGAGACTAACAAAATTGCGGGTCAGCTATGCTTACCTTTCTGCTCTCGATTGCTGCACTGATAGCAGGATACTTCATTTACGGACGAATTACTGAAAAACTATTCGGAATCGATCCCGGCCGTCCAACCCCGGCCATTACCATGAACGATGGCGTGGATTATGTACCCATGGGCTGGGGAAAGATTTTTCTGATTCAGTTTCTGAATATCGCCGGCCTCGGACCAATTTTCGGTGCAATCGCCGGTGCAATGTGGGGGCCGGTGGCATTCATCTGGATTGTATTTGGATGCATCTTTGCCGGGGCCGTTCACGATTTCTTCTCCGGTATGTTATCGGTAAGACATCAGGGGAAAAGCATCCCGGAGATTGTAGGAATGTACCTTGGAGACGGATTCCGGCAGTTTATGCGGATTTTTACAATACTTCTTATGATTCTGGTCGGGGCGGTTTTTGTTGTAGGCCCTGCCGGCATTCTTAACGGACTCGTGTCGTTCGGACTTCCGGTGTGGTCCGGAATTATCTTTGCATATTATATTTTTGCAACCCTGCTGCCAGTCGATAAAATTATCGGACGCATTTACCCCGTTTTTGGCATTTCCATGCTCTTTATGGCAGCAGGTATTCTGGGTGGTTTGGTTTTGGGAGATTATACCGTGCCGGAAGTCATTCCATACGGTTTTACCAATATGCACCATAATGCCGGGAAATTCCCGGTCTTCCCAATGCTTTTTGTGACAATTGCATGCGGTGCCATTTCCGGATTCCATTCCACACAGTCGCCTTTGATGGCACGGTGCATTACCAGCGAACGAATGGGCAGAAGGGTGTTTTATGGTGCCATGATAGCAGAAGGTGTTGTTGCTCTGATATGGGCAGCTGCCGGTATGGCCTTTTTCGGAGGCGTTGGTGGGCTCAACGAAATAATGGCAGCCCATAAAGGAAATGCAGCATGGGTCGTGGATGTGATTTCCAGATCCCTGCTGGGGAAGGTTGGTGGCATACTGGCGCTTCTGGGGGTTGTGGCAGCCCCTGTTACTTCCGGCGATACCGCTTTCAGAAGTGCACGACTGATAATTGCCGATTTTATGAATTACAATCAGGGCAAGGTAAAGAACCGGCTGCTGTTAACCCTTCCGCTTTTTGCTGCCGGATATGCCATTACCCGTATCGATTTCGCAATAATATGGAGATATATGGCATGGTCGAACCAAACCCTGGCAACCATCGTGCTGTGGGCTGTTACCATTTATCTGGTCAATGAGCACAAACCTTTCTGGATTACGCTGGTACCATCCGTATTTATGACTTCGGTAATCACGACCTATATACTTGCAGCACCCGAAGGATTACAGCTTTCTGCCGGGATCTCCTGCTGGACAGGTTGTATTTTGACCCTGCTGATCTCGGGCTGGTTTTTTACCTATGCCCGGAAAACAAGGCATAATGCACCAAATGCCATTCAGGGCAGAATTTACGGTTGATTTGCCAGTAGGTACGATTGTCTTACTCGGTTAGAAGGCCGGGGCGCCTTTTTCTGGTTCGTTCCAGTGCCTGGCGGTAATTCCAGTCTTTAATTTCCTTCTCGTTGCCCGATAACAGAACGTCGGGAACCTTCCAGCCTTTGTAATCGGAAGGACGCGTATAAACCGGCGGACTCAGCAGTCCGTCCTGAAATGAGTCGGAAAGAGCCGAGGTTTCATCGCCCAATACTCCGGGAATTAAACGGATGATGCTGTCGGTAAGTACTGCGGCAGCCAGCTCCCCGCCGGAAAGAACGTAATCGCCAATCGATATTTCCCTGGTTATGTAATGTTCGCGCAAGCGCTCATCAATGCCTTTGTAATGCCCGCATAAAAGGATAATGTTGCCATGCAGACTTAACTGGTTTGCAATACCCTGGCTCAGAATTTCTCCGTCAGGTGTCAGGAATATTATCTCATCGTAGGTTCGTTCTGCTTTTAGTTTATCAATGAGGTCAGCTATCGGTTGCACCATCATTACCATCCCGGCACTTCCGCCAAATACATAGTCGTCGACCTTTCGGTGCTTGCTGGTGGCGTAATCGCGGATGTCGTGGATGTGAATTTCTGCAAATCCGCGTGCTATCGCCCGCTTAATGATCGACTCCGTGAACGGGCCTTCAAACATTGCAGGAAATATGGTAAGTATGTCGATGCGCATCGCATGGAATTTTCTGCAAAAATAAACTTTACGCGGAATTAAAGGTTGTTTATGGCCGACTGAAAATTGCCCGAATGTAACCATGCGGGTTTTGATGAAATGTCTGAACCGGTCCTTTCGTTCTCTTTCGGGGATACTGCCTGACCAGGGTGCACGAGGCGACAAATTGACTACTTTTGAACTTTCATGCCGGCTCGAAAAAACTCTTAGCCGAATCGGATGCAACATCAGCGAAAGCAAAACAAATAATGAAACAGGGACTGGTAGTCAGGATTCGCAGGGCGATGCCCGACTGGTTTACACCTGCACTCCTGCTGATGATTGTTATGGCATGGCTGTATCCCGGACCCGGCCTTGCTTCCGGTTCGTTTTCGCTGAAATCGCTCGGCAATTACGGCATTTCTGTAATTTTCTTTCTTTACGGACTGAGGCTGAGTTTCTTTCAGATGGTGAAAAGCGTCAGTCACTGGCGGTTGCACCTGGTTATCCAGTCGGTTACATTTCTGCTGTTTCCACTCCTTTTATTACTGGTTAAAGGAATGTTCAGCACTACACCATATCAGGAGTTGTGGATGGGTGTTTTCTTCCTGGCCGCATTGCCGTCAACGGTTTCATCCGCAGTGGTTATGGTGTCGCTGGCTGGCGGGAATGTGCCCGGAGCTGTATTTAATGCAACCGTTTCGAGTATGGCCGGTATCATTATTACCCCGCTGTGGATGGGAGCAGTAACGGAGACGGGAGGTGGTGACGGAAGTTTTGCACCCGTTGTGGCCAGGCTGGGGTATCAAATTCTGGTACCGCTGGTATTGGGGATACTCCTGCATTCCCGGCTGGGAGGCCCGGCCATCAGATACAAGAACTTTACCCGCTATTTCGATCAGTCTGTTATTCTGATAATAGTCTATACATCATTCAGTTCCTCATTTAACAACGGCAGCTTCGAGGGGTTCGGACCAGAGGTGATTCTGACGCTTTTACTGGCTTTGCTGGGGCTGTTTTTACTGATAAACGTGGCTCTTTTTGCTTTCGTGCGGTTGCTGCGACTGCCCCGGGAGGACATGATTACGGCTTTGTTCTGCGGATCTACCAAATCGCTGATGCACGGCAGCGTGATGGCTCGTGTACTGTTTAACGGTGCAGCATCGGGAGGAGTTATGCTGTTGCCCGTGCTGCTTTATCATGCTATGCAGCTTGCCATTACCGGAGTGATGTCGCAGCGTTTTGCAGCTGACCGGAAATTGACCGGGGAAAAATAATTACAATTCGCCGGCAAAAACCGGCAAGGGCCCCCTTGCTCCGGAAAGAGTATTGCAGATACCGGTAATCCACGCTATTGCTTCCGGAATAGAACAAAAAAGCCTGAGTTCTGTTACCGCCGGATACACAGTGTATTTAAGTGCGGGAATCGCTGCCGTATTATTCGAAACAATCGCCATGCGCCTGACGCCTAATTGGTTGAACTGTGGATATATGTAATTGAAAAACCAGTTGTTTAGTTTTTCCATGTGCGGAGCACTGAGAGCGGGAACAGTCATTACGATGTTCTCTGCTCCGCATATTTCAGTGCTCTTCAGTAAATTAAAAAATAATGGAATCTGTGAGGTGTACGACTCGGTTTGTGAAATTACCTGCTTGCTGATTAGTAGACGGTAGTTGCTCAGATATTCCAGTTTCATGATAGTTCCGGTTATGAGTTACGTTTAGATTCAGTCCGCAAAATTACCAAATAATGTAAATATATTAACTTGTGATGATAAAAAAATATTTTTACCTGGCATTATATTTTTAATATATTGAAATACAGAGGTATAATAGGAGGTGTGACAAATCGTTTATGTAAAATAAATTAACGTCAGGCTGTTATTCTGACTACAATTTTGCCTTGCAAACTTCCATTGATCATTGCGCTGAGGGCAGAAGGAACATCGTGCAGAGGTACTATTCTGATCATTTCGTCAAGGCAATCGGGTTTAAGGGTATTTGAAATAAGGTTCCATAATTCGAGTCGCCTTTCCATGGGCGTTTCGGCGGCGGCGATGCCTGTCAGCCTTACAGCCCTGAGGATAAACGGAAAAACAGGTACTTCCAGTTTTGATGAGGCAATCATTCCGCAATTAGCAACTATACCGCGTTCGGCAGTAGAGAGCAGTACGGTTGAAAGCGTATTTCCACCTACCGTGTCGAGGGCGGCATGCCATCGCACCGGCAGCAGACCCTTACCGGATGTGTCGTTAAGATCTTCTCTTCCAATAATCTCTGAGGCGCCGATACGGTGAAGGAATTCAGCAGCTTCCGGCTTTCCTGTGGATGCAGTTACCATGAAACCGGCTTTCGAGAGCATGGCAACGGCCATGGAGCCGACTGCACCGCTGGCTCCGCTGACAAGTACCCTGCTTTTTTCGGGGTCGGTACCGTGATTTATAAATTCAAAGATGGCACTGGCAGCCGTAAAACCGGAGGTGCCTATTGCCATGCATTCCTGCAGAGTCAGATTATCCGGCTTCCTGACTGCCCACTCCGGGGGAACGCAGATGTAAGCGGCGAGCCCTCCGCTGGTATTCATACCCAGGTCGTATCCGGTTACAATAACTTCATCTCCGCTTCGAAAACGGTCGGTGTCGGAATGTACAACAACTCCGGCAGCATCAATTCCGGGAGTATGCGGATATTTCCGGGTAATGCCCTTGTGTCCGGACGCCGAAAGAGCATCCTTGTAGTTCAGGCCGGAATAATTTACTTTAACAAGCAGGCCGTGTTCCGGCAATTCGTCAAAACGCTTCCTGCCGATACGGGAAATGAATTTGCCATGCTCGTCCTGCTCAACAATAAGAGCCTCAAAAGTTTCACTTCCGTTGATTCCGGACTGTTTCATAATAATTTGATATACAATAATGTAGATTGATAGATGTGTTTTGCTTTCGAACAAATGCCAAATTTAAATTTATACATTTGCTGCGAAATCCGGGTGCAAAGATGGAGTATTTTATTCTATCTGTTATTAACCATGCGTCCGGGATTTTGTGCTGATTTGTTAAAAAAAAACTCAGATATGGCATTAAGATTTATTACGGCAGAAGAAGCTGCTTCATACATCCGGCACGATGATGTAGTAGGTTTCAGTGGATTTACCCCGGCAGGATCGGTAAAAGCAATACCGGTTGCTATAGGAGAAAAGGCAAAAACAGAACATGCCAGCGGAAATCCGTTTAAGATAGGAGTAATAACGGGCGCATCCACCGGTGACTCGCTCGATGGTTCGCTGGCGAGAGCCGAAGCGGTGAAGTTTCGCACCCCTTACCAGTCGAATGCCGACCTTCGCAACCTTATCAATGCAGGCAAAGCCGATTATTTTGATTCACACCTTTCAACTGTTGGACAAAATATTCGTTACGGTTTTCTTGGCAAGATCAACTGGGGCATTATCGAAGCCTGCGATGTCACCGAAAAAGGTGAAATTGTTCTTACAACAGGGGTTGGAATTTCTCCTACCATATGTCAGTATGCCGACCGTATTCTGATTGAATTAAATTCCTATCATCCCGGTCGCTTGCGCGGAATGCACGATCTGATGGTGGTCGCTGATCCGCCTAATCGCCGCGAAGTTCCCATCTACAAGCCCTCCGATCGCGCCGGAATAGAAATAATCCGGGTGAATCCTGAAAAAATTGCCGGTGTGGTTCTTACAAACAAACCCGATGAAGTCGGAGGTTTTGCAGCAACGGATGAAGTAACCAACAGAATCGGGCAAAACGTTGCCGGTTTCCTTTCATCGGAACTGAAAAAAGGCCGGATACCTTCTTCTTTCCTGCCTCTGCAGTCGGGTGTGGGAAACATTGCCAACGCCGTTCTGGCTGCATTGGGTGAACACAAGGGTATTCCCGACTTTGAGATGTACACCGAAGTAATTCAGGACAGTGTAATTGAACTGATGGAAGCAGGAAGGATATCGTTTGCCAGCGGATGCTCACTCACCGTTTCTCCTGATATGCTGAAACATATCTACGATAACCTGGATTTTTTTCATAAACGCATCGTACTCCGGCCACAGGAGATATCCAACAGTCCGGAAGTAGCCCGCAGACTGGGTATTATTTCCATGAATACGGCACTGGAAGTCGATCTATTTGGTAATGTGAACAGTACCAACGTGATGGGAAGGAAGATGATGAACGGCATAGGCGGATCCGGGGATTTTACACGCAATGCCTATATCTCGATTTTCAGTTGCCCCTCGGTCGCTAAAGGCGGCAAAATCAGTGCTTTTGTACCTATGGTTTCGCATACCGATCATAGTGAGCATTCGGTTCAGGTGATTATTACCGAACAGGGTATTGCCGACCTGCGCTCAAAATCGCCAAAGGCAAAGATGGAGGCGATTATAGAAAATTGCGTACATCCCGATTACCGGGAGATTCTGTGGGATTATGCCCATCTGGCCGGTGATACACACACGCCGTGCACGCTCTCCTCTGCCTTCAAAATGCATCTCGAATTTGAACAGTCGGGCGATATGCGAAACGTTAAGTGGGATGACTGTAAAAAATAATCCGGTAAACAAATACACCCTTCCGCTGTTATAGGATTGTGTGTTGTGAAATATGTCTGAAAGGCCCGGATTCCTCTGATCCGGGCTTTTTAATTATTATTTGATGATGAAGCAGTTTTTAAAAGATATTCCCGCACTTCTATTCTTCGCTGCGATGTCGTTCATGTCATTCACGGTATCGGCTCAGGTGCTTAACATCGAGCGTGAGCGTATAAAAACCG
The DNA here is from genome assembly GCA_002441345.1 of Bacteroidales bacterium UBA6248. Lineage (GTDB taxonomy): Bacteria > Bacteroidota > Bacteroidia > Bacteroidales > Lentimicrobiaceae > Lentimicrobium. The sequence continues at coordinate 24,694 of DJVU01000021.1, forward strand.
ATACAACAGGATGGTCGGGCTCGGCAAATATTTCTTTAAATCTTATCAGCAATACCAGCCGGTTCACCGAGATGGGGATGGATGTGCATGCACAGTACAAAACAAGCCGAAGTCTGTATCTTGCACTTTCCGATTATGAAGTCATACGATCGGGATCGTCCGACTTTTCCAACAAGGGTATGCAGCATCTGCGCTATAATTATAAACTAAACCGCATCTGGACTCTGGAGGCATTCGGACAGGCTCAGTTTAATAAAGTACTGAACCTCAATTTCAGAGGATTGGCAGGTACGGGCGTGAGGGTAAAACTGGCAGGGGAGGAGAAGCTCAGGCTGTATTGCGGAATGGCATATATGTATGAATATGAAGATCCTCTTGAATCCCCGGCTGAGAATAATCACCGGTTGAGCAACTATCTTTCCGTTTCCTTCAAACCGGTAAAGCACTTTAATGTAGTTAATACCACCTATTACCAGCCCCGGATTGACCTGTTTGCCGATTACAGAGTTTCCAATAACCTTGACCTGATATTTAACATAAGCAGTCGCCTTTCGTACGCTCTGGCGCTGGAATTTGTGCTGGATAACCGTCCGCTGCCGGAAATGCCCCGTGAGGTTTACAGCCTCAGGAATAAACTTATTCTGGATTTTGGTAAGTGAATCCGGTCATATCAGGCCTGTTTGGGATGTTTAATTCTACTTCCGTTGATTGCCCGATATAATGTGAATGTCGCGCTGGGGAAATGGTATCTGTACATTATGCTCTCTGAATTTCCGGTCGATGGAATACCGTAAGTGACTACGTATATTTTCACTCCTGAATGCATTCCGTGTCCAGAATAGTAATTGAAAAACAAGTGCTGAATCGCCAAAATCGCTGAATCGAACGAAAGGTTCAGGCACTTGTTCAATCTCAGTGTTTTCTGTGGCACTCTCCAGGAGTAAACGCGTAACAAGTTCAACATCTGAACCGTATGCAACTCCGACTTCAACCATAAACCGGGTGGAGTGTTGCTCATGACTCCAGTTTATCACTTTATCGCTTACAAATTTTGAATTGGGAACAATCATAGTAATATCGTCGCGGGTACTAATTTTGGATGTGCGTAATCCGATTTCCTTAACCCGGCCAACAACCTTGTCCTCCAGCTCTATGATATCGCCAACTTTCATATTGCCTTCCAGCAACAACAGAATTCCGGAAACAAGGTCGTTAAATATCTGCTGAATACCGAAGCCCAGTCCGACCAGAAGTGCGGCGGATCCGGCAAGCATAAGGTTGACATTAACACCCATTCCTTCAAGTATTAACAATATGGCGATAACCCATAATATGTATTTTATTATACTGTAAACAGAATATGCGCTGCCTTTATCGATCCTTCCTGCTTTTGCCCTGTTGTTAAAGAATTTCTTAATGATTTTTAATACGGTTACAGTCACCACCAGGATGAATGCAATCAATAAGATGTCTGATGTATTAATCGAAATATTCCCGATGTCAACAAGAGAGTAGTCAAAAAAGTCCTTGAGTTTCATTGTTTCCATATTTCACCTTTATGCAATAATAATCAATAATATTTGTTAAAACAAGCGTAAGAAAACTGATAAGACAAATTACAATGAAGCCGCTAATTTGCGTTCTTTGCAAACCGGAAACCAGTGATAAGGGTTGGTTAGGTAAAATTGTTAAACATGCCCTTAATAACAGTTTCAGGTTTTTCAGTTACCCGTTTTATGAGCTCTATTAAAATTCCTTCGGAAGTCCGGGACACTGGCGGGCTGGCGATGCGCGACGTCAGGCAGAATATTGAAAACATAAGCAATTCGCTTGCGTCTGATGTCAGACTGGCCATGATTACAGCGGCTTTTCCGGATGTAGCCCTGATTTTGAACAGATATCGGCAGATAATTTACTACAACAAGGCTTTGCTTAACCTTGCGCATCCGGGGGAAGAAGGTGTAATACTTGGGATGAGGCCTGGTGAAGTAATGAGCTGTCAGAATCTGCTCAATGAAAACAGCGGATGCGGTACTACTTCTTCCTGCAGGTTTTGCGGAACCATGCAAGCCATCCAGCAATGCCTTCTAACTGGTAAGCAATCAAAATACGAAAGCCGGATAACTATTGAGTACGAGGGACAGATTCATGCGCTGGATCTGGAGGTCGTAGCAAATCCATTTATTTTTAAGGATGAAACCCTGATAATGCTGGTTATCCGGGATGTAAGCGATACAAAGAGGCGAAAGTTGCTTGAGCAAATATTTTTTCACGATATTCTGAATACCGCTGCCGGTTTAAATGGCTTGCTCTATGCCCTTGAAAATCCGGAAAGTGACGAAGAGTATAAAAATACTATTGCTTGGGCCCGGAAAGCTGGAAATGAGCTTGTTGAGGAGTTGTTGTCGCAGCGTACCCTGTTATCGGCCGAAAGCGGTGATCTGCACCTGAATATTACCAGATGTCAGGCTGTTCAGTTAATGGAAGAGGTTGCCAGTTATCTTTCATATCATCAAATCGCTGAAAACAAGAAAATTACAATCGACCCTCTCTCTCACGGCGCACAATTTGAAAGCGATCCGCAGCTTGTCAAAAGGGTGCTCATCAATCTGGTAAAAAATGCACTGGAAGCAATACCCGCCGGAGAATCGGTTCGCTTGAGAGCCAAGAATATGGATAAGACTCTTTTGTTCAGCGTGAATAATCCCGGAGAACTGAGCGAAGATGTTAAGTTGCAGATTTTTCAGCGATCGTTCTCAACCAAAGGACCCCACCGAGGAATAGGTTCGTTTTCCATTAAGCTCTTAACAACCACCTATCTGAAAGGAAGGGTTTGGTTTGAATCCGAAGCAGAAATCGGTACTACCTTTTTTGTAGAACTTCCATTGTGCCTGAACCCGGATTGCACAGGTTCAGATCAGCGATAGTAAACCAGCCGTAACGACTTGTTATTGCATATAATTCCGGATGAGGCCGATCAGTGTTTCGGCTCTGAGCGGTTTCGGCAGGTAATCGTCGCATCCGGCATCCAGAAATGTTTCCCTGTCTCCCGAAATAGCGAATGCCGTTGTAGCGATAATCGGAAGCGACGGTTTTATCATCTTTATCTCTTTGGTTGCTTCCATGCCATTCATTACGGGCATTTTCATGTCCATAAGCACCAGGCTTATGTCGTCGTTGCTTCGGGCGTATTCCACCGCTTCATACCCGTTATTTGCCCTTATCAGACTGAAACCGGCCCGGCTTAATAGTTTTTCGATGTAGGTGTAATTAGCATCCTCGTCCTCAGCTACCAGTATCCTTGCATCTCTTGTGCCGTCAGTGTCCTGGAATTTCTTTCCTGCTTCACTCATTTCCTTGTCGATTGCATTTAATGCAGCCAGTTGATTCATACACCATAATACATACACTGTCTGAATGCAGAATTGGATGCTTTAATAAATATAATTACGGATTACCAGGCCGCCGGCACCTGATATGGAGAATTTTCTCCAAAAAACTAATCCCGTGGTTTCAGAATCCTAAAAGTACAAAAATATAAAACTAATGTCAATACTGACATGAACTTTCTCAGGTAAAAGCTGTGTTTGATTTGTCCTCTTCAGTTGATACTGTGATAATATATATATGTACCGCGACCTTCAGGTATGCTGCACCCGGTTAAATTGTGTTTTTTCTGCATCCGGAATGTACGGCTGTATTTAAGCAGAAGGACCAGCTATATACAAAGGAAATCTACCACCGTTGAGGGGATGTTTAGGTACTTGCCAGCATCAGTACTTACTCCGTCATCGAATAAAGAGTTTTGATTTCTTCTGCCCACAGACTCTCATCCGGGGTTTCGAGTATGATTGGGATGTTGTTGAATCTGGGATCCAGCATAATACGTTTGAATGCATCCAAACCCAAATATCCCCTGCCGATGTTTTCATGCCTGTCGACGCGACTGCCAAGAGGTTTCATGCTGTCGTTGAGGTGTAATCCTTTCAAAAATTCAAATCCTATTATCGCGTCAAACTCCCTCATGGTTTCCTCATAGCCTTCCGGCGTAATCAGGTCGTAACCGGCGGTAAGTGAATGGCAGGTGTCGATGCATACGCCAACGCGCGATTTATCTTCAATCCGGTCGATGATATGCCGGATTTGTTCAAACCGGTATCCCAGATTGGTGCCCTGACCTGCAGTATTTTCAATAACTGCAATTACTCCATGGGTTTTATCAAGTGTTATATTTATAGATTCAGCAATAATATCCAGACTTTCTTCGGGGGAAATAAGTTTGAGATGACTCCCCGGATGAAAATTCAGCCGGTCGAGTCCAAGCTGCTCACAACGCTGCATTTCATCAAGAAAAGCTGCGCGCGATTTTTCAAGCTCTGCCTTGCCGGGATGTCCAAGGTTGATCAGGTAGCTGTCGTGCGGAAGCACCTGCCACGGTTTAAATCCGTGTAAGGCCATATTAGCCCTGAATTTTTCAATGTTCTCGTTCGTCAAAGGAGGAGCAGTCCATTGCCGCTGATTTTTTGTAAATAATGCAAATGCTTTAGCTCCGATTGTTGCAGCGTTTACCGGAGCATTTTCAACTCCGCCGGCTGCGCTGACATGTGCTCCGATGTACTTCATG
>DJVU01000021.1:29339-31003 GCA_002441345.1 Bacteroidales bacterium UBA6248
AACGACAGGAGGCTTTTCAGAACCTCCTGTCGTGTCAGCGATCAAAACAATTAAACGTATTACGCGATTTCAAAACGGTCGAGGTTCATTACCTTGTTCCAGGCCGCTACAAAGTCGGTGACGAATTTTTTTCCTGCATCGGAACTTCCATAAACTTCGGCAATTGCCCTGAGTTCGGAATTGGCACCAAAGATCAGGTCAACGCGGGAAGCAGTCCATTTTTCAGTACCATCTTTACGGTCAAATCCCTTGTACGTTTCGTGATCATCGGATGCAGGTTTCCAGGCTGTATTCATATCCAGCAGATTTACAAAGAAGTCGTTGGTGAGTCTGCCGGGTGTTTTGGTAAATACTCCTGTTTCAGAATTGTCGTAATTAGCGCCAAGTACCCTCAGGCCGCCTGTAAGTACAGTCATTTCAGGAGCTGTAAGGGTGAGCAGTTGAGCTTTATCGATAAAAAGTTCTTCGGCAGGAACACTGAATTTGCTTTTCAGATAGTTGCGGAAACCATCGGCAACAGGCTCCAGTACGCTGAAGGATTCCACATCGGTTTGTTCCTGAGTGGCATCCGTTCGTCCCGGGGAGAAAGGAACCTTAATCTCCACTCCGGCATCGCGGGCTGCTTTTTCCACTCCGGCACATCCGCCAAGTACGATAAGGTCAGCCATGGATACTTTCCGGCCATCTTTCTGCGACTTGTTAAAATCGTCCTGAATCTGACCAAGTTTCTCAAGTGTTTTCGAAAGCTGTGAAGGATTGTTAACGGTCCAGTCTTTCTGAGGAGCAAGCCGGATTCTCGCTCCGTTCGCGCCGCCACGTTTGTCGGATCCGCGGAAGGTTGATGCGGAAGCCCAGGCTGCGGATACTAATTCGGAAACGGAAAGGCCTGAGGCTAAAACTTTGGCTTTCAATGCATCGATGTCTGTTTCATCGATCAGAGGTTTGCTTGCAGCAGGAACAGGATCTTGCCAGATCAGCTCTTCGGCAGGGACTTCAGGCCCCAGGTAACGTGATCGGGGACCCATATCGCGGTGGGTTAGTTTAAACCAGGCACGTGCAAACGCATCTGCAAATTCGTCGGGATTTTCGTAGAAACGTCTGGATATCTTTTCATAAACGGGATCGAACCTCAGAGCCAGGTCGGTTGTAAGCATCGAAGGTGCATGACGCTTATCCGGATCGTGCGCATCCGGAACGGAATTGGCTCCTGCCCCGTGTTTCGGGATCCATTGGTGGGCGCCGGCCGGACTCTTTGTCAATTCCCAGTCGTATCCGAAAAGATTCCAGAAAAAGTTATTCGTCCATCGGGTGGGAGTGCTAGTCCAGGTAACTTCAAGGCCGCTGGTGATGGTGTCGCCGGCCTTTCCCTTGCCGAATTTGCTCTTCCAGCCGAGACCCTGTTCCTCGAGTCCAGCTGCTTCAGGCTCCGGGCCTATAAGGGCGGCATCGCCTGCTCCATGGGTCTTTCCGAAGGTGTGGCCTCCGGCAATCAGAGCAACGGTTTCTTCATCATTCATTGCCANNGGGCCTTCCGGATTAACGTAGATCAATCCCATCTGAACGGCAGCAAGAGGGTTGTCGAGCTCACGTTCACCTGAGTAACGTTCTTTGCCGCCAAGCCATTTTTCTTCTGAACCCCAGTAAATATCTTCATCCGGTTCCCA
>DJVU01000092.1:0-443 GCA_002441345.1 Bacteroidales bacterium UBA6248
GTCGGGTTGCAGCCAAGGTCGTCGCTGGTTGCCTCTGTTGTAATAATTGGCAATTGGGTGTCTGTCACTACAACCTTCTGTGTTGCATTTACACTGTTTCCGTTACCGTCGTCAAAGGTCCATGTTATGTAGTAGGTACCGGCTGCATTATAGGTCAGCGGGTTTTCAGTGGTTCCGGTAACGGTGCCGGCACAGTTATCCGTTGTAACAGGAGCCGTTACGGTAACGGAGCACTCACCCGTTGCATCGGGCAAAACAGGCTGAACCGGCGGAGTTACATCATCTACGATAACCGTCTGGGTTGCATAGCTGCTGTTATTGTTTGCATCCGTAAAAGTCCATTCAATTTCATACGTACCTTGCTGGGTATAGGTAAGTGGATCTGTGGTAGTTCCCGTTACTTCACCGGAACAATTATCCTGGGCAACAGGAGCAGTTACGGT
>DJVU01000092.1:525-6551 GCA_002441345.1 Bacteroidales bacterium UBA6248
GGGCCTGTCCAGCTGAACGTGTAAGGGCTTGTTCCGCCGGTTACTGTTATATTGATGGCACCAGAGGGTTCAGTACCGCATTCGTCGCCCAGAACAACCGCAGATGCAGTCAATGCTTCAGGCTGCGTAAGCGTTATACTTTGGGTAGTTGTACAATTCAAGGCATCGGTTACGGTAACGGTATAGGTACCTGCTGCCAGGTTTGAAAGATCTTCGGTAGTGGCACCACTGCTCCAGTTATAGGAATAAGGTGCGGTACCGCCACTAACGCTCAGGTCAATGCTTCCGTCGGTGTTTCCGTAGCAGCTGATGTTGCTGAAACTGGTAATCGTTGCAAGGAGTTCCGGATTTACGGTAACAGATATCTGATCGTATGCTGAACAGTTATTCTCCGTTGTATAAGTGTAAGTAATCTCAAATGTACCTGCTCCAGATACCGAAGGGGAGAAGAGTCCCGTAGAACTTACACCGGTTCCCGTGAACTCGCCGCCGGCAGGAGTACCAGTCAGCTGGTAAGGCTCTGCATCGAAGCAGAAAGGACCGGCAGCAGTAAGCGTAACCACAGGTATCGGATAAACAACTATGGTAATATCATCAGAAACAACACAATCGTAATCTCCGGTATAAGTATAAGTTATAACGTGTGAGCCGGCTCCGGCAACACCCGGATCAAACAATCCGGTTGTGCTTACACCAGTTCCGCTGAAGGTTCCTCCTGCCGGGCTGTATACAAGCTGATAGGCTTCGTCATCTTCGCAGAATGGACCTGCAGGCTCAAGCGTTACAACCGGCTTGGGAATACGTGTGACGGTGGCGCTCAGGGGGGAATAAATTTCACAGTCCCCGGCGTGCGAGATATCTCTGACATTTATTGTATACGTTCCATCATTAAGATCGCTGATCGTTACCGAACTGCCGCCACCAAAGGATGTCCAGGCGCCGCCATTAAGTGAATATTCAAATGAAGGAGAGCTTGATGAAGATGCTGCATTTACGGTAATTGATCCGTTCTGTTGTTCACAGCTTGCCGGAACGATATCACCTGATTGGGCAGTCGTACCTTCCACATTTACTACGAAAGAGCAAACGGAAGTAAATGTGCTTCCCGAGGAAGGAATATACTTTGCTGTGTAGGTTTGTGTATAGCTTCCGGGAGTGAAAAAGCCGGGGATGGGACCTGTAACAGAGAAGTTAACGTCACCGTTGCATCCGTCTCCGAAAATCAATGCATCCAGTTTAAAAAGATCAACATACGATGAATTTGATCCATTGCCGGTAAAGACAACTTTCATACTGTATATTCCCGAAAAGTCAGGAGAAACCACGAAGCTGTAATTCTTTACTGTGCCATTTCCGGTTACCGGAAAACTTGCCATAAGCCCGGAAATGTTGTTATTGACATCGATCAGATAAATATTAACGTTAAAGGTCTCGCCATTCTTAGCATAAATGGAAAGAGAGCCGTTAGTCGGCCCGTCAAAGTAGAACGTCGGAGTAGTGAAGTAGGGATCACCCGTTCCGTTCGACTGCCACAACCGAAGGCGGCCACCTCCTGTTCCAATACGCTGAACCTTGTTGTATGTCCAGCAGTTGGCCTGAGTCTGACTTTCCGGAAGGTCGAAACTCATAACAAAGAGTTCTGAGTTCCCTCCTGTTGACCCTGTTACACAATTCAGCTCAAAATCGGGCAATGTCCAGTTGACATACGTTCCGAAACTGCCGTTCAGAAACTGGTCAGCACAGGCGGTTATATCGGTCGGACAATATGTTTGAACGATAACATCGCTGCTTACGATAACATTTACCGAAGCAGAAGCCGTGTTCACACCATCACTGGCCGTAACGGTATATACTCCCTGATTGATGGATCCTGCACCTGAGATGGTAGGATTCTGAAGTGTTGAAGTAAAACCGTTCGGACCTGTCCAGCTCCAGGAGGTTGCCTGCCCGCCTGTTTCATACAGGTTAAGCGTAGAACCGGTGCAGACAGGCGAATTGCTGCCTGCCACAACATTGAGGTTCATGGTTTGCCTTGCAGACTGGTTATCCGACCAGGTGGCAAACTGGGCGTAACCGTTCGTCAATGAAAGCAAAACAGCAAGTGATAGCAAAATAACCCTTGCGCTGAAGCCGTGTGTAAAAGTTTTCATATCCAGATAATTTGTACAATCTTTGTTTTCCATTTTTTCTCTGCCGGGTGGCAGTTTCAGGTTCCTTTTCAGCTGCGTTTGATCATTCCCCCCGGAAGCCCAAACGCGAAAAGTTGTGTTTTTTTGTCAAACCATTGATTTGCAAAGCCTTAGAAAAAATTTGGGCCTGAAGCTTGCAAATCTCCGTAAGCATCTGACTACACGGAACTTGATGATACAAAAGTATTCCGACAATCAAGGCTGCGCAATACGGTTAAATACTACTTTTTACAGGCACTTCATCCCGTTTTTATGGGTATTTATACGTAGTGAAAAAAACGCCGGCTCAGACAAAAAACCAGGGTTAAGGTTCTGAGTCGTCTGAAAAATAGCTTTTTATGAGCTAATTCGTTGAAAATGATAATTTAGGAAGCAATAAGGTACCGCTTGTCCGAAATAAAAAAAGCTGCCCGGAGGCAGCTTCTGTATTGCTGGTCTGTTAATAATCAGATCATCATCAGCATATTGATTTCGCTCGTTTCAAGGAAGCGCCATCTTCCGCGCGGCAGATCTTTTTTAGTAAGGTTGGCGAATGCTACTCTGTCGAGCTTTGTCACCTCATAGTCAAGGGCTTCAAACATACGACGCACCACCCGGTTCCGGCCGGAATGGATAACGACGCCGATATTCTTCTTATCATCCCCGCTTCCGGTATAGGCAATTTCATCAACTGCCATCATGCCGTCTTCCAATTCGATTCCCTCACTAAGTCGGAGCATATCCGATTTTGCCAGCCCTTTATTCAATTCCACATGATAAACCTTGCGTACCTTATGACCGGGATGGGTTATTTTTTTTGCCAGTTCACCGTCGTTGGTAAACAGAAGCAGGCCTGTGGTATTTCTGTCGAGTCTGCCAACGGGATAAATCCGTTCACGACAGGCATCTTTCACCAGCATCATTACAGTATTCCGGTCCTGCGGATCGTCAACGGTCGTAATATAGCCTTTGGGTTTATTAAGCAGCAGGTATACTTTACGTTCAAGACTCAGTGTTTCACCGCCAAACTGCACTTTGTCGTCCATACTGATTCGGGTACCCAATTCTGTCACCACTTTACCGTTGACCGAAACAGCCCCCGATTCAATCAGTGTATCGGCTTCCCGGCGTGAACAAATGCCAGCATTGGCCAGAAATTTATTCAACCGGATGGTTCCATCTTCTCCGAAACCACGTTTTCCTTTTGGTTTTACGGATGAACCGGCCTTTTCATTCCTGAACCGCGGGGGCCTGGCGGATGTATAATCCCTGCCGGCTTTTCTATCCGGGCGTGTGCCCGATTCGGCGTCCTTGTCTGAAGTCCGCCGATCCGGTTTGTATTCTCTTTTATCTTCACGGCCGGCATATGGTTTATCGCCGTATCCTTTTTTGTATTCGCGGGAACGAGTGGAATCGCCTTCCCTTGTTCCTGTATCATCCTTTGAAAAACGACGCGGTTTCCCGGTATCTTCCTTTTTCCATTCATCCGATTTTTTACCTCTGTAGGGTCTGTCACCCGGTTGGGAACGGCTTTCGGAGCGTTTTTCAAACGATGCGGATGTCCCGTCACCACGTTTCGGAAAGCGTGAGGGTCTTGATTCACTGTTACCTCTGTACGAACGTGGCTTTTCATCACCCCCTGATTCTTTTTCAAAGGGCTTGCGGCTCCGTTCGCTTCGTTCGCCTTTTGAACCCTCCTCACCGGACTTCCCGTAGCTTTTATAACTTCCCGGGTTTCCGAAAGCTGGCTTTCTTCCACTGCTGTCCTTCCCGGCGCGCCCTTTTCCGGGGGCTCCTCCGGACTTGTGATCTTTCCCTTCACCTTTTCCGGAAGGGTAGCGTTTCATTGCACTCATCGATATTATTTTAGCGTGCAAAGTTAGCGAAGATAACAACACAGCGGCCGATATAAAATATGCTGATTTTCAATTATTTTGATTCTCAGCCCAAAACAAATGACTTATGATATCGTACCACGGATCAGCTGCTGGTATGAAGAAAACGTTTTTCGGCATAAGCATACCGAAACCCACCACCCAATGGTATCCGATTCCGTGACAATCCGTTTGATGAAAAGGGAGCTGACCCGGGAAAACCGTATGCCATTAATATTTTATATAAGATTTCATATCATAGGTTAAAATTGCAAATTACAGCGGCAGAGTTTGAATCCATTGACAGAAAGGGAAACTTTTAACCACATTATCAGGGATTCTTCAAAAAAAATTCGTATATTCGTAAACCAACATTTCCGGGAGCTGTTTTGCTGGTCCTAAGGCTCCCTTCACTACTAAAAACTGGCAATATGGAACCGCAGGAAGAAAAAATCGTTGTAATTGCCCGTCATCCGAATACCCGGGCATTGCTGCTGCAATCGAGGCTTGCCGCTGAAGGAATCGAATGCTTCCTTTCGCATGAGAATCTGCTGCAGGGCGCCGTTTCATCAGGCGTCGAAATCAAGGTAAAAAAATCCGATGTCGAAAAGGCCCTGCGCCTTATCGAGCAATCGAAAGCCGAGCATGGCCAGCAAAAAGAGGCGGCTGTTAAAGCATTACGAAGCGTACGGAGAATTTTGGTGCCGGTTGATTTTTCAGATGCATCCAACAAAGCCTGCAGCTTCGCTTTAGGTCTCGCAGCCAAACTTAAAGCTGAAGTAAAGCTTCTGCACGTTTACTATAATCCGGTAATCGACATAGCTCCTTTCGACACCAGCCACGCATATCAGGTAAACCTTATTAATTACCTGCATGAAGCAGAACAAAATGCACGTCATCAGCTTATTAACCTAGCCAAAGAACTGAAAGCACAGGTCAAAAAGAAAAAACAGGACATTAAAATTACCTACTCGTTAACCAACGGACTGGCAGCCGATGAGATCATCGAAAAAAGCCGGAAATACAAACCCGGACTCATTGTTATCGGCACCCGGGGAATTGGCAAACAAACCGGCGGGTTCCTTGGCAGTGTTACAGCACGGGTAATAGAAAAAACATCCGCTCCCGTACTGGCTATACCTGAATCGAGCAGATTTACCAGGGTAGAAAACATGAAAAATGTTCTCTACGCAACCGATTTCGACCAGTCCGACCACCTCTCCATCAGCAGACTAATTGGACTGCTACACCCCTTCGATACAAATCTTCACTGTGTTCACATCAGTATAGGAATGCGCAAATCCTGGGAAAAAGTGAAGATGGAAACGCTCAAACACTTTATATCCAAGGAGTACAAGAAGTTCCCTATCCAATACGATATGGTAGTGAGCGACGATATTTTGAACGGACTCGAAACATACATGCGCAACCATTCCATCGACGTAATCGCGCTTACCAACCACAACCGGAGTCTGCTGGCCCGCCTGTTTACCCCAAGTATCACAAAGATGATACTTGGCAGAATCAGCAAACCTTTGTTCGTGTTTAAATCCGGAGATTGATTCTCATTACAATACAGGATAAAACGCATCCCGAATAAGATAAACCCGTTTTGATGTGCTGGTTAATACAACCGAAACCACATCAAAACGGGTTTCCATTGTTACTTCATGTTTCTCGATGTATGCCTGTGCCGCACGTACCAAAAAACGCTGCTTTGCTTTGTTCACAAAAACTTCCGGGTCGCCGAAATCGGCCGACCGCCGTGTTTTTACCTCTACAATTACCAGCATTTCTCCGGATTCAGCGATGATGTCGATTTCATCCTTGCCATACCTCCAGTTGATTTCGCGAATAGTATATCCGTTTTCACGAAGGTGCTTTTGAGCCAGCTCTTCACCCAGCTTGCCCAAATCGTTGTGTTCTGCCATAGTTGTTTATAGTTTAATGAGTTATGATGAAACAAATGAATGCGTCAGAAAGA
>DJVU01000068.1:0-593 GCA_002441345.1 Bacteroidales bacterium UBA6248
GTATGTGTCAGTCATAGTGGTAGTTATTACCGGCCATATCTGATCATCTTTCCAAGTGTAAGTTACCATACATTCAGCATCCGGCCCGCATTCAGCATCAGCGAATACGGTCCAAACCTGGGTCTTAACACAGTCTCCGGTGATTTCTCCGCCCGTTGCCGAAACGGTAACATCTGCATCGCAGTTATCTGTTACTGTTCCAACTGCGGCAATTGCCATTAATTCATCAGGCAGGTTCTCCGGATTGCATCCCAGGTTGATTGGTTCGGTGGGACAACTGGCAAAGGTTGGGGCTTCGGTATCGACAGTCCAGGTATAGGTGATTGACTCATTAGCTATATTTAAGCAAAAATCCCTGGCGGTCAAGTTAAAAGTCTGGGATTTCTCACAGGTTCCTGTTGGATTTCCGTAAGAGATACTAACAATTGGGTCATTGCAGTTATCTGTCGCAGTGAATGCAGAATGAACACTTTGTACTGACGGCAATTCCGTAGGATTACAACCTAAATCAAGTCCTGTCGTCGGTACCGTTAATACCGGTGGCTCGGTGTCTTCCGTCCAGGTATACGTGATTGTGCATTCAGCATCCGGAC
>DJVU01000068.1:653-22444 GCA_002441345.1 Bacteroidales bacterium UBA6248
CTGCAGTTGGGTTGCATCCCAAATCAATAGCTTCGGTGGGGCAGCTGGCAAAGGTTGGGGCAGTGTTGTCTGAAGTCCAGGTAACCTTGACGGACTTCTGTTCTGCAGCATTTCCGCACAGATCTGTAGCGTTAAATGTCCGGGTCATTGAGTACAGGCATCCACCTTCGTGGACTACAGGTCCGGTATCAGTTTGAATTCTGTAGCTGATGTTTCCATCACAATTGTCGTAAACGGTTGCACTGCCAAGGGCAATACCAATATCCGTACTCGAAGGACTGCAGCCCAGGTATGCGTTTTCAGTCAAAGTAGTGATTACCGGGATATCTGTATCAACCTTATAGGTCACGGTAACGGACTTTTGAACGGCGTCATTTCCGCAGAGATCCTCTACGTCAAAGGTGCGGGTAATGGACCACAGGCAACCGCCGGTAATGGCGGCAGTGCTTGTATTCACTACGATGCTGGCGGTTATGTCACCGTCGCAGTTGTCCAGAGCGGTTGCTCCGCCAAGGGCGGTGTTAATCTGGTCTGCCGTAGGATTGCAGCCAAGATCGCCGCCTGCTCCAAGAGTTGTGATAACTGGGATTTCTGTGTCGACTTTATAAGTGACCGTAACCGATTTCTGTGCTGCAGGATTGAGGCAAAGATCGCTCACATTAAAGGTCCTGGTCACTGACCACAGGCATCCGCCGGTGTTGACAGGAGTTCCGGTATTGACCACGATGTCATCAGTGATGTCACCGTCGCAGTTATCCAGAGCTGTAGCTGAGCCAAGGGCAGTTTCTATTTCTGCTGCCGTTGGGTTGCAACCAAGATCATCATCCGCCATCAGGGCAGTGATAACCGGTATTGTCACATCTACCTTATAGGTCACGGTAACGGACTTCTGTACTGCATCATTACCGCACTCATCGGCTACGTCAAAGGTTCTGGTTATTGACCACAGGCATCCGCCGGTGTTGACAGGATCTCCAGTACTGGCCACGATAGCTGAAGTAATGTTACCGTCGCAGTTATCCGAAGCGGTTGCTCCGCCAAGGGCTGTCTCTATCTCTGTTGCAGTCGGGTTACATGTAAGATAGCCGCCCACTCCATTAGTAGTTATCACTGGTGGTAATGTATCATCTATTTTAATCACCTGATCACAATAAACCGACTCACCCCCCGGAACCTCAATAAAAAACCTCCTGGTAACTACAATCGGACAGGTCCCTGTCTTTGAATCCTGGTAGTAATATTTGTATCCCTGATCACCACAGACTGAATATGCACCAGCCCCGGTAAACTGGGCGTAAGTCAACTCCGCTTTGTTTTCGTTATATGCCAATCTTCCGGATGTTGCAATAATATCCGTATTGCACCCTTCTAAAGTAACCGGATTCGGGACTGGGCAGGTAATGCCCATTGTGGTTACTGTGATCGTGTATATGCATGAGTTTTCACATCCATCCTTTGAATAGGTATAATTAATGGTATAGGTACCCACATTTGAAATATTCAAATAATATTTTCCATCTGAATCTGGGCCAGTCACTCCGGTTCCACTATAAGTACCTGTGCCTCCTGATGGGTCAGCCGTCACTCCATAAACACCGGTCAACTCCAAAGGTGTTGCACTCGGACAGGCATCTGGATCATTTGGGCATGATAGAACAGGTTGTGGATAAACAACGATCGTAAAATTGCAAATATCACTACAACCTTTTGCATCGGTGTATAAATAGTAGAGCGAATGGGTTCCGGAACCTGCAAAGGAAGGATCAAAAGTTGTCATTTCCTGCCCGGGTGTATAATATGTACCTCCGCTTACATAAAAATATGTACCAGTTCCACCATCAGGTGTTGCTGTATAACCGGGATTTGACGAGAGAGAGAAAGATGGATCATTGGAACATTTGATGATCGGCCCTGCACCGCAATTGGTAATCCTTGGCAAATGTAAATCAAGCTCAGCAGTTCCGTAAGCACCTTCTGAGTCTGTTATTTTTAATGACACAGTAAAATCACCTGTGCTGGTGGTGTTAAAAGTATAAGTTGGATNNGGTTGCATCGGTTGTGCCGTCACCATTAAAATCCCAGGCATAATTATATGGACCAACCCCTCCAAGCGGAGTGCCGGTAAAATTTACTGTGATGCTGTTTTCGGTATAATCACCACAAGTATAGGTAATTAAAGGAATAACAATGGAATAGGAGTTTGTTAAATCCTTACTGCATTTGGTATTGTTGTAATCTTTGCATGTTGTGGCATTGCTGCAGTCATCAGTTGGTGTTGTTGTCCAGCCCAGCCATACGGTTTCGATTGTGTACGAATAATCGCAGTCAATAATAAATGGCTCTGTATCTAACTTAAGCTGGGTGATTCCCGGAGGTATTGTTCCCAGACATTCGCTTCTTGATTCCTGATAAACACCATCCATATATACCTCGAAGTAAGCCCTTACTGCATACCTGCCAGTTCCTGTATTGTTATACATTTCTGCATACAGATATGCGGTTGTATATGCCGGGCATTGCGGATTAATGGGATCACCATTAATGTCTGCAATGTAAATCCTGTTTACTGTTACATCGCCTGCATTGCACACATTTCCCAATGTGCAATCAGGTCCAAAATAACATTCAGGAGTCCATGAATCGCCAGACGCATTATTTGTTGGAGGGATGCACCCATCATTCGACTGCCCAACCGCAACCTGGTTCGACAAAATAATCAGCAATGCTGATACGGCCAGCAACCTAAGCTTTGAGGTTATTGCGGCACAATTAATAAGTAACAGGTTTTTCATAACAACCTTTTTTTAAGAAATATCTTTTTTGATTGACAAAATATTCGGAGATAATGCATTCGGGAGCAGAGGCGCGAAGGGGAGGAGGGGCAGTTTGCAGAAAGCATAACAATGGATGCCTCCGCAGAATGAGCCTTCGTTCCGATAAAAACGTGTCCGGGTATCAAAAGCAAAGGTGTTTTCGCCAGAATCAGCCTTGTTGTTCCCTGAAACGGAAGCTGTAAAAACCGGATCGTCATTAATCGGAAAATCAGAACCGGATGGATTCAAACGGTAAGAAAGCAGAAGTGGGTTGTCGATATCCGTTTCCCCTGGTCCCGGTATAACGATATACGGCTGGGGTAAGGAATTATTTAATTTAAGATTGGATTCTGACCATTTCTCCGGTGAGCCGGAATCGGTCGGCTGACCTTGAGTCGAAGAAATATCAATGATTGCAAGGCAAACAATAACCGCAATAAATTTTGATACAATTCCGATCTTCAGGGAAGAATGGACAACTGTTAAAAATGTGTCATTCCTTTTGCAGCAGATTTTCATTCATAATGTATTCCGATTACTTAATATTTCTAAAGATTGGTCAGATAACCTATTTTGAGCATTCAAAGACATCCGGCAATTCAATTTTTCGCTGCCAGATACGAAAGTTTTTTGGGGTTTTAGTGCCAGTGTAAAGTGTAAATCAGGCGGATAGTTATATAAAGGACTTAAAAGGTGTACGCCCGAAAGCAATGCTTTATTAACCTGGAAATACAATGAAACCTGCCACCACAAGCGGATTGCAGCGCAAAGTCCCACGGAATCAAAATCCTCTGACATCGGATTGTTGAGCTTCAAGGGTAAAAACTCCAGGCCAGTCGGCAAAACTGGTGCTTTCACGTTTTAATTAAAAATGTTTTCTACGGATTTCTGCCCGTAGAATGCAGGTGGGGTTTGGTTTGAATCCCCGGTCCGGAACCGGCTCAGGGCATGCTGATTAGAATTCAGATTGGGCAGGCGGTAAGGAGTAAATAGTAAAGCTAAAGAAAAACGGCAAAGTGAAATTCAAGGTTTTTTTGTTGATAAATCCATATAATATCGGATCAGGCATTAAAGTATTCGAATGACCTAAATTTTGGTATCTAAAGTTACAATATGAGATTAGGCAGGAAAAGGGTAAATTAATGTATTTTAAATACGTTTATTTACGCACCCGGATAATCACCAAGGAGTTATCCGACTTGCATAACTTCGGCCCTCACCAGAATCATTCTTTGTAAGTTACAGGTAGATAATGGTTTGCGATTTTATTGCCGTCATGCTTGCCGGAGCAGGCAAGGGAATGGGATGCATTTACATGTGCTTAAACGAAAAAGGGCATTTCTCTCTTCAGACCGGGAGGTGAATACAAACCGGAAGGATGTCAGGGCAACGTTTCACCTCAGTGCGGGGATTTTATACCGTTCATTCAGTAGTATAAACATACACAATCCGATTAATTTTCCTATTTTTGTTTTATAACTGCCGGCAATCTTTAAACAAACCATAAAAATAAACCGTATGAAATTTGAATTACCTCCACTTCCGTATACACCGGAAGCCCTTGAACCGGTTATCAGTGCGCAAACCATTAGTTTTCATTATGGTAAACACCATCAGGCCTACGTCAATAATTTGAACAACCTGATCACGGGCACACGATTTGAGAATGCATCCCTCGAAGAGATTGTTATGCAGTCGGAAGGCGCTATCTTCAATAACGGAGCTCAGGTGTGGAATCACACGTTTTACTGGGAAGGCCTTGGCGGGAAAGGCGGATCACCCGAAGGAAAACTGCTCAAAAAAATCAACGATGCCTTTGGCACTTTCGAAAATTTTAAAGAAGTGTTTGCCGATGCCGCTGTAAAGCTGTTTGGTTCAGGCTGGGCATGGCTGGTGGAAGATGCGGAAGGAATCCTGAAAATCGTTCAGACCTCCAACGCCGGAAATCCGATGCGCGACGGACTGAAACCCCTCTTTACCTGCGATGTGTGGGAACACGCGTATTATCTCGATTACCAGAACCGAAGGCCCGATTACGTGAAGTCGTTCTGGGATATCGTAAACTGGGATAAAGTAGGAGAAAGGCTTGGATAACGGTCCTGTCCTTTCCTCTGACCACTCAGACACTGATTTTAAGGGATTTCCGGTTAACGGGAGTCCCTTTATTATTGGCTAAGGATGGTGATTCTTATTAACTCCAGGCTTTGTATCCCGATTTTTCGAGCGCTGCTCTGATTTCCGACTCAACCGCTTCTCCATTTACTTCTGCACGTAGTGTGCGGTCGGGACTGCTCAGGTCCACTTCCCAGGATTTGAGGCCTTCAATGGCATCCAGCGCCGGTTTCACCGCTGCTATACATCCGTTGCACTTTAAATTTGTCTTGACCAGGATGGTTTTCATGATAAATCGTTTTTCTTTTTTAACAAAATAACCCGGCTGCAGTTCATTGCATTCAGGATAATTTCACCGAACGGAGTCTCAGGCTGTTCAGAACTACCGAAACCGAGCTGAAGGCCATGGCTGCACTCGCAATCATTGGGTTGAGCAGAAGTCCCGTAAAGGGAAACAGCACTCCAGCCGCTACGGGTATGGCCAAAACGTTGTATCCGAATGCCCACCAGAGGTTTTGTCTGATAATTTTTCCGCTTTTGGCTGAGAGAATGATGGCTTCTGCTACCTGCATAAGCCGGTGGCCGGTGAGGGTAATGGAGGCCGCTTCCCTGCTGGCATCGGTTCCTCCGCCCATGGCAATGCCGGCATCAGCCCGGGCAAGCGCAATGGTGTCGTTGATGCCATCCCCTGCAACTGCGACAAGATGACCCTGCGCTTTCAAACGGCTTACATATTCTGCTTTGTCTTCGGGTGAAGCACCGGCAACGAAGTGTTTAATTCCCGCAGCAGCCGCAACTTTTGCAGCGCTTGCTTCGTGATCGCCGGTAAGCATGTGCATGCGGATTCCTCTGTCGTGCAAGGTTTTTACTGCCTGTACAGCATCGTCCCTTAGTGGGTCGGCCAGAACAGCTATTGCTTTGACTTTTTCTTCTCCTGCCAGAACTACCAGCGAATTGCCGTCGGCTTCCGCCTGGTTTATGACAGATTGTTCCTCCGGTCCCGCTACGATGCCCTTTTCCCGGATAAGTGCAGGACTGCCCGCTATCCATCCGGTGTCTCCGCAGCGTGCGGTAATTCCCTTGCCGGGGATGTTGTTAAAATTGGTTACTTCAAGAGGTTTCTCTCCTTTAACGCTCACCGCTTTAGACACAGCGGCAGAGAGCGGATGATCCGAGTATCCGGCTATGGAAGCAAAGAGGTGACGGATGCGATCCGGGTTTTCTTCTGCTGCAAAATGTACATTTGATAGTTCCGGACGTCCTTTGGTCAGGGTTCCGGTTTTATCGATCACGAGGGTGTCTATTTTTCCGGCTGTTTCTATAGCTGCGGCTTCCCGGAATAAAATCCCGGCCGAGGCTCCGCGCCCGATGGCAGCTATGAGCGCCGTTGGTGTGGCAAGTCCGAGTGCACAGGGACAGGCAATTATCAGAACGCTGATGGAAGTAACGATGGCATGCGAGAGCGAATGTCCCGGAATAATCCATGCCCAGGCAGCAAACGTAAGTATGCTCAGCAGGATTACAACCGGCACAAAAATCGCCGAAATGCGGTCGACCAGTTGCTGTACCGGTGGTTTGGAATTCTGTGCTTCATTCACCATTCGGATAATTCCGGCAAGAGCAGTGTCTTTGCCCGATTTCAGCGTACGGATTTCGAGAGCGCCGTTGGTGCTCAGGGTACCGGCCAGTACCGGGTCGCCTTCGCCTCTGAATACCGGCACCGGCTCACCGCTCATCATGCTCTCTTCAATCCAGGAGCTGCCGGAAGTTATAATTCCGTCGACCGGAACAACACTCCCGGGCCGGACCAGAACCGTATCGCCGGGCATCAGCATGGCTACGGCAACCTCCTGACGGCTGCCGCCAGATATGCGCAGGGCAGTAGCCGGACTCAGGTTCATCAGGCTGCGGATGGCAGCGGATGCCTTGCCGCGGCTTCGCTCCTCCAGATAACGGCCCAGCAAAATCAGGGTAATTATTACTACTGCCGATTCGTAATATACATAACCGGTAATTCCGCTACCCGCCATCCATTCCGGAAACAGGGTGTTAAGCACACTCAGCACAAAGGCTGCCCCGGTTCCCAGAGCTACCAGCGTATCCATATTGGTTTTCAGGTGTTTTGCCAGTCTGAATGCACTAACGTAGAATCCTGCCCCCGAATAAAATAGTACAGGCAAACTAAGTCCCAGCAGCAGCCATTGCATGGCCGGACCCGGATGATGCCATATCATGGATAGGATGAAAACAGGAGCAGAGAAAACGGCCGCCGTAATAAGCCGGTGTTTCAGTACCCGCCTGCGGGCGTCTTCCAGCCCTGCAAACGAATCTTCACTCCCCGCTTCCTCAGCCACGAGGTCGTATCCAATCTGTTTTAGTACCGTTTGCATGTCGTGCAAACTTATCTGCATAGGGTTGAACCTGACCCTGACATTCGATGTGGCATAATTTACTTCTGCCTGAAGAATGCCGTCCTGCGATTTCAACATGCTCTCAACGCTTGAGGCACAGGCAGCGCAGCTCATTCCGCTTACCGGCAAAGTCAGTTCTGTGCTATAGTCGCTCATAGAGATTCATTGGTTTACCCGATTAAACAGATTCAGCAGCCGAAATGTTGAGTCAACCCAACGGCATTGTACGACCCTGAATTGTGTTTATCCTGAAACGGAACGGATAAAATCCATCTGCATTAAGCCGGGAGTTATTGTCATAGGTTCATTTGTGTTGATAAAAAATATTAAAAACTTCTGCCAGGAGTTTAATATTGTTCAAAAAAACCGCATATCTTTGACTTTATTATTCTAATCTGCACCCATTATCCAACATGGATAGAATCGGGTGCCTAAACCAACCAAACACTAAAAGCCGGAATGAAATCAAACAAAATGAGAAGTCTGCTGCTGGCAGCAGCATTAATGCTACAGGGAACCGGGCTGCTTGCTCAGGTTGTGCTGAATGAAACGTTTTCGGGAGGAGTAATGCCTCCGGCAGGCTGGACCATCGATGCCCAAACTTCAAACTGGTCGGTGAGTTCCACCTCCAATGCAGGCGGAAGTGCTCCCGAGGCAAAAATGACATGGTCGCCTGAGTTTAACACCACCACCCGTCTCATATCTCCGGAAATTGATCTTACGGGTGCAAGCCTCGTACTTGTGCAGTTCCGGCATATGATTGACCATTACAGCGGAAGCTACCAGATTGGGATTGCAACCCGCACTAATGGTGGAACATGGACGCAGGCCTGGAACAGAACCATTACATCGGGTGTGAGTGCTGAGCAGGTATCTGTGCCCCTCTCTGACGAAAATACCGGAAATCCCGGCTTCCAGTTCTGCATCTTCTTCAGCGGAAGCAGCTACAACCTCAACGACTGGTTTATCGATGACATCACCCTTACCATTCCGGCGAATACCGATGCAGCTGTTACCCATATTGCCACCCCAACGTATTTTGTTGGTCCGCACGACGTCACCGCCACAGTTACCAACTTGGGAATCAATGCTATTAACTCTTTTAAGCTGAACTGGCAGGTCGACGATAACGATATTCATACGGAGCAACGTAGCGGACAGAATATTCAGCTGGGAGGATCGGTAAGCCTATCCTTTCAGGATCAGGTAGAACTATCGGCCGGTGCCTACAATCTTAAGGTATGGGTCAGCGATGTGAATGGTGCAACGGGTGCCGACGATGCTCCCGGCAACGATACGCTGGCAAAAGTGATTCGGATACCGGTTCAGACCGTGCCCCGCAAACCTTTCTTTGAAGAGTTTACAAGCTCCACCTGCGGACCCTGTGCTTCTTTTAACAATTCAGTGCTGAATCCTTTTATTAATCAGAACGGAGATGAAATTGTCCTCGTCAAATACCAGATGAACTGGCCGGGTTCCGGCGACCCGTATTATACCGCAGAAGGCGGTTCCAGGAGAACTTACTATGGTGTAAATGCCGTACCTATGCTCTTTGTGGATGGTAAAAATGTGGCGACTTCTTCGGCCGGAGTTAACACTGCATTCAACAATTCCATAGATAATATTGCTTTTGTTGATATCGCAGGTCACTATACCATCGACGGTACTACCGTATCAATCGATGCATCCGTTACCAGTTATACCGATATCGATAATGCCACCCTTCATGTTGTGATTTTCGAAGGTATTACCACAGAAAACAAACGAACAAACGGTGAAACCGAGTTTCATCACGTTATGATGCGCCTGTTGCCCGATGGAAACGGTACAGCTGCCAGTCTGGTAACAAATCAGCCCCTGCAGATTAATCACGAAGTGGATATGACCGGAACCAACGTTGAGGAGATGAGCGACCTGTTTGTGGCCATCTTCCTGCAGGACAATCAGTCGAAGGAAGTTTTTCAGGCTGCTTATGCAGATCTTTCCGGAGCTCTGATAAGTTCACAACCGGCTAACCAGGCGGTAAACGTCGCCATCGATGCGCCTCTGGTAATTGACTTCAGCCAGCCGGTCCGGCTGACAGGAGGTGAAGAACTTACTCCGGCAAATGCTCAAAGCGTTGTAACGCTCGAACTCATGAGTTCACGGAATATTCCGGTAAGCTTCAGCGCAGAGGTGAATCCCGAAAAAACCAGAATTACCATCACTCCCGACCAGAACCTGGAAGAAACATCGATCTATCGACTTACCGTTGCGCCGCTCGAAAATGAAAACGGAGTGCAAACCTATACCTATACCTCGGAATTTGCCACCGAAACAGGTACAAATACCGGAAGCATAGCGCCTGCATCGTTCAGGGTCTATCCCAATCCTGCTCAGAGCTTCATTTTTGTTGAAGGTGCCGCGGAAGCCGGGAATAACTGCGAACTTCTTCTTACAGACCTCAGCGGTAAGATCGTCCGTTACACGGATGCATCCGGAATTACGGCCGGTACAACGGTACTTCCGCTTCGCGGCCTGATGCAGGGAACATACCTGTTAACACTGAAAGGTGAAAAAGGTACTTTCACCAGCAGGGTTATTGTAATACAATAATCGATTTTAAGGCCGGGTTATCAAAAAAAAAATCCGGCCTTTTTTCAGATTTTTTTAAATCCATACTCAATTATATATATTTTTATGAGCATGGATTCAAGGTCGAGTTCTTTTTTTAAAACAAACAAATTCAACAGCTTATGAAAAAATCCCTACTTTTTGTTTTGGGTATTTTTGCTAGTACCCTGCTTTCTGCCCAGGTAATATTCCAGGAAAATTTCAGCGGGGCGACGTTTCCGCCCTCCGGCTGGATGGTCTTTGGAAACATGCAGAATTTTTCCGCTTCGGCTACCAATTATGCCAGTGGTACAGCCCCGGAGATGAATATCAAGGGAACGCCAACCTTTTCAGGAACCCAGCGAATCATCGGACCTCAGATCAATACAACCGGACAAACTACGGTGATCATTCGCCTTAAGCACATGTTCGACCATACCGATGGCAATACCACACCCATTACCCTTGGTGTTGACACCCGTTCGAACAACGGCGCCTGGAATAACGTATGGAATGTTGCAGCTAACGGAGATATTCCGGCCCAGACACTGACCATTATTGTTTCCAACGCCAATGTTGGTGCTGCCAGTTTTCAGTTCAGCATATTCGTTAACGGAGCCAGTGCAAATATGAAAAACTGGTATATCGATGATGTGGAAGTAATGGTACCCCTCGAAAGGGACGCAGCCATGTCGATGATCGATGTACCTGCCCTCTTTGTCGGCAATAAAGCCGTGAAAGGTAACTTCTCCAACCTCGGAACTTCATCCATTACCAGTGCCGACGTAAGCTGGCAGCTGGATAACGGGGATGTATTTACCACGAATTTTACGGAACTAAACGTGGCAACAGGTGCAGTGTACGATTTTGAATGTGCCGACTCCCTCATCGTAACCCCCGGTTTCTACGATCTGAAAGTGTGGGTTTCAAACGTAAACGGCCTCGGCGATGACCTGAATCCGGTAAACGACACCATGGTAAAATCGCTCACCGTTCCGGTAGCCCTTATCCCTTACCGTCCGCTCTTCGAGGAGTTTACAAGTTCAACCTGTGCTCCATGTGCTTCGTTCAATAATTCCGTATTCAATCCGTTTATCAACCAGAACGGCGATAACCTTACCCTTATCAAATACCAGATGAACTGGCCCGGTTCCGGCGATCCTTACTATACGGCTGAAGGCGGTGTCCGCCGTCAGTATTATGGTGTAAATGCTGTTCCCGACCTTTACGTCGACGGAAAGAAAACCGGAACTACCCAGGCTGCAGTGAACGCAGCATTCAATGCAACCTATGGTACATTTACCTACGTTGACATCGCAGCTACGTATGAAATCCAGGGCAACAATGTGATCATCGATGCCAGTTTCATTCCTTATGCCAGCTATCCTAACGTAAAAATCCAAATGGCTATTGTAGAGGAAATTACAACCCAGAACGTGGCTACCAACGGCGAAACCGAATTCCATCACGTTATGATGAAGATGGTTCCCGATGCAAACGGAACAAGTGCCAATCTGGTCCCGGGTGAAACGCTGAACCTCAAGCATACGGTTAACATGTCGACCACCAACGTGGAAGAGATGGACGACCTGCTGCTTGCCATCTTTATTCAGGAAAACGGAACCAAAGCCATACATCACTCAGCCTATGCTCAGGCAATAGGAGCTTCCTCTACCATCAATCTCGAAAACAATGCAGTAAACGTAAGCGTTACACAGCCCATCATCATCAACTTCAGCCAGCCTGTGCGCATGCGGGGCGGGCAGCAGATTACCAACAGCAACGTGGCTCAGCTGATCAATTACCGCGAATTCAACCCGACGGGAACCCCCGTAGGATTTACCGCTACCATCAATACTGCCAAAACCCAGATCACCGTAACACCGAGTCCGGATCTGAAATACAGCCAGCAGTATTATTTCAGGTTTGATGCAGTGGAGAATATGAGCGGCGTGGCTACACTGCCCATTTCACTAACATTTACCACGGAGGTGAATATAGGTGTTGCTTCCGGGCCTGTGATCAACCGCACCCTTTATCCCAATCCCGCCGGCGATGTTCTTTATATCAGCGATGTAAACGGACTCGAAAAGGTGGAAATCATAAGTGTGGTTGGAAATGTTGTTCGTTCAGCCGGTAATTTTGGTTCTGCCCGCGGCGAAGCAGCCATCAGCACAGCCGGCCTTCCTTCGGGATTGTATTTTGTACGGCTTTACGAAAAAGGTAAGGAAACGACTTCAAGGGTAATCATCGCCCGGTAGACAATCTTTGCAGTATTCTCAGCCGGCCGGGATTCCCGGCCGGTTTTTTTTGCGGCTGCTGTGTTACATTTGCTATGCTCCCGTCCGCTTTAAGCTTTCGCCGATGATGTTTGTTTTGCGTGAAAAGACCAGGGAAGCCAGCAGGCAGAGTGTTCCGGAAACCAGCAGTACAGGCTGAATGCCTGCCCACTCGGCAAGACTGCCCAGGGCCAGACTGCCGAGAGGCTGAATCCCCATGAACGACATACTGTAAAATGCAACCACCCTCCCGCGCATGCCATCGTCAACCACCGTTTGAAGTAGCGTATTGCTGGCGTTGAACTCTGCAATCATGCCAAATCCGGTGACTACCAGCAACATCAGCGAAAGCGCCAGATAACCCGAATGCGAAAAGGCCATCAGCCCGAGAGAGGAAATAAGGGCAAACAAAAAGACCATTCGCGGGAAATTTCTCAGTTCTCTGCGGGAAGCCAGAAAAAAAGCTCCGCCAAGCGCTCCGGCACCGATGGCACCGTTCAGAAATCCCAGAGTTTGAGCCCCGCCGCCAAGAATGTCGCTTGCATATACAGGCATAAATACCTGATAAGGCAAGCCAAGAAGGCTTGTTGTAATAACCATAAGCAACAGGTACCGGATGGGCAGCGTTTGCCAGGAGTAACGGATTCCTGACGCAAGATCCGAAAGCACAGACTTCCCCTTGTGAACGAATGCAGAAGTGTGTACTTTCATGGCCGCGAGGGTGCCTATCACGGCAAGGTAACTCAACCCGTTAATCAGAAAGCAAATACCTTCTCCGGCTATGGCAATGAGCATCCCTCCAACAGGAGGTCCTATAAAACGGGCAGTATTGAAAAGCGTCGAGTTCAATGCAATGGCGTTCGGCAGGTCCTGCTTCTCCGTCACCATCTCAACCACAAAAGCATGCCTGAAGGGCGTGTCGAAGGCTACGGTGATGCCGTTGATAAGGGCTGCAGCAAGAATATGCCAGATCCGGATGGCCCCCGACAAAGTTATACCAGCCATTACCAGCGCAATGCCGGCAGAAATGCTTTGTGTGAGGATAAGTACTTTTCTGCGATTGAGGCGGTCGGCATACACCCCTGCAACAGGTGTGAGTACCAGTGCGGGAATCTGACTGGTAAAACCCACGATTCCAAGCATAAAAGCCGATCCCGTGAGCCGGTATACAAGCCAGCTAAGTGCAATGTTCTGAATCCAGTTACCCGGCAGCGAAATCAGCTGCCCGAGAAAGTAATACCGGTAATTCCGGTATTTCAGCGACCTGAACACAAAACCCGGTTGCCTGAGCAAAGAACCTATATTGGAAAAGGTCTTCACGGCTTTTTTGGCAAAACTACGGAATATGGATCTGATTCAGAGCTACTGTATGGTTTTTCTTTTTCCGTCAGAATAAAAAGAAATGGTTAACACCGTAGCTGCCCGGCAGGTAAACAGCATCTGACCCGCCCTGGAAACATGCTGTGCGGCCGCATGCTCAGGGATGAAGGAAAGATCTCTTTTAATAAGCTGATGCGCTGCTAACAGGATGTTTTACCATTCATGATCCGATGTGCACCATTCGTGCTCTGAATGATGCCTTTCAGTCAGTTTTAGTTTTAATGCGGGATACTCAGTTTTACCTTTGTTAATCGTAAATATTAATTAAGTAAATCATGAAACGCTTTACTTTTTCGCTTTTTATAGCAGGCCTGCTGATTGCGGCAGGTATGCAGTCTTTTGCACAGCAGTCTTCTGCACCGGACCAGGAAATTAATTTATTCGGCAGTAATAATCCGGCTCTCGGAGGGTATATCTCGTTTGGACTGGGTGGCGGAAACTTCAGCGACCACAATGCTTTGCTGATTCAGGGGCGGGCCGCTGTCCGGTTTGCTCATTCCCTTTCGCTGGGAGTAGCAGGTGCCGGATTCAGCGATTTCCCCTGGGGCCTGAATTACGACAGGTCATACGCCCGCCCGGGAGGCTACTACCTGGAAGGAGGTTACGGCGGATTGCTGTTTGAACCAGTGCTGGCATCGCATTTTCCGGTTCATCTTACGTTTCCCGTTGTCCTGGGAGCCGGATTTGTTGCACTTACCCGTGAATCCGATGCTTACGATTGGTTTGGGTGGGACGACTATTCCGATCGCGTGGTTCTTGATTCGGCTCCGTTCCTGATCGTTGAGCCGGGAGTGGAAATGGAATTAAACCTGATTCCCGTTCTTCGCCTGGGCATTGGTGCCGGTTACCGGTTTGCAACCCCCGTCCGGCTCGACAGTGGTCCCGAATATCCCGTTAACGGACTCAGCCTTAACGCATCACTGAAACTTGGAATTTTTTAACGGAAACGAAATCCGGTTGATACGGACCGTTTCATTGTATTAACCAACATTACCGCAGCACATGCAAGTACTAACAATCCCCAGCCCCGAAATACGGTATCACGAGACGTATTCGTTTGAGACGAACGTGCCGGTTACGGGTCTTCGTTCGATATACCGGCAAACCATGGCACGTTTGCACAACAGCCGCAAGGGTATTCTCCTTGAAATTGCCGGAACTGCAAACGACGATTCCATTTTTGCCAATGTTAACCTGTATGAAGGATGCGACGACGACCGGTTGCCGCGTTTCTTCCGCCTTCTGGGCATAAGATTAGGCATTGACGGTGATTTCAGAACTTCGCCTCTGCCATGGGAAAATGCTTCTTTCGATACGGTAATATGCGTCGACGCGTTTCACCGGCTCAAAAATCCCCTGCATGCCCTGAGAGACATCCACCGCGTGCTGGGGCCAAACGGCCGGCTGGTGCTTGCCGACCACTGGTTCAGATACAGAACCCCGAATACCGGAAATCTTTTACAATCCTATAAAGGAACCGAAGGCCGCAGAATTTACTCTGAACGAACGGTTATACGCCTGTTGCGTCAGGCCGGTTTTTGCTGTATCGAAAGCGAACCCGTCGGATCAAATGGTTTTATCGTAACTGCCGGTACCTTCTGAGCCTGAACAAAAATTATGTCAACCGACCTCCAACTGGCACTGTCAGATCCCTTCAACCACTATCCTTTGCGTTTGGGTAAGGGTTACTGGGAGAATCCGATCAGCGGGGATAAATACTATATCAACGGCGGAATACCGGTTTTTCTTCCCGAAGAGCTGATGAGCGGAAACAACCTGAAGTATTCCCGGTTCTACGACCGCATCAGCAGGTTTTACCGTTTCTCCTCGCTTCTGGCCGGCAGATTCGCCGGCTATTCCGACCGGAAAAGCAGAATGCGCTATCTGCAAAAGCTGCATATAGCCCCGGGTGACCGGGTGCTGGAAGTTGCCGTAGGTACTGCCGATAACCTGAAATACCTCCCGGAAGGAGCCATCTATTCGGGCATAGATATTTCGTTTGGAATGCTGACCATGGCCGCAAAGCACCTGCGTAAATGGAAACGCTCCGCATTTTTGTTTCAGGGTGAAGCCGAACACCTGCCGTTTCCTGCAGATTCGTTTGATGTGGTTTTTCTCGTGGGAGGAATAGTACTGTTCAACGACGGGCAGCGAGCGCTTCAGGAGATGATACGCGTTGCCAAACCCGGAGCCAGGCTCCTGATTGTGGACGATAAAGAGGATACCCCTGCCCGTGGCGAACAGTCCAATCCCTTTAATCCGGGCGATATCTCCTCGCCGGGCGGTGCTATGGCTCTGCCGTCGCGCCTGATACCGCACGGAATGAAAAACATCGAAATTTCCATACTCGACGGAGGAAACCTCTTCTGCCTCATCTTTACCAAGCCGGAAATGCGGCCGGGGCACGAACACAAGCCTCTGATAACTCCGGCAGTGCAACGGTAGGGTAAATGGACGGCACACCCCTGAAGCTCGCATGCGTGCAGTCGTTCTGGTTTACGGAATGCTTCGCCGGTATTGAAAGCTTTTATATATTTGAGGCATCTGTAAGTTAACCCGGGCTGCCCATGATCCTGAATCCGATACTTAAAATTATCCGCGACCTGGAAGTGATAAACCAGGACCGGGATTTTCTCCGCTTCCGCGAACTGAAAATCCGGAAAATCCTCGCAGCATCCACAATTGCCGCCATCTTTGTACTGGTTCTCGGACTTACCCTTGATTATTCCTACGATACGCATGCTGCTGAACCCTTGCTGACGATCCGCCTGATTACCGTTGCCATCCTTCTGCTAAACCTTACCCTGGCGCTTACCACCCCATACCTGCACAAAGTCAGGTGGCTGACCTATTCCACCTTTTATATCTGGGCCGTCAGCTCTTCGATCATTGCCATTCTCACCGGAGGTTTTAGCTCTTACCTCTGGGGCGGCATCGCACTGGTAATCGTTGTTTGGCTTGCCTTTATCCCTTTCCGGTATTCCGATCTCATACTGCATGCGTTTATTTTTCTGTTGCAGTATGCACTGAGTCTCTGGTTTTTTGAACCGGAACACCCCGGCTTTTCACGCTTGTACGGCAGCGGTATTTTCCTGGCAGGCTCCCTTGTTACCGGAATTATAATTGCGTTTGTAAACAACAAGGCCTCCGCCGCCAATTATACATGTTCTTCAGCACTGAGGCTGAGCGATGACCGCTACCGTATCCTTACCCAAAACATGCAGGATGTAATCTGGACACTCGACCTGTACCGGCAGCGCTTTACCTGGATCAGCCCATCTGTGGAGAAACTCAGGGGATTTACTGCCGAAGAGGTGATGCGGATGAGGCTGGAAGAATCGTTTACACCCGAAAGTGCAGATAAAGTTAAACGGATGATTGCCGGAGTGCTGAAAGACTTTAACAACGGGGTTGATGATTTGTCGTTCACGGTTGGCGAACTGGAACAGACCTGTCGCGACGGTTCAACGGTATGGATTGAAGTGGCAGCCACACTGATTACGAACGAAAAAGGCGAACTTGTTGAGATGCTTGGCGTTTCGCGCAACATCACAGCAAGGCGAAAGGCTGAAATAGCCCTGCGCGAATCGGAGGAGAAATTCCGGAACCTCGTGAGCCAGGCAAAAGATGGCATCTTTATCATCCAGGATGAAAGGCTGAAGTTTGTAAATCCCGCCTTTTGCGAAATAACCGGCTTCTCCGCCGGTGAGCTTTCCGGGAAGCCGGTGGTGGAACTCATTGCACCCGAAGCCCGGGAAGCAATTGTTCAAACCATTAAACGCCGCCTGGCAGGCGATGATATTCCTTCCATACATTCAACCACCGGTATCCGCAAAGACGGACGAAAAATAAACCTGGAGCTTAACAGCAGTACCATAGAGTATGAAGGCCGTCCGGCTGCCTATGTCATCATGCGCGATACTACCAGTCAGATGGAAGCCGCCAGCAAAATCCGCGAAAGCGAAGAGAAATACCGCTCCCTGGTTGAACAGGCAAACGATGGCATCGTTATCCTCCAGGATGGGGAAGTAAAGTTCATTAATCAGATGATGGCCCGGATTCTGGGCTACGATGTGTCGGATGTACTTAACAAACCCTTCAGCATTTTTATTGCAGAAGAAGAACGGCAGCGGGTGCTTGATCTCTACCGCCAGAGGCAGCATGGCAGCCATCCCCCGGCAATATACGAATCGCTGCTGGTGCGAAAGGACGGATCTGCAGCTCCCGTTGAGTTCAACAACAGCATCATTACCTACAACGGACGGATCGCTACGCAAACCTATATCCGCGATATCTCCGAACGAAAACAGGCAGAAGAGCAGCTTCGGAAAGTAAACGAAAGGCTTACCCTGCACTTCAGGGAAACCCCGCTGGCTTATATTGAGTGGAACGAAAATCTGGAGGTAACCGACTGGAATCCTGCAGCAGAGAAGATTTTCGGATATGCAAAGGAAGAAGTGCTGGGAAGTCACGCCTTCGATACCATTGTTCCGGATTCCATTCAGGCATCCATAGGACAACTGCTTGAACAAATACTCGGGCAAACAGGCGGCCACCGCAGTTCCAACGAAAACATCAAAAAAAGCGGGCAAACCATTTACTGCAACTGGTACAACACCCCGCTGAAAGATGAAAACGGCAAGGTAACCGGACTGGCTTCCCTGGTGCAGGATGTCACCGAACAGAAAAAGCTGGAAGCAGAACTGGAGAAATATGTGACAAACCTCGAAAAGAACTATTCGGAATCGAAAATTAAAGTGCAATCCTACTCCCTTGAGCTGGAGACCCGTAAAAACGAACTGCTCCGCCTGCAGAAAGAAAATCTTCAGTCGCAGTTTGAAACCCTCCGGAGTCAGGTAAATCCGCACTTTCTTTTTAACAGCCTGAATGTGCTTACGTCACTTATCAAAGTGGAGCCCGATCTGGCCGAGAAGTTCACCCTTGGACTTTCAACGGTTTACCGGTACATCCTGGAAAATAAAGACCGCGATCTGGTGAGCCTTCAAACCGAACTCGACTTCCTGAAAGCATATACCTTCCTTCTCGATATCCGCTTTGCGGGCAAAATGAAGGTGGAAGTTAATGTACCGGACGAAAGCATGCAACTGAAAATCGTTCCGCTTGCGCTGCAGCTGCTCATCGAAAATGCCATAAAACATAATGCATTCAGCCGCAAGCAACCTCTGCAGGTGACTATCGGTATGGAAGATGATTATCTGGTGATTTCGAATAATCTTCAGGTCAGGGAAGCCCATGTGCAGTCAACGGGCGTCGGACTCAATAACATTGAAAGCCGTTATGCCTTCTTTACCAGCCGGAAAATGTCGGCGGAACGCATGAATAACCGCTTTGTGGTAAAAATCCCCCTTTTGCAGGAATAAATTATAACAGTTTGAAATAAAAGGACGAAACAATGAGAGTAGTGATCATTGAAGACGAAGAGCTGGCAGCACGACGGCTCGAAACAATGATAAAGGATTGCGACGGCAGCATTGAGGTGATCGCCCGGCTTGAATCGGTGGAGGATTCGGTAGAATGGTTCCGCAACCACCCTTCGCCCGATCTGATCTTTCTTGATATTCATCTGGAAGACGACCTGAGTTTTGCGATTTTTGAGAAAGTGAGGGTGGATGCCCCTGTGATTTTTACGACGGCTTATGATGAGTACGCCATCCGGGCTTTCCGTTTGAAAAGCATCGATTATCTGCTGAAACCCATTGTTCAGGAAGATCTCGCCAGGAGCCTGGATAAATTCAGACAGTTCAGCCGGCCAGCCCCTCCGGCCGACCTGAGCACTCTGTTTCGCATGCTTTCCGGCAACAGCGAAGCAGCTTACAGAGAGCGCTTCTCGGTGACCATCGGACAAAAAATAAAAAGCTTCCCGCTCAGTGAAATTTCCTGGTTTTATTCCGAAGAAGGCATTACGTTTATGGTTACCGGCGACAATCATCAGTATCCTGTCGATTACAGTCTCGAAGAACTGGTAAATCAGCTGAACCCGGACATTTTCTTTCGTGTGAACCGGCAGTTTCTGGTGAAACTGTCGTCGATCCGGAACATTCACATCTACCCCAAAAGCAGGCTGAAGCTGGAACTCAACCCGCTGGCCGACCGTGAGGTATTTGTCAGCCGCGATAAAGTAACCCGTTTTAAAGAATGGCTGGGATAGGGGATAGCGGCTTGTTTTTTCGTAAATTGGATGGCTTTTTTTAACAAACCCAAAACCGTTCTATGCCCGGTGGTGCTTGCCTGAAGCGGCTTCAGGCTGATCTGGATCGCAACGTTTCAATGCTATGCATGCACCGGGAATATCCGCTGCCCGAAGTCGTTTACGACGGGCAGGGAGTGATGTTGCGATACATTTCGGATGATGCCTGGTGTCATTTCAGCAGCGATTCGGAACCGGAATTCTTTCAGCGTTTTATGCGTACGCATCCCGGACCTTTGCTGGCAGTAATAGCCGGACAGCCACTTTCGGAATGGATTCTGCAGCGATACCGGGTAAAGTGGTTTATGTATTGCAACCGGCTCTTTGCTACCCAAACTTTTTCCGGATTCTGCGATCCTGATATTGAACCTCTTTTACCGGAGCACCTTCCACTGGTGTTTCAGTTTTCGAAATATCAGCAGTTTCTTAACCTGCCGTATCTAACCACCCGGCTCGGTTACGGCGGAGGATTCTGCATCCGTGTCAACGGAACGCCGGTTGCATGGATTATGTCGCACGACGATGGCTCGGTGGGAATGCTGCATGTGTTGGATGAATACCGCGGCAGGGGTTTTGCCCGGAGACTGGTGATGGCGATGACGCAGAAGGTTGCTCTCAGCAGCTGCCCCGTATTTGCCCACGTGGAACCCTCTAATTATCCTTCGCTATGTCTTTTTAAAAGCCTCGGCTATGTGGAGCGCAGCAGGATAATGTGGACGGAACTGACGGGTGATATGCTGAACGTTTCAGGATGATGCCTGTTCAGGCTCCGGCCGGTTCTTCCAGCGACGATGCGACCACAGCCAGTGCGCAGGATCCTTCCGGATGTCTTCCTCAAGATATTTTACGTACCGTTCCAGAATTTCCCGTTCCGATAGCTTGTCCTCCGGAAGGGCAATCGGTTTGTAGGTAACAGAATAATAACCGGGTTTCTCCCTTCGCATGGAATAATAAAGTACAGCCGACCCGGTAGCCAGGGCCAGTCTGGCAGCTCCGTTAAAAAAGAAACTCGGCTGATGGAGGAAGTTGAAGCAATATTCCGGGTCTTTGTGGGTGGGCGACTGATCGCCGACAAAAAAATAAACGGCGGGGAAGTCTTTTTTGCCAAGAATGAAACGGCCGGCTTTCTGCATGGGAAGAAGCTTCAGGCCAAAGTGACTCCGAATCCGCAACATCAGTTTTTCGGCTATGGGACTGCTTAATGGCTTGTACAGCGTGTAAATGCTGAAATGGAAATGCAAAGGCATGTCGGAAAGCAATTCCCAGTTCCCCAGGTGCCCGCCCAGAACAATGGTATTGATGCCTTTCGAGTGCAACCCGGTAATAAGCTCCGGATTGGATGGCACCATTCGTTTTGCCGCCTCCTCAGGTCTCAGGCCTGCAGTCTTTATCACTTCAAGGAAAATCTCGAAAAAATGCCGGTAAAACTCCCTGGCAAGGGCTTTTATTTCCTTATAGTTCTTTTCAGGATATGCCCGGCTCAGGTTCTGTATAACAACCGAATAACGGTAACGCAGGATGCGTCCGGCAATAAATGCCAGGAAGTGTGCCTTCAGGCGAAGCAGACGCACAGGCAGACAAGCAAGCAGGCGGACAATCGCAAAGAGGATTTGATATAATACGTTCTGCAGAATATTCATATGCCTTTCGGAAAGTCTGATTTCGTCCTTCAAACCTACGTATTTTACCAATCAGCGTAAGCAAAATGCCGGAGAAATTTTACGGATTTACTCTTTTAACCCGAATAAGGTGCCGGATTCAGGATCCCTTGTGTGGATTACTGTGGAAAAATTTACGTTCTGTCCCCTTGATTGCAGCAGCTCACCGACGGCGGATAAATGCATTTTGTCACTTTTTAATCCGGAAGACGCTTTGTCTGCTTATTGCAAAATTGCCTGAAGGATGAAGGGAAGTGTTGAAAGCAAAAAACACAAATATCTGCTATTGAGCTAATTGCGGATATTTGTGTTTCCATTTTGCGATCCGGGCGGGATTC
>DJVU01000038.1 GCA_002441345.1 Bacteroidales bacterium UBA6248
GTATACGTTCCCGAATGGTTGTAGGAATTTTCGAAAACTATCTGAGAAAATGAGGTGAAATAACCTGAAATCAGAGAAAAAAGAAGCAGGGTTGTTAACAGTCGTTTCATAAGTGTTTTAATTGTGGTTTTGTTTGCCTGAAATTGTATCTCCTGAATGGGCACAAATTTACCTTGCGGCGTTCACTGTTTTTCATAGTATTATTGCTAATTTTTACAAGATTTGCCGGATGTCACAGATCTTTCAGGGTTTTATTTTAGGTTTGTTTCCGGTAAATAATTAAGATGGTGTTATCATTGATTAATTTTACAGACAGTACGGGTAAATTAGTTTTTTCATATGAAATTGTCGCCGGAATCAGAAGCTAACCTGAAAAGTATGCGGTTTAAAGAACCCGACATGCTGAAAGGGCTTGCGGTAGTGCTTATGATTCAGGTACATATTACTGAATTGCTGGCAACNNGGCGGTGTTCCTGCAGCTCCGGTATTTATGGTTATGATGGGTTTTTTTGCGGCCAGGGCCGGAGGAACCCGAAAGGGCAGGATTTACCGGGCATTTAAGCTTCTCGTCTGGGGGTTTTTGTTGAATGCGGGTCTGAATATGCACTTACTGCTGAAGATTCTCTTAGGGACGGTCCGTGCCGATCCCCTGGCATACCTGTTCGGTGTGGATATTCTGTATCTGGCCGGATTGAGTTTACTCCTGGCTGAACTGGTACGACCCTTGTTTAAAGAGAATGCCTTTGTCTGGCTTGCTGCGGCTCTTTTTGCAGCATGGGGTTCAACGGTTATTCCTCCGTACTCCGGCGAATCGTCAGTACTGAACTATGTTTCGGCATTTTGCTGCGGCAAACAATGGTGGTCCTATTTCCCGCTTTTTCCCTGGCTGGCGTATCCCTTTGCCGGTATAGCCGGATATCATTTGCTGAATATGCATGCGTTCGATCTGTCCGGTAAAAGAAACCGCTGCTGTATAGCTGTTGTCTCCGCTCTTGTAGTCATCTTTGCATTCCCCTTCGGCTTCAGGGTATCCGCTTATCTGCCCGGCTATTACCATCATGGTGCAGGTTTTTTCCTGTGGGCACTTTCATTTGTTGTGTTAATAACGGTGCTGGCCTCATTTATACCCCGGCACTGGTATAACTTTTTCCTGTTGCGGTCTCTGGTATTTGCCGGGAGAAAGGTTACCTCGTTCTATGTCTTTCAATGGCTTNNTAATTGGAAATGTCTCTACAGCGTTTTACAGATCTCAGAAAGCGGAGATTTTGCCTCTGTGGTTTTTAGGAGTTACAATTTTATCGTGGATCTTAGTCCTGTTATGGGATTACCGGAAAAGTCTCGCAGCCCCACCCGAATTCAGATAGATTCATTTACCGGTATATCGCCGCACCCGGGTGGGTTACAGCTGTATTATGTTTGTACTTTCCAACGGATTCTTAGAGCTCATTCAGACTGATAAGTTCATGCCTTAGTGTATATAAAATCAGATTGACGGTATTAGGTACACCGGCTTTTTCTAGCATTCTCGACTTATGGCCTTCAATAGTTCTGATTTTTAAGTTCATGCGACGCGCTATATCGGCATTTGTCAGCCCCATTCCAATATAACGGATAATAATTTTTTCTTTCTCAGTCCATTCAGGCTCTTCCCTGACATTTTCGCTTTCGCTGATTTGTTGATTCCTCCGGCTCAGGTAAGGGATTATCTCCGGAGAGAGATAGATTTCTCCTGACTGTATTTTGTTTAATGCCAGGATAAATTCACTCTCATTTACTCCTTTATGAATGATCCCGTCCATCCCTTTTTCATATGCCATCAACAGATCGGGATGTTTTGAATTGGTAGTCAGCAGAGCCGACTTTAATCCCGGAAATTCTTCTTTTAACGAAACCGCCGAATCAATGGCCGCTTTCAGCGGTACAGCAAAAATCAAGAGCAGATCGGCACCCTGCTGGTGTATGCAATCCTTAAACGAATCACAATTCTGTTCCTCACCGCTGATCTCAAATTCGGGATGCCGGGACAGGATTTTTCGTATGCCTTCACGAAAAATCACATGTGGATCACTTATGTAAATCCGGTAAGGTTTATCCATATTATGGTAATTCCTTTGGGTTTATTATGTGTTGTTGAAGAGATTAAGCTGTTCCTTTGTAATTGGGTGAACGTATTCGGAAGTGCTTCGGTAACCAATATCTTCAATGGATACCAGTTCATTTTTCAAAGCATAAAGCACAAGACCAAGGGTGGATTTCTGGGATGCCTTGGTAAGCATATTCGAGCGGTGTTTTTCAACTGTCCGGTTGCTGATAAACAGCCGTTCAGCAATTTCGTGCAGACTGAAACCGTTGCACATAAGCTTCAGGATTTCCATTTCCCTCTGTGAAAACTCTATCAGGTGTTTTCCCGGCATATTGTGCCGGATAACCATACCTACGAGTTCAGGAGAGAAATACGGTGTATAGCTGGCTGCATCCGTCATGGCTCTGATGATCTGCTGAAAACCTTCGGTTTTCAATATATAACCAAAAACACCCATATCCAGCAAACGCGAAAGCTCTTCCCGTTCAACCAGTGCACTGAATATGATTACTTTAATTGATGTCTGAAGCTCAATCGCCCTTCGGGCTACTTCACAACCAGGCATCCCGGGCATCATAAGATCCAGAATCACAAACTCAGGCGCAGTGCGCTCAAGAAGCCCTAAAAACTCCTCTCCATTTGAAGCTTCCGCAACAATCTCAAACAAGCGTGTATATCCCAGAATGCCCCGAAGACCCGTTCTGACAACTACGTCATCATCTACAATCACGATCCTCTTTAGTGCTGACATCTGTGGGCTTGTTTGATTTTGACCGCGTTTGCAGTGTGTTTAAAAACTTAACACCAGTGATTTCAAATTTTAAGAAAATTCGTTCTGTCAAAATTAATGGAAATTTTATTCATATGCAACTCCTACATGCGTAAAAAAACGTAGTAAAAATATAAGATTATACGCTTTGACGGGAATTGTTATCGTCATATTTTTACATTCAAACCCGATCCCCTTTATTTAAAGGATTGATGCTAAGGTACGCAGACTTTTGAAAATGAAGTAAGTTAAATACGTACAGAGTTTTTACGGATTTGGTTAATTGA
Source organism: Bacteroidales bacterium UBA6248 (assembly GCA_002441345.1). Taxonomy (GTDB): domain Bacteria; phylum Bacteroidota; class Bacteroidia; order Bacteroidales; family Lentimicrobiaceae; genus Lentimicrobium. The sequence goes on from DJVU01000038.1 coordinate 3,140, forward strand.
TTTCTTTTGCACTGAAATTTCTGAATTTGCAGGTGCTTTTTAAATGAAATTCCGTTTGGATCAGCAATTCATTAATTGGCGAATACCACCGTAAACAAAGGATATTCAATGTTCAGGAATCAAAAAAAGAAGTTTTTAACCAATATTAACCACAATTAGCCTGACCCTCCCGAGAAACATTTGGGAAAGGATTGAAAAATCCAAAAACAAATGAACCCGGTAATTCAATGCCAGAATTAAAACCGGTTCCGCTCATAAGGGCAGAGACTTGAGAAGGGTGATTTCCAGTGATGCGGAATCAAAAACAAATGAGGTTATTCTCGCCGGAATAACCTCTTTGTTTTTTATAATCATGATCGAAGAAATAAAAAAAGCCCTGAGAATCAGGACTTTTATGTGGGATGTACTGGACTCGAACCANNCCCCGCCCTGTCAAGGCGATGCTCTGAACCAACTGAGCTAACATCCCGGGGGAAGTGCAAAAATAATAATTTTCCGCTTTTACGGTCAAAGGTCATTTATTTTTTTACTCTGCGCTTTTTTACGGCTTTTGTATGGCCGGCTGATTGGAGCTCACTATCTTTGGCAACCAAAATCCTCCGTTTTTTTCAGAATTGTTTCTGTATTTATTAATTTTTCAAAGATTTATGAAAAAGCTGATCTTTCCATTGGTTCTTATCCTGGCACTTCTTCAGTTGCCATCCGCTGTTTTTGCACAGGATTCGTACAAACCATTTACTCTTGATGACTTATTAAAGAACCGGATATTCGCATCATCCTCCGTTCACGGCATCCGTTCGATGAACGACGGGATTCATTATACAACCATTGGGAATCAGGCATCTTCCATCCTGAAATTCAGTTATAAAACCGGCGACAGCCTGGATGCAATCCTGGATTTGCGTGCACATGCCGACTGTCCGGTAAAAATGATTGTGGACTATGAATTCAGTGCCGATGAAGGATCCGTTCTTATTCAGAGCAATTACGAGCCACTTTACCGCCGCTCCTTTAAGGCCGATTATTATGTTTATGACATCCGCAAGGCAGAATTCACCCCCTTGTCGGACAAAGGTAAGCAGCAGCTGGCAACGTTTTCGCCCGATGGTACAAAAGTCGCATTTGTAAGGGATAACAATGTTTTTATAACATATCTGACTTCCGGAGAAGAGCGGCAAATAACAACCGACGGCAGGTTCAATGAAATCATTAACGGTGCACCCGACTGGGTTTATGAAGAGGAATTTGAATTCAACAAAGCATTCGACTGGTCGTCTGACAGCCGTAAGCTTGCCTACCTGAAGTTTGATGAACGGAAAGTCAGGATGTTCAACATGACCATGTTTCAGGGGCAGAAACCGGCCATAGATGAAAACGCGCTTTATCCTGCCAATTCACAGTTCAAGTATCCGAAAGCCGGAGAAGACAACTCAAAGGTAAGTCTGCATATCTACAACCTTGAATCGGGCAATACCCTCCGGGTTGGTACCGGCCCCGAACAGGATCAGTACATTCCGCGAATCCGCTTTATGCAGGATCCGGATGAACTGGCTTTTCTGAGGCTTAACCGCTTGCAGAACAAGCTTGAAATTCTGAAGGCCGATGCCCGAAGCGGTACCAGCCAGGTAATATATCTCGAAGANNTATTTTACCATAACCAGCGAAAGAGACGGCTACACTCATCTGTATCTGTGTTCCGCCGACGGCAGCGGAATACGTCAGCTTACCAGCGGAGCCTTTGATGTAACGGCATTTTATGGCTACGACCCTGCCGGAAAACAATTTTATTATCAGGCTGCTGCTAAGTCGCCGCTTGCGCGGGAAGTGTATTCGGTCAGCCTTGACGGGAAGAAAGTCCGTGCAGTTTCCCGCAGCGCCGGAACCAATTCAGCCGGTTTCAGCAGCACATACCGGTATTTTATCAATACCAGCTCCTCCGTGACAACGCCGCCGGTGTACACTCTGCACGAAGCATCGGGCAGGCAGATTCGCGTACTGGAAGACAATGCGGCACTGGCAGCCCGTATTAAAGAGTATAATCCACCCAAAAAAGAGTTTTTCACTTTTACTACCTCAGAGGGCACAGTACTTAACGGATGGGTGATTTATCCCAATGGTTTCAGTCCTGAAAAGCGCTATCCGGTTGTGATGAACCAGTACAGCGGGCCCAACTCACAGGAGGTGCTCGATCGCTGGTCAGTTGGATTCGATGAGTATCTGGCTAATAAGGGATATATTGTTATGAGTGTTGACCCCAGGGGTACCGGAGCCAGGGGAGAGGCTTTCCGCAAAGTTACGTACCTGCAGCTGGGCAAATATGAAACGGCCGACCAGATAGAAGCTGCAAGGTATGCGGCCTCCCTTTCTTATGTCGACCCGGCCAGGATTGCCATCTGGGGGTGGAGTTACGGGGGATTTATCTCATCATCGTGCATGGTAAAAGGACAGGGTGCTTTCAAAGTGGGTATAGCAGTGGCTCCCGTTACCAACTGGCGTTATTACGATAATATTTATACAGAGCGTTTCATGCGCAGACCTCAGGAAAATGCAGAAGGCTACGACCAGAACTCTCCCCTGTTTTTTGCCGGGGATCTTCAGGGTAAGCTCTTACTTATTCATGGTACAGCAGATGATAACGTGCATGTGCAAAATACCCTTGAATTTGCCGAACGTCTGGTTCAGGAAGGAAAACAGTTTGATATGATGCTCTACACCAACCGGAATCACGGCATCTACGGTGGTAATACACGCATGCATTTGTTTACACTTATTGAGAATTATCTGAACGATAACCTTTGAATCCGGCTGGTGCAGCAGCCGTTGCAGTGAAAAGATAAATTAAGTTGCAGATCATTAACAGGGTGCCGGTAAAAAATTTAATGTGTTATCTTTTTGATAATTCGAAAATTCGTTCTACCTTTGCACCCCTTAAAAACTGTTTTATTTTTAACCTTAACAGAAAGAGAGCGTATTCGCATGATTATCGTACCCGTAAAAGAAGGCGAGAACATTGACAGGGCCTTAAAGAAACTGAAACGCAAGTTTGAAAAAACCGGAGTGGTAAAGGAGCTGCGTGAAAGGCAGAAGTTTACCAAGCCGTCCGTGAAGAATCGTGAGCAGCGTCTGCATGCCATTTATGTGCAGCAGTTGCAGCAGGCCCAGGATCAGTAATCGTCGCTTCATTTTAAGTGCGATTTAAGGAAGAAAATTTTGTTTTCCTGTAATAATGCCCTAACTTAGGCGTTACTTAATAAGGAAACATTGTTTTCTTCTTTTTTTATTTCATGATAAGGGAAACTTTCTTCGACTACCTGAAACTCGCCAAGCGCTACTCACTGCATACGCTGAATGCATACAGAACTGACCTGCATCAGTTTGAGACATATTGCAATGATACGTACGGTTTGCAATCGGATGAAGAAGTGACCTATGCGGTTGTTCGTTCATGGATGGCCTATTTGGTTGATGCCGGCTTATCTCCCCGCAGCATTAACCGCAAACTTTCCTCTCTTCAGGTTTATTTTCGTTATCTTTTAAGGGAAAACCTCATCCGGGTGAATCCGCTGCATAAAGCGGTATCGCTTGGTACACCCTCCCGTTTGCCGGTCTTTGTATCGAAACGTGAGATGGAGGGCCTGATCGGGAGGGGAGAGGAAAAAACCAGTTTTTCTGAAAGGCGCGATTTGCTGGTAATAGAGATACTCTATTCAACAGGAATCAGACTTTCCGAGCTGATCAACCTGAAGTTAGCAGATCTCGACAGGTATAATCTTACAATAAAAGTTACGGGTAAGCGAAACAAACAGCGCATCATTCCGGTTAGTAAGTTACTGATGGATCTGATTGATGAGTATATTGAACACAGGGTTATCGTTGCAGAGGCCGGTGTTGGTGAACTCATCGTTACAGATTCGGGACGCAAGGCATATCCTGTGTTTATCTACAGGCTTGTTGAACGTTGCCTGGCAGAAGCCGGTGTAAAAGGCCGCAGAAGTCCGCACGTTCTGAGGCATACGTTTGCCACACATCTGCTCAACGAAGGTGCGGATCTGAATGCAATAAAAGAATTGCTCGGGCATTCAAGTCTGGCAGCGACTCAGGTATATACACACATAAGTGTGGAGAAATTAAAAACTATATATAAACTTGCCCACCCAAGGGCTTAACAAAAAAGGAGGTTATCATGAAGGTTAGCATCAATGCGGTTAAATTCAGAGCCGACAGAAAACTGGAGGATTTCATCAGCGATAAAGTTGAAAAACTTTCCACGGTTTACGATGGAATATTGGGAAGCGAGGTAACCCTCAAGGTAGAAAATGTTGAATCCGCTGAAAATAAAACAGCAGAAATCAGACTGTTAATTAAAGGGAATGACCTCTTCGCCAAGAAGCAGAGTAAGACTTTTGAAGAGGCTACAGATACCGCTGTAGATGCACTCAGGAAGCAACTTGACAAGCACAAGGGAAAGTTCCGGAAATAAAATTCAGGGTTGACACAAAAAAAAATCACAAAGTATTTGTTCGTGTCAAAATAGTTCCTATTTTTGCAGTCCTTTTTGAAAAGAAGGACTGCTTTTTTTTAAAGCACAGTTTCGTTCATCGAAAGCCGGAGTATTCGCAGCATGCAGGGTTAACCCCTCTGCTGGCATACAGGTAAGGGATTAAACGGGCACAAGCTGGATCTTGTCTTTTCATTGACATCATGCCGATGTAGCTCAGTTGGCCAGA
>DJVU01000082.1 GCA_002441345.1 Bacteroidales bacterium UBA6248
AGAAATCGCAACTGCCGAAGGTGCGAGCCGGAATATTATCGTTCAGCCAGTTAAAATAGAAACTGTCGCCAACAATAAGAACATCGGTACCCGAAGGTGCCTGATGCTCAAATTCCAGGTCGAACGAGGCTGTTGCCGGCTGGCGGACAGGGAAAACCAGATTCATGGCCAGGCCTATGTCGTAATCGGGGTGACGAATGGTGTCACCGGGTCTCAGGCGGGTAATTACCGGTTTTGGGAAGGCTTTGCCCGTGAGTCTGCTCAGATAAGCCATGGTGGTGTCGGCAGCCAGTGCTGCCCCGTAATAACTCCAGTGTGTTCCGCATTGCGGAAACAGGGGATACGAAGCATTGCTGCGTATCAAACGGAAATAGGCATTCAGATCAAGGATATTCACCCCTTTCTGCTGAAACTGCCGGAGCATCGTTTCGTAATTGCTGATGCCGTGTGCTGGTTTGCGGTATTTTCGCGGCCATTTTTCAGGATAGAATTCTGCTTTACCTGGCTCGAATATTACTGCCAGATGTTTGCCCATAGATTTCAGGGTGTCCTGAACGGCTTTCAGCTGCTCGGCTTTCCTGATCCAGATGCTGTCCCCTGCATAGTAAATACCCGTTGCCTCTTTCAGGTAGTCCTCTTCAAACAGTTCCAGATCTTCACCTATAATAACACCTTCAGCATTCGACTCGTTGAATATGCTGAAATCAAGCTGGTTATTTATTCTTACCAGCGGATTGCGAAAACCGATATGATGTTCCAGACGGTTGTTGAACTCTTCCTGAAAACTGCCGTCAAGCCAGCTTCTGCGGGTAAACTCCTGAAATGAGGGCTTGCCTGCATCCTGGAAAGCACCGTTCAGCGGTTCCTCGGGCAGCAGACTGAAGCGTGCCTGAATGGCAGGCATGACCATTAGTGCCATCAGAACGAAAAATACGATCCGCTTCACATACCGGTCATGATTTTCAGGATTTTTTCCCATGCGAGGATGATTTTCAGTCAGGGTGCATATTCCGGCCGGATAATAAACCGGCATAAGAGATTGATGTCGCCTTGCAGAGGCAAATTTAAACAATTTATTTACTGCCAGGTGCTATGGTTTCACCGGGATGCTGCCGGCATCCTGCATCGGGCTGTCGATTCGCAGCAGGCTTATCTGTTTCCGGTCCGGATCAGCTTTTTCACCAGCGTCCCTTCCGCTGAGCGGAGCATAACCATCCATGTGCCCCTGCTGCCTTCCATTCCGGCAGGTCTGAAGTAGTGCGAGCCTGCCGGAAGGATTCCGGGTATGTCGTGCATATATAGTATACGGCCCATCTCATCGGTAATGAGTATCTGAACGGCTGAAGGACGCTTAAGGGTCCAGCTCAGGTTAATCTCCCCGGCAGAAGGATTGGGGTATACAGTAAAATTGCCGAACAGGTCAAACTGTCCGGAATTGGCAGTAGCAATGGCGTATGCAGGGAAAATTATGTAATCAAGGTACGCACAGTCATCCCCGTTTGATACGCTGTAATCTTTTGTATACCTCCACGAGAGAGTGGTAGGCCCTGCAGGCAGCAGAAAGCCCGCCTTCCTCCAGTCAACCTGTCCGGCCCATTTGCCCAGTTCAACTCCGTTGCTCAGGAAACGCAGATAATCGTAATTTGCTTCTGAACTTACCTTAAACCAGAAGCTTATGCTGTCGGCAAAAGCTACATCCCAGTCTATCCAGAGGTTCGAAGTCTGGTTGTCGGTTATTACCCCCGATCTGGCACTATGATTGCCTTCCCAGGAATGGCCGTCCATAATTACCCAAGCGGCATTGCCTCCGGTTTGCCACTCATACGAACTAAAATTGCCCCTTTCAAAATCTTCGACAATAATACCGGTCAACAGCGGTATGGTCTTCAGATAGTTGAACTGGTTGTCGCCGGTAACATTCAGGTTTACCTGAATCATATGGTTGAGGGGTGTTTCATGACTTAAAGCCACCATATAGGTTGTAAGCCAGGTTTCATCCGGCACAAGAGTGTCATGGGTTTGAGCCGTTCCGCTTATCTGCAGGTACGGATCCCAGGTGCTGAGTGTGGCAAGGGCATTACGGAGTTTCGCACCTCCGGCATTGGTCAGACTCAGGCGCAGAAGCGCATTTTCTCCAGGCTCAAGTATGCCGTTGTTGCCATCGTAAACCTCAAGCCCGCTGATGCTGATGACAGGTCTGTAAGCCATAAGCTTTGCCTGTCTCGACCAATTGCCGCCGGCGGCCTGAGCTGCAATGATAAAGGTTGAAAGGTGTTCATTCTGTATGTTTACGCTGGCATTAAAGGTAAATGCGTCGTCAATATATACGGTTTCACCGGGTTGTATTACTGGCGTGTAGGCGATGGCAGAGGTGATGGTGTAACGGGGATCAAGGGTGGTTAAGCTCAGGGTTACGGGTCCTGTTTCAGAGGGGTTGTGATTGGTAACGGAGAGACTCATCGTACAGGTTTCTCCAAATTCAATAATAGAATCCGTTCCGGCCGTTACGGTATATTCCATTTGCAGGCCTTCGGTTTTAAGGTGCAGGGTGCGGTATGCCCTTATGTTGTTCTTGTCGGTTGCACATATCTTAACCGGCTGATTGTCGAAAAGCACGGAAGCAGTGCCCGACAATATTCCGCTGCTGTTCAGCTGTATGCCTTTGTGCAGCCGCACAGGCGAAAAACGGATAAACTGATTCGTGCCGGGTGTAAAGTCCGGATTGTAATCCAGCAGGGTATAGTTTTCGCCATCGCCTGCCGATATGCCCGCCCAGCGTTTGATGTAGGCAGGAGAAACAAAATCCCCGTAAGTAAATTCAATGGTGCCGTCCGGATAAAGCCGTGCCGTTGCATTAACCGTTCCACCGGTAACCTGCGAGATCGATAGTTTCCAGCGAAAGGTTACATAGTCGCCGGCATCTTCATACCAGACCCCGTCGCCCTGACCATTGTCGATCAGGAAAGGATTCGACATACAGGGTGCTATCATCGGCTTCTGCAGGAAGTACGTTCGCCCTTCGATGTAAAAAGGCCAGGGCAGGAGCGTATTCTCGAAAATCAGATACCCGTCGGAAGTTGCATATACTTTGTTATAATCCTTGCCAAAGTATGGGAATATAAACGGGAGGCTTACGGCTGCCGAACCGTTGCTGTTGTTCGACAGCACCAGTTTCTGCTGGTTGATTTGCGGCATGGTTGCCGTGGAATCGTGCCGGAGGTAATCTTCGGCAATATGCCAGCGGTAAGGGGGTGTGCCTCCTTCTGCCTGCAGCTGCACGTTGTAACTGGCGTAAAGTTGCAGAGGAGGAAGGGTATCGGTAAGGATGGCTACGGCGTCGTAGTTAATGGCTGCGTTAATGCTGAGCTTGGTGATTCCGTTGCCCGTCAGGGGAATCCCCGATACAGGACAATCAATCTGGGTGGTTCCGCTTGTATAATCAACAAGGGCAAAGCTGGTAAGCATCCCGCTGGCTGTCTGTAAAGGATCATTTTCTTCAATCATCAGAAAATATCTGGCTTCGGCACCCGGTTCTACAAAAGTTAGCAGAGGATTGAGGTCAAGCCCGAATTCCAGATTTTCGGGATAGGTGTTGCCCTGCATCGGGTGACAGCCGCCCTGGAAATCAAAAATAGGGAACTGCAGGATATGATCAGGCTCCGAAGCCTGCGGATCAGCAGATACCCCTGCTGTTACCTTCAACAGACTCCGGCAGGTGTGCGACATATTTACCTTTGCCGTCAGCTGGGGCAAATGGTTGTCCCTGACGTCAATCACCACAACCGCATTGTTCCAGATGCCGCCCTGCTGAAACAGATCAGCGACCGATTTATACATCATATACGAAAATCCCTGATCTCCCCAGCCGCTGATGGAACCATACGTATTGGCCATCTTGAAACCGCCGATTTCCCAGTCGCGCATGTCAACCACTCCGTCGCCGTTGATGTCGGTATCGTTGGTATACATACCGTCGCCGTTGTAATCCCAGCGTATGGAATCGTTGAATCCGCATATGGTCATTGAATGGTTGGCCGAGCTGCCCCATGAAGTGATGACATGTTTGCCGGCCTCCGGAGTTCCCTGTGGAAACGTTTGCGGAGGATTTGAAAACTGAGCGTAAAAACAGGCAAGTCCTCCCGCCTGTGACCCGTTGCCGTGATCGAAAATCCAGTTCTTCAATGTCTGCAGCCCCTCCGGAGTGTTCACTTTAATGGTGTATATCTCCGTAACCCGGTTATGCATCGCATTGTAATACTCTGTATACCCGCTCATCCAGCGCGATGGCCCGCCGAGCGACATTCCACCGTAATCCCAGACACTTGGAGTGCCGGCCCTTTTCAGAATCTCGAATGTTTCGTAATAATTTACGCCGGCATCGGCACCTCCATTTACAAAATTGTATGCAAAATGCGTGGCAAACTGATTCTGAGGGAGATTTGCCGGAGCCTGCCTCATGAAATCAATCTCGTAGGTAAACATTAATCCGATGCTGCTGGCCTGTCCGCACTCGAGACCAACCTGTGCTATCAGCGGCCGGAACCAGGGCAGCTGTGAATTGTCAACAACAGAAGGTATCAGCCGTTTTGTAATGGCCGAAGACATTTCAAGCTCAGGCAGTTGCGACAGCATAAGCGAATCGTAACTGCTCATCAGCGGAAGCTCGGGATTGAGATTCGGAGGGAGCCCCTTTTGCTGGGCAGTGACAGGGGATGCAAACAGTATGATAACAACTGCGGTGAGGATGGTGAGGGCGGCTTTCTTCATGGGTCAATGGAAAATGAAGCGTGAAAATAATAAATAAGCAGACTCATATTTAATTCATCCTAATTTTCATGTCGGAGTTTTGTCAAAAATATTGCTTACGGGCCGGGGATATTTAAAAATGGCCCGCCATTACAGCGGGCCAGGCATTACCCCTAAGAATCCGGCAGATTAGTGTGCTGAACCCAAACTAAATAGTCTTTATAAATTTGCCGTTGGTTATTCCCTGGCCGTCCTCTACCCTTATAAGGTAAACTCCGCTCATCAGGCTTCCAACGGGAATCTCATTTTTGAACGAGGCCGTGGTTTCGCTCTCCATCATCAGCTGACCCGATACATTATAAATCTGTATTTTTAAGCGTGATCCGATGTTCTGATCGAGATTGAAGGATATCATATCCACAGCAGGATTAGGATATACCTGAAGCTGCTTCAGATTTTCACTGCGTTCTCCGGAAGCCAGCATAACCCTGAAAGAAACGGAACTGCTGCAGCCGCTCCCGTTTTCGGCACTCAGCGTAAAGAGATTCTCTCCCGGTTTAAGGTCAGCGGCTTTTATAACAAACGTTGTTCCCGTCTGATTCATAGGAGAAAGCGAATATTGTCCTGTTCCGTTGCCGGGAAGTTCGATCACCAGCTGCTCTCCGTGATACAAAATGGTATCTCTGACTGCCGGGATTTCCGGAAGTGCATCGAAATGGATGGTGACATCCCGCATCACCGGATTGCAGAAGTCGTTGCTATAGACCTTCAGCAGCAGGGATGCACTGCCGGCAGCCAGCTCATCGGCTGTGGGGAGGTATACGGTTGCCGGGGCACTGCTGTCGAGGAAACTTCCCGATCCGTTGCTGCTCCACTCAATACGGCGGTGGTTACGGATAAACGCGCTGAGATTGATGCTGCTTACCGGGCATGCCGTAATGTCGGAAACCGTAACAACAGGCTCATTGTTTTCAGGAAGGTAAATATTGTCGATCCATGCAGCATCTTCGCCAAGTGAGAGGCTGTCGTTTTTTTCGTAAATCCATTCAATTGTATGATCCCCGGCCTCAATGGGGAAAGTTACACTGGTCCAGCCTGCAGTTCCGCTCCATTCGCCGGTCAGTATACCGTCAATATACAGTTTCAGCCTGTCGGCCGATTGCTCGGATGATATCCTGAAGGAGAATCCCAGCATATCGCAGGTGGTGGTTGTACAGGAATATGCCAGGCGGCTCTGCTCTCCGTCGCGGATTTGTCCCGACCGCAGAGAGTATTGTCCTTCAAAAGCGTTATTTCCGTCGATAAACCAGGCGCTGTTGCTCGTATTGTCCCAGTTGCTCCTGGGGAATCCCTGGCTTTCGAAGTCTTCGTCCGGCGGAGTTATGGTTGTAAATGTAAAGGTTTCGCTTTCAGCCATTCCCGATTGATTATAGGAGCGAACCTTCCAGGAATAGGTTTTATTGTATTCCAATGGAGCTGACAGGGTCAGGCCTGTGCTGAAGCTTATCAGACCCGACGATTTCCATTCCGTAACCGGGCCTTCTTCAATCAGTACTTCGAAGAATTCAGGGGTAGTGCCTCCTGTAGTCTCCCACTGAAGTGCAGTGCCGGGTTCAACTTTTCCTGAGTGGTTCAGGGGAAAGGGGTTTACAGCAATGGCTGGCAGTGGTGTAAGAGTGATTTCGGCGACGTACGCTTTATGGTTGAAGGAAGTAATGGTAAGTGTGAGTGATTCTGCCGCCGGAAGATCAGACAGCGGGATAACCGCCAGTCCTTCTTCGGCTCTGGCTGCACCAAGCAGACTTCCCGAATGCGTGATGCAGGCCAGAGCGTCAGAATTAGCAGGCAATTTTACCACAAACTCCCGCGCATCACGACCGATTACCGGTTGATGATGAGCGCGAATGTCCTCCGGTGCTGCCGTACGGATCAGCAGGGAGGGATCACCAAAAATTGCCCAGGTATCGGTAACACGATAGCCCCCCGGGCCATATTTATCGTTCATTTTCATGCATCCGCTCATGGATACTCCGCCGAATGTGCGGGTGGTAACCTGTCCCCTGCGGCCTGCAAGAATATATCCTATTTCATCCTGTGCCTCCATGGGAGGATACCAGCTCTGAGCACTGGTCGACATCATTGCGGCTACGGCTCCGCTGGGCTTTCCGTTGCTTTCAGCCCTGAGCCATGCCTCGGCCAGACTGGTGGTGGTAACGAAATCGCCCGTACTGCATCCGGCCGACCAGATTACAGGATGTGTAATGGTGTTTGAAAGAGCTTTTGCATGCTGCACGGCAAATCCACTCGTGGTAAAACGGGAAGAGGATCCGTGTCCGATGTACATGATTGTACCTGCACCTGCTGCAACAGCCGTTGTAACATCAGCCGGAGCCGGATTACCGGGAGCGTCGGACTGTCCATGACTTCCGTCGTACAGCTCGGTAAATGCGGAATACCCGCTTTCTGTCAGCAGTGAACCGATATTGCGTAAATGCTGATAATCGTACTCTCCGTCGTCGCCCGGGCCCTGTTCGCTGGCAATACCCAAAAAACGACCGTAGGATTCAGCTCCCTGTCCCGTCTTCTCATACGCAATGCTGCGTTCAATCATAATTTTCAGCTGCGCTTCCGTTTCGGCAGGGAAACGTCCGACAAGAATCTCGGGATAGTGATCGTCGCCTTCGAGGTAAGCGTACATGTTGTCGCTGGCTCCCTTCTCTGCCTGCATAGCCGGAATAATGTCTGCATCACCGGCCAGCAGCAGATACGTAAGGTTGTTGTTTTTGTAAAATTCAGCGATGAAGTTTTTCAGTTCCTCCGCTGTACGAAATGACGTTGCATCGGCAAGGGTGCAGCGTATTCCGGTTTGTGCCTTCCATTCCGTAAAGGGACGAAGCGTTTCGAAAAATGAGGGAGGGCTGATGATTAGCATCCCGCCGCCCTCATCAACGGGAGTGTAGCGGCTGTTGTTGCTGTAATTGAGGAAATGCGATGACAGCAGTGCGCTTATTCCGCTTCCCTGCTGTGAACCGGGCTGTTGTCCGGTAATTTCATTGGCTCCTTTTTCTTCTGTTGTTGCAACAGTGAAAACAATGGAATGATAAATCCTCAGGGTACGGGTTATCGGGTTGTACTGCAGCGGATACACCTGTACGGCAAGTCCGCGTGTTCCGGTTACAATATAAGGTGTTCCGGCGGAAGCCAGTGCGCCCGGATAAAATTCATTATTACTGTAAATGGCTTTTCGCACATTCCGCGTCAGGCGGCGGCGGTGCGTTTCTCCGGGATCGCCGGAGGCGGGCTCTATAAAGTAATTTTCGTAATCGGTGTATTCGCTGCCCGTAAGTGTAATTACCGGATTGCCTGTTCCGGGGATCTGAAGACTGACTGTAAGATGCTGAAGCGAAGGCTTGCCGGCTTCCATTTCTTTAACTCCTTCCGGTAGAAGAATATGACCTGAAAATCCCTCTTCAGTAAGAATGCCCTGCCTGAAGAATCCTCCCAGACTAAGCCGGACTTCCGTAACACCCTGCGATGCAGAAGTTACCTCTGTGCGGGCTGTGGCTGGAATGTCAGATTCCACTGATATCCATTCCTGTGCGGATACACGTATTGTAAATTGAAGAAGAATTATATTCAGAAAGAGAAAGGCTCTTTTCATAGCGGCCATTGGTTTTGGGCTGTGATTGCCCGCCCCATAGGCAATGGCTGTTCCGGTATTTCAAATTGTTTTTGATAGTGTAAACAGAATAAATTTTAAAATTCATAAATAAATGAAAAACAGGTAATAACATCTAATTTAATTCAAGTAAGTGTAATAATTAAAAGTGAAATTTAAACGGATGTGAAAAACAACCTCCTTAAAACACACATAAAAGCGCACAATTGTGCGCTGTTTTGCGGTTTTAAGAGCTGATTAGTTTGAGCGGTGACTGCTGAATGCAGTTTCAGATCCGGCGGGATTTTAAGGCAACCCGATCCGCTGCCTTAGCGGGAAGGGAGGGCGGATTAAATTATATTATTCTGCAGGAGTAATGAAGGATGCAATCAGTTTTGTTCCTTCATGATGCGGATATTGAATTTCTTCATCCGTCGTATCAGTGAATCTCTTGATATACCAAGCATACGCGCTGCCATAACCTGATTGTACCCGGTTTCATTCAATGCCAGCAAAATAAGATTCTGTTCCTGCTCATCCAGATTCAGTACCACGTTTTTCTGTCCCGGAACCTGAGCAGAGCCTGTCAGCTTAAAGTCTACCGGACTTAAGGTCTGGGTATTGCAAAAAATCATGGCGCGTTCCACCATATTCCGAAGTTCCCTTACATTTCCCGGGAAGCTGTATTCTTTAAGGGTTTCAGTCAGCTGTGCATTGATCCGCGGGACCGGCTTGTTGAGTTTAACGGCAAAATGGTTCACAAAATACCGCAGCAGGGGATCTATATCCTCGGGTCGTTCGCGAAGTGGTGGTATATGTATGGTAAGGGTATTCAGGCGGTGAAACAGATCGAGCCTGAATTGCCTGGATTCTATAAGGTTTTCTACGTTGTGGTTGGTAGCTGCAATAATGCGGAAATCAACCTGGATTTCTTCACTGCCGCCAACACGTTTTATTTTTTTCTCTTCAATAGCGCGTAAAATTTTGGCTTGCAGGGCAAATGGCATATCGGCGATCTCATCCAGAAAGAGCGTCCCCCCGTTTGCCATTTCAAAATACCCCTTCTTATCGTTTATAGCTCCGGTAAACGATCCCTTAACATGCCCGAAGAATTCGCTTTCGAGCAGAGAGTCGGTCACCGCACTGCTGTTGACAGCAACAAATGCCTGCTTGTGCTGTGCACTTGCATAATGTATCACCCGGGCAATAATCTCCTTGCCGGTGCCGCTTTCTCCGGTTATCAGCACATTGGTATTCGGATATTTTGATGCCGTACTTGCAAGTTCAAGAACCTGACGTATTATCCGGCTTTCACCGATAAACGTGCGATCAATCATTCGCTCAAGTTCCGACGAAATCAGTGAATGCTGATCCTGCATTTCGCGGTATTGCCGGTACAGCTGAAGGTATTTTTCGGTGCGTTCTATTGCCAGTTGTATATCGATGTGCCGGAACGGCTTCCGCAGATAGTCGATGGCTCCGTCGCGCATGGCCTGTATAACCGTATCCATGTCGCCGTGCCCCGAAATCATGATCACTTCCATCGAAGGATAAAGCTTGCGCACCTGTTGCAGAATATCCAGACCGCTCATGCCCGGGAGCCTGACATCCAGGATCATCAGGTCATACGGGCGGCGCCTCAGGCTTTCAAAGCCCTCTCCGGGTGTATTGGCAGTATATACTTCAAAATCACGTAACTGCAGGAATTCCTTTAACTCACCGGCAAAGTCCGCTTCATCGTCAAGAATGAGTACCCTGAGTTTCATTTTTCCCATAGCGGATTATTTTTTGTGTTTTTCATTTTTCCCGGTCTGACGGTTCCCGGCCAGCGGAAGCTCCAGCGTAACACAGGTCCATTGTCCCGGCTCACTGCTGAATGTAATAGTACCATTATGCTCTTTCATGATGCCATACGATATGGCCAGTCCGAGTCCCGTTCCTTTCCCGGGTTCCTTGGTCGTATAGAATGGTGCCGTTATATGCTCCAGGTGTTCAGGTCCTATCCCGCTCCCATTGTCTTTTACATGAATTCTGGCCAGAGAATCCTTAACTTCTGAAGATATCTCGATCTGCGGAATGTAATCGCCTTTTACCGACTGCTTTTTTTCTCCGGTTGCATCTTTAGCATTGGAGAGAAGGTTGAGGATTACCTGTTCAATTTTGTAGGTATTTCCAAAGGCGCTGACATCCGGATCGGGAGCGAGAACGGTCTTAATGGTGATTCCGTGGTTGCTGAACTGTTCGCTTACCAGGGAGAGTGCGTTGATAATTGATTCATTCACGCTGAACCTGGCATGTATGTAATCGTCGTTTGCCCTCGAGAATGTTCGTACATGATCGATGATGGTACGCATCCGGTGTATGCCTTCAAAGATTTTCCTTGATTTTTCCCGGATGTATTCGCCGTCTGCTTTTCCGTTTTCGAGGGCATGCATCAGGTTGTCGATGCCAAAGGATATGGTATTCAGCGGCTGATTTATTTCGTGTGCGATTCCGGTTGCCATTTCGCCTATTCCAACCATACGCTCGGTATGGATGAGATGTTTTTCCATTTCCCGGGCTGTAGTGATGTCGGTACAGAATATCAGGAATCGTCCATCGGGCAGCCGGCTGCTTTCGGCACGCACAATACGGATGGCTTTTCCCGTGCCCGTAAAGAACTCGGCAATTGCTCCCCCGCTTGTCAGCATACCGTTATACCCCGGGAAATTTCCAGCCAGGTTATCGTGGCTGAATAGCTGTTCGAGTGGCATCCCGTGAAGGGATCCTTCACCGGCAATGAAAATCCGGAGTGCTGCAGGGTTTACTTCATCTATCACTCCCGATGAATGCACTACCAGAATGCCTACCGGTGCGTTTTCCAGATAGCTGCGGTATTTTGCTTCACTGGCTTGCAGGGCAGCACGGGTCATAGACCGTTCAATTGCATTACCTGTTATGGTTCCAAAAACGCCCAAAGCGCAGATATCGGGCTTTTCCCAGCCCAGCAACTCTCTGCACCCCTCAAGCAGAAGGGCTCCTGCAGGTTTTTCACCGGTGTTTACAACAATGGCTGCACAGGGCTCTGTGCCGGATGCAAACTCCTGTGCCGATCCCGGCTCAAACCAATCGCCATCAAATCCACAGGTATTAAACAGTATTCTACAGCCTTCGCTGTACTGAAGAAATGCCTCATGCATACGGCTGATCTGAGCATCGTCCGGAACCTGCAGCTTTCCGGATCCTTCTCCGTTTTCAAGCGCCAGCGTCTGTTTTTTGTCGTCAAACATTACAAAACCTGCTGACCGTGCATTGCAGAGTCTGATCAGGTCTCTCAGCATAAATTCTATGGAGCTGGATGCGTCGAAGTTGCCTGAAAACCTGGCCGATGCGAGAGCAGTAGCCCGCTCAACCTGGTATTTGAAAAGGATTGTTTGTTCGGCCTTACGGTAACGTGCAAGGCTTTCGTTCAATGCCTTGCTTTGAGTCTGCAATTCCCTGTTTTGCTGGTGAATCCTCAGAAATATACGTACCTTACTGATCAGGATATCGTTCTGATACGGTTTTGTGAGGTAATCCACAGCTCCGGCCTGATATCCGCGGGATACGCTCTGCTGGTCGTAGAGTATTGCAGTGATAAATATTATAGGTGTAAGCCGGTTGTTATCAAGGTTACGCAGCTTTTCGGCCAGCTCAAAACCATTCATCCCGGGCATGGATACATCCAGAATAAAGAGGGCAAAGTCATGCATTTTTGCAATCCCCAGTGCCATTTCGCCGGATGTGGCTTTGAAGATCTCTGTCGGTTCCTTGCGAAGGACGGTTTCCAGCAGGATCAGATTTACTTCAAGGTCGTCAACAATGAGTATTTTGGGCTTTTCCAGTGTTGCCATAGTTTAACCTGTATTCGGTTTCCCGGATAAAATTAAGGTTTATCGGAATAAGACGGAGCATTTTCCGCATTTTTCCTTATCCGGTTTCTGTACAGTTTTTATTCACTCTCCTTTTAAAAGTGCCTGTTTCCCGGGTCCGGAGTGCAATTACCAACGGTGGTTAATCGGGATTTTCAGAAAATGTAATCCCGAAAAGGGCAATAAAAAAGCCCGCTTTTGAAGGCGGGCTTTCATTATCGTATTCCAGAGCGTATTATTTGATGACCAGCTTTTGCATTGCAGTTCCGTCAAGGGTTTCAACCTTAAGGAAATACACTCCGCTGCCGGCATTCAGATTGAGCTGCTGCCGGTAATCGGACTGGCTGATGTAAATACTGCTGGTGTAGAGGGTTTCTCCGGTTGCATTCACGATGCTGATCCGTGCCCTGCCCTGCGATGCATTTCCGATTTCAAGGGTAAATTCACCGTTGTTGGGGTTGGGGAATATGCGGATGCGGGCAGAGGAGTTGGTTTCAACGATTCCGGCACATGCATCAACGGTTACGTTGATTGAAGCTTCTCCGGTACAGTTGTTGGCATCGGTTACCGTAAGGGTGTATGTGGTGGTATTCAATCCCTGTGCAGCACCGGTAATCAGTATTTCACTGGTGTTTTCACCGTTCGACCATGCATACGTTGCATAACCGGTTTCACCGCTGAGGGTTAGCTGATGCGTGGTGCAAATGGTGGTGTCGGCCGGAAGAACCGGCTCCGGTGAATTTATAAGTACATCGTAGGTAGCTGTTGCCTCGCAGCCGTTGGCTGAACTGGTCTCCACAAGTGTAAGAGTTCCCTGGCCGTTGCCGAACCAGTTTACTACCAGTTCGTTGCTGTTTGCTCCCGACACGATTTCACCGCCTTCGATAATCCAGTTGTATGTGTTGCCCTCAACCAGTGCAGTGTTATATGCAAGCTCGGTGGAATTGGCACATACCAGCGCATTGCCGTCGATGGCAGGCGTGGGCTGTGCATTTACAACTACTGCATAGTCAAGCGATTCGGAACAGCCGTAAGCTGTTGTTTCGGTTAGCTGAACAAATCCTTCTCCGGCTTCGTCCCATCTGATGGTAACTACTTCCGCGTCATCCCCTTCTACGATAGTGCCGCCAAAGGCCTGCCATTGATATGTGTTGCCGCTTCCGCCGGCCATATATTGAACTTCAGTCATCTGACAGGCTTCCGCAGCACCGGAGACTACAGGTTCAGGCAGCGGCCTGAACGTCAGAACGACGGTAGAAACCACTGGCTCGCAAATGTCGTTCATTGCAGTAAGAGTAAGTGTTACACTTCCTGCACCAAAGTCTTCAATACTGGGGGTATACCGCGGATTAAGGGCACTGCCGTCGTTAAAGCTGCCGTTACCGGAAGTACTCCATTCCAGGCTTGTATAGTTTTCGGCAGTTGCTTCAGAAGCCGAATAGTTGTCGCCTTCGCAGATGTCGGCCGAATTGCCTGCAAATACTGCAGGTGCAAGCTGGAACGATAAGGTTACGAAGTCGGTTGAGTCGTTGGTTGCAGGGTTTGAAGCGGTGAGCGACAGAACAACCGAACCGGCGGTAATGTCCTCTTCGCTTGGTGTGTAGATGGGGTCAAGGATGGTAGCATCGCTAAATTCGCCTGTTCCTGTGGTTTCCCAGAGAAGCGAGGTGTAGTTGATAGCTGATCCGGAGAGCTGATGGCTGCTGCCCTGACAAATCATGGCATCTTCACCGGCCATTGCAGATGTTATGGCTGGCACAACATCAACCCATCCCTCGTAGCGGTTGCAGTTGGGGCGTGTAATGGTTACTTTTATCCGGGTTCCTTCCGTCTGCGGAGGAATGGTTATGTTTATGGTATTAACAAATCCGGTAACGCCTGTTCCCAGTATTACGCCGTCAGTTGTAAGGCAAACGGTAGAGTTGGGAGATGCCGTGATGGTAAAATCGGTTGCGTTTTCAAAAATAGTTGGCTCATACGTGGCGCTGATGATCTGGGGAACCTCGGTGCAAACCCTGAGGAACGCATCGCCATGGTGATGGAAAAGGTGGTAGGTAACTTCTTTGTTGCCGGTATTGTAAGGCCAGCTCGACTGCCTGAGGAAGTATTTTCCGGCAGCATTGCCAAATGCGGGAAGCACACCCCTTGAATCGGGGGTAGTTCCGTACTGAGGCATAAAATTGGGCCACATATTGTCCATCATACCCCATACATACGTGTCGTTCACAAACGAATAGGAGGTTTCTGATGCCGCTGTAAGTCCAAGTGCACCAGCAGGCTGACCCATGGAAGTATGGCGGTGGAATTTTTCGGTAAAACATTCGCCGCTCCAGTTGTACTTGCCCGTGAGGCAGTTAATGGAAAGTACAAAGGTGAGGTCGGTGTTGGTTAAGCTGTTAATATTTGCATTCACGTACGAAGGTTCTCCCCAGCCGGTTTCCATACCATGGTCACGGTGCATCAGCATGAATGACCCCGAATTGATGGCGTTGGTAACCATGGTGGAGGTTCCGCCGCTCCATCCGCCCATGGATGAAGGGGAAGCAGGGATGTAGCCAAGTCCGTTGGGGCCGAATACGTTAACAACGGTAGCTGTATTCTGAGCCGATGACCATGAGTTTCCGGGAGTGCCCGAATAAATTTCGTTGATACGTACAGGATCTTTTCCCAGTACATTTCTCCAGAATCCGCCGACTGTTTCGGAACAGATCTGGAACCAGCGCTCGGTCTGCCATCCAAGGGCAGTAATCGGTTTGGCATAGAAGGATGGATTGGTGGGAGGAGTGCGTTCGTATTTCATGAACCTTCCAACCATCGACTCCAGCTGTGTTGCGTTCTGGGCAGTGATACGTGCAAAAATAATGTCAGGCATGTGGTTTCCTGAAACGTCGGCCAGAATATTGTCGGAAACACAGTAGTTGTCGTAAATGGGAGAGGTAATGGAGTTGATATTGGCCGTGGGTTGTCCGTAATCGCCAAGCAGCAATATGGCTGCAGGAGGAATATCCCAGGTGTTGTATGCATTGTTTACATAGGTCTCAAGCATAGCAGCATTTACGTTGGTGCCAATGCCTGCCAGCGTTACAACGCCGGTGTAGATTCCTTCCTCGGTTCTGAACTTTTTGATGGAGTCGGCCCACTGAATGAAAATCGGGTCATTAGGGGTAATGATCAGATAGTCGTAACCGGTGCCGCGGCTGTACATCGAAGCCCTGTTGCTGTAGTCGATCGCCGGAAGACTGCTGTAGTTGAAAATTGCGTCTTCAAGAATGGCATCCCACCAGGGATTGCGGTATTTTTCTTCACCAAACTGACGGCTTCCGCCCTCAAACCGGATGTTGATCTCGATGTCGCGGTACACAACCAGCTCTTTGGTAACCGGATTGTACTGGAAAGGGCTGATGCCCAGCATTGCAACTTCCACACCCCGGATTGCACTGAAATCGCCAAGCATAACCGGCTGTGCGGGGTAGAATTCGTTACGCGAATATATCTGTGAATTTTTTTCAAAATGCAACGGTCCATCCTCAGTGTCGAGCGGGATACGGGGAGCCGGAGCCATTTCGATGTTACTGAAACGCTCGGTGCGCATGGTTACTACCTCTACCACGGGTGTTGCACCGTTGGGAATGGCAATGTAACGCGAAAAACTCGGAAGATCCGGAGCTCCTTCCTCGTTCTGAAGGAATGATTCGGAGAAGGTAATGCCGGTCATCGATTCTCCGTTGACCTCGCGGGCTTCCAAACCGAAATTTTCAATTGAAAAATTCAGACTGAGACCGTCTGTTCCCTGACGGTTCAAACTCAGTCCCTGTTTTCCCCAGCTGTCGGAATAACGGTAATCCTGTGCATACCCCGAAGCGGAAATCATCAAAACAATAGCCACCAGTACCATAGTGATTCTATTGCCTGAAAAGAACCTGCGTAAAGTTGTTTTCATGGTGTAATGTTGAAATGTTGTGTGTGATAATGCCCCGAAAGACAAATGATTGTCTTTTAAAGAGAAACTTAACGATCACAAAAATAATTAAAATCTTACACGATGATCTGTTTAAAGGAAAAAAGACTTTATTTGAAATCATTAAAAATAAGAACGCGTTTTTCCGAATGATATGCCTGCTTAAGGCCGGATGTTAGTCCGGGAATGTCGTTTCACATTCATCCCGGCACAGCTGCCGGAAAAAATTCTTCGTTAAACGGACTGCTGTGCAGTATAGCTTACTGCTGTTTTACCGCCAAAAGCTAAAAGAACATCCCCGGAAATCCATTATGTTACCGGGGATGTTCTTTCTTAGAAATTCAGGCAGATCCGTTATAAAGGATCAGCGACGGCTCTTTTTATTCTTTATTTTTCGATCAGAAGCTTAAGGGAATGAACTCCCTTTTCACCTTTCAGCTGCATAAGGTAATTTCCCGGCGGCAATCCTGCAGCATTCACAGTGCTTACACTTCCTGTTTTAAGTTGAAGTGCGTTTGCCTGGTGTACGATTTTTCCGCTTGCATCCCGGATGGTAAGTTCATACAGACCGTCAACCGCAACTCCCGGCCGTATGCCGAAAATGCCTGCTGAAGGATTCGGATACACGTTAAATCCGGCATCGAATTCCTGGGCCGTACCGGTACACGGACTGAAGGTCAGATTTACGGAAGCTTCGCTGCTGCACTGGTTTACATCGGTTACCAGCACGCTGTACACGGCTGTTCCGATTCCGGTTCCTGTAGTGTCGACCAGTATGGTTTGTGTGGTAAATCCGCCGGGTGTCCACAGATAGCTCACTTCTTCGCTGGTTACGGCAGTTAGGGCCACGGTATGGTTTGCGCAGGCCAGGGTATCGGCCGGCAGATATACATAAGGAAGCTCGTTTACATTAACTGAAAATACGCCCGTACCGGAAGCGGAGCAGCCGTTGGCATCCGATACCGATGTTACGCTGTACTGGCTTGTGGTTTCAGGTGTAATCTGCAGAAGCGTCAGGGGATCGGGGGTTGTAAGGCTTCCATACCCTTCAATTTCGAGTATCCAGGGCGGCGAACCGCTGAGGCTGATTTCAAGAAATACCGAAGTTCCCTGGCAAACGGAGGTATCTCCCTGTAATGTTGCCGTCGGCAGCGGCAGAAGCGTCAGAACGGTTTCTGCGGAAACTTCGGCACAGGGACTTGCGGCAAAGGCGGTAAGCGTAAGTACGGCCATTCCGGCTGTGCTGTCGGCAGTTCCTGGCATGTATTCCGTGCTGAGGGAAGAGGGGTTGGTAAAGGTTCCGTCACCCGAAGTTGTCCATACAACTTCCGTGTAGTTTTCTGCTATTCCGGAAACAGAGACCAGACTTGCCTGGCAGGCTTCCAGATCAGACCCCGCTGAAACCGTTGCAGGAGAAGAGATGGAGAGATTCATGCCATCGCTGATAACCTGTCCTTCGGGGCCGTTAACCGTTAATGTAAGCACCACGGCGCCAGCGCTGATGTCCTGTTCGCCCGGAAAATAAAATGTGCTGAGCTGTGCGGCATCTTCAAACGTTCCGTCGCCCTGGGTGCTCCATGCAACGGTAGCCACATTGGTAGCCGATCCGTTCAGAAACACTGACTCACCTGCACATACAGCCGCATCGGCACCGGCATAGGCCGTTGTTTGCAGAGGAGCAGGGAATATAATATAATCCACCCATGCACAGTCACTTCCGCCAATTACATACCAGTCTTTACTGTATACCCATCGGAAGGTCTTTTCGCCCGGGGTTACGGCAAATTTTACCTGTTCCCAGTCCTCTTCCCCCGACCATTGTCCGACAAGGGTATTGCCGATGTAAAACTTGAGAAAATCGTAATCGGCTTCAGAAGAGACTTTCCGGAAAAACGAGATGGTATCGTTGTTCATAACGTTGTAGGTAATCTTCAGTTCACTGGTCGCGTTGTTGCCAATGGCTCCCGATTTAACGCTGTTATCCCCTTCATACACCTGATCGGTGGCTATTACCCATGGCGCCGAACCGGCAGCAGCCCAGTCAAACTGTGAAAATCCTCCGCTTTCCCAATCCTCCAGAATAAGGCCTACCGGCGAGGGGAAGGTTTTTGAAACCGTTACGAAATCGCCCGTAACCGTATAGTTCAGTATGGCTGCATGACCTATAGGTGTCTCGGGAGAAACGGTAACCTCAAAAGTGGCTGTTACGGCATTCAGCTGACCAGGTAATATGTCGCCGAGTTCAATTCCTGTTTCTGTTATGGTGAGATATGGGCTGGTTGTAGTAAGATTGGCCGTTACGTTGTTTGTAGTATAGTCGCCTGGATTGAATGTCAAAAAGTTCAGTGCGGCCGTTTCTCCCGGATCAAGCCTGCCGTTGGCGGTTCCGCCTGCGTCGTTGATTGTCATGCCCAATACCTGCAGCGAAGGGGCGTGCGCTTCCAGGGTAAAATTGCTCACAAATGTGCTGTCGTTCGCATCGGTAGTTGTGATGGTGAAGACAATGGTTTCTGCATCCGGTATATCCTGGGCGGCAGTTACAGAATAAGCTCCTGCAACCGTTTTTACTTCACCCGTTGATATGTCTCCGAAAAACTCCGCATTGTCGTTTATAACCACGTAGGGATTTTCGGTTGTTAAAGTTGCTGTTACTGCGGAGGCGGGTTGGTCGCCGATGTTTTCAAGGCTGATGTCAAGCAGTATGGTTTCACCGAAATCGAAAAGGGTATTTCCATTTCCGGCAGCATCGTTAATCTGGTTAGAATGATAAATAACCCAGGGCTGGTTTGGCGGAGGGCCCGAACGGAATGCTGAAACATAGGTCATGGCATGCCCTGTTCGGTTATCGGTCCATACCGGATATACCCATCGGTCGTATGAATGTATCCCGAGGTAGTCGCCGAAATAACCGCCTGCCAGGTTGGGAATGGGAGAGGGTGTAAAGGAAACATCGCTTACCCTCATGTCTTCCCAGGTATCGCCTCCGTCGCCGGAGGTGGAAACGTAGACTTCGCACTGGCTTGCTCCCACAGCTCTGTCGTCGTAATAAACCACACTCAGGTTGCCGTTAACGGGATCGCAGGTGACCCATGGGAAGTAATGCTGTTTGCCCAATCCGGCCGGATCCTGGTTTACACGTACAGGGGCTGACCAGGTTGCTCCCTGATCGTAGGAGCGAATCATGTACACGTCCATATCGGAACCGCTGTTGATGCCGGGAATCCCGATATTAGGCCAAACTACGTATATGGTACCGCGGTTGGGGCCGTTACTGATGTCGACGGCCATGGAAGGGAATGCATTTACCCGCATATTTTTTGAGGTTCCGCTGTTTCGGATTCCCCGGATGTTGCTGATGATTCGTGTTGCAGGCTCCCAGGTGGCACCTCCGTTAAACGAACGGGCCATGCCGATCGCATTTTCGTCGATTGGCCAGTTATCGTAAATAGCCCAAATGGCATAAACTTCTCCGAGAGGACCGGTATGGATGTTTACGCCCTGATTGTGGCTTCCTGCATTGATGGCCGAGCTTATATTTACCGAGGCTGACCAGGTCAGACCCTGATCGGTGGATCGGCTGATCTCAATTTCCGTATCGTTGGCCCCGCCGAAATTTGTCCAGGCATCGTAAAGGTTGCCTTCGTAAGGACTTGTAATGCTGTTGTCGATCCACATGTGGTTTTTGTCGAGTAGCGAACTGTACCCTCCCGGTGAAGGTGCTACAAGTACCGGTGTCCAGGTGTTCCCCTGGTCGGTTGAATAGGAAACACCCTGTCCGCCCGATGAATGTATGTACCCTACATAATACCATCCGTTGAGGCCGATGGCTGTAGTCGGGTCTCCGCTGTTCTGTCCGCCGGCGCCCTGCAGTTGCCCGTCCCAGTTGTCGCCGGAATCCTCCGACATAAAACTGTTTGCTCCGTAAACCGTAGTCATTGGCCTGTCGGTTGAATTATTCGAATTCAGAACCATCGCCGGATTGGCAGGATTCACGAAAATGGAGTTCTCGCTCTGAGTGGATGTGGCCGATGTTACCGGCACATCCGGAGAGTCATCCGTCATACTGCCCCTTCCGGTAAGTCTGCTGCTTTTGTATATCCCTACCGGAGCTTTGTGATCCTGTTCCACAGGTACAAGCCCCAGCGAAGCCATCCTTCTCCAGTAAGCCATATTGTCGATGCGCGAATCTGTCTTCAGTTTAACAGGTACGGGATCATCGGGCATGTACATCTGTTTTTTTGGCTTCTGGGCCGAAAGGGTGCCGGCTGTTATCACCAACACCAGCAGCATAGGAATGAGGCGTTGTTTCACTTTTTTGGGTGTATTTGTTTATGTTTCAGTTTATTAAGGCAGTATAATGAAGTTCGCCGGCGTGAATGTTCCTGCTCTGGCGGTTTGCTTCATCCAGGCTTATCTTACAACCAGCTTAAGGGTTGTATTTATCGTTTCATTGCGAAGATTCAGCAGATAGAAGCCCGGCAAAATACCAGAAAGGTCGAGCAGTACTTCCGAATTGCCGCTTGCCTTTCCAAAATGTTTCAGCTCACGTCCGGCCAGATCGCAGAGTCGGAGTACCGCACTTCCTTTATAAGGCCCGGTAATAACTTTTGCCCGGTCAGAAGCCGGATTCGGGAATGCCATCAGCATGCCTGCACTGCTCCCGGTAAGCTCTGTTCCCACTCCGGTGTCAACGGGCGGAAATACAATGTAGTCGATCCAGGCAGCATCCGAACCGTTTGATACATACGTATCTTTTATGTATCTCCAGAGGAATGTCCGGTTGCCGGCAGTTACCGGGAAACTCACATGGTTCCAGTCGGTTTCACCCGACCACTGTCCAACCAGATCCGAATCAATGTAAAAGTGCAGGAAATCGTAATCTTCTTCCGAAGAAACCTTCACGTAGAATGATATCTGGTTGTCGGAAAGTACATTGTAAGTAACCGACAGGTCTGTCTTCTGATTGTGGTTTATTTGTCCCGACCGGGCTGCAAAATTCATCTGGTAAGCATTGGAGTTGCTGATGGTCCAGGAAGCTGCTCCACCGTGAACCCAGGGGTGCATGCTGAAATCGCCCGATTCAAAATCTTCGAAAATAAGTCCGGCAGTAAATTGGTATTCCTGCTGCAGTATAATTTCAGGGGGACTGTTTTTAGTAACCGACAGAAGGAAGGTAAGAGGAGTGCCCTCGGGAACAGCGGATGAAACGCTGATGCCTGAGAAACTTACTGTTTCCTGCGTTTGGGCTGCTATCGCGATTTCGTTTACAATGCTTTGCGGAATGTTTACATACGTGCTGTTGCAGGTAAGCGTTGCGGTAAGCGGACTGCTGTTGCTGTGTCCCCTGTTGAGCAGCGTTACGTTAAGGTCGAAGGTCTCTCCGGGATCGGGGTTGCCGTTGTCGTTATCGGCCACTTCGGCACTTCCCGCTTCTATCTTCATGGCATAGGCCGTTAACTGAAATGCCGAAAGCCACGTTTCTCCGGCTGTTACCGCCAGTGTAAATTCGATTACGTGATTGTCGGGAACTTCATCGCTGAGTAAGAATGTGAAGGCATTTTCTATAAGAACAGTCGCTCCTGCTGCAATATCCCCGTATTGCTGGGCGGAGTCGGTGATGCTGACATTGGGATCGTACGTGCTGAGAACCGCACTTACATTTTCTGCATCCCCGAGCCCGGCATTATACAGGCCGACGTGCAACTGTATGGTTTCGCCGTAGTCGGCCAGTCCGTTGTTGTTTCCGGTTTCATCGTTGATGGTGTAAACATCGAAAAGCACATAGGGTGCGTTGCCGGCCGAAAATGTCAGGGGATAATATACCGGAAGGCAGTTGTATCCTGAGATTACAAGTTGTGCTTCTCCCGGACTTGTCACCGGAGGGTCGATCACTACGGTAGCGATGCCATCGGTTCCGGTTATTCCCTTGCCGCACAAAACGCCGTTTTTCAGCAGGGCGGCGGTAAGTCCGGGTGCCGGATTGCCCAGTGTGGTTACGGTAACATCAAATTGCATTGTGCCGGTGGCAAGACTTGCAGGGTATGAGGCAGCGATGGGTATTGGCTCACCGGCCCACAGCTGCATTGCCGGATCGCCAAGTACGTTGCAGTCGTAAAAGCACCAGCGCAAAGCACCCTCTTCCCACTGCCCCGGCGCATTTACCCAGGGCGAAGTAGCGGCTTTCGATTCGGCATGAGCCTGACCTATCCGGCCGAGTTCGTCGGTAAACAAAGCATCGGTAAATTCGCGGTGCAGGTGAGCCGAAGGTCCTTCCGTTTGTCCTTCATTAAACCATCCGTACCTGGAATTTCCGATAAATGCTGCACCGAAATTGTCGATGCTTACTATTTTTTCTGCAATGCAGTCGTTTACGTCGAATGCTCCGCAAATACAGCCATGGGTGTATATCACCGGGAAATTATGCAGAATGCCGTTTACTCCTGAAAAGTTCTGGTTAGTAATATCCCAGCTGTTAAGTTTCATAACATATGAATCGTTTGCGTGACCCGAATGGTGGATGTAGTTCCGACCCGCATTTATAGCATTCATCAGCATGTATTTATCCCAGGTAACGTTTTCGTCATAAAGCCTTTCGATGTTCTGCGATTCGGGAATACCGGTAGTGGTATAGCCGTTGTCGTCGCGTGTGCCAATGAGCAGTTCCAGGTAATCCGAACCCCAGGTGTCGGGGTTGTAATACAGGTTTTCACCTGCCAGAAGAGGATTTCTTAGTTCTCCCAAAACCGGCTGGTTCTGGTAACGGGTGGTTTTATTCATCATGGCGGACAGTTCAGCAGCATTGCTGAACGACATACGCCCAACCGAAACTTCCGGCAGCAGATCGTCTTCTCCCGGCTCGCCCCAGCGATTGTCCCCGTCGGTGTTCCAGTTGCCGTCGAGCGCCGAATAATACAGGTCAGAAGGGATGTTGTTGTCCTCATAAACCGTGGAAGACTGAACGCTGCAGTAGAATCCGCGGAATGGAACGTGCTCCACATCTCCTCCCAGAACCACGTGTTCGATGCTGAACTGCTGATACTGCTGTTTGATGTAATTGCGGATTTTTTCAGGCATATCTGAACCGCTGCCGTTTGCCTGAATAAACTCAGTGGTGGCAACCTGTGTTTTCATCCCTCTCGGAAGGTAAAGCTGGGCGTAGGCTTCAAAAGAAGGGGAGAAAGCCTGCGGTGTGATAACCAGAATCTGGTAGTCGTTCTGACTGGCAGCCGGTGAAGGGTAGCTCTGCGCTGAGCTCCGGTTTTGAATGTCTGCCTGCCGCTGAACAGCTCTGGCCGAAACAGGGGTTATGTTTTTCAAAGCCTCCCGGCCGCGTTTGCTTTCCCGGGTTTCGATGCGGACGGTTAGTTTGCTGTAGTAATGAACTTCTCCGGTAGCCGGTATGTAACTTAGCGGGGTGATGACCGTTTGTGCTATCCCGTAACCGTTGCGGTAATGGGTGCTCAACTGTCCGGAAGCTCTGGAAGGATGGGCTTTCGCTGAAGTATAAATTTCACCTTGAACTGGTCCGGCCGAAAATCCGGGATCGGAATAAGGGCGTGCAAAGCCTGCCGGTGCCAGACTGAACCTTCCCGGAATCAGGGTCTCGCCTTCCTTGTCGATGGTGATGGCGATAGCCTCGTGCCCCGGAGGAATCAGAAGACTGACATCCTGGTATGGAAGCAGAGGCTCGCCGGGTTTCCCGTGAAGCTGTGTTCCAGGGAAGGTTATCAGCTGATGCCGGCCGTGGATCACAATCTCCGGTTTGGCAAAGGTAAAGGTGTATTCCGTCGTTTGTGCAAACGATAATCCTCCGATGGTTATGCTCAGAAGAATCAGCAGTAGTTTTTTCATGGGGTGTTCTTACTTCGGCGAAAGCCTTAAAATGGTTGGTAATGAAGAGGTTTTATTAAAAGTACCGTTACCGGATGATTATCAGCTTTTGTGTTGTGACGCTGCCGTCGGGGTACTTCATATTGAGCAGGTAAATACCCGGATTGTATGGTGAAAGGTCAAGGACTATGGTATCGGCACCGTCGCGACGAAGTCGGGCTATTATTCTTCCCGAAAGATCGGTGAGTATCAATGTAGCATCTGCCGTCAGCTTCGGAAGCAGCAAAACGGTGCTGTTACCGGCAGGATTGGGCATAATGCACGGCATGGCCGGTTCTCCCGGGTTTGCCCGTTCCAGCATATCAAGGTACAAATTGTGATTCGTGGTGTCGCCGGATGCAACGTAAACCGTATCGCATTTGTAGAAGTTTTCACTCTGTTTTTCGGCACACAATTTCACATAACCGGTATCGGCCTGAATCCGGTACCGGCCTGCGTTATCCGAAAAAGTGGTATAGATGCCGGTATAGACTTCTGCATCTGCAACGGGCTCAAATAGCGGAAATGGTGAATAAACAATTCCTTCAATCCAGCCGGTTGTGTCGGGTGGGGGAGGAGCGGGAATCATTGCTTCCAGGGCATCCAGGTCGAATCCTGCATCGCTCACCTGGGCCGTTCCGTCGCCGTCGTCGGTAATCTTAAAGTACTGGGCTTCGGGCAGTCCGCCAGATGCCAGGTCGAAGGATATGGTGCCTGTACCTGAACCCAGCAGAACCCAGGGGCCATCCATGCTGCTTCCCGCAAACACCTGATAGCCTTCGGGTGTGGCATCGTTTTCATGAACGGTAATGTCGGCTCCTTCTGCATCGGCAACGGGAGTGCCCATGTCGAGTACCACCCATCCGTATCTTCCAATGGAATAGCGGACGTTGTCGGGCGGGCCCGTTGCGGCAGGGGTAAAGCCCTCATCCGCCGGGTTGTTGCCGGGGATGCGGCAGCTGATGATCCTGCGTGCATAATGTGAGGGAGCAGGCTGCAATACAAAATCGACCGTTGCAACGCTGCGGTCGGTAACCGGAACACTGTACTCTGTTGCCGGTTCATACCCGTTGGCAATTACCTTTATGTTGTACTGACCCGGAACCAGAAATTTATGGAAATCGCCTGCCACAGGATCGTTGTGTACAGGGAACATATTATTGACATAAATGGTGGCGGGAACCGGCTCTCCGGTATTTGCATCCGTTACGGTTCCGCGTATGCCGTACCCTGAATATTCAACCATCTCGAGCATGGACTGTTTGTTTTTCAGATAGTAGGGTACAATCTGGGATGCAGGCGGTTGTTTGCTGAGAGAAATTTCAACCGACCAGCTTATGGCGCCGAGGGCACCGTAGCCAAAGTCTTTGGTACTTCCGTTGATGGCATACATTCCTGTAAAGCCCTGCCCGTAAGGAATGGATGTATATCCCGAAACCGCCGCATACCGGGAGGCCAGGAAGTTGTGCTGGGCGGCGTCGGGAGTTGGTGCCTGGCGGTAACTCCAGGGATAGCTGATGTATTCGGTTCCGCTGTGATAACTGAGGTGCATCACAAACTGGTTTTCGGTCATGATCTTTCGCAAGGCCTTTGTTTCCGGTTGCGAAAAGGCGGAGGGACTATTCCCTTCGGCATTCCACATGTAGCCGCAGTCGCGGTTTATGTCGACCCAGGCCTGGTTATACCTGGTCATATTGTTACGGCCGTAAGGGTTGAGACAGTAAATAATGAAGATTTCACGCTCGTTTATCAGCCCTGTGATGTATGGATCGTTGTTGTACCCCAGACAAAGGTCGCGCGCAAAACGGATCATATTTTCGGGGCCCCCAACCTCATCGCCGTGAATTCCGCCGTCGAACAGAATTTCAGGCTCGTTTTCATCTTCTCCGACATTGTCGCTTATCTTGAGAACGTATATATTGCTGAAGCCGGTTGCGATGCCGATAATCTCCCGGGAACATATTTCGGGGAAGTTGGTTGCCAGACTGTCGGCGATCTCATCGAGTTCGGAAACCGTGTAATATCCTGAAGGTACACCCCTTGATCCAAAGGATGCAGACCAGGCATTCAGGTTTTCAATTTCAACCTCGTAAGGGATTCCTTTACCGGATAGCTGCCTGAGTTCGTCCGGAGTGATGTAGCATCTCAGGAATCCGTTTCCCTGCTCAGCATCGGTTCCCATGCTCCGGATTAAATCATAATGCGATGGTTCAGAAGGGAATACTACTACCTGCATTTGGTTTTCCAGCCATGGAGTTTGTGCATCTGCAAAACTAGCCAGAATTAAGAATGCCGGAATTAGGAGCCATTTCATATGAATCCGGATTAAATAAAAAGCCTGGAATTGGACGCAGTAAACCTATAAAAAAATCGTATTGCTGTGACACTTTTTTACTACAGGTTTTTCACCGGTAAAAAAAGAGGCTGATTTGATTTTTTTCGGAAATCAAATCAGCCTCTTAAAAGGCTCAGTCAGGAAAATTCAGTCGCCGGTTTCGCGGATATATGGTTTGATCATGCGTCGAGTCTGGCGAGGGCATAGGCATAGGCTCCGACCGAGACAGCTCTTGATGTTCCCAGCCTGCTGATGCCAACACCGATTCGTTTCATGGGGTCATATTTTATTCGTCTGTTGGAGAACGGAACTTTTATTTCGCGGGTATCTCCCTCATAGAAAAGGTTGAATTCTCTTTCATCCTCCAGGTTAAAGGCTTTTATTTCCATACGATCGAGTGCAGTTCCAACCATGGTTGTTAAGTTGGTATTCATTTCATCTACCAGTCGCTGCAAAAACAAGGGGTGAGCGCCTGCCAGTCCGCCCCCTATAACAACGAGTCCGTCGATCAGGGTTACAGCGTTGGCGATGGAATCGCCGGCAACTTCGGCCATGCGGTGAAATGCCATGATGGCAGCTTCCTTATTGCCTTCCCTGAGTCCCATCCCAATTTCAAAAATTTCGCGGGGTTCCGGACACTGGTTAAAATCGAGGCCGGTTTCGCGGCAATAGATTCGGCGTATGCCGCGTATGCTGACGTTTTCTTCAACGCTTGCATTGGTATGCAGCTTGTTGCGCATGCGGTTGATCTCTCCCTGTGCCGAATTGTCGCCCATAAACAGCTGCCCCCTGCTTACGATTCCGCCTCCATAACCGGTTCCAAAGGTGACTCCCAGCAGGTTCTGATAGTTTTTGGGGCTGGCACTGCTCCGGATGCGCTCGTTGATCTCGGGCAGCAGACCGGCTATGGCTTCACCGTAAGCAAACAGATCGCCGTCGTTGTTGATGAAAACCGGAATGCCGAACTTCTCCTCGAGCATAGGGCCAAGTGCTACCCCTCCCCTGAACGTGGGAAGATTCTCAAGGTCGCCAATAATCCCGAGTTCGTATTCGGCAGGCCCGGGAAAACAGAAGCTGATGGCAACGGGATTGACGTTCAGCTTCGATTTCACCTCGTTAAATCCCTGGATAATCTTGTTCAGGACAATCTCGAGCGTGCTGCCCTCCGCCGGAATGCGAATGGGTTCGATGATTTCTTCCTCGGACTGAACTGCCGAGAAAACAAAATTTGTTCCCCCTGCATCGAGGGTCATAACAATGCGTTTGTCGTTGTTATATCGCATAGAATCGCAGTTTTTGCTGAATTACTAATGAAGGAATTCTCTGGCTTAGTGTACGGTTTACACCCTCATTCCCTGCTGCGAATGTACAACATCAGGGGTGATTTTCAAACATAAATATCCCGTTTTCTGTCAAAAGCAGCGCCTTTTTTGCACATAAATCACCCGGTGGCAGGCAGGATGCTCCTGCTTCCCTTGTAGGGAAGATGCCGGAATTAATAAAGATTATAGGCCGGAGAGTTAATAGCTTTTTATGGTTTTGACTTTTTCCCGGTATTGTGCAATCACCATCTTCTGCTCGTTGATGCGAATGCCGATCTGATCCTGAGTCTGAAGGTTGAGGTCGATGCTGTTTCTGCTGTCCCGGATGCGGTCGTTCGAACGGATAATCCGGTTTTCGGCAGCGTCCGCTTTTTTCATCATGGATTTCTTCTCCTTCTGGGCTTTTTTCAGCTCCGATTCCACAATTTTCCTTGCCTGGGGCTCCGTAATCAGGCTGAGGTCGGTCGATAAGGCATCGATTGCCTCATCTTTGACTTTTATCTGCTTCTGTAATGAAAGAATGTTGTCGTTCTCTTTTGCAATTGAGTTGTTGGCCGATTGCACTTTTTTATCCAGTTTTGTCCTGCTTTTTCTAACGGATGACAGCTCCTTTTCCATGGTTTTGAGTTTGCCTTCCTCGTTAGCCAGTTGTCCCTCTGCTATCTTAAGATATTCATCCTTAGCAAACTGAAGTAAAGCCTTTTTTAAATTGTCGTATTCCCGGGTGCCTTTTGTTGCAAATTCTCCCCGTGTTATTTCAACTCCGGCAAACAGATACACTGCCGTATCCTGTCCGAGCAACCGGCTTTCGATGTTGATGGGGCCGCTGTGAACGCCTTTGATGTTGGCGCCAAATATGGAAACATCGTTGGCTGTGGTAACGGGTTTCGACTTTGTGCCTTTCTGTATTTCCTTTGTCCAGCTTTTTCGTATGGCTTCAAGATTGGTTTCAGGTATGCTTACCCAGATTCCCGGCATCTCAACATTGCCGAATGTGAGAGTATCATCAGCAAAGGTTATGGGTTTCTGCGCCCTCACATCCGGGAAAAGCAGTGAAAGGACGAAAAGAAGGAGGATAATGTTCTTCATATTGTATTTTTTTTAATAGGTTTCGGGCCGGAGAATCATTCGGGAGTATTGCCATTGCTGCCATTGAAGCAATCCGGCGTGCCGGAGTTCAATAATCACACCTAACAAATATAGTGTAATATAATGTATGAACGAAACGGTACAGGGCTTTTTCTGATGAATTAAAGATATCAGATAAATGCGTTACTTCGGGATTGTAAAAAGAACTTTCCGGTTCTTCTGCAAGTGCTTTGAAAGCTTCTCCGGCAATATTAAAGGCATTTGCCTGAAATTGCCATCTGCAGGAAGGAGATTTCCTTATGCTGCATCAGAAACGGCCGGGAAGAGCGGAGGACGGAATGTCGCGAACTCTGGGCTTTCCCGCCATTTCAACCACCAGCTCGCCTCCGTTTATGATATCTTCATGCGTAATAAACAGATTGCTGTATGGTTCACCATTCAGCGTAACCGACTTAACATAAACATTCCGGGGTTTCTGGTTTTTCACCTTTATGGTAAAGATATTGCCGTTTTCAAGGTTTAAAACTGCTTCCTCCACTGCCGGGCTTCCCAGCACGTATTCGGTACTTCCGGGGCAGACGGGATAGAATCCCAGTGCGCTGAAGATGTACCAGGCCGACATCTGTCCGCAGTCGTCGTTGCCGGGCAGTCCGTCAGGGCCGGTATCATACAGCTGATCCATAATCATGCGCACACGCTCCTGGGTCTTTTCCGGCGCTCCGGAATAGCTGTAGAGGTAAGGTACATGGTGACTGGGCTCGTTGCCGTGCACATAGTTGCCAATAATTCCACGGCGGTCGATGTCTTCCGATTCGCTTATATGGTGCTCATCCAGACTCATGGTGAAGAGTTTATCCAGATGATCCGTAAATGCTTCCTTCCCTCCGGCCCATCCAATCAGGTCTGCAACATTGTGGGGAACAAAGAGAGAATAGTTCCATGCATTGCCTTCAATAAATCCCTGTCCTTCGGTTTTAAGCGGGTCGAAGCCGGACTGCCATGAGCCGTCGTAATTGCGGGGCCGCATGAACCCGCTTACCGAATCGTATATGTTACGGTAGTTCATCGCCCTGCGGTCGTATATACCGGCCAGTCCCCTGTGCCCCGCTTTCTCCGCCATACGTGCAATGCACCAGTCGTCGTATGCATATTCCAGCGTTTTTGAAGCTGCATTAGGCGAACGGTCGGCCGGCACGTATCCAAGTTTTATGTAGTCGCCTATGCCGTCGTATGGGGCATAGGTTGCGCTGGCATCCATGGCTTCAAGAGCTTCGCCGGCATCAAATCCTGTTATACCCTTAATGTATGCATCCGCAATAACCGGCACCGAATGATACCCAATCATACACCAGTTCTCGTTGCCGTGATGCGACCATACAGGCAGTATGCCGTGCACACTCTGCTTCCGGTGCGCAAGCAATGACTGTACCATGGATGAGGTTCGTCCGGGCTGTACCAGGGTAAGCAGAGGGTGCAGTGCCCTGAAGGTATCCCAGAGCGAGAAGGTGCTGTAATTGACAAAGCTTTCGGCCGTGTGAATGTTCTGGTCGATGCCCCGGTACCGTTTGTCTATATCCATGTAAACCGTGGGTGAAAGGTATGCATGATAAACGGCGGTGTAAAAGTTTCGCATTACCTTGTCGGATGCCTTGATCTGCAGCCGGTTCAGCTCACGTGTCCAGGCTCCGTAAGCCTGCTGCCGTATACGTTCGAAATCGAAATCGACAATTTCAGCCCTGAGGTTTTTGAGTGCCCCTTCGGTGCTGACCGGTGAAATGGCAAACTTCACCATCAGCTTTTCGCCGGCATCCATAGTAAACCGGAACCAGGCTCTGATATCGGTTCCGGCCATTTCGGGGAAGTTTTCCCGTTCATTGAACTTACGCCAGAATCCCCGGTAAATAACTTCCTCATCCGTTTCATATCCGTACGCTTCTACAGGTTTCGAAACAACCATCGCAAAGTAAATAGTGCGGGTTCTTGCCCATCCGCGCGTCTGCCGGTATCCGGTGATAAGGGTGTCGTTCTCGACCCGCAGGAACTGCCAGATGTTTTTTCCCGGATAGTTGTAAATTCCTGCACTCATATCCAGAATCAGGTTTGTTTCACCGCTTTCGTCGTATGTATAACGGTGAAATCCGGTACGTTCGGTGGCTGTAAGCTCTGCCAGAATACCGTAATCATCGAGTTTTACCGAATAGTAACCCGGGACAGCCGATTCGCGTTCGTGCGAATACCTGCTCCTGTAGCCCGACTCCGGATTGGAGGCCGTTCCGGGATTCAACCGTAGCTTGCCCGTAACAGGCATCAGCAGAAAGTCGCCCAGGTCGCTGTGGCCGGTTCCCGAAAAATGGGTATGGCTGAAACCGCAAATGGTGGGGTCTTCGTAGCGGTATCCTGCACAGTAGCCATATACCTCTCCGTTGTATCCCCTGCCGGTAGAATAGGGGACGGTATCGGTGTCCGGACTCAGCTGCACCATCCCGAAAGGGTAGGAAGCACCGGGATAGGTGTGACCCATATTTCCGGTTCCGGTAAACGGGTCGACATAATCCGCCGGATTCTGGGCTGGAAGGTTAACCCACACGCTGATAAGTATCAGGGTTATAATTGCTCTCATAATTTTAGTATAAATACAGAATTCGTATGCAGCGATGTCCCGGATGCTTAATGTGCCTCCAGCCAGTTTGAACCTGTGCTCATTTCCACTTCAACCGGAATGCTCAGCTCAATGGCGCTTTTCATCAGTCGTTCTATTATGGGTTTCACGGTCTCCACTTCTTCCTGGTGAACGTCAAAAACAAGTTCGTCGTGTACCTGAAGAATCATCTTCGAGCGAAGCTTTTTGCGGTTGAATTCCCCGAAGATGTTGATCATTGCAATTTTGATCATATCGGCCGAAGATCCCTGTATGGGTGCATTGATGGCATTTCTCTCGGCAAAACCTCTCACCACTGCATTTCCCGAGTTGATATCGCGCAGATAACGCCTTCGTTTTTTAATGGTTTCAACGTATCCGTTTTCTCTGGCAAAGGCTATGGTTGTGTCCATGTATTTTTTAATTCCGGGAAACCGTTCAAAATACTGGCGGATGATATCTCCGGCTTCTTTTCTGGGAATGTTGAGCCGCTCCGAAAGTCCGAAAGCGGAAATTCCATAGATAATGCCGAAATTCACGGTTTTGGCATTGCGTCGCATCTCCCGTGTCACTTCCCCTATTTCCACGTTGTAGATTCGCGCCGCCGTAGCGGTATGGATGTCGAGTCCATGCCGGAATGCTTCTTTCATTGCCTCATCGCCGCTCATGTGCGCAATCAGCCTGAGCTCTATCTGCGAATAGTCGGCCGACAGCAAGGTAAACCGGTCATTTCGTGGTACAAAAGCTTTCCGGATCTCCCGCCCCCTCTCGGTACGTATCGGGATATTCTGCAGGTTGGGATTATTGGAACTCAGTCTCCCGGTGGAGGCAACAGCCTGATTGTAGGAAGTGTGGATGCGCCCGGTGCGCGGATTTACCAGCAACGGCAGGGTGTCAACATAGGTCGATTTAAGCTTTGTCAGCGATCGGTAATCAAGTATTTGCTGAATAATGGGATGTTTGTTTATAAGCTTCTGTAAAACATCCTCGCTTGTGGAGTGCTGTTTGGTCTTCGTCTGTTTCGGATTGTCGCTCAGCTGCATTTTATCGAACAGAATCTCACCGAGCTGTTTTGGGGATGCTATGTTAAACGTTCCGCCAGCCTGTCGGTAAATTTCAAGTTCCACTTCCCGTATCTCTTTTTCGAGCTGTTCCGAGAACTGATTCAGGTTTTCGCTGTCGATTTTCACTCCTTCCGATTCCATCGCCGCCAGAACGCGAACCAGAGGCATTTCGATCTCTTCGAACAGGGTACGTGTATCCGCCTGCTCGAGCATGGGTTCGAATATTTCCCTCAGCTGAAGCGTGATGTCGGCATCCTCGCAGGCGTATTCCTTCTGTATGTTCAGTTCAACCGAGCGCATGTCAGCCTGGTTTTTGCCTTTTTTCCCGATCAGTTCTTCAATCGGTACCGGATTATACTGCAAATAGGTTCTTGCCAGGAAATCCATATTATGCCGAAGGTCGGGTTCGATCAGGTAATGGGCGATCATGGTGTCGAAAAGCGGTCCGTTCACCTCTATGTCGTACCATTTCAGGACGGCGATGTCGTATTTGAGATTTTGCCCGGTTTTTTCTATGCGTTCATCGGCAAAGGCTCCGGCAAACTGTTCAACCACATTTGCTGCTTCGTTGTATGATTCGGGAATGGGGACATACCAGGCTTCTCCGGGTGTAACGGCAAACGCAATGCCGACCAGTTCCACGTTGTTGGCATTCAGTCCCGTGGTTTCCGTGTCGAAGCAGAACATTTTCGAGCGTCTGAGGATTCCTGCCAGCTCTTTTTGCTTTTCGGGTGTGTCGGTCAGATGATAGGTGTGCGGAACTTCATTCAGCGTTTTCAGCTCTTTATCCGACCCTGACGGAATGCCGGCTGAAGCGAACAAATCGGGCTGTATGCCTTCCTGTGCGGAGGTTTTCCTGTCGGAATCGCCGAAAACACGTTTGGCAAAGGTGCGGAATTCGAGCTCTTCAAACAGTGCTTTCAGGGCTGGCTCATCCGGAGAGCCGAGCTTCAGCTTCTCTTCCTCAAACGATACCGGTACATCCAGGATGATGGTAGCAAGCTGTTTCGACATAAGTGCCTGCCCGGCATTCTCCAGGATTTTATTTCGCATGCTTTCTTTTTCAATGCTGCCGGCTTGTTTGATAAGGTTTTCAACCGTATCGTATTCTTCCAGCAGCTTGCGGGCTGTTTTCTCCCCCACTCCCGGAATTCCGGGGATGTTGTCGGAAGCATCCCCCCAGAGTCCGAGCATATCGATCACCTGTGAAGGCCGTTTTACGCCGAATTTTTCGCACACTTCCTTTACCCCCATGATTACAGCAGGTTCACCGGGCTTACCGGGCTTGTACTGCAGAACATTATCCGTCACCAGCTGTCCGAAGTCCTTGTCGGGAGTCATCATATATACGGTAAATCCTTCCGCTTCTGCTTTCCGGGCGATGGTACCAATGATGTCGTCGGCTTCATATCCGTCGAGTGCCAGTATCGGGATGTTAAATCCTTTAAGAAGTTCGATGATGTAAGGGATGGCTGTACCGATATCTTCGGGCATGGCCTCCCGGTTAGCCTTGTATGCGGTAAATTCTTCATGCCTTACGGTGGGGGCGTGGGTGTCGAACGCAACCCCGATGTGGGTAGGTTTTTCATTTTTTATTACATCAAACAGCGAATTGGCAAAACCCAGTATTGCTGAGGTATTTAATCCCTTCGACGTGATGCGCGGATTTTTGTTAAGAGCATAATATGCCCTGTAGATCAAAGCCATGGCATCAAGCAAAAAGAGTCTTTTTCCGGGGGTCGGCATTTTCTGGAAGGGTTTAGGGGTTGTAAAATCCGGTAGTCGTTACCGGCCATAAAAGGCAAAGATAAGAAACAGAGGGGTTGGTTCCGGAGGTAAGCTTACAAATGATGCGACAGGCAGGGTTTGGGAAGGTAATTTTCTTATTTTTGCCTGTAACCAATTTTTTCGGCCATGAATAACTACAGTGGTAGCCTTGTGTCGAAGCTTCCCTTTACAGGTACGAGCATTTTTGCCGTAATGTCGGCTCTTGCCCGGGAGCACAACGCTATCAATCTTTCCCAGGGATTTCCGGATTTTCCGATTTCAGAGGAGTTAATAAAGCTGGTAAACAGCTATATGAAAAAGGGCTTCAATCAGTATGCGCCTATGCCCGGCATACTGCCGCTTCGGGAAAGAATTTCTGAGATGTTCGAAACACGTTATGGTGCTGCGTATCATCCCGAATCGGAAATTACCGTTACCGCAGGTGCAACACAGGGTATCTTCAGCATTATTGCTGCCTTTATCAGACCGGGCGATGAGGTAATTGTTTTCGAACCGGCATACGACAGCTATGCCCCGGCAGTCATGCTGCAGGGTGGGATGGTTAAATATGCCAGACTCAGTGCCCCGGGTTACTCCATCAACTGGGATACATTCCCGGCACTTATCAGTGGACAAACCCGCATGATTATACTGAACTCGCCCCATAATCCCACCGGTTCCGTTATTCGTGCCGAAGACCTTAAAAAACTTGAGATCCTGCTTAAGAACCGCGATATCCTGGTGCTGAGCGATGAAGTTTACGAACACCTTATTTTCGACGGATTAATGCATCAAAGCGTCTGCCGATTCCCGGAACTGGCTTCCCGCAGTCTGGTGGTAGGCTCGTTTGGGAAAACGTTTCATGCTACCGGCTGGAAATGCGGTTTTGTGCTTGCACCTCCTAATCTAACGGCGGAGTTCCGGAAAGTTCATCAGTTTGTCGTGTTTGCCGTTAATACCCCCGTTCAGCATGCCCTTGCCGATTTCCTGAAAGATCCGGCCAATTACAACAACCTGGGCAGTTTCTACCAGGAAAAGCGCGATACCTTTCTGAAACTGGTTAGCAGCTCCCGTTTTAAAGCCATTCCGGCTTCGGGAACGTATTTCCAGCTGCTCGATTACAGCCGGATAAGTGATGAGAAGGAGACCGCTTTCGCGGAAAGGCTTACACGTGAATACAAAATTGCTTCCGTACCCGTTTCCCCTTTTTACCATAATCAGAAAGACAATAAAGTGCTGCGATTCTGCTTTGCAAAGACGGGTGAAACCCTCGAAAAGGCTGCAGAAATTATGTGCCGCATATGATATCCCTGCTGTTTTTATTTGTAACAACCTAAAACATTGCACACATGAAACCAACCGACTCATTACGTGTAACCATTGTCCAGGCTCCGCTGGTGTGGGCTGATAAAGTACAGAACCTGGAGTATTTCAGCAGGGAACTGGAAGCGATCAGCGAGGAGCCCGACCTCGTGGTTCTTCCCGAGATGTTTGCCACCGGATTTCTGATGGATCCCGGAACGGTTGCAGAGCCTGTTAACGGCCCCGTGATTCAGTGGATGGCAGATCAGGCTGCACAGCTTGGTTGCGTTATAACGGGAAGCGTTGCCATCAGCGAAAAAGGAAGGTTCTTCAACCGCCTTGTCTGGATGCGTCCCGACGGAAGCTGGTCGTATACCGACAAACGCCACCTGTTCAGGATGGGCAATGAGCATCAGTACTTTGAGGCAGGCAATAATCCTCTTGTTGAAGAGCTGAAAGGCTGGAAAATCAAGCCACTGATATGTTACGATCTGAGGTTCCCGGTATGGAGCAAAAACCGCATCATCGACGGAGCTTACGAATACGACCTGCTGGTTTATGTGGCCAACTGGCCTGCCAGCCGCAGCTACGTGTGGAAAACCCTGCTCACCGCCCGGGCAATTGAAAACCAGGCTTACTGCATCGGGGTAAATCGTATCGGCGACGACGGCAAAGGAATCCCCCACAACGGCAGCAGCATGGTGCTCGACTTCAAGGGAAGGCTTATGCTCGATGCTCCGGCGAATGAGCCTTTCAAAGGTACCGCTACGCTCGACTACAGCGATCTGGAAGCTTTCAGGGAACGATTTGCCGTCGGCCTCGACTGGGATTCCTTCACCATAGAGTAAAACGGTAAGCCGGGCATTTCCCGGTATCCGGATGTAATGTCCCCGTAAGGGAAAAGAACCCTGAATTATGCGATTTGAAGATTCAAATTTTGAACCGGTAATAAAGAAGAACCTGGCACTTGCCGGCTTTACAAGGCCTACCGACATACAGTTCAGAGCCATTCCTCCCATACTCAGGGGAGAGGATGTTATGGCCATTGCTCAGACAGGCACCGGTAAAACGGCGGCATTCGTTATTCCGGTGCTTAACCTGCTGATCAAAAACAGGGCAAAGGACCCGGGAATACGCTGTCTGGTCATGGTTCCAACGCGTGAGCTGGCCAGCCAGATAACATCCGTTTTTGCGGCCCTTGGAAAAGGAAGCGGTATACGAACCCTCTCGCTCTTCGGAGGGGTGGAACAGGATCCTCAGATACAATCGCTTAACCGGGGTGTGGATGTGCTGGTGGCTACCCCCGGCCGCATGTTCGATCTGGCCAGTCAGGGCCATCTTCATCTTGACCCGGTAAAAATCCTTGTGCTGGATGAAGCCGATCATATGCTCGATCTCGGTTTTATCAACGATATCCGCCAGCTGGTAACACGTCTTCCCGAACGCAGGCAAACACTCTTTTTTTCGGCAACCATTAATCCGGATATCAAAAAACTGGCATACTCCCTGGTTCGGAATGCCATTCGGATACAGATCTCACCAAAGGACCCGGTGTCAAAAAACATCGATCACAGCGTAGCATTTATCGAAATGGACGATAAACGCTTTTTTCTTGAACGACTGATCAAGGAGAATGAAGAAAGTAAAATTCTGGTTTTTGTAAGAACACGCGTACGTGCCGAGCGGGTAGTTGCCGCACTGTCCAGGGTAAGCATCGGCAGCCATTTTCTGCATGGCGAAATGGATCAGCGGCAGCGCTTCGATACCCTTGACCAGTTCCGGAAAGGAACTTTTAAAATTTTAGTTGCCACCGATGTAAGTGCCCGTGGCATCGATATTCCCGATGTGGATTTTGTGGTAAACTACGATATTCCTGAAAAGGCAGAGAATTACGTGCATCGCGTGGGGCGTACCGGACGGGGCGTACGCAGGGGAACTGCCATCTCATTCTGCAGTGCATCCGAAAAGATCCTGCTCGAAGCCATTGAAGCGTTTACCCAGCAGGAAATACGGGTGATGAAGATCAATCGCGATGAATATGAAGCCATCGTGGATACCGCAACCGAGGGTCCCGACGACTGGAAAAAGCTTATCCGGGATGCGGAACAAAATGAAATTAAGTTTAAAAAAGGGCGGAAAAGAAAATAGCAGGAGCGGCAGGTTCGCATCCGGCCGCTTTCAGGATTGTTTTTTTACAAATTACTTACCTTTGCAGCGTTTTTTAAAGGCGAGCAGTGAAAGCTTCCCAACTGATTGAATTATACCGCAAGAGCGATGCTGTTGCGGCACTTGTTGATTTATGCCGTTCGAAAGAGCCATTCCGGCTCAGCCTTGGCGGGATGACAGGATCGTCGACAGCTGTAGCTGCAGCTGCCGTGTTTGCAGCTGCCGGGCCTCTGCACCTCTTTATCCTTCCCGACAAGGAAGAGGCGGCCTATTTCTTTAACGACCTTGAAAATCTGCTTGGCGAACAGGAAACCCCCTTCCACCGGAAAAAAGTCCTCTTCTTCCCGACAACCTACCGCCGGCCATACGAAATCGAGAAAACCGATAACATCAACGTGCTTTCGCGTACCGAAGTGATGAAGCGCATCGGTACCCGCGAAGGTGGCAGTCTGGTAGTGACCTATCCCGAAGCCCTGGCAGAGAAAGTAGTAAGCAAAGCCTTTCTGAAAAAGAATACCCTTAAGCTCGGACTCGGGGAAAGCCTGTCGATCGATTTTGTGATCGATCTGCTGGCAGAATATAACTTCGAACGCGTCGATTTTGTGGTGGAACCCGGTCAGTATTCCCTGCGCGGAGGTATCATCGACGTATTTTCATTTACCAACGACAGGCCTTACCGGATTGAATTTTTCGGCGATGAAGTGGAATCCATCCGCACGTTCGACCCGGGTAATCAGTTGTCAATCGACAAACTCGATCATATTACCATCACGCCGAATATTCAGGACCGCAACCTGGTTGAAAAAAGGGAGTCTTTTTTATCCTATGCAGGAAGAAATGCCGTTATCTGGGTGCGCGATCTGGCCTTCGCCATCGACCGGATTGAAAAAGAGTTTTCTAAGGCTGAAGAGGCTTTTGCCGAACTGTCGAAGGAAATAAAGCACATTGAACCCGCAGAGCTTTTTACAACTGCCGCCGGTTTCCGTTCCGATATCCTCGATCATGCTCTTATCGAATTCGGATCGCATTTTATGTTAAAGGACGGACAAACCCTGGATTTCAGGATGCAACCACAGCCATCCTTCAACAAGAACTTCGACCTGCTGCTGAAAAATATGGATGAAAACAGCCGGAAGGGTATCACCAACCTGATACTGGCCGATAATCCCAAACAGATCGAGCGCATACAAACCATTTTCAGCGACCTGCAGGCAAACCGGGGGATTCAGGATACGGGGCTGAACTATGAAATGCTCGAACTGTCGCTGCACGAAGGCTTTATTGATACCGGCAACCACATCGCCTGTTATACCGATCACCAGATATTTGAGCGTTACCACAAGTATCGCATTCGCGATGGTTTTTCCGGTCGCCAGGCCATCACCCTGAAAGAGATCTACGACCTGCAGCCCGGCGATTTTGTTACCCATATCGATCACGGCATCGGCCGCTTCGACGGACTGGAGAAAATTGAAAACAACGGAAGGCAGCAGGAAGCCATCCGCCTTATCTATCAGAACAACGATATCCTGTATGTAAGCATACATTCGCTTCACCGCATCTCCAAATACGTTGGCAAGGAAGGAACAGCCCCCTCACTCAACAAGCTTGGCTCCAATGCCTGGAACAAGCTGAAGAGCAAGACCAAACAGCGCGTTAAAGACATTGCACGGGATCTTATAAAGCTTTATGCTGAACGCAAGGCCTCCGAAGGTTTTATCTATAGTCCCGATACCTATCTTCAGCACGAGCTGGAGGCATCGTTTATCTACGAAGATACGCCCGATCAGATAAAGTCAACCGCTGACGTAAAGCGGGATATGGAGAAGAGCTTTCCCATGGACCGGCTGGTGTGCGGGGATGTGGGGTTTGG
Source organism: Bacteroidales bacterium UBA6248 (assembly GCA_002441345.1). Classification (GTDB taxonomy): domain Bacteria; phylum Bacteroidota; class Bacteroidia; order Bacteroidales; family Lentimicrobiaceae; genus Lentimicrobium. The sequence continues at coordinate 39,678 of DJVU01000082.1, forward strand.
CAAGACAGAAATTGCGATCCGGGCGGCATTCAAGGCGGTGAACGACAGCAAACAGGTTGCGGTTCTGGTGCCGACCACCATCCTTGCTCTTCAGCACTTCCGCACATTCAGCGACCGCCTTGGCGAATTCCCCTGCAGGGTCGACTACATCAACCGCTTTAAAAGTACCAGAGAGCAGAATAAAACACTTAAAGAGCTTGAAGAAGGTAAAATCGATATTCTGATAGGCACCCACCGTCTGGTGAGTAAGGATGTTAAGTTTAAGGATCTGGGCCTGATGATCATAGATGAGGAGCAGAAGTTTGGCGTAGCTACCAAGGAAAAGCTGAAAAAGATGAAGGTAAACGTGGACACCCTGACCCTAACAGCCACTCCCATACCGCGCACCCTGCAGTTCTCGCTTATGGGGGCTCGCGACCTGAGCGTGATCAACACCCCTCCACCTAACCGATATCCCGTTCAGACAGAGTTGCATGCATTTAACGAGGAGATCATTCGCGATGCCATACATTTCGAGATTTCAAGGGGCGGACAGGTGTTTTTTGTGCACAACAGAGTGAATAATATCCTGGAAGTGGCAGGAATGATTCAGCGGCTGGTGCCGGATGTAAAAATCGCAATCGGTCACGGTCAGATGGAAGGCCATAAGCTGGAAAAAGTTATGCTCGATTTCGTTGAGGGGTACTACGATGTGCTTATTGCAACCACCATCATAGAGTCCGGACTCGACATCCCCAACGTAAATACCATCATCATCAACGAAGCGCAGAATTACGGACTCAGCGACCTGCACCAGTTGCGCGGAAGAGTGGGCCGAACGAACAAAAAGGCTTTCTGCTATCTGCTTGCACCACCTCTTTCGGTTCTTACCGACGAAGCCAGAAAGCGTCTGAAAGCGATAGAAGAATATTCCGATCTGGGCAGCGGTTTTAACATCGCCATGCGCGACCTCGACATTCGCGGAGCAGGAAACATACTCGGAGCAGAACAAAGCGGGTTTATTTCGGAAATCGGATTCGAGATGTATCAGCGCATACTCGATGAAGCGATCATGGAGCTTAAAGAGTCTGATTTTAAAGGCTTGTACGATGAAAAACAGGAAGAGGTTAAGGAATTTGTTAAAGAGTGCCTGATCGAAACCGATCTCGAAATTATGCTGCCCGACAGCTACGTTACCAATATCACCGAGCGCCTCAGCCTCTATAAGGAGCTCGACGGCATTGAAGCCGAGGAAGATCTGCTGGCGTTTCAGGAAAAACTGATCGACCGATTCGGTCCGGTTCCCAAACAAACCCAGGAGCTTATCAATACCATCCGTTTACGTCGCATGGCACGCAAACTCGGATTCGAGAAAATCAGCTTACGCAACAACCTTTTGACGGCAACGTTTGTCACCAACAGGGAATCGCCCTTTTATCAGAGCCTCATTTTCTCGGTGGTGCTGCAGTTTATTCAGATGAATTATACCACCTGCCGGATGAAGGAGATGAACGACCGGTTAAGCCTTACGTTCAAGGGGGTGGATTCGGTTACTAAGGCCATTCTTGCCCTGGAACCTCTCGGGGAGATGGTGGAAAACAGCCGTTCCTCCGTTATATAAAAAAATAAGCTGCCATTGCTGGCAGCTTATTTTTACTGATTTCTGACCTGGAATTAATCGTTGGCTACTTTCACTTTCCTGATCTCCCAGGTTGCCGATTCACTGTCGGAACAAAGGTATTTAAAGGCAATCCTTACGTTTTGCTGTCCGAGGTAAGCTGCAGGTACTGCTGCTTTTCCGGCATTAACAAATACCCAGCTATTTCCTGCCGGATACACGGGAATGGTTACCTGTTCCCAGGTTGCGGTTGATGGTGCCTCGCCGTTGTAGTTTGTTGATATCCAAAGAGTATGGTTCGATTGCAGGTTAGCCATCTCTCCTTTGTTGATGGTGTGGTCGAAGGTGATGTAGGCTGCTGTGGCCGCGGTAAGATCCATAGCGGGAGAGATCAGCCAGTCTTCATTCTGATGACTTGAACCATCCTGGTATCCCGACATCTTCATGTATTTGTAGGAGGCGTCGTGCGACCATTGCTGGGTTCCCAGTACATTATAAGCGGTAAAGTTACCGATTCCGGTTTCAAAAGGTTCGTTCAGGTAAACGGTTCCCGGAGGAGGTGTTACACCGCCTTCAAGTTCAAAGTCGCCATCCTGACCCGGACAGTCGCGCAGGCCGGCCATTCCGAAATAGGTACGCAGGGTTCCAAGAACGTTCAGTTCTTTCTTCAGGTTATCCGGATTATCGAGCAGGTTCACGGCTGCACGCAGCGGGCTGCCCGAAGGAAGGTTCACGATGATGCAGTTGTTATAATCGGTTTCATCCTTGCTTGCTGCAAGTACTACGTTGGTAGCAGAGCTGAACGGAGCGGCAAAGTCGAAGTCGGCTGCAGAAGTAACGCTGGTTACACCCGATTTTACCGATCCGATGATAAATCCTTTAACCCATCCTGAAATGCTCTGGCCCTGAAGATTACGTGCCTTGGGAACATCGTACGGATCGTCTTTGGTGCCGGTACCGCCGCCGGGAGGCGGGGGAGGAGGCCCTGCACCGCCAAAGTCACTGAGGTCGTTGATGTCGCGCAGCGTCAGCTGCCAGGTTGATCCGAATACACTTAAGATGCCGGTTACGGTTCCGTATCCGGCAGGGATGGTATCACCCGAAAAGTTGGAATATTTACTGGTACGAACAACAATCTCGTTGCCCGATGCATCCATAAGGGTGCGGTTGGTATTGTCGACCGTTTGAGGAGCAAAAACTTCTCCGATGGCTTCGAAACGAACATTTTTAAAGGCTACCAGGGTGCTAACCCTGCTTTTTACAAGCTGATTCAGAGCGATGGTATCGGCCACGGGTTTGGCGCCGGGCAGACTGTCGCGGAAAAGGTGGGCACTGATAAAGGTTTCAGGAAGCCTTCCGATGGATCCGTTATAGATGTATCCCAGCTGAATGAGCTGGTTGTAGTCGCCTATGTATATGCCCTTGCATTTCACAAAAACGCGCTGGCCAAGTTTATACTCGTTGTATAGCGAAGTTTTGTCGAGAGAAAGTTCTATGCCCGCCGTTTCGTCCTGAATGACCATCTTTTTGTAAAGATTGCCACTTTCGTCGTTAGCAACCACAATACCACTGATGATGATGTCGTCTTCTATCATCCGGAGTGAAGTGTACGATGCCTTTAAATCGGCAATGGTGGTATTGGCTTCAAAATCAACGGTAGGAATTGTGATGGGTGGTTCTTCAAAGTCGCCATCCACACAGGACGTAAACGTGGCGGATGTAAGGATCAGGAAAAGTCCTGCTAAAAGATGCCAGAATTTTTTCATATGAGTTTACTTTTTTTGTCGGTTGGTGATTAAAAACGGAATCCAATGTTCAGGAAGAATGTCCTGCCATAATAATGATAATACTTAGGCGGGAATTTGCCTACGTTCTTTTCAGCGAAGTCAAAGCGCAGCTGCTCATAGCCCCCGGTTGTAATGTCCTGGTTGTCGAGTATATTACTTATGCTGAAGTTCAGGTTCAGATAGTATTTGTAGCGGAGCCTGATCGATTTACCGACGGAAGCGTCCAGCGTCATTCCACCCTGAAGCTTTTCCTGACGGGTGATCACTCCGATAAGCGGATCGCCTTCCCCCAGGCCTGCAATTGCATATGCCGTTCTGCGCTCAGGGTTGAAATCAAGGTAAATGTTGTCGAAATAGTTCACATGAACATCGGCAAACAGATACCTGGGTCCGGCATATTTTAGTCCGAAAGAAAGTGCTGTTTGCGGCGTTCCCGGGATATAGAAGTTCTTGTTGTAGATTGTCCGGTTGATGTCAGGTAACGTACCGTTTTCAACGGTAATGGTTGCCATGGAACGGTTGGTATACCGGTAATTTCCGATGTTGGCAGCTGTAACTGCAGAAAGTTGTGAGATTAATTTTACTTCGGCTCCGATTTCGACTCCCTGATGTACTTTTTCGATGTTGTACATGGCCATGTTTACAAACGTCCGGATGGAATCGTGGTAATAGCTGTTGATTTCGCTGGCATTTTTAAACAGGGTGTGATACAGCGTAATACGGGCTTTAACCTGCGGAGCGCGAAGATGATAGGTGAATTCTCCGCTGGAGATGTTTTCCGATTTCAGATCGGGAATCACCTCGTCGCGTACCCTGGCCGAAAGGTAAGAGTTACGGATAAACGGTGCACGCGTCATGGTTGTAATATTGGCTTCAACAAAATGACGACCGGTGATTTTATAGGTCGCTCCGGCTTTTACGGCATAATCGGTAAAGTTGTGCTTTGTTCCGTCGCCGAGGGAGTTTTCAGGATAGCGCCCGTTGCGCATAAGTCCTTCTCTCCAGAATGTGGTGGAGCTGAGCTTTACACCGCCGTAATAGTCGAATTTGCGTCCCGATACGCTTACCACTGTCCAGATGTTGCCACTGTTCTGGTGCAGTTTGTAACCGTAACCAAATTTATCGCCTTCTGTAACAACGCGGTTGGGGTTGTCGAGGTCGTTCTGGGCGATGGTGTCGTCCCATGAAAAATCTCTTTCGGCAAACTGGTCAATGTCAACCCAGTATTCGCCGCCCAGCATATCGTGGATGGTTTTGTAGAAATAGCCCGTATTCGAAGTATATTCAATTCCGCCGTCAATTCTTACCCTTTCGGTGAGCTCATGGTTGATGAAAGAAGTAAGGCTCAGCTGCTGCTGATCGTTGTGCCTGTTTTCGATGATGTATCGTGCCTGTTTTCCTTCAAGGTTTGCCAGGTAGTTGGTCTGGTACAGCTTATCCCAGTTCACCTGTCTGTAGTTAACGTCGTTGCGGAAACGGTCGGCATAGGCTTCAGCAATTGCCGGGTCGGTAGCGTTGGCGCCGGTTGAAGGGTAATAGCTGGGCAGGTAGCGGTAGTAGTCTGGTCTGGGGTCGGAAGAGTTATACCAGTTAAGGGCGGTAGTTCCGGTTTCTCCGAACAGCAGGGAAGCTGCATTGGTGATCTGGGTTTTGCCGGAGAGCTTCCAGTAATGGTTAAGAATCACAACCGGCTGGTTCATGATTCGTTCGCGGGCATTGCGCACCTCCCCGTTCTGGTATCCCCAGTTGGGATTGTAGTAGTTGGTGCCTGCAAGATCGTAAACCTCCCTTGTGGATCCGCCCTGCATTCCGCGGCGTACCGGTGAAGCAAAGGCCGATACGGCCAGACTGTGGTTATCGTTCAGTTTGCGTTCGGCGCCCATAAACCATGCCCATCCGTCGTAATAGGTACCTTCAACGTAACCGCCCTGTCCCCAGCGTCTTGAACCGCTTACGGTAAAAGCCCAGTTGTTGTCCATCATCCCGGTGGAATGGGTGAACATCAGACGGTTGGTGTAGGTGCGGTTGGTAAGGCTGTAGGTAAGCTTGGTCTGAGCCCTGTGCTGCGATGCCCGTGTAATGATGTTGGTAACCCCGCCAAGGTTTCCGAATGAGAACGCTGAAGGTGCGATTCCGTTTACGGCAACTTTGTTCCGGGTGGCATCGTTAAGTCCGCCCCAGATTGCCCATGTGGTGCGGCCGGTTTCAACGTCGCTGATGGGTGTGTTGCCTATGTAGGTTGTCCCCAGCTCGTTGTCGTAACCACGCATCCTGAAATAGGCCGGTCCGAAGGTATAGGATGCCGTGTTCACAAATACATCGTTCGATGCACTCAGCAAACCGGAGATGTTCTGCCCCTTGGAGTCGTCGTCTGAGTCGGACGATGAGATGCTGATCTCGGAAAGCCCGCCGCCCATTATGTCGGCAACATACGAGGGTGTCATCTTTATAGTGCCGAGATTGGTTTCTTCCGTAACGGTAATAAGCTTGATAATGCTCTCGTATCCGGAAATCGAAAACTCTGCGGCTGCATCCCCTGTGCTGACACCCGAAAAACTGAATATGCCTTCAGCATCGGTGAAAGTCTGTTGCGTGCCGATTTTAACCGTAACGGTGGGCAACAACCGCCCGCTTTCGGCATCGGTAACCCTGCCGGTAACAAGCCCCGTTTGGGCAAACAAACCCGCAAACGGAACAAGAACCAGCACCAGGATCATTAGTTTTTTGTTCATATGGATTGTATTACGGTAGTAATGGATATTGCCTTTCTACGAAGGATCTTAATCCTGAATATATTTTGTGCAAAGGAACGGAATTTTTGCATTATTTGATTATTAAACTTATGTTTAAGCAGTTTAATAATTATTCACCTCCGGGAGAATATTCTGAATAAGACATAGCCGTAGCAAATACCCCTGAATTTCCGAATTCTTGCTCTGCTGACCGGAATATCAATATCTTTGCATCTGAATTAACACATCCGGAAATGCGTATTCGTACATTTTTCTTTCGTTCTGGGATGCTTTCTCTTCTGGTCGTCTTCATTTTGACTACACAGGCCTGTGCCCAGAAGAAAACGTATCTGGCAACTACCGTTGCTTTCTATAATGTTGAAAATCTTTTCGATACAATCGACGATCCGCGCACCAACGATGCAGAGTTTCTGCCGGCCGGAAGCAACCGGTGGACAGCTCAGCGTTATCAGGTGAAGCTGCAGAATATGGCCGGCGTTATTGCCGATATCGGCAGCGAGGTGGTAAAAGGCGGACCGGCAATTATCGGCCTGTCGGAAGTTGAAAACAGGGGTGTGCTCGAAGACCTGATAAAAACACCACCGCTCGATGGGCTGGGGTATGAAATTGTTCATTACGATTCGCCCGACCGCAGAGGCATTGATGTTGCCCTGCTGTACAAACCTTCTGTTTTCAAGGTGGTAAACAGCACCTCAAACCGGCTGACCTTACCCTGGCGCAGCGATTTCTATACCCGCGATCAGCTGGTGGTTACAGGCGAGTTGCATGGCGAACTGGTAAGCGTTATCGTTAACCATTGGCCATCAAGGGCATCGGGCCCCGAATACCGCGAAGAGGCAGCAAAACTCAGCCGCAGTCTCAGCGATTCTCTTGCCAGGGTGCATCCCAACGCCAAAATCATGATTATGGGCGACCTCAACGATGACCCCGTCGACCGCAGCGTAGCCAGAGCCCTTGGAGCCGAAGGCCGCCCGAACAAAGTAAAACCGGGCGGACTGTATAACCCCATGTGGCAATTGTTCCGCGATGGCATAGGCTCACTCGCTTACCGCGATGCCTGGAATCTTTTCGATCAGATTATTGTTTCCGAACCTCTGCTTAACAGCAAAGGCGGATGGAAATTGCATAAAGCCAGGGTTTACAACGAAAAGTACCTGATACAAAAAGAAGGACCTTATGCCGGCTATCCCTTCCGGACTTTTGCCGGTGGTGCCTATGCGGGAGGCTACAGCGACCATTTGCCCGTTTACCTTATCCTGGTGAAAGAGAAATAAGAAACAGTAAATTAATTTTTGCTTTCCGCAAGTCGTTTTTTAATAATTTCGTCTCACCAAAAGCAGAGCCGTGAAAGACAGTCTGGTCATCATCCCTACCTACAACGAAAAGGAAAATGCCGAAAAAATTATTCGAAAGGTTTTCTCACTTCCAAAGGAATTTGACGTTCTGATTGTTGAGGATAACTCTCCGGATGGCACAGCTTCCATAGTGCGCAAACTGATGGAAGAATTCCCGGAGCGGCTGTTTATGGAAGAGCGCAAAGGGAAACTGGGGCTGGGTACCGCCTATATTCACGGATTTAAATGGGCCCTGAATCGCGGGTATTCCTATGTTTTTGAGATGGATGCCGACTTCTCGCACAATCCCGACGATCTGCTGAGACTGTACGATGCCTGTGCCGTTCAGGGTGCTGATGTTGCCATAGGTTCACGGTATATCAAAGGCGTTAATGTGGTAAACTGGCCCATGGGCCGCGTGCTGATGTCGTATTTCGCCTCCTATTACGTTCGCCTGATTACCGGAATGCACATTATGGATACCACCGCCGGTTTTAAATGTTATAAACGCAAACTGCTCGAAACCATCGATTTCAACCGCATTAAGTTTACCGGCTATGCTTTCCAGATCGAAATGAAATATACCGCCTGGAAACTCGGATTCCGGATTATTGAAGTCCCCATTATCTTCACCGACAGAACCGAGGGACAGTCAAAGATGAGCAGAGGTATTTTTAAAGAAGCCATTATAGGTGTTATCCAGCTCAGGTTCAAGCGTATTCGTCCTGTAGCAATCGTCTGATATCCTCCCGCCTGCCTGCTTTTATTCGTATCTTTGCAATTGCTGAGCAGGCGGTTCAGCCCTCAATTGCGTTTTCATGGATAAAAATTACCTTATTACCGGTGCTACCCTCGTAAACGAAGGAAGATCTTTCAAAGGCAGCGTGCTCGTAGAAGGAGCATTTATTAAGAAAGTGACCGAAGGCGATAAACTCCCTGCGGAACTGCCGCCGGATACCGGACGTATTGATGCCGGCGGATTGTGGTTGCTTCCGGGCGTAATCGATGATCAGGTGCATTTTCGCGATCCGGGATTAACACACAAAGGCGATCTTTATACCGAAAGCCGTGCAGCCGTGGCAGGAGGAGTGACCTCTTTTATGGAGATGCCCAATACCCAGCCCAATACCCTGACTCAGGAACTGCTGGAAGAGAAATACCGCATGGCTTCTGAAAAGTCGCTGGCCAATTACTCCTTCTATATGGGCGCTTCCAATACCAACCTTGAAGAGGTAGTTAAAACCGATCCGCGGACGGTGTGTGGTATCAAAGTATTTATGGGTGCTTCCACCGGCAATATGCTTGTGGATAATCCCCGTACGCTTGAAGGCATTTTCCGCGATGCCCCGGTGCTGGTCGCCGTTCATTGTGAGGATGAAACCACAATACGTGCCAATACGGAGATGATACGGCAAAAGTTCGGGGATGAAATCCCGTTCGGTCTTCATCCGGAAATCCGCAGCAGCGAAGCCTGCTACAAATCCAGTTCCTTCGCGGTAGCCCTGGCCCGTAAATACAATACCCGCCTGCACATTCTGCACCTCTCCACAGCCGCGGAAATGGAACTTTTCTCCGGTGCTTTCGCAGATGGCAGCAAGCGGATTACTGCCGAGGCCTGCGTACATCACCTCTGGTTCAGCGATGAGGATTATGCCCGCCTCGGCCCCATGATAAAATGGAATCCGGCAATTAAAAGTCCGGACGACCGCGATGCCCTGTGGAATGCACTCCTCGACGGACGCATAGATGTGGTGGCTACCGACCATGCCCCACACACCCGCGAAGAGAAAGCAAATCCTTATTTTTCATGCCCCTCGGGTGGCCCTCTGGTACAACACTCTCTGGTAGCCATGCTCGAAATGAGCAGAAACGGTAAACTTACCCCCGAAATGGTAGTCGAGAAAATGTGTCACGCCCCGGCGCGTATCTTTGAAGTGGAAAAACGGGGCTTTATCCGGGAAGGCTACTTTGCCGACCTTGTTCTGGTAAATCCATCCGATCCCTGGATCGTACAACCCTCCAACGTGCACTACAAATGCGGATGGTCGCCCTTCGAAGGTCAGACGTTCCATTCAAAAATTACCTATACCTTTGTCAGTGGTCATCTGGCTTACCGCAACGGCTCCTTCAGCAACGAGCGGAACGGAAGGAGGCTAACCTTTAACAGGAAGAGTTAAAACCCACTTTCACCGGCTATGAAACAAATTATCCCGCTGTTACTGATACATGCACTTCTGGTGTCATCCTGCAATAAAACATCCGTGAAAACGGAAAATTTTGAAGACGGAACCCTGAAATCGGAAAAGACCTACGAAAAAACAAGCGAAGGCGAACAACTGATAAAGGAGGTAACCTACCATCCGAACGGGAAGAAATATATGGAAGGAAGCTTCAGGGACGGATTGCGTGAAGGTCACTGGGTGTCGTGGTTCGACAACGGAACGCTCTGGAGTGAGGGGGATTTTAAACAAGGCGAAAGTCATGGTCTCCGCTCCGTGTATTATCCCAACGGCCAGCTCTATTACCAGGGAATGTACGAAATGGGCAAACGAAAAGGCGTCTGGTTATTCTACGACGAAACCGGCGAAAAAATAAAGGAAGTCGACTACGACAAAGAATCCGGTAACGGGGAATAAATCCCTTTTAATTTCTTGCGAAAGATAAAAATGCAGCAGCCATGGCGGTATGCCCCGGCTGCTGCCAATGCCTTTTTTGTCCGGTCACTTCGTGGATGTCCCGTATCAGTCAACTACTATTACCAGATACCTCGATGCCGACCAGAATTCGCGCGGATTGCGTATAACAATGCTGTCAACAGTTTTTTCACCAAAAATCTCATACGACCTCCCGGGATGGGTGGTGATAATTTCTGCCTTTTTCTTCATCACATATACGGTGCTGAGTTTGGTGATGTCGATGCGTGTGAAGTATTCGGGATTGAAATCTTCTTTCATCTTCTTGTTGCGGCCAATTCCGGCGAAACCACCTTCAAGGGTGATGATGTTCTGGCTGACCAGTTCCTTGCGTGTCCCGATGATGTAGTAGGCCGTATTCAGTTCTTCGGTCTGTTTGCTGATCGTTTGTGATTTGGATTCTCCTTCTGCAGCAAGCGATCTTACGCTTGAGCTTAATACTTCGATCTGAATGTTCATGTTCTCCAGCTGATCCCTTAAGCCTGCAATCTCGGCATCTTTTTCCTCCATCTGTCGGGTCATTCGGTCGATCATCTGCTCCAGCGAACTAACCCTGGCATCCGATTTACGCAGCTTGGACCTGAGCTCGGCTATGGTCTTTTTGTTTTCCTGCAGTCTGTCGTATATGAGGTTTATGTCGCGGTTAATCTGCTCTTTTATATCCGGCTGTAACTCACCCCCGTTCACAGCAGCCTGCGTAATAATCATCTCGGTCATCTTGATTGAATCGAGATTGGCCTGAATTGCGTTGAAGGATTCAAGATATCCCAACAGGGCCGTATCTTTAGTGAAGCCTATCGAAAGCAGGCTGTCGTAGCGCGTCTGCAGGGCTTCAAATTCTTTTTTTCTGCTGTTGCAGCCCACCAGGAGTGAGGTAATTAAGGCAATAAGAACCAGCTTTTTCATAAACTCGCGTTTTTGTAAATACCATGTAAAAGTACGGCAATTATTGTGTTAATGTTACGGTCCCTCAGCGTATAATTTCCACCACCATATTCTCTTTTCCGCATTTTACCCGAACCTCCAGTTTTTTTGAAACAGAATTCCAGCGGTACTGCACCGGTTTCAGAAGCCTGCCATTTAGCATTACCCCGGAGGGTGGAGCATTCAGGTTGTGAATAAGCAGGTCAATCTTTTTTATTTCCCCATCATACGTTCCTTTTGCTATCGATTGCTTCATTTGCAGGATGAGCCTGCTGCCGTCGTCGTCTGACTCGAACTCCAGAATCTCGTATTCTCCCTGAGGATAGCACTCCGGCGTGATTCCGTCGTCGTTATACAGTGCATACGAGCTTTGCAGGGCGGTGTTACCGGCATAATAATGCATGGTAAATTTCTTAAGGCTGTATTTGCTGGTAGAAACTGCCTTGCTGAGCATTGGAACAAATGCTCCATCCTTCACAAAAACCGGGATGTGATCCGGATTTAGGAGGATGGTGGCACTGCTTCCCCCTGTGTGTCGTTCGCCCGTGAAAAAGTGTGTCCAGCCGGACCCTTCCGGAAAATAGACCCGCTGCATTTTCTGGCCCGGATTTAAAACCGGCGATACCAGGAAGGCGGGTCCCCAGCGGTAAGCCGAATCATAGTTCAGAAGTTTTGTATTTTCGGGTTCATCAAATAAAAGCGGTATCATCAGCGGCTTGCCGGTCTGGCTGTTTTCGAAAGCCATGGTATAGATATAAGGCAGGAGTTTATACCTTAACTCTATTGCTTTTCGTGCCCTTGCTTTGGTAGTTTCTTCCTGAAACACGGGTTCGGCGGGGATGTGTTCCTGCGCATGCGGACGGTAAACGGGCTGAAATACTCCGTACTGAAGCCAGCGGGTGTACAGTTCGTTGTCGATGGTATCACCGCCTGCAAATCCTCCCAGATCGGAGTGCATCCATGCCAGCCCCTGCATTCCCATTTGCAGCGCAATGGCCGGTTGCGATTTCAGTCCGCCCCAGCTCCGGTTCACATCCCCCGACCAGGGTATCATTCCGTAGCGCTGCGAACCGGCATATCCCGCGCGCATCAGTATAAAAGGCCGCTCGTGCGGGAAGTCGCGCCGGTAGCCTTCGTAAATCAGCCGGGCCCATTCATGCCCGTAAGCATTGTGCACCTGAGCCGCAGTACCGGCCATATGCCTCAGACCTGCCGGATGTACTTCGGGTTCCCCGAGGTCTCCCCACCATCCGGCAACTCCCTGTTCAGCCAGTCCTTTATAAATCTGCCAGAACCACTCCCTGGCCATCGGATTGAATATATCGACAAGCCCGGTATTGCCAAAGTAAAAATCGTAGGTGTACGGTTTTCCGAGCGAATCGGTCCCCAGCACCCTTTTTTTTACGGCCTCATCCCACCGGGTGGATGTGGTAAGGATAAATGGTTCGGTCACCAGAACCGTTCGAACACCTTTTCGCATAAATTGTTTCATCATCCGGTCCGGATTCGGAAAGCTGTCGGCATACCAGGTGAGGTTACCCATCGAGCCCTGAATTTCTTTTCCAAACCAGTAAATATCAATGATCACGGCATCAAGGGGTATCTTTTCTTTGAAAAACCTCTTTACTGTTTTCTCCGTTTCTTTTTGCGAATGATAGCCAAAGCGGCTGCTGAAATTTCCGAGTGCCCATCGCGGAAGCATGGATTGCCTTCCGGTAAGCCGCGTGTAATTATCTGTCAGGTCGTACCAGTCCGTGCCGGCAATAACGTAATAGTTTGGCTGACTTTTCATGCATTCGTAGGTTACCTCATTGCTGCTTCCGCTGTCAAGATCCAGAAATCCGTGTCCTGCATTATCAAACAATACGGCATACCGCTTCGACGACAGAAAAAGAGGCAGGGTATAGTTCATCAGGGCCGATTCGGTTTCATAACCGTAGTGTGCCCTGTTGTATAACTCAAGCCTGCTTCCGCGGCGGTTCAGGCCGGGTGCCCTTGCTCCGCTTCCGTAAAGCACCTCGCCCGGTTCTATTCTGAAATTTAATGTCTGGTTTTCGCCCTCAGCGGCATATCCCCGGTTTTCCTTTATCAGCAGCGTATGGTTGTAATAGTAAGCAAGCGTAAAAGGCTCCTTCGTTATCCTGACCTCAAATGCACCCATACTCAGGGTGATTTGTTCGTCGCTTTCGCGGATGGTGAATTCCCCGGGTTCTGCCTCCGGAGACAGGGCAAACGAAAAAGCAGCAAGCTTGTCACCCAATGGGTAGAAAGCCGTATGGCACGACCGTTCATTGAAAGGATAAATTCTGTATGTGCCGTCACTTACGGCGATTTCGGCTTCCGTAGTCAGAAGTCTGGCTCCGATGAAGGTGCGCCTTGCTTCCTGAGCCGTTGCATTCAGGGCAGTAAAAAGCAGGATGACAATGGCGGGCGCAATTCTGATTATCGTTTTTTTCATGCTTTCGTATCCGGTAACAAACTTAAGGGTATAAATGTACAAAAAAGCTCTGTTTCTCAGCATTCCGGCGAATCCGGCCATTATTGAAATTAATGGTCTAATTTTGCGGAAAATTGCTTTATGAATCCAATTCCTGCTGTTTTTCTCCGCAAAGGCCGCGACGAAGCCGTCCGCCGTTTTCACCCCTGGATCTTTTCCGGAGCCATCGACCGTATTGAAGGCCATCCTGCCGATGGTGATGTGGTCGAGGTTCTCAGTCATAGCGGAGAGCTGCTGGCAAGCGGCCACGCATGCCATGGCTCCATAGCGGTCAAAATCTTTCACTTTGGCTCCGGACGACCTGCCGGTCTGGAGTTTTGGGTACGAAAACTGCAGCAGAGTCTGCAGCTCAGAAAAAACGTGGGACTTGCTGATCATGAGACTACCACTGCTTTCCGCCTGGTTTTCAGCGAAGGCGACGGTATGCCAGGTCTGGTTGTGGATGTATACAACGGCGTTGCAGTGCTTCAGGCGCACAGCACAGGTATGTATCTGCTTCGCCATACCCTCGCCGGTGCCCTTCAGCAGGTTCTTGGCAACCGTCTGAAAGCCGTTTACGATAAAAGCGCAGAAGCCCTCGGCAAATCGGGTGTACTTTCGGACGGCGATGGTTTTTTGTTTGGCGCAATGGATTCGGTTGAAATTTTAGAAAACGGACACCGCTTCCTGGTCGATTTCATTCAGGGACAGAAAACAGGATTTTTCCTCGATCAGCGCGATAACCGTGCAATACTCGGCAACTATGCCAAAGGCCGCCGGGTTCTGAATGCATTCAGCTATACCGGAGGCTTTTCGGTTTATGCCCTGGCAGCCGGAGCCGTTCATGTAACTTCACTCGACAGTTCACGCAAAGCGATGGAAACGCTCGATGCAAACATGCGTCTGAATGGTTTTGAATCCGGCCAGCACCAAAGCGTAATTGCCGATGCCAAATCCTGGCTTACTGCCATGCCCGATGACTTTGACCTGATCGTACTCGATCCTCCTGCTTTTGCCAAACGCCATGCCGACCGACACAAGGCTCTGCAGGGCTACCGCTTTATAAATGCAGCGGCCATGAAGAAAATACAGCCCGGCGGCTTTCTTTTTACTTTTTCCTGTTCGCAGGCTGTAAGCCGCGAGATGTTTGTCTCCATGACAATGACGGCAGCCCTTGAAGCCGGACGTAACGTACGGATTGTTCAGCACCTCGGACATGGCGCCGATCATCCGGTGAGCGTATTTCATCCCGAAGGCGAATATCTGAAAGGGCTGGTGCTTGAGGTGTTATAGAAGAATTTGAACTACTCGTGCCGCCTGAACGTTTACCGGTACTTATTCGTCTCCTTTCAGTTTGTCGATAAGCCTGCGTTCTTTCTTCGTAGGTCTTCCGGTACCGCGGTCGCGGTGTTCGGCATTCAGTTCCTGCATAAATTTTATTCTTTCATACTCTTCGGGAGGGGTAAGGTCTTCGAGGGATTCGGGAACAAGTTTGGCAGATACACGGTTGTGAATCAGTGAGATAACCTTCAGGGTACGCGTAAGGGGCCCCAGGCTTACATGGATAATATCTCCCGTTTTTAAAATCCGGGAGGGCTTAACGGCTATGCCGTCCATCTTTACCTTTCCGGCTCTGCAGGCATCTCCGGCCATCGTACGGGTTTTGTAGATCCGTACCGCCCACAGCCATTTGTCTATGCGCAGTTCGTCGGCCATTGGGGTTTACTTTTGTCTGAAAAAGATTTCGAGCGGAACCCCGGTAAAGTCGAATTGCTCGCGCATACGGTTTTCCACAAACCGCTTGTACGGGTCGGTGATGTACTGGGGCATGTTGCAGAAAAATACAAACGCAGGATAAGCCAGCTTCAGTTGTGTTATATACTTAACTTTAACAAACTTGCCCTTTACGGCCGGAGGCGGATTTTCGGTAACTATCGGCAGCATAATGTCCATCAGCTTGCGCGTAGGAATGTTCTGGCTGCGCGATTTATGTACTTTATTGGCGGTCTCCAGCGTTTTGTGGATGCGCTGTTTGTTAATAACCGAAGTAAATACGATGGGAACATCGGTGAAAGGAGCGATCCGGCTCCGGATCAGCTGTTCGAAATCTTTGTGGGTGTTGGTTTCTTTTTCTACCAGATCCCATTTGTTAACCACTATTACAACACCCTTGTGGTTTTTCTGAATCAGGCTGAAGATGTTGATATCCTGGCTTTCAATTCCCTGGGTTGCATCAAGCATCAGTACGCAGACATCACTGTTTTCGATGGCCCGTATAGCGCGCATCACCGAATAAAATTCGATATTTTCGGTTACCTTTCCTTTTTTGCGAACGCCGGCGGTATCCACCAGAAGAAAGTCGAATCCGAAGCTGTTGTACCGGGTATAGATGGAGTCGCGTGTGGTTCCGGCAATGGGAGTAACGATGTTGCGTTCATCGCCCAGCAAGGCATTTACCATGGATGATTTACCTACGTTAGGCCGACCCACAAAGGCGATTTTCGGAAGATCCGGAATTTCTTCGGGTGTAGGATTGCTGAACTCTTTTACCACATCGTCGAGCAATTCTCCTGTTCCCGAGCCGTTAATAGCAGATATCTCATAGATTTTTTCAAATCCCAGAGAGTAGAATTCCAGAGCGTCTGCCGAGCGGTTGCTGTTATCGACCTTGTTGGCAATCAGAAACACTTTTTTGGGAGAGCGGCGGATCAGTTCGGCAACATCTTCATCCAGTGGAGACATTCCTTCTTTGGCATCAACCATAAACAGGATTACATCGGCTTCTTCCATCGCAAGCTCTACCTGTTTACGGATGGCACCTTCAAAAACATCATCGCTACCGATAACTACTCCTCCCGTGTCAATGACAGAAAATTCTACACCGTTCCAGTCGGAAGTGCCGTAATGCCTGTCGCGTGTAACGCCGCTTGTGGGGTCTACAATTGCAGCCCTTTCTCCGGTAAGGCGGTTGAAGAAGGTTGATTTACCAACATTGGGTCGTCCAACGATCGCAATAATGTTTGACATAGCTGAGTGGGTTTTTATGATCTCCGGATTAGGTGTACGATTCCGGAAAAGGTCATTGTGTAAAACAACAAAAGCCTTGATGACAAGGCTTTTAGTTGATTTTGGTAGCGGGAGCAGGATTCGAACCTACGACCTTTGGGTTATGAGCCCAACGAGCTACCTCTGCTCCATCCCGCACTATAATTCCGGTTTTAAAACCGGACTGCAAAGATATATTTTGTTTCTTTGCTGTGCAAATTTATTCACAATTATTTTTCCGATGGACCATAAGTCTGGTTTTGTCAATATTATCGGGCATCCCAATGTAGGGAAATCGACCCTGATGAATGCCCTGGTAGGGGAAAAGCTGTCTATTATCACGTCGAAAGCGCAGACAACACGCCACCGGATAATGGGAATTGTCAACGGCGATGACTTTCAGATCGTCTATTCCGACACGCCCGGAATGGTAAAACCGCATTATAAGCTTCACGAGTCGATGATGAAGTTTGTGGATGCGGCCATAGAGGATGCAGATGTTTTTCTGCTGGTGACAGAAAAGGGCGATGCTCCGTTTGAAGATGCATTTTCAGCCCGCCTCAGCGAACTGAAACGGCCGGTAGTGGTCGTGCTCAACAAAATCGACCTCTGTACACAGGAGGAAGCCGGACTTTTGCTGTCGGAGCTTGAAACAAAGTTTCCCGGTGCCGTAGTGATTCCGGTTTCAGCCCTGCACCGGTTTAATCTCGACCGGGTTTTTGATACCCTGATTGAAAAACTTCCGGTTTCACCAGCCTATTACCCCAAGGATGAACTTACCGACCGATCCCTGCGATTCTTTGTCTCCGAAATCATACGGGAGAAAATCCTGCTCTACTATAAACAGGAAATCCCCTATTCCGTGGAAGTAGCCGTTGATGAATACAAGGAAAAGGAAAATATTACACATATCGCTGCTACTGTCTATGTCGCCCGGGAATCGCAAAAGGCCATTATTCTCGGTCATCATGGCAAATCAATTAAAGGACTGGGTATGGCAGCCCGGAAAGATATTGAAGCATTTATCGAAACCAGAGTCTTTCTCGAACTCAGAGTAAAGGTGAGCAAAGACTGGCGCGACGATCCACAGCAACTCAAACGTTTCGGCTACGATTTGTAAAACAATCTGAACATTTGTTCATAATTAAGTGCCAGTTGCCGGAACAGCATTTTGAGAAGGCTGAATGTCAATATCATACCAATATAGATAAATACATAAATAATTATATGCTCAGTTGGTTATTTCTGAGTGATTTTCTTACTTTAGCGCCCTCTTAACCTCAAAAAAAGTCTTATGGAACATGGTTTGCATGAAAGCATCCCCTTGTATGCTTCTATTCCGTTTTTTGTGATGCTGATGATGATTGCCGTTGGCCCGCTGTTTTTTCACCACTGGTGGGAGAGCAACAAAAACAAACTGATCGTATCCCTCGCTCTGGGAATTCCGACTGCTGTTTATCTGATCGCGACGGGTTTTTTTCACAATCTTGAACACCAGCTGGTTTTCGATTACCTGCCCTTTATCATTCTGCTGGGCGGTTTGTTTATCATTACCGGCGGGATTAATCTGAGTGGTGATATTGAGGCCAGGCCTTCCATCAACACCTTGTTTCTTGCAATCGGAGCCGTTCTTGCCTCTTTCATGGGAACCACCGGCGCCGCCATGCTTCTGATCCGTCCGGTTATCAATACCAATGCCGAACGCTGGTACAAGGTGCATACCATTCTGTTTTTTATTGCCATCGTCGCAAATGCCGGCGGACTGCTCACACCCCTGGGCGATCCTCCCCTGTTCCTGCTCTACCTGAGGGGCGCTCCATTCTCATGGTTCTTCCACCTGGTTCCGGAATGGTTGTTTACCAATG
This sequence comes from Bacteroidales bacterium UBA6248, assembly GCA_002441345.1. Taxonomy (GTDB): domain Bacteria; phylum Bacteroidota; class Bacteroidia; order Bacteroidales; family Lentimicrobiaceae; genus Lentimicrobium. The sequence continues at coordinate 58,152 of DJVU01000082.1, forward strand.
GATTGCTTCTGCTGATCTATTATTTCACCGATAAGTACTTCTACAAAAAAGAGTCTCCGGCAAGCATTGCCTTTGATAAAACCAACATCCAGCCCATTAAACTCAGAGGCCGCTTCAACTTTATTTTCCTGGCCGGTGTCGTGCTTTCGGTTGCTTTTCTCAACAAACAGTACATCCCTGCCATTGAGCACAATCACTATCTCGGATTTATCCGCGAAGCCACCATTCTGATAATGGCCGGATTGTCGCTGTATTTTACTTCTTCCAAACTGCGCCAGGCCAATAAGTTTACCTATGGCCCCATTATAGAGGTTGCCTATTTATTCCTCGGTATATTTATAACCATGGTACCGGCCTTACTCTGGCTCGAAGCCAATGCCAAATCGCTTGGCGTTACCACCGTCGCACAGTTCTACTACGCTACAGGTGCACTCAGCTCGTTCCTCGACAACGCACCTACCGCCGTTTCATTCTATAACCTCGCACTCGGACTTACCGATGCCAGTGCTTCCGGACTGGTTGCCGGCATTCCCGATTACCTGCTCAAAGCCATATCCGTTGGTGCGGTGTTCTTTGGCTCCATGACATACATCGGCAACGGTCCCAACTTTATGGTTAAGGCCATCGCCGAAGAGAATAAGATTGATATGCCCGGTTTTTTCGGTTATATGATCAAATTCTCGCTGATTGTGCTGTTGCCCGTGTATATCCTCGCACAACTGCTCTTCCTGTAAAAAGGCATACAGTTAAAAATTAAGGCTCTGTAAGGAGCCTTTTTTTTTACTCTTTTACGGTACAGGTTTTCAGTTCGGTATCGGCAATCAGAAGTGTTGTTTCCTGCTCGCTTTGCACTGTCCGGTCACCAATAATGCCTGTCATCCCAAAGAAGCAGAGAATTCCGGGATATGCAAGCCGTAACGCTGTCCGTTATCCTGATTCATTCAGAATCCTGTCAAAAAAAAGAGGCTCCTGCCGGAACCTCTTTCTGCGAAAACCATTTATAGAATGAATGGTCGGGGGGATCGCTTTATCGTTATCAGAACGGAGTGCACTCAAGTTCGGCACGCGAACGGAAATTCCTGTTCGAGAATCCGAATCCGCTGTTCTTCCTGAGGTTCTGGAAAATATTAAAATCATCCAGCTCCAGAATTATGGAAACTTCATGCGAACAGCCAGTAACAGTTCTGATTTCTGTAAGTACAAAGTCATAGGTGTAATTGATCTTCATTCGGGTGGTTGATGAAAGTGCAGCATTAATGCCAAGAAGGAATATCAGATCGTTCGATTTGGTAAGTTCGGTGGTGCGGTTGCGAAACCAAACGCCGGTATAAATCGACGATTTCAGTATGTTTACCCCTACTGCATAGGTTTTAAAGTCGGCCTGCTGCTCATAAATAAAGCCCGGATTGAATTTAAACGACGCCTTGTTTGACTCCTGTCGCTGGAAATACAGTTTATCTCCGCCTCCGTCAATTTCCAGGATGAGGTCTCCGGTAATGGCCAGCTTGCGGGGCAGGGGTGAAGTGAGACCCAGAAACGACTCATTCGGCCTGAAAAGGTGATGAACCGCCAGGCCAAAGGTTCCCTGGATTGCACTGAAGGTGTTGCTGCTCTCGGTAAACCGGAAAACACCGCCGGTGGCAAAATCAGGATAGAACACACTTCCGTTATCCGGTGCCTGGAAACTGGATTCATAGATGTTACCATATACCGGATTCAGCTGATCGGTGAAGACAAGGTTGTCCCAGTTTAACCTCTTCTGAACAAATGAGGTCATAATTCCTACCTGCGTTACCATGTTCTCCTGTAACGGAACCCTTACCGAAGTAGAAAGTCCGACCGTGGATGTTTTCATATACCCTGAACCGGCATTGTCGCTCATCACTATGAGTCCCAGGCCTCCCGACCCCGGGATGTTACGCTCGGCAATGTCCATGCTGAAGGTATACGTTCGCAGATCGCCGGGCAGTTGAGGCCACTGTTCGCGAATGTTGAACCTCGCCCGCATGCCGGGGCTGAGACCAACGGCTGCCGGATTGTAGTATACGGGATTGTTGTAGAATTGTGAAAAGTGCGGATCCTGTGCTAACGAGGTTGATGCAACCATCAGCGATAAAATAATCAGGAGATATACGTTTGTCTTTTTCATGACTGTAGATTTTCTTTTGTCGGTTGATCTGAGTTCCGTTTACCGGATAAGCGTTACAGTGCCGAATGTCTTTTCGGGGATATTGGTTCGCTTACCCACATCGCTTCCTCTCCATATTGTTCCATCCCTGAAGATTGCCGATGCTTTCCACATATAGGTATCCTGTGGCAGCAGGTTCCCGTTGAATACTCCGTTCCAGCCCTCGGCCGGAGAACCGTTGGCATCCAGTTCACTGGAAGTCCATAACAGATTACCCCAGGTGTCGTAAACCTCAATAGTATAACTCCTCAGATTGATGCCGACCGGTTTGAAATATCTGACGGCAGCATTCGGATTGTTGGGCGAGAAGGCATTTGGAACCCATAATCCCTTGAGCATTAGCTGATAATCCATCGTAAGTGTGTCGGGACATCCAAACTCATTGAACGAAACCAGACTGATCTCATACGTGCCGTCCCCTGGGAAGGTTACAACCGGATCAATATCAAAGGACTGAATGCCGGTGGTGAAATTCCATTCATAGGCATTGGCACCGATCGATCCGTTGGTAAACAGAACCCGGCCCTGGGTGCTTTCATAATTTTCCGTGATCGAAAATGCACTCACTGGTTTGGGATTCACCGTTATCTGCCTGGTGATGGTGTCGCGGCAGGCATTGGTGTCAACCACGATCAGACTAACATTATAATTCCCGGTTTTGGTGAAGACAAAGTGCGGATCCTGAACGCCTGCCAATCCTAAAGTTGATACCGAGTCGCTGAATTTCCACCACCATTGATCTATCGGTGCATCCGAGTTTTCAGTCAGATCGGTAAATACCGTGTGGTTATCCTGACAGGCCAGGCTGGCGCTGAAATTTGCTACCGGCAGACGGTGGATGTTTATCTGTTCGCTCACCGTGTCGTAACACCCGAATTCGTTGGTTACGGTCAGGGTTACGGTATATTGTCCGGCGCGATCGTAGCGGTATGCCGTATGACGGGATGAAGTGGTGTCGGATACCGTGCGGGGATCTCCAAAGTCCCAGAACCAGGATGTAATCCGTGAACCGTTCCAGAGTGACTGATCGGTAAATACGGTGTTTGCATTTAAACACCCGTTCGGAGCATCAAATTTTGCAACAGGCGAAGGCAACACGGCAATCAGGCCCGTAAGTGTGTCGCTTACCGATTTTCCTGAAATGGTGGTTGAAACAATCAGACTAACCTGATAATTTCCGCTTTCTGCATATACGTGTGCGATCTGCGGCCTGTACGAATTGTATACCAGCGTTTCTCCATCGCCGAACCTCCATTCCCACTGTGAAATCGGATTATTGCATACCGAGAGGTCCTCAAATACAACAGAATGACGTTCGCAAATGGTTGTATCGGGTTGTGCAAACGATGCTGTTATGCATGGCATACGGTAAACTTCCTGCATTAGCATGTTGCTGCATCCGCTTTCGGTTATGGTGGTCAGAGTCACGCTGTACATTCCGGCTGCAGCATACAGGTGTTCCGTGCTTGCAGGAGCTGATGTCAGGGTGTCGGATGTGCCATCCCCGAAGTTCCATATCCACGATACGATTGTTCCTCCGTTGCTCGACGACTCATCCGTGAAATAGACGGTGCTGTCGCAATTTCCAACCGAATAGCTGAACTTCGGTTCAGGTAAAGGAAGAATGTCGATTCGCTTGTAAACCGTCGTCTGGCAGTTGTTAATGTCGGTAGCCATCAGCGATACCAGATAAGATCCGGTATTCTGAAAGTAATGAACGGGATTCTTCAGAGTTGAGGTGTTGTGAATTCCGGAGGATACATCGTTGAAATTCCACTGGAATGCTACCAGTGAGTCTCCTGCAGGAGAAATCAGCTGCGGATCGAAGTATATGCTGTCGCCGTGACAGGCTGCCGAATGCATTATCTCAACTTCAAGACCTGCTGGTATGCAAACCTCTTGTACGATGGTGTCGACACATCCCCTTAAGTCGGTTACTATCAGCCTTACATTGTAGCAGCTGTCGGTATGGTAGAAGATGTGACTTGGATTCTGAAGCGTGGAGGTGTAACCGGGAGAGAATTCCCACTGCCATTGTACAATGGCTCCCATATAGCTGGAGGATTCATCGCGGAAGGAGACGTTGCCGTTGGCGCATGCATCGGTGTAGAAACTGTAACCGGCTTGCGGTGCAGGGAATACCTGAACAGGGATGGTTACGGTGTTTTCGCAACCGTTGACGGTGGTCACGGTGAGGCTTACATTGTAAAGTCCCTGAGCCGTGAAGGCATATTCCGGATGCTGTTCCGTGGAAACGTCCGTGCCGGTAGCCGCATTGGGATCGTTAAATTCCCACAACCATCCGGTAATCTGTTCGCCTGTTGAAGTGTAGGAGTGATCCGTAAAGGATGTTGCATTTCCAAAACAAGCACTTGTATAGGAGAAAACAGCCACCGGTAGTGCACTTACGCTGATGCTTCTGCTCACGCTGTTCGAACAGCCCGTGAGATCGGTTACCGTCAGGCTTACCTGGTAGGTTCCGGGTGCGTTGTAAGTGTGCAGAGGATTTTGCTGTGATGACACACCGCTTCCGTCACCGAAATTCCAGACATACGAAGCTATCTCATTCAGGTTCATTACCGTGGTGTCGGGGCTGAATGCCATAGCCGTACCGGCACAGGCGGGACTGTTGACGAATCCAACGGCCGGTAAGGGTACCACACTGATGTCGTACGTGATGGTGCTGCTGCAACCGTTGGCATTCGATGATGTCAGGGTTACGGTGTAGGTTCCTGCATAGTTATAGATGTGTGAAGGATTTTGCAGACCCGAGGTATTGGCTGTTCCCGATGCAGGATCGCCGAAATTCCAGTTCCACTGTATCACGGGAGCCCCGCCGTTGGCGTTTGTCATATCGGTGAAGGCTACGGCTGTCCCAAGGCAACCCTGGTCAAATGTAAAGTCGGCCAGTGGCCCGGGAGTTACGGTTATGGTCATGGAAGCCGAAGCATCACAGCCATTCAGATTGGTAACAGTAAGGGTTACGGTGTATGCTCCGGGAGCAGTATAGATGTGTGTAACGTTCGGATTCGACGGTGCATTGACCATTTGGGTGTTTCCGTCACCAAAATCCCAGAACCAGCTAACGATCGGACTTCCGTTTCCGCTTGAAAGGTTGTTGAACTGCACTTCTGTTCCTGAACACGAAGGCGATACAAATCCGAACAAGGCAACCGGTCCGGGTACTACATTCACCGGGTGTGTAACAGTAGCCTGGCATCCTGCCGTATCGGTAATCGTCAGGCTTACATAATAGATGCCCTGACTCAGGTAGATATGACCGGGATCCGGTTCGGCAGAGGTGCTGCCATCTCCGAAGTCCCATAACCAGCTGAGTGTGCTGAGCGGATCAACAAGTCCGGAGCTGGTAAACAGCGTGGTGTCGCCGGCACAGCTGCTGTTGAATACAAAATCAACAGAGGGTGCAGGTGCAATGGTTACGGTGGATGTTGCCGTATCGCTGCACGAATTGCCCGTGGTTACGATCAGGCTTATCTGATAGGTGCCGGGTTGTGCATAGGTGTGCGACGGATTCTGTAATACTGAGGTATTGTTGATGCCCGACAGAGGATCGCCGAAGTTCCAGAGCCATCCGGTGATGTTTCCTCCGCCGTTGGTCTGCGACAGATCGGTGAAATTTACCGGCGTGTCAGGACATGCAGTTGTGTGGATGAAGTTGGCAACCGGTCCGGGTATTACCGTTACCTGACGGATTACAGAGCTTTCACATCCGCCCGAAGTGGTAATGTTGAGCGTAACGTTATACGTGCCGGAACCGGCATACGAATGCGAAACGTGGGGGTTGCCAGGGAAGTTGATAATTTCCGAATTGCCGTCACCGAAGATCCACTCCCATGTAACAATGTAACCGCTGCTGGTATACGAAAGATCGTTGAATGAAACCGTACTGTTCTGGCAGTTCGGCTCGGTAAAGCTGAAGTATGCTACCGGCTCGCCGCCAACCTCTATCAGCTGAGCGATCGAGTTAACACAGCCCGCTGTATCGGTTACCGTCAGGGTTACCGTATACTGCCCGGCAGCAGCGTAGAGATGCTGCGGGTCGCGAAGGTTCGACTGGCCGCCGTCGCCGAACGTCCAGGCATAACTGGCCACTGCTCCCGTATTTACAACCGTTGAATCGGTATAGAAACTTGTGAGTGCATTGGCACAGGAAGCTTCCCAGGTAAAGGCTACCGGAGGAGCTTCTCCAACCGTTATCACTTTGGATATGGTATCGCTGCAGTTGTTGAAGTTAGTGACGGTGAGCAGTACCGTATAGGTTCCGGATGCACTGAAGATGTGCTGAGGATCCTCAAGGTTCGAGTTGTTGAAAATACCCGAAGCCGGATCGCCGAAATTCCATTCCCACGAAACGATGTTGCCGGCTCCGTTCGGGAACGATGCATCCTGGAAGTTCACCAGCAGGTCTTCACACAGTATGGTGTAGTGGAAGTTTGCCACCGGAGCCGGAGTAACCTGGATCTGGGTGCTGTAATAAGCTTCACAGCCAAAAGAGTTCATGATGCTCAGGCTGGCCTCAAAGATGCCCTGGTTGGAATACGTATGTTCTACGTTGGGATTGTTGGGGAAATAGATGGTGTCGGCTGGTGTGCCGTCGCCGTAATTCCATACCCAGCGGGTAATGTAGCCGTTTTCGGTAGATGACAGGTTGTAGAATACAGTCGGTGATCCCAGACAATTGGGAGTGTCGTAGCTGAAGAAGGATACCGGAGAACTGTAGATTTCTATCAAATGACTTACCGATGAAGAATTTCCTGCTGTATCGGTAACCGTTAACGTGACATTGTAGGTGCCTCTGGCCGGGAATGTATGCGAGGGATCCATGATGTTGGAGTAAATTCCGTCGCCGAAGTTCCAGTGCCATACTGCTATCGCATTTATATCGGTTACAACCGGGTCAACGGTAAACTGGGTGGCATCGCCTTCACAAACAGGCTCCCAGGTGAAGTCCAGGTCCGGATTCTGGTTGATATTAATAACCATCTGGTCACTGAAACTACCGCATCCCTGGTAGCTTTCAGCTGTCAGAATCAATGTTACGGAGCCGTTCAGAACGTCCTGAGCACTGGGTTGATAGGTCGGTGTAAAGGTGTTTTCACCGGTAAGTATGCCCGTTCCCGTGCTGGTCCATACAAAACTTAATGCATTGCTTACAAATGCTCCGGAAACGGTATGTGTACAGGTCTTGCAGATGGTTACATCCGGACCGGCTTCGACCGTCGCCTGAGGTATGATGGTGAGCACCTGCGAGTCGCTGATGTCGGCGCACGGAGGATTGGAAGCAATAAGCGTTAATACCACCGAACCGGATAGAATATCGAGCTGGCTGGGGATATACGTGGGTGTCAATGTGTTTCCATTCAGGAAAAAGCCCGAACCCGAGGTTGACCACGTAATGAAACCGTAATCGTACGCAACAGCATCCGCAATCAGGTATTGTTCGCCCTGACAAATAGTGCCATCGGTTCCGGCATTGGCCTGAGGCTCCTGCCTTATGTAAAGGGTCATTGCATCCGATGCAGTTCCGGTACACGGACTGGCAGATATTCCCGTAAGGGTGAGCTGTACACTGCCTGATGCCACATCGGCAGGACCTGGAGAGTAAACCGGATTCAGGATTGCCGGATTGCTGAACGTCCCGGAACCCGAAGTAGTCCATAACAGTGAGCTGTATAAACTTGCCGTTGCACCGGTGATGCCGAAGTTGGAGCCTTCGCAGCTGTAACCGTCAGGACCGGCATTAACCGTCAGTTCCGGCTGTATGGTCAGAATCATACTGTCGCTTATATCCGGGCAACCATCGTTCGATGCCGTTATCTGCAGGGTTACCGTTCCCGTGCTTATATCAGCCATCGAAGGCATGTAGGTGGGATTCAAAGTATTGGCATTGAGCCATGTGCCCGTTCCCGAACTGCTCCACTGAACCGATGTGTAATCGGTAGCCTGAGCTGTCGTGATAATAAGCGAGCTTCCTGCACAAATTGTTTCATCATCTCCGGCCGAAGCAGCAGGCGATGCATGGATATACAGAGTCTTTGTTAAAATCAGTGGTGAAGTGCACGGACTTACCGGTTGCAGTGTAAGATCCAGAATTACGTATCCATTGGTAATATCTCCGGCTCCGGGCTGATATACCGGGGTAAGTGTGCCCGGGTTAATAAGGGTTCCGGTTCCGAATGTTACCGTCCATTGCAGGGATGAGTATCCGCTGACCGTAGCTCCCGTAACAGGTGAAGGGGTTGAACAGATATCCTGGTCGCCTCCTGCTGTTCCTGACGGAAGAGCTGTAAGCGTAAGTACCATGAAATCGGAAACGTCGGCACAGCCTTCGGCATTCATTGTTAATATTATACTGCCTGACTGTATGTCGGCCTGTGACGGCGTGTACGTCGGATTGATGGCAGAAGGATTGCTGAAATTACCTGTTCCTGAACTAGTCCAGTAAACGGAAATATGGTTGAATGCACTGGCATCGGCCAGGGCATGACTTCCGCCTTCACAAAGCGATGCATCCGATCCGGCGCTTATTACAGGCATGGGATTTACCGTTACCGTGATGGTATTGGAAACAACCGAGTTGCAGCCGTTAATGCCCGTTACTACCACACTGTAGTTGCCGGCAGTGGTTACGGTTATCGATGGGGTGGTAGCCCCGTTCGACCACAGATACGCAGCATAACCGGCAGGTGCCATAAGCACTACACTTTCGCCTTCACATAATGTTACAGGACCATTAGCAGTTATGACAGGTGCTGCTGGCAAAGGCAGAACATTTACCGTTACCGGGATGGAGGGAAGGCTGGTGCATCCGAATGCATCGGTAACCGTTACCGTATATACACCGCTGGTAGTTACCGTTATCTGCATGGATGTTTGTCCGTTGCTCCAAAGATAGGAGGCATATCCTGCAGGAGCCGAAAGTGTTACGCTCCCGCCCTCGCAGAAGTCGAGCGGCCCTGAAGCGGTGATTTCAGGTGTAAGGGTGGAGTGAACCGTAACGATGATTTCATTCGAAGGAAGGCTGGCGCATCCCATCGCATCCGTTACCACTACCGAGTAAGTTCCTGTTGTAACAACGGTAATATTTTGTGTTGTTGCTCCGTTCGACCACAAGTAGGCTGCATATCCTGCAGGTGCGCTCAGCTCAACCGAACCTCCTTCACAGAAGGTAAGCGGACCGTTTGCTGTAATCACTGGTGTTGCAGGCATGGGATTAATCGTGACGGCAAGAGTGGAGGTGGATCCGTTTCCGCAGGTATTCTGCGGAGTAACGGTAATGTTTCCTGAAATGGCAGTTGTGGTGAAGTCAACCAGAATTGACGTTGTTCCGTCTCCCGAAACAATTACGGCGCCTGCCGGAAGGGTCCACAGATACGTGGTTGCTCCGTTAACCGGTGCAATGGAATAGGCTACACCGCTGGTGTTCTGACAAAGTTCATCGTCACCCGAAATTGCTCCCGGATCACCGGGCAGGGCATTTACCGTAACGGCATAATCAGCCGAAACCGGGCCATTGCCACAGCTGTTGGAAGTATAAACTTGGATAATTCCCGAAATGGCGGATGGCTGGAAATCAACAACAATACTGCTGGTGCTGTTCCCTGAAACGATAACCGCTCCTGAAGGTACTGTCCAATGATAGGATGTTGCATACTGAACCGGATTTACGCTGTAGGTAACACCCGTTTGTCCTGCACAAACATTCTGCGGGCCATTGATGACAGGCACATCCGAAGGAATTGCCACAATGGTAAGAACCATGAAGTCCGTTGATGAATTCAGGCACGGAGGCTGACCGGTGGCTGTAAGCGTCAGAATAACAGAGCCTGCATTGCGGTCGCCGATGGAAGGAATATACGTTGGATTCAGAGAATTTGCGTTCAGAAGAGTACCGGTTCCGCTGGTTGTCCAGTTTACCATGGCTGCTCCAACAGCAGTTGCTTCACTTACCATGAAGTTATTGCCGTAACATACGCTGGCGTCGGGGCCTGCATTGGCCGTTGCACCGTTAGAAATACTCAGGAGCATCTCGTCGGAAACGCCTCCGCTGCAAGCTCCGGCCGACTGTGCCGTCAGGGTGAGGGTAACGCTTCCGTTTGCTATGTCTGATGCTCCGGGAATGTAGGTCGGTGTTAATGTGTTGCCGCTGACAAACGTACCGTCACCGGAGGTGGTCCACGAAAGTACGCTGTAATTGGAAGCCGATGCACCGCTGATGGTATGGTTTGAACCGATGCAGATGATGGCATCGGGTCCTGCATTCACGCTGGCAGCAGGTGCTATGTTAAGAATCATATTGTCGGATGCATAACCGAAACACGGAGCACCGCCCTGAACCTGAAGGGTGAGGGTTACCGAACCCATGGTAACATCACCGGAAGAAGGTGTATAAACCGGGTTCAGCGTGTTCTGGCCGGTAAAGGTTCCGGTTCCTGAGCTTATCCAGTTTACGGTACTGAAAGATGTTGCCGATGAACCGGTTACCATAAACGGCGATGTGCCGCATGTGAATCCGTCGGGCCCGGCATTTGCCGAAATGGCTCCGCTTATAACAAGTACCATCTGGTCGGTTGCCTGGGCATTACAAGGCGCAATGCCGTTAACCGTTAGCGTCAATACCACCGATCCGGCCTGGATGTCGGAGGCTCCCGGGATATAAACTGCATTTAAAACGCCCGGATTTACAAAGTTTCCGCTGCCCGAGGTAGTCCAGTTTACACTGGAATAATTCTGTGCACTGGCCAGTAACAGCTGGTGCGACGAGGAGCATGTAAATTCATCGGGACCTGCATTGGCAACAGGCAGTGCATTTATTGTCAGCGTCATGGCATCCGAAACAACCACGGTACAGGGAGCAAGTCCCCATGCAGTCAGCGTCAGACTGACACTTCCTGCTGCTATGTCGGCAGCACTCGGATAATAGATAGGATTTTTTAAGGTGGGATCACTGAATATGCCGGTTCCGCTGCTTGTCCAGTTAAGTGTAGAATAACCCGAGGCCGTTGCAGCCGTCAGATGGGCTGATCCGTTTGCACAAATACTGAAATCGGGACCTGCGGTGACTGCAGGAGACTGCTGCAGATAAATCACCATGGAATCTGTAACCTCTCCGCTGCAGGGAGTGTTGGGAACTGCATGCAATGTCAGGGTAACCTGCCCTGAAAGGAGATCTCCCTGCGAAGGGGTGTATAAAGGCATTAAACTATTGGCACCCGTAAATACTCCTCCTCCGTTATGTGTCCAGTAAATGGATTGATAATTTGATGCTGTGGCATTTGTAATCTGTACCGGTACCATTCCGCAAGCATTCAGGTCGGGGCCGGCATTTACGGCCGGTAAGCCTGTAAACGACAGCATCATCTGGTCGGTTGCCGAAAGATTGCACTGATTGAGGCCGGTAGCCGTTACACTCAGGGTTACAAATCCGGCAGCCAGGTCTCCGGCACTCGGATAATACGTTGTATTTATATTGGATGTATTTGAAAACGTGCCGCTGCCCGAAGTGCTCCAGGTAAGTACCGAATAGTTTGATGCAAAGGCATCCGACAGGGTGTAGCTGCCGGTATTGGTACAAACGGATGCATCCTGACCTGCAAATACGGTAGGCTGCGGTGTGAATGTCAGTACCATCTGATCGCTGACACTGCCAAAACACGGGGTGTTTCCGCTTGCGGTCAGCGTCAGGGTTACACTGCCGGCCGACAGATCGGCCACACTGGCCTGGTATGTGCTGTTGACCGTTGCAGGATTGATAAATGATCCGGTTCCGGAGGTAGTCCAGAGCATTCCGGATGTGTTCGAAGCGCTTGCTCCCGATAAAGTATATGTATTGTTGCAGATGGTTTGATCGGCACCGGCATTTACCACAGGAGCTTTTACAATCGTAAGAATCATCTGATCGTTTGCCGAAACCGGACAGACTCCGGAAGGATGAGCCGTCAGGGTTATGGTAACACTTCCCCCAACCAGGTCGGCAGGGCCGGGAATATAGGAAGGTGTAAGCGTGGATACGTTCAGGAAGGTTCCGTCGCCGGAGGTGGTCCATGTAAATGTGGGACTGTTGCTTACCGATCCGTTAATCACTGCCTGATTTCCTTCACAAACCGATTTATCCGGGCCGGCACTGGCCTCGGGAGCCTGCACTATGGTAAGTGTCATCTGATCGCTTGCGGTGGTCGTGCATGGCGCAGGTGAATTTACCGTCATGGTAAGGATTACCGTTCCGTTTGTTATGTCCTGGTTACTGGGGTAGTATACAGGATAAAGGGTATTTTGGCCCGAAAAGGTTCCGCTCCCGGACGTGCTCCAGTTTATGCTGCCGGCATTGGTAGCCGATGCCGTTGATACCTGGAACGATGAGCCTTCGCAAACACTTGCATCAACTCCGGCTTCTGCTGTGGGTATCCCCGGAAGGGTTAATACCATAAAATCAACGGCCTGCATCGTACAGGGTGCATTTCCGGTAACGGTCAGAATCAGATTTACCGAACCGTTGGCAATATCTTGCGCAGAAGCAGTATACGTGGGCGAAAGAGTAGTCGGATTGCTGAATATGCCGCTTCCGCTGGTCGTCCATACGATTGAACTGTAGTTGGTTGCTGAGGCTCCCGAAATCAGGTAAGTGCCCGTGCAGGAGGTGTTGTCAAGGCCGGCATAAGCGGTAGGAGCCGGGGTTATGGTAAGTGTGGTGTAGTCTTCGGCACCATCGGCGCATGGAGCAAGCGGGAGAGCCTGCATGGTAAGGGTTACAAGGCCTGCAGTGGCATCCGCCTGACTTGGCGTATACACCGGGTTCACAAGGTTTGCATTGTTAAACGAACCCGATCCTGAACTTGTCCAGGTTACACCGGAATAAAAAGCTGCAGTTGCATTGCCAACAGATACGGGTTGTGTGCTGCACGACTGCAGATTACTTCCGGCGCTTGCTTCGGGAAGAGGTACTATGGTTATTTGCATGGCATCCGAAACCGTTTGCATGCAGGGCGCAACTCCGGTGGCCGTAAGCGTCAGCGTTACACTGCCGTTGATGGCATCCTGGGTTGAAGGGATGTAGGAAGGGGTTAATGTAGTTGCTCCGGTCAGCTGTCCGGTACCGCCGGAAGTCCAGAGTATCGAGGAATGATTTTGAACGGATGCGGTAGAAACGGTAAACGTAGAATTTTCACACGCTATTCCGTCGATGCCTGCCGATACCACCGGGGCTGGTTGTATCGTTAACAGCAACTGATCGGAAGCTGAAAGATTGCACTGAGGGTCTCCGGTAGCTGTGAGCGTAAGTGTAACGGTTCCGCTCAGTACGTCGGAAGCTCCGGGTGTGTAAACGGTGCTGAGCGATGCATTGTTCGAGAAAGTTCCCGATCCGCTGGTAGTCCAGAGTACACTGTGGTGGTTTACAGCAGAGGCCGTATTGATGGCAAAGGAGCCGTTTTCACAAACAATACCGTCGTTGCCGGCATTAACCTGAGGTATCCTTGAGAAGGTCATTATTTTTGTGTCGGTGGCAGGAAGCAGGCAGGGTGCAAGCGGTGAAGCAGTAAGTGTGAGCAATACCTGACCGGCCATAATGTCGGCAGCACTGGGAGTATAGGTGGGTGTTAAGGTTGTTCCGTTGATAAATGTTCCGGTTCCGGAAGTAGTCCAGGCTAATGCACTGAAATGAGAGGCCGCGGCATCGCTGATGGTGTGGGAAGAACCTTCACAAACCATTACTGCGGAGCCGGCATCGGTTATAGGTTCACTTACAAGACTAAGAATGCGCGTATCCGTAACCGAATGCGACAGACAGTTTCCGGTACCAAAAGCTTCCAGTGTTAATACAACAAAGCCTGCCTGAACATCGGCAACGCTGGGGTAGTAAACGGCATTATTTAAACTGTTGCTGTTCATAAAAGTTCCGGTACCCGATGAGTGCCACAGAACCGTTGAATAGTCCTGAGCGGTAGCTCCGAGAATATTATAACCCAGTGTTCCACAACTGGTTCCGTCCAATCCGGCATTACAGCTTGCTCCGGTATTAATTAAAACGGTCAGCTGGTCTGAAACAACTCCGGTACATGGAGGAAGCGGATATACCGTAAGAGTAAGAACGGAACTCCCGGAACTGATATTACTGGTTCCCGGGTAATAGATCGTAGTAGGACTGTTCGGATTTGAAAACGTTCCGTTTCCGGTGGATGTCCAGACTACCGATGAATAATTTTGAGCTATGGCACTCAGATTTACAGATCCTGTTCCGCACGATTGTATGTTTGGTCCCAGATCAACATAAGCAGGCTGGTTTACAGTAACTCCAACCCCGCCCCCGACTACCTGTCCGGCACAGCTGGTGGCGTCAAACATCTGAACTGCGGTATACAGCCCGCCTGTCCCTGTAGTAAGGGTGTACGGACTTGTATTGATGTTTGCAATTTCGGGCTGTGCAACACCATCAATGGCATACGTAATGCGCCAGGGAGGGGTGCCCCCGGTGATGTTGAACTGTACGCTGGTAACCGAACCCTGGCAAATGGTTCCTCCACCCGAAACCGATACGGTTCCGCATGGCTGGGCTATTGTTTCAACGTATGCAAATAAAGTGATACAGAATAGTAACCACCTTAAAGATTTCCCCCCGAAAATTCTGTAAAAGGTTTTCATATTGTAAAGCTTTGTTAATGCTGAAGTAAAGAACTTGGCCCTCTGAACTAACCCCCCCGGTCAATTTCTAAGGATATTTGTTAATCTGTAATTTGGTCAGAAGTAATAATGTATTTTGAATTTTTTTTCTGATCGGGTACTTAAAACCTCTCTGTTACAGCATTTCAGAAGGATTTTAAATTTGAAATTTTCACTGTGCGGAAAGTTTTTACCGTGCCCTTGCCGGAATTGGAATTCAGCCGCCGTTTGCTGCATTTTTCAGCTGGTAACTGATGCATTTTCGCTGTTATAACGGATGTAAACGGGGAATACACCTTTCATGCACGGCTTTTGCTGAGCTGAAATATAGCAGTTGCCCTTCGGAATTTCTGCCTATGGAATTCACACCCTGACAATCCGGTTTAATTTGGTAAAATGCCTAATTTTGTTGAGAGAATCTGGAAAAATTGATTAAACCGATTGGTTAGTAACGTATTATTCTATGAAAGCTCTTCCACTGAAGGTTCCGGGTTTCAGACTAAACAACGATGTTCTCCTTCCGGCTGTCGGACTGGGGGTGTACCAGATGCCTAACGATGCCTATACCGTTAAAGCAGTGTATCATGCGCTGAAATGCGGCTACCGGCATATCGACACAGCTATGATTTACCGAAACGAGGAGTCGGTGGGTAAAGGCATTGCTGCTTCTCTTATCCCGCGCGACCAGATTTTTGTGACTACAAAGCTCTGGAATTCCGATCACGGCTACGATCAGACGATCCGGGCATTTAATGAAAGCCTCAAACGACTTGGACTGGATTACATCGACCTTTATCTTATCCACTGGCCGGTGCAGGGCAAACGCAAAGATTCCTGGCGCGCACTTGAAACTCTTTACAGTGAAGGGCGGTGCAAAGCCATAGGGGTGAGCAATTACATGGAAGTACACCTCAGGGAGTTGCTGGGGTACTGCAGGATAAAACCTGTCGTTAACCAGATCGAACTGCATCCGTATATTTTTCTTTCACGTTTCAAAACGGTTGAGTTATGCCGGGAAAACCAGATTATTCCTGTTGCCTACAGCCCGCTTACCAAAGGAGAAAAGCTCAATGATCCTGTTCTGCTCAAACTGGCATCGAAATATGAGAAATCAACCGCAGGAATTCTGTTGCGCTGGGCTTTGCAGCAAGGCTTCGCTGTTATCCCCAAATCGTCGGTCTTTTCCAGAATTGAAGATAACCTGAGGATTTTCGATTTTTCCATCAGCGAAAGCGATATTCAGTTACTCGGCAATCTTGACGAAAACCTTGTTACCGGCTGGGATCCGGATGGTGCGCCATGAGGTTGCTGCCACATTGCATTCTCAGCTTTATGCATTCGGCAATTTTAAGCCTGTGTTTGCGTATTGCGAACAATTCATGTAGGTTTGTAGTGAAATATATGATATCATGAATCCTAAACGTGTTTTTTTTCCGGATGCCGTCAGCCGCCATATTCAGGAAATCCGGTCGGCTCCTTTCAGGAGTTTTTCCAATGAGCAGGAAGCCATGCGTTTTGCACTTGGAATACTTGACCTAACTACCCTCGAAGGCAACGATACCCGCGAGAGAGTGGAGAAACTCTGCCACAAAGCTTCAGGCTACAGCGCCAGTGGCCTGCCGGATGTTGCCGCCGTTTGCGTCTATCCGGTATTTGCCAGGCAGGCCAGATCGCTGCTTGAAGGTACGGGCATCCGCACTGCATGTGTGGCCGGAGCGTTCCCTTCCGGACAATCGCCCATTCATGTGAAACTTGCTGAAGTCCGCTACGCCGTTGATGAAGGTGCCGAAGAAATTGATATGGTAATTTCCAGGGGTAAGTTCCTCGAAGGCGAATACCTCGAGGTGTTTGACGAAATACATGCCATTCGTGAAGCGTGCGGGAATGCACATCTGAAGGTAATCCTGGAAACAGGTGAACTGAACGACCTGAGCAAAATCTACGATGCTTCCATTCTGGCTATGAAAGCCGGAGGCGATTTTATTAAAACTTCCACCGGAAAAATTTCTCCGGCTGCTACTCCTGAAGCTGCTTACGTTATGCTTCGTGCAATTCGCGACTACCACGAATCTACCGGTAAATATTTCGGATTTAAACCCGCAGGAGGAATCTCAAACCCTGAACAAGCCCTCGTCTATGTAAAACTTGTGGATGAAATTCTTGGACAGGAATGGCTCAGCAGCAAGCTCTTCAGAATAGGAGCCAGCAGGCTTGCCGATAATCTCGCTGCTGCACTGCAATAAGGTTTTTGCAGTAACATATTTAAAAACTTGCATTTATTGTCCGGAGGCGGTACTTTTACCGCCTCAAATTGTTTTTTCAACGGCTTATGTAATGAGATTAACCGTAATCGCAGTAGTATTTATTTTTCTTTTGCAGGATGCCAGCGCCCAGGTTCCACTTGCCGTTGCTCCCGACTTTCTGGTAAAAGATGTTAACAGCAACCAGCATAACCTCTACGATTACCTGGATGCCGGGAATCTTGTGGTCATCGATTTTTTTACCACCAACTGCGGACCATGCCAAACCTATGCATCGCATGTCAGTGCATCGTACGGGTATTTTGGATGCAATTACGGTAATGTGATAGTCCTGGGAATTAACTGGGGAAGCAACAACGATGAGGTCCGGCTTTTCGATTCCCTTTGGGGAGCTCACTATCCGGCTGTCAGCGGACAACAGGGCGGCGGCAATGCCGTGGTGGACATGTATCAGGTTCAATCGTATCCTACCGTGATTCTTATTGCCCCTGACCGTACCATCCTTAATAACCACATATGGCCCCCGTCAAGCGATATACTCAATGCCGAAATCCTCGCCGCCGGGGGTGTCCCTATGCAGTGTACGGTGAACACAACTTTGCTGAATCATGGTGAAACGCCTGAAATCACTGCCATGACAGGTCCCGGAGGGCAGGTTATACTCACAGCTCCCCAATCTTTTACCAAACCCATACCGCTGAGCATTTATTCGGTAAGCGGAAACCTCACATTTCGAGGATTATTGATTGATAACAGGCTGGATCTCACCTTGAAATCTGGTATTTACGTTGCCGTTCCGGAGGTTGCCGGCAACGCATTGAAACCTGTCCGGTTTATTACGCACTAAGCAGACCCTTGTTCCCTGCAGGTATACCGGAGCAACTGAACCAAATGCAGCATCCGGTGGTTTATTGTTAAAGATGTTGAAATGAACGTAACAACCACCGAAAATACCGGCGGCGGAGCTGCACGGATTCTGGAGAATGATATCACTAAAGCCGAAATGACCTGGGTAAGGAAAGAAGGTAACGTGATTGCCATCGAACATACACGTGTCTCCGACAGCCTGAGGGGACAGGGAGCCGGACTCAAACTGTTTCGCAGCATTATGGCAATGGCTGAACAGCAGAAGCTATCCGTCATTCCGGTTTGCCCCTTTGCCGTGAAGATGTTTGAGCGCTATCCCGAATACGGAAATCTGCTTTATAACCCGCCAGACCAGTGATTAATTCCGATGAAACGTAATTCGTTTCCGGCTCAGGATTTCAATTGTAAATTGCGGGCCGGGAAGTAGACTGATCCATTAATAATTAACCTTAACGCAGGCACATGAAAAAAATTTCTGTTGAACTCAGCTGGGCACTGATTTTTGCGGCTGTGTCGCTCCTCTGGATGGTATTTGAACGACTTGCCGGATTGCACGACACCAGCATTCACAAACATGCGGTTTTCACAAACCTGTTCGCCATACCTGCAGTGGCTGTTTATGTGTTTGCCCTTCTTTACAAGCGTAAATACAGTTACAACGGAACCATGTCGTTTCGTCAGGGGCTTGTCAGCGGTATCGTTATTACCGTCTTTGTCGTTTTGCTCAGTCCCCTTGTTCAGCTGATTTCCCTTCAGCTTATCTCACCTTCATACCTTCAGAATATGGCTGAGTATGCCGTGAGTTCCGGAATAATGGGTGTGGAAGAATCGGCCGCATACTTTTCCGTGAGAAACTATGTTCTGCAGTCTCTTGCAGGAGCAGCAATGATGGGGGTTATTACCTCCCTGATTGTTGCCTTGTTTACTCGCAGCAGAACCCGGAAACAGGTTTAAATAAAAACGGCCTGTATCATTTGGTACAGGCCGTTTTCGTTAAATGAGACACAGCTTAGCTGATTACCCAGGTATCGCCGCTGTTGAGCAGATCATCCACACACTTGATTTTGCCGTTGGCTTTGGCGTAGCTGATTTGTTCTTCAACAAGATCGTCGTAGGTCGGGTACATGGCCGAGCGGATTACTCCAAGTGCCACGGGGTAATGCGGATATGCCATCTTCGCGAGCATCAGGTGGATTCCCGGATCCTGCTGGTATGCATCATGCACCAGGATGTCGTCTTCCGTAATGCCGTTTTCTCCGATGGTAACCACTTCAAGCTTGGTTCCCCTCAGTCTGATTCCCTTGTTTTTGTCTTTGCCGAAGATCATTGGCTCGCCGTTGCGCAGCACAATGGTTCGGTCGTCGCGGTGCTCCTTGTTGGTAACCGTATCGTGGGTTTTGTCGGCGAAGATTATGCAATTCTGAAGAATTTCAACAACCGACGTTCCGTCGTGTTTCGCTGCTTCAAACATTACCTCGGTCATCAGCCTGGGAACGGCGTCAATTACCCTGGCAAAAAATGTCCCCTGTGCTCCAAGTACCAGCTCGCCCGGATTAAAGGGATGCTCAATGGTTCCCTGGGGCGAGGTTTTGGTAACACTGCCCATGGGCGTTGTCGGTGAATACTGTCCTTTAGTCAGACCGTAGATCTGGTTGTTGAACAGCATGATGTTTACGTCGATATTCCTGCGGATAATATGGATGAAGTGATTTCCGCCAATGGCCATGGAATCGCCGTCGCCGGTTGCCATCCATACACTCAGGTGAGGATTTGCAATTTTTACTCCGGAAGCAATGGCAGCAGCTCTTCCATGAATGCCGTGAATCCCGTATGTGTTCACATAATAAGGGAAACGCGAGGAGCAGCCAATGCCCGATACAAACATGAAGTTTTCCTTGCGGTACCCGATTTTCGGGAATACGTTGGCAACTGAGGAAAGGATGGCATGGGCTCCACAACCGGGACACCATTTCACCATCTGGTCGCTGACAAAATCTTCCTTGGTCAGTTCTACTGAAGAACGTTCGATTGTTAAATTCGGCTGATTATTCATGATTATTTCTCCTCCAGTGTTTGATTAATGACCTTTGTGAGTTCCGAAACCGTGAAAGGCAGTCCCTGCACCTTGTTGTACTGCAGGTATTGATGCGCAGGATGGGTCATACGCAGGTAGTTAACGAACTGCCCGCTGTTGAGCTCGCAAACGAGGATTTTCTTGTAGCTGTCAAAGATTTTCGCAGTATTTTTCGGCAGCGGCATAATGTAATTGAAGTGGGCATGACTAACGCTTTTTCCTTCTGCCTGAATTTCTTCAACGGCTTCAAGCACCGGGCCTAACGTACCGCCCCAGCTCACTACCAGCAGGTCGCCCTGTTTTTCGCCGGTTATTTCCTGCTCGGGGATAAAGTCGGCAACCTTCTGCACCTTTGCTTCCCTAAGGTCAACCATTTTCTGGTGGTTCAGGGGGTCTGTTGATACGTTGCCAAATACATCTTCCTTCTCGAGTCCGCCTACACGGTGACGTAGTCCTTCAGTTCCGGGAAGAGCCCATTGTCTGGCCAGTGTAGCCGGGTCGCGGCGGTAAGGTTTGTAATCGGGATCGTTTGCCTTGGCAATCGGCGGCTTAATGGCCGGCAGGTCGGCAACCTTCGGGATGCGGAACAGCTGTGAGCCGTTTCCGAGATATCCGTCGGTAAGCAGAATTACAGGTGTCATATGCTCCATTGCCAGTTTGGCCGCCATGTAGGCATAATAGAAACAGTTGGCCGAGGTTGAAGCAGCAACAACAATAACAGGGGCTTCTCCGTTTCTTCCGAAAAGAGCCTGGTAAAGATCGCTTTGCTCCGATTTGGTGGGAAGTCCCGTGCTGGGGCCGCCACGCTGTACATTTACAATAACCAGCGGAAGTTCCGTCATAACGGCAAGTCCGATGGCTTCACTCTTGAGCGAAAGACCAGGTCCGGAGGTCGTGGTAACGGCCATGGATCCGGTATAACTGGCGCCAATGGCAGATGTTATACCGGCAATTTCATCTTCAGCCTGGAAAACCTTGGCTCCAAGCGATTTGTGTTTGGCCAGCTCAATCAGAATTTCCGTGGCAGGTGTAATGGGGTAGGAGCCAAGAAAAAGAGGCCTTCCCGATCTTTCGGATGCAGCCAGAAGACCCCATGCGGTTGCAATGTTGCCCGTGATGTTACGGTAACGTCCGGGAGCTATTTTAGCTTTCGATACCTGAAAAACAGAGGAAAGTGCTTCCATCGTTTCGGCATAGTTTAAGCCGGCCTGCAACACGGCTTTATTGGCTGAAATAACTTCCGGCTTGTTTTTAAACTTCTTCTCAAAGAAATCAAACGTGCTCTTGAAATCCCAGTCAAACAGGTGGTACATCATACCAAGAGCAAACATGTTCTTGCTGCGGTCGGCCGATTTATTGTCGATGCCAAGCGGCTTCACAGCTTCACGCGTAAGCTGTGTTATGGGAGCTTTAACCAGATTATATCCCGAAAGCGATCCGTTGTCGAGCGGGTTTTCGGTGTATCCGGATTTCTTAAGGGCTGCATCGTCGAATGCGTTCTCGTCAACGATGAGGGTTGCTCCCGTTTTGGCCCATTTCAGATTCGACTTCAGTGAAGCGGGATTCATAGCTACCAGTACATCGCACTGGTCCCCGGTAGTCTCTATCTTTTTTGATCCTACATGCACCTGAAAACCCGATACACCGGCAATGGTGTTGTGCGGTG
The DNA here is from genome assembly GCA_002441345.1 of Bacteroidales bacterium UBA6248. Taxonomy (GTDB): domain Bacteria; phylum Bacteroidota; class Bacteroidia; order Bacteroidales; family Lentimicrobiaceae; genus Lentimicrobium. Next base: position 79,883 of record DJVU01000082.1, read on the forward strand.
CCCTGATCTCAGCCGGATAGTCCGGAAATGTGGCAAGATCAAGACCTGCCAGCGCTGCAGTGTCGGAAAACAATGTACCGGTGAGCTGCATTCCGTCTCCGGAATCCCCTACAAACTTTACCACTACAGCATCCCTCTGGATGATTTTACTCTTTGTTTTTACCATGATTACTGATAGGTTGTTTACTAGCGCAGCAAAGTTATGCTTTATATCTATCGTGCAATGAATGCCGGCAATAAAATTATTATTTTCCGGCTATGCATACAGCATGCATATGAAAGACTGTAAATAACAGATATGCAATAACATAGAAATGCTATTTGGTGGGTTGCTATTTAGAAAGCTTACAAATTGGAACACCCGATAATATTTGATTGTTTTAAAGCTATATTTGCACCGTCAAGGTTAAACCCAAATCACTAACTAAATAATAGAGCCATGGCTTACGTAATTTCAGATGACTGCACTGCTTGCGGCACCTGCATTGATGAATGTCCCGTTGATGCTATCTCTGAAGGAGATATCTACAAGATCGATCCCGATGTTTGCACCGATTGCGGATCCTGCGCCGATGTATGCCCTGTAGAAGCAATTCATCCTGCATAAGCAGCAGTTTCAGATTTTTTCAGAGCCTGCCCTCACGGCGGGCTTTTTTATTGTTCGTTAACCCAAAACTTTATTTTCATACATTTGTTCTAATGCCGTCTTTCGGGTTGCCGGAAGACGCATTGCTACTTACTATATCTGATTAGAGATGGATAAATTTTCCTACCTGTCGAATGCTGAAGGAGAAGTTGTTGAGCAGCTTTATATTCAATACCTTCAGGATCCCGGGTCGGTTGAGCCGGGATGGAAACGCTTTTTTGAGGGATTTGAATTTGCCAGGCGAAACTTTGTTTCAGGATCCGACAAGCTTAGCGTCCCCGGTGAATTTAAGGTTATTAACCTTATCAATGCCTACCGTCAGCGTGGCCACCTGTTTACAAGTACTAACCCCGTCCGGTCGCGGAGAAAATATTCCCCAACCCTCGACCTCGAAAATTTCGGGCTTCAGCGCGAAGACCTCGACCGTGAATTCCAGGCCGGAAACGAAATCGGTATCGGACCCGCCCCTCTCTCCAAAATCATTGCTCACCTCGAACAAACCTATTGCAGCTCAATAGGCGTTGAATTTGCCTATATCCGTAACGAAGAAGTATACCGCTGGCTCCTTCAGCGTATGGAAGCCGCCCGCAATGAGCCCAGATTCGGCAAGGCTGTGAAAACTACCATCCTCCGTAAACTCAGCGAATCGGTATTTTTTGAAAAATTCCTGCATAAACGCTTCCCCGGTCAGAAACGTTTCTCCCTCGAAGGCGGTGAATCGCTGATACCGGCCCTCGATGCCATCATCGAACGTGGTGCAGCCCTCGGAGCCAGAGAGTTCCTCATCGGTATGCCACACCGCGGCAGGCTTAACGTTCTGGCCAGCATCATGGGAAAACCCTATAAAGATATTTTTAACGAGTTTGCCAATAAAGCCTTCGACGATGAACTGGTGCTCGGAGATGTTAAATACCACCTGGGAGCTACACTTCAGCGACCGACCCATGCAGGCAAAATGGTCGACCTTACCCTCGCTCCCAACCCGTCTCACCTCGAAACCGTAGGACCCGTGGTCTCCGGTATAGCCAGGGCTCGCATCGACCAGCTCTACAAAGGCGATACCGATAAAGTAGTGCCTGTCATCATTCACGGCGATGCTTCTATTTCCGGACAAGGTATTGTTTACGAGATGATCCAGATGTCGGAACTCCCCGGTTACCGCACCGGAGGTACCGTTCACCTGGTCGTTAATAACCAGGTGGGCTTCACTACCAACTACCTGGAAGGACGCAGCAGCACCTATTCTACCGATGTGGCAAAAATCGTTCAGTCACCCATATTTCACGTTAATGCCGACGATGCTGAAGCAGTGGTTTATACCATCGAACTGGCTATGGAATTTCGCGAGAAATTTGATAAGGACGTGTTTATCGATCTTCTGGGATACCGCCGCTATGGCCACAATGAAGGCGATGAACCCCGGTTTACACAGCCTGTCCTTTATAAAGCCATCGAAAAGCACCCCGATGTCAGGCAAATCTACGTTGAGAAACTTATAAACGAAGGAGTTATCTCCGATGCCGAAGCGAAAGCCATCGAAAAGGAAGTATACGATATGCTCGAAGACCATCTTGCCGAATCCAATAAGGCAGAAACGTCCAAAGTCACACCCTTCCTCGGCCCTACCTGGGGCAATATCCGAATAGCTGTCCCCGAAGATTTTGAGAAATTTACCGATACTTCAGTGAGTATGGATGTCCTGAAAGATATCGGCACAAAAATTACAACCCTCCCCGAAGGCAAAGCCTTTAACCGTAAGCTGGTCAGGCTTATGCAGGAACGTCAGGAGATGCTGAAACCGGGTGCTGGTATCGATTGGGCAATGGGCGAACTGCTGGCGTATGCCACACTGCTCGAAGAGGGCTTCCCCGTAAGATTAAGCGGTCAGGATTCGCAACGCGGCACGTTCTCGCACCGTCATGCCGTACTTACCCTCGAAGACAGCGAAGAAAAATATACCCCGCTCAACAACATCAGCCCATCACAGGCCCGTTTTGATGTGTATAATTCACCCCTTTCGGAATACGGGGTGCTCGGATTCGAATACGGATACTCCCTTTCCTCTCCACATACCCTTACAATCTGGGAAGCTCAGTTCGGCGATTTCTTCAATGGTGCCCAAATCATCATCGACCAGTATCTGACAAGTGCAGAAGATAAATGGAGGGTTATGAGCGACCTGGTGCTGTTCCTTCCACATGGTTACGAAGGCCAGGGTCCCGAACATTCAAGCGGAAGAATCGAACGCTTCCTTACGCTTTGTGCCGAGCTGAATATTCAGGTAGTGAATGCTACCACACCGGCCAATTTCTTTCATCTTCTGCGCCGACAGCTCAAACGCCCCTTCCGCAAACCCCTGGTGGTATTTACGCCCAAAAGCCTGCTCCGCCACCCGTCATGCACTTCGGATCTGGAGGAACTGAGCCGTGGCGGCTTCAGGGAAGTAATTGACGATGAACAGGCAGATCCTGCCGCTGTTAAACGGGTGATCTTTACCTCCGGGAAACTCTATTATGATCTTATTGAAGAGCGACAGAAGAGAGGAAGCCCGGAAGCTATCGTCCGGATCGAACAATTATATCCGTTCCCCAATGCTCAGGTAAAAGCCATTCTCGACCGGTACCCAAATGCCGAAAAACATGTTTGGGCACAGGAAGAACCGGCAAACATGGGTGCATGGTCATTTATAATGCGCAACTTTAAGCATACCGACCTGCTGCTGGTGGCCCGCCCCGAAAGCGGAAGCCCGGCAACCGGCTCACCCCGGCTGCATGCCATCAGGCAACGCAAAATTGTTGAAAAGTCGTTCGGCGAATGTACATGCCCGAATGCAAATGTGATCTGCAAAATGGTATGCGCACCACACGAATGGTCAATTATTGCAGAACCAGTTAAAAACGCATAAATATTTCAGGAATGAGTATCGAAGTTAAAGTTCCCAGTCCGGGAGAATCCATTTCGGAAGTTCAGCTGGCAACATGGCTGGTGAAGGATGGAGAGTATGTTGAGAAAGATGCCGAAATCGCTGAAATCGACTCGGATAAAGCCACACTTACCATTAATGCCCCGGAGGCAGGAGCTATCCGATTACTGGTTGAAGCCGGTGAAACCATAAAAGTGGGAGAAGTCGTCGCAAAAATCGATACTTCTGCAGCTCCGGCAGCCCTGGCACCATCCCCAAAACCAGAATCGGAAAAAAAACAAGCGGAAAAACCACAGCAAAAAAATCAGTCAAAAGATTCCGGTCCAGCCGCGGAAAAACCAAATGCACCGGCAGAAGGGAAACTCAACATTACCCCGCTTGCACGTAAAGTGATGCAGGAGATGAATGTGAACGATGACGATATCTTCGATTACATCCGTCATATCCGTATCGAAAAAGCCGATATCGCCGAAGTGGCCGGTTCCGGATCGTCCGCTTCCCCGGGCCGGACACCCGCTGCAGTACCCGCCTGGGGAGGTACCCGCAACAGCGAACGGAAAAAGATGAGCACACTCCGGCAGAAACTTTCGCAGCGCCTTGTAGCCGTAAAGAATGAAACGGCCATGCTTACAACCTTCAATGAGGTGAATATGAGCCGTATCATGGAAATGCGAAAGAAATACAACGATCGCTTTAAAGAGACCTATGGCGTTTCTCTCGGATTTATGTCGCTTTTTACCAGGGCTATTACCATCGCCCTTGGACATTACCCTCAGGTGAATGCCATGATTGATGGCGATGAAATGGTTTACTACGATTACGCCGATATCGGCATTGCCGTAAGCGCCCCGAAAGGACTTGTTGTTCCTGTGGTACGTAATGCAGAAAGCCTCAGTCTGGCCGAAATCGAGAAAAAAATCAAAGAGCTGGCCGTTAAAGCACGCGACAATAAAATTACCATTGACGATATGACCGGAGGTACGTTTACCATCACCAACGGTGGTGTGTTCGGATCCATGATGTCAACTCCCATAATCAATCCTCCGCAAAGTGCCATACTGGGAATGCATAACATCATCGACCGCCCCGTAGCTGTTGACGGACAAGTGGTGATCGCACCCATGATGTACGTGGCTCTGTCGTACGACCACCGCGTAATCGATGGCCGTGAATCGGTGGGCTTCCTTGTAAAAGTTAAAGAGCTGCTCGAAAATCCGGAGAAGATGCTGTTCAACGGACAAGACCCCGTTGAAACCCTGCTTGGATTTTAACCGGAAAAAGGATAAAACCCGTTAAGCCTCCGAAGTTTCGGGGGCTTTTTTATAAGCTGTCGACGCGCAGAAACACATCAAAATACATCTCCCGGGTCATATCCGACCAGTGAATGTGATGATGCCTGTACTGATAGGTTTGTATCTGACAGAGCAAAATCAAAACTGCTGTTATCCCAAATAGTACCTTTCGTATTATCCTGCTGCCTGCAAATTGAAATGCCAGCCCCAAAAGCATCATAAAAAACGGCAGGAATTCAACGTAAACCCTTGATGAAAAGCTGCCTCCATAGTACCAGTTGCTCCATGACGAAAAAATCCACGTTATCAGAAAGAAAAACACCAGCCAGGAATAAAGCATAAAACGCTTTGTTCTCCACAGATAGATACATCCTGCAAAGGACAGAAGATATACCGGCGTATAAACGAAAAGCCCTTTCCGGAAACTGAACAGGATATCGTAAAAATGAGGCCTCAGGAAATCAAAACCTTCGCCAAGATATGAGTAGACAAGAAATTTGCCCGTCGCCATTTTGTAATAAATCAGCTGAACCGAAACAACGGTTAACAGAAGCAATAACCCGCCGGCCAGCGCCGGTACCCTGGCAAAACCGGCCTTTATCCCTTCCGTCAGCTCTCTGCTTCCTCCCGCTGCCATGGGCAGTGCAAGCAGCACAATGCCATTTACAGGCCGTATCAGGACAATCATACCTGACAGAAAGAACAGCACAGGAATAAGTCCAGCTGATGGTTTTCGGAAAAATCGAACGGCAAAATATAAAAAGGCTGAAATGTACCCGAACGAATACACGTGCGACATACCCGGTTCGGCAGTTGCATAAAAGAAAAGATTGGTGCCGAAAACGGCGGTAATCAGTACCAGGATTCTGTTTCGTTCCGATATGCTATAAAGAATCAGAGTTTGGTTCAGAAAGATAAGCCCGGCAAGCAGGTAAAACAAAGCTGCAAGGTTTACAAAAATCATGTAGGTCCGCGAATACCCGTCGGCCACAAACCCGCCGGCATGACTCAATCCATGGGCAGTTAAGAAAAAAGGGAGCTGCGCCAATGCCGTCCCTGCATAGTACTTGCTTATATACGAGCCATTTACAAAAGCCCTGTAGTCGTAATAAAAATTCTCGTCGTAATAAGTTCCCTTTTCAATCGAATCGAAAAAACCAAAATTCAGGTCGTGATAAATGAAAACCGCCGGCAGATATGCATAGTAACCCTTCGCATCCGACTCAAGAATGCCCTTCCAGCGGTTATCGCCCCAGTTGATGTTGGACGATACGTAAACCATGATCGCCATGATCAGGCCTATGGTAAGGACTGCCGGTGAAATTTTCCTGATTTTCACTCTTCGGGTTTTAGAAATCCGGATATGATTAATATTTCTGCTTAACAGCCTGTGTTGCATGCAAAGATAGTGTTTTGAAGTGCCGGCTCCCCGTCCCCTGGTGAAATGCCTGCCTGAAGGTGTGCCTGCTAACGCGTCTTAAATGATGAATGGTGTGACAAAAGCCAGGAGTTGAATGACATAACGGATGTGCTTTGTGTTAAATTTATATTTCCGTGGAATTCTTATGCAGGTCTGTTTTTTTTGTATTGATGTAAGTAAATGACAATCAATATGATACATTACAACTTGGCACCGATTTTTGACTTGTACAGGCGGAAGAACGGGTGTTTGTGCCGGTTTTACGCTTTCGCGGAAAATTTATTCTGTAATGTTTTCCTCCGGAATTGATTAATCATGTAGGTTTGAAACAGTTTTAACGATAGCTTATGATACGGAAGAAAGTTGATTTTCTGGTGATAGGTACGGGTATTGCCGGACTGAGTTATGCCTTGAAGGCAGCCCGTGCAGGAAAAGTGTGTATTGTTACAAAGAGTGAGGCGGTTGAGGGAGCTACCCGTTACGCCCAGGGCGGCATTGCAGCCGTAATGTACACCCCGGATACGTACGAAAAGCACATTCGCGATACCATGATTGCCGGTGATGATCTGAGTGATCCCGGGATTGTTCGGATTACTATTACGGAATCAACCAGCCGTATTAAGGAACTTATCGCTCTTGGAGTTGAATTTGATAAAAATTCATCCGGTCGATACGACCTGGCAAAAGAAGGAGGACATTCCGAATTCCGGGTACTGCATCATAAAGACCAGACTGGTGCCGAGATTGAGAACATCTTATTGCAGCGTGTATACGAGAACAAAAACATAGAAATACTCGAAAATCACTTCGCTATCGATCTGCTGACACAGCATCATCTGGGCATTGAACCGGAGACTGGTTCGGAAGAGATCGAGTGTTTTGGTGCCTACGTACTTAATAAATTCAATCATCAGATTATGACGGTACTTGCACGAACTACCATGGTAGCTACCGGCGGTGCAGGTAATGTGTATGCAACCACTACCAATCCTCCGGTAGCAACGGGCGACGGTATCGCTATGGTGAAACGGGCCGGAGGGATTATAGAGAAAATGGAGTTTATACAATTTCATCCTACTTCGCTTTACAATCCTGCCGAAAAACCTTCTTTTCTGATAACCGAGGCATTACGCGGATCCGGCGCTATTCTGAAGACATTCTCCGGCAAGGAGTTTATGCAGAAGTATGATCCCCGCCTCTCCCTTGCTCCTCGTGATATTGTAGCACGGGCAATCGATAATGAAATGAAAATCAGCGGGGATGATCATTTATATCTGGATGCCAGGCACATCGACAAGCAGGTAATCCTGAACCATTTCCCTGCGATTTATGCAAAATGCCTCAGCATTGGAATAGATATCACCCGCGAAATGATTCCTGTTGTGCCGGCAGCCCATTATACTTGCGGAGGTATTAAAGTAGATGAATACGGACGAAGCAACATTCGTAACCTATATGCTTCAGGGGAATGTTCAAGCACCGGACTTCACGGGGCTAACCGCCTTGCTTCCAATTCACTTCTGGAGTCTCTGGTTTTTTCTCACCGTGCAGCTCAGGATGCCGTTTCCCGGATAAAATCCATTCCCTTCAACAATAATATTCCAGACTGGAACGCCCTGGGAACCGTTTATAATGAAGAAATGGTGCTGATTACCCAGTCGCTGCGTGAACTTCAGGGCATCATGAGCAATTATGTGGGCATCGTGCGTTCAAATCTCCGGCTTAAGCGTGCCCAGGATCGTTTGCATATCCTGTATGCGGAAACCGAGGATTTGTATGAAAAATCGGTTGTTACCGAGAAAATTTGTGAACTCCGGAATCTGCTAAACGTGGCAGGCCTGATTATTCAAATGGCGATAGACCGTAAGGAAAGCCGTGGTTTGCACCACAGTATCGACTACCCCCGGCAGTATAACAACCCCTGAACAATTCACCGGTACAGGCGTTATTTCGTGGGAGCCGGATTTGCCCCTTCCGGAACAGGATAAGTAATCCGGCATCCCGAATTAAGTAGTTTAAACACAGTTTCAATATCGAAAGCCTCATGGCACTTATAAAAGCAGTAAAAGGGATACACCCTAAGTTTGGAAAAAATTGTTTTTTTGCCGAAAACGCCACCGTCGTCGGCGAAGTTGAAATGGGTGATAACTGCAGCGTGTGGTTTAATGCAGTTGTCCGTGGCGATGTGCATTACATCAAAATCGGAAATAACGTCAACATTCAGGATGGTGCGGTAATTCACTGCACCTATCAGAAGTCTCCGGTTAACATCGGGAATAACGTTTCTATTGCCCATAATGCCATTGTTCACGGTTGCACCATCAACGATAATGTACTAATTGGCATGGGTGCCATTGTAATGGACGATGTGGTGGTGGAAAGTAATTCCATAATCGCTGCAGGTGCGGTCGTCTCTCAGGGAACCGTGGTGGAGTCGGGAAGCGTATATGCCGGAATCCCTGCAAAAAAAATAAAAACCGTTGATACCGGCTTGCTCGAAGGGCAGGTAAACCGCATTTCGAAGAGCTATACCATGTATGCCAGCTGGCACGATCCGGATATCAGGCCGGTTGACTGACAAGTTCCGGATTTTCGGGGGAGTGCTTCTGTCATTATGTCAAAAGTTATACATGGCAGACTTTTTGATCGAATCAGTGTTCAGTAAAAACAATTAACCGATGGCCTATCTATTAATTTTTGGCGTTTTTATGCTGCTCAGCTGGGCAGTTGGCGCCAGACTCAAATCGAAATTCAGAGAATACAGCAAAATACCCGTTAATTACGGATTAAGCGGACGGGAAATCGCTGAGCGTATGCTCCGCGAAAGCGGCGTCGACGACGTAAAGGTGGTTTCGGTGCAGGGTGAACTATCCGACCATTATAACCCTATGACCAAAACGGTGAACCTGAGTCCGGATGTGTACCACGGCCGCAGCATTTCAGCTGCCGCTGTTGCCGCACACGAATGCGGACATGCCGTACAGCACGCCACCGCGTATGCATGGCTGATGATGCGTTCAAAACTGGTTCCCGTGGTTAGCTTTGCATCCAAATGGGTGCAATGGGTATTGCTTGGTGGCATTCTGCTGGTAAATACCTTCCCGGGACTGCTGCTGGCTGGTATCGTGCTTTTTGCACTTACCACCCTTTTCAGCTTTATCACCTTGCCGGTAGAAATTGATGCCAGCCGCCGCGCTATCTCCTGGCTCGACGGAAGCGGCATAGCCACAACGGCAACCCTCCCCAAAGCACAGGAAGCCCTTCGCCTTGCAGCATACACCTACGTGGTGGCCGCTCTTGCTTCGCTCGCTACCCTGCTCTACTACATTATGATCTATCTGGGAAGACGGGATTAACCATCTTTTCCCCCTGATATAATAAATCCTGAATGAATCCCCACAAATCTGCGGGAACATTCAGGATTTTTGCGTGCCGTACGTCAGATCAGCTGTCCTGCAATCCGGTCAAATACATCAGCCACGCTGTTATCGGATATGTTGTATACCGGATGCCCGTCCTCGGCAGCAGTTCCGATTTCAGCAACCATCGGAATCTGCCCCAAAAGTCTGGTGTGTAATTCAGTAGCCAGTTTTTTTCCGCCATCCCTGCCAAAAAGATAGTACTTCTCATCCGGATGCGCGGCAGGCGTAAACCACGACATGTTCTCGGCAATTCCGAGCAAAGGAACGCTCAGCTCATGGTTTGTAAACATGGAAGCAGCCTTTCGTGCATCGTTCGTGGCTATTTCCTGTGGTGTGGTTACAAGTATAACGCCATGTAAGTCAAGTTTTTGAACTGTTGTAAGCTGAATGTCGCCGGTTCCGGGAGGGAAATCAACGATCATGTAATCAATATCGCCCCAAAGGGTGTTTTCAAACAGCTGGGTAATGGCATTGGCAGCCATGGGTCCGCGCCAGATCAGTCCCTGATTCCGTTCAACAAAAAAACCAATAGACATAATTTTTACGCCGAACTTTTCGATGGGAGTTAACATCTCCCTTCCGTCTTCTGTGCGCACTTCCGGCTTCAGCCCCTCAATTCCGAACATACGCGGGACAGATGGCCCGTAAATATCGGCATCGACAAGTGCAACACTGTAGCCCTGCCGTGCCAGCGCAACTGCCAGATTGGATGAAACGGTGGATTTACCGACACCGCCTTTTCCCGAAGCAACAACGATGATATTCTTAACTCCGGGAAGACTTATTTTTTCAAACGCATTCATTTGGGTAAATTTTAAAGAGGCTGTCTCAAACTGCGGAGTCCTGAAACATTCCGTTACTGGACGGACTGCTGCCGTTGAATCCGCTTATATCTGAGACAGCCTTATAAATCTGAGAAGTTTAGAGATTTCTGAGTTTTGATGCCACCACTTCCGCAGCTTTTATCAGCGGGTAGGCCGCCGGCGAAGCCGTCAGGCAGGGGTGCGTTCCAATCTGGGAAATCAGCAGGGAATTCACCGACATCCGGTTTTCGATGGCCAGGCCAATCACATTGGTAAGCTCACCGGCACTCAGTCCGCCAATTACTTCGCCCCCAATAATCACTCCGGAGTATTTGGCGACAATCAGTTTGACCATTTGTTTGTGGGTGTCGGGCAGGTTACCCGGATGACGGTCAACGCCTTCAAATGTGCCGGTAATAACCGCAATCTCTTCTTCAAGCGCTCTGCGTTCGGTAAGTCCGGCAGTTCCGAATCCGTATTCGCCAATGGCTGTGGAATAGATGCCAATAGTTCCGGAGAAGGTTTTTACTACGTGGATGTTAAAGAGATTCATTCCTGCTACACGTGCTTCGGCGCAGGCCGTGGAAGCCAGCATGGTCGGAACCCGCTTTCGGGTGACAAAATCGCGTTTTTGTGCGCAATCACCAATAGCAAAAATGTCCTTGTCGTGCGTGCGCATGTACTCATCCACGGCAATAAAACCGCTTTCATCTATTATGATGCCAGCATTTTCAGCCAGTTCCGTATTCGGACGGTATCCCATGGATAGGATAACGGCATCTGCTTCAAGAACAGCTCCGTTTTCCAGTTTTACCTTTTCTACTTTGCCGTTGCCCGTTACTTCACTGATTCCGTTTCCGGCAATAATCTTAACACCGCGGGCCTTAAGAATATCTCCTATACGTGCAGCTACTTCCTCGTCGAAAGCAGAATACAGAATACAGGATTCTTTTTCAACAAGTGTTACATCGTGTCCCGATTTTATCAATTCGTCTGAAAACTCTACGCCAATAAATCCGGCACCGATGACAACAATTTTCTTCAGCCCGTTGATTTTTTCCTTCATGTCATCGAGGTAGGTTTTGTCTTTGGGGATGACAAAGACATTACCGAGTTCCGCTCCTTTAAGCCATTTGGGAAGGATGGGTTTGGAGCCGGTTGCAATCACCAGCTTATCATACCCTATTACTCCGCCATCTTTCAGGGTTGCTGTTTTAGCTTCCTTATCGATTGAAATTACTTCATCCACCAGGGAATCCACCCCGGCTTTGGCCATCATGTTGTCGACGGGCATAATGTTGAGTTGACTGCTGTCCAGCGTTCCAAAAATGTAAGGGATTCCGCAGGGAACCATCACATCTTTCTGCTTTTTTACCAACGTAAACGATTTATCTGACCAGGAGTTCTTACCGGTCACAGCGGCTACCATACCGGCAGCACTTCCACCAATAATTAAAACGTCTGTAGTTTTCATAGTATTTTTTTAAATTGATGATAATCCGTGTTTTAAATCCTCAATAATGTCTTCCACGCTTTCAATGCCCACGGAGAACCTTACAAGGTCGTCGGTTATACCGGCTTTTAATTTGTTTTCGTGACTTACGGCTGCATGCGTCATAGAGGCAGGGTGCTGAATCAGCGTTTCCACTCCGCCCAGCGAAACGGCAAGCAAGGCAAGATGCACGTTGTCCATCAGTTTTTTTCCTGCATCGTATCCGCCCATAAGACCAAAGCTCATCATGGAACCGAACCCGCTCATCTGTTTACATGCAAGTTCATACTGCGGATGAGACTTCAGGCCCGGATATTTAATCCATGCAACTTTCGGGTGCGACTGCAGAAATTCGGCAACTTTCATGGCATTCTCCTGAGCCCGCTCGATTCGTATGGCCAGCGTTTTCACCCCGCGCAATACCATAAAGGCCTGGGTGGGATCCATATTGCATCCCATGTATACCATGGAATGCCTGATCTTTTTATATATCTCCGGATCTTTTGCCACTATTACACCTCCAACAATATCGGCATGTCCGTTAATGAATTTGGTGATGGAATGCAGTACCACATCGGCCCCCAGGTCGAGCGGCTTTTGAAGGAAAGGAGAGCTGAATGTATTGTCGACAACCAGTATCAGATTATTGTCTTTAGCAATTTCCGAGCAGGCGGCAATATCGGTAATATCCATAGTGGGATTGGCCGGGGTTTCGATGTAAAGCACCTTTGTGTCCGGCCGTATTGCCGTGCGGATGTTTTCCAGGTTAGAGGTGTTTACAAAACTGGCTTCCACGTTGAATCGTGAAAAGTCCTGCTCCAGCACTCCCCTGGCCGGCCCGTACACCGCATCGGAACTGATGATGTGGCTCCCTGCTCCAAGAAGCGACATATACACACTGCTGATGGCTCCCATACCCGAACTGGTGGCAATGCCATCGTATCCGTTTTCAAGCTCGGCAATGTTGCGCTCAAATGCCCGGATGGTGGGATTGGCGATGCGGGTATAAATATATCCGTCGCTGGCCCCCGAAAAACAGTCGGCTCCGTGCTGCGCGCTCTTAAAGCGGAAGGTTGATGATTGGTAAATTGGAACGGTTGCGCTCCCGAATTCATCGTCGAATGCACCGGCGTGAATGAGTTTGGTGCTGAATCCTTTGTCTTTTGTGTTCATTCGTAAGTGATTTTAAAATTCAATGCCTTTTCTGGCGTCAATTCCTTTGGTGTAATAGTGTTTAACTTCTTTCATTTCGGTGATCAGGTCGGCGTGTTCATAAAGCTCCTCCGGGGCATAACGCCCTGTCAATACTATCTCCATTTCTTCGTGTTTCGACTTCAGCAAACGGATAACTTCATCCGGACTGAAAAGCTTATAATGCATGGCAATGCATATTTCATCCAGAATCAGTAATCCGGTGCCGTTGTTTTTTACAATGTCTTTCACTTCTTCCAGTCCCTTTTGCGCTGCCTGTATATCCTTCGGAGCAGGCTCGTTAACGATGAAGCAATCAAGCCCGTACTGTTTCAATGTGATTTCAGGAATTTTTCCGATACTTCTCAGTTCCGAATAGTACATGCCCTTCACAAACTGGGCAATGAAAACCGGGATGCCTGCTCCTGCTGCCCGTAGGGCAAGTCCGAGCGCTGCTGTTGTCTTACCTTTCCCGTTTCCGGTATACAAATGGATGTATCCTCGTGTTGCCATCGTGGGTATTAAATTAGTCTGATGTTAAAATGCATCGAGTTGCCCTTTTTGGTATTGCCCGTAAGCCTGCTTCAGGGTAATATCGTGTGCATTGACAAAAATCTTAATCTTTGTGTTTTTCAGTGCCGTAGCGGCATGATCGCCCGGACCGTTGCCGGTAATAAGCACATCCGGGTTTAATTCAAAAATCTTTTGTGCCGTTGCCGTTCCGGCACCATGTGCTTCATTTTTTACGGCACTGTTGTCGATACTGGTCAATTCTCCGCTGTCCTCATCAAACAATACCAGATATTCGGCACGTCCGAATCTCGGATCAATTGTTGATTCCCACGTTGTTCCTCTGGCAGTAAATACGATTTTCATTTTTTGTTATGTTTAGTTTGTTAGTTTCCTCACTTTCTCCCAACATTTGGTCATCTGGTTTTTCAGATCTCCTGTACTTGTTTCAACGATGGTTTTACCTTCGGTTATGGCCTTGGTAAACCTTTCATCGTAAGGAAAATCCGCAAGGTGCGGAATTCCTTCTTCAGCAAGAAAATGTATAATTTTCTGATGTTGTCCGGGATTTATGTCGGCTTTGTTGATGATACATCCGGCTTTGATACGAAACTTTTTCACGAGTTCGTAAACCCGTTTCAGATCGTGCAGCCCCGATACGGATGGTTCGGTAACCAGTACCACAAAGTTAGCCCCCGACAGGGATGAAATAACCGGGCATCCTGTACCAGGAGATCCGTCAACGATTACATATTCTGCGCGTTCCTCCAGGGCAAGTTCTCTGGCTTCATTTTTTACTTTAGCAACCAGTTTTCCAGAATTGTCGGCTCCGATCCCCAGGCGGGCATGTACCATTTTGCCACCGGTCCGGATTTTTGAAATGTGCCACTTTCCGGCTTTGCGCTTCTTATTGATGATGGCTTCCGGCGGACACACACGGGCACAGTATCCGCAGCCTTCACAACGCAAGGGATCGATACGGTAGATTCCGTCTTTTACCGTAATGGCATCAAAACGGCATACATCGGCACATTTCCCGCAGCGAATGCAACCGGACTGATCTATGCTGGATATTTCACCGCTGTAAAAGTCTTCCGAATATTCAAAATCCGGTTTCAGCAGCAGGTGCATATCGGCTGCATCCACATCGCAGTCGGCAGTAACAACCGATGACCCTCCGAGGTATGAGAAAGATGCTGTTACGGTAGTTTTTCCTGTGCCCCCTTTGCCGGATATTACAACAATTTCTTTCATTTGCCGCCCCCTTCCGTAATTCCGGTTACAGCGTCCA
>DJVU01000065.1:0-11958 GCA_002441345.1 Bacteroidales bacterium UBA6248
TAGAAGCTTCACTAATGTAAATCGGAACTATATGAACGGAGGGGATTAAGCCACAAAAGCAATAATTCCGGGCCGGAAAAAGCAAAGGGCAGGTTCAGGGGAGGTAAGCGAAAGCTTCATGAGTGTTCAGGTAAGATGCCGGAAACGAAGCGTAAGCCCATGAATGTCATAGCATGTCAGCCAATACCCGGGCACCATTGCCGAAAGATAGTTCCCTGAAAAATAGTTGATTAAATGTGCTCCCTCCTGAATACTGAAGACAATAAAGGTTGTAATCTTTGGTGTACATGTCTTCTCCGGGATTTCGGGGTTCTTTGGCCGGACCGTTGGCAGAATCATGAACAAAAAAAGCCGCCCTTGCGGACGGCGTTTTGCTTGTTTTAAAAATACAAGGTGAAAATTACATGGCTCCTTCCAGGATTTCTCGGCTTATTTCCGGGCTCAGGTCGCGGGTTTCCGAGAGGGCTGTCATTCCGTGATCCCTGAGCTGATCCACGATTGCGGGAATCTGATCGGGTGTAACCCCATATTCCGATAAGCGGGTTTTGATGCCCAGACTTTCGAAAAAGGTACGGGTCTTCTCAATGGCACGGTCGATGCGCTCATCTTCCGTTCCACTGCGGATGTCCCAGATGCGTTCGGCATACTGCAGCAGTTTGGCTTTTTTCTGCCCGCGCCTTACGTTCAGAAGCGATGGCAGTACAATCGCAAGCGTTTGTCCGTGGTCGATGCCGAAACGGGCCGTGAGCTCATGGCCTATCATATGGGTAGCCCAGTCCTGGGGAACGCCAACGCCGATGATGCCGTTTAATGCCATGGTGGCACTCCACACCAGGTTGGCGCGTGCATCGTAGTTTTCCGGCTCTTCGATGGTGGTTTTCCCGATTTCGATGAGCGTATGCAGTATTCCTTCCGCCATGCGGTCCTGAATGCGTGCGTCAACGGGATAGGTAAGGTATTGCTCGGTGGTGTGCACAAAGGCGTCTACAACACCGTTGGCGACCTGAATGGCCGGCAGTGTATAGGTAATGGTGGGGTCGAGAATGGAGAATACGGGGAAGGTATATTCGCTTTTAAAGGCAAATTTACCATCGCCCTGACTCACCACTCCGCCGCTGTTCATTTCCGAGCCGGTGGCAGGCAGGGTAAGAATGCTGCCGAAGGGAACGGCCTTTGTTGGCTTCAGTTTTGGATTTCCCCGGAGAAATTCCAGCGCATCGCCTTCGTAAAGTGCAGCCAGTGCAATAAACTTGGTGCCGTCGATTACCGATCCGCCGCCAATGGCAAGGATATAGTCGATTTTTTCGTGGCGCACAAGTTCCGCAGCCCGCATCAGGGTTTCGAAGCGGGGATTGGGCTCTATGCCCTCAAATTCAAATACCGTACGGCTTCCAAGCACGGCTTTTGCCTTGTCAATAAGTCCGTTTCTGCGGGCACTTCCGCCGCCGAGGGTGATCAGTACGCGGGCACCGGCAGGGATCTGCCTGTCGATTACATCAAAGCGGTTGGTTCCGAAAAAGATTCGGGTTGGATTATAAAAATTGAAATTCAGCATAATGTATTGATTTTAAAATTTGTGTCACTTGATCGTTTGAATAGTTTGACAAGAAATTCAGTCCGTTTACCGGCTTTTGGTCATCCGGGAAAGCGCCGGCCGGTTAAGAATTTGCAAAAGTACGAATTCTGAAGGTAACATATTTAGCTGCCTGGATGTGAATTTACAGAAGTGGATGTCCTGTGACGGAATTTAAGGAAGAAGCCTGGATATTGCCGCTTTGGCGGATGCGCTATTTCAGCAGTTCTTTGCCTGAGTCGCGAAGCAGTCCGGCCGACCAGCGGATAATAACCCCTGCGCTCAGAATGGCTCCAACGGCATCGATCCATACAATGTTCCACTTCCATGCGACTGCCAGTCCGAGGATCGCGGTTACACTGGTAAGAGCATCGGCCAGCACGTGCAGATAGGCTGCCCGGATGTTATGGTCGCTGTCTTCGTGCCGATGGTGCAGGATGTAAGCAGAAATAAGGTTGATGATCAATCCAATGGAAGCGACAAGTATGGCTTCCCCATATTGGATGTCGGAGGGATTGAAAAACCGTTTTGTGGCTTCTGCAAGGATTACAAAGGCAAATATGAGCAGAATCAACCCGCTGCTGTATCCCGAAAGGGAGAGAATCTTCTCAGGGACGATTTTCTGATTTTCAACAGAAGACAGGCGGCGAACGATGACATAGGCAATCCAGCTGAGTCCGATTGCCAGCACATGCGATCCCATGTGGATGCCATCGGCCAGCAGAAGCATCGAATTGGTTGTAATTCCGTAGATAATTTCAACTGCCATGGTAGCGGCAGTGAGCAGAACTACCCACATGGTTTTCTTTTCGTGACTGGCCGGGGTAAGATTCATAGTATTATGGTGCCGGATTTGACTGGCAAAGATCAGATTTTATTTATTTACCGTGGTTCACCATTGTGTCTTTATTAACCGTCTTGCACCGGTCTTGTTCAAAAACGGAGGTGTTGCACTTTCCGTTTTTCCTGATCGGTACGTTCGTTATGTTGCGGCCACCGCAGCTGCATGCTGTTCTTTTTTGGGGTATAAGGCCCTTTACAATGGATCGTACGGCTATAATTACCGCCAGAAAAACTATGGTTATGGTGATGATTTCCTGCATAGCCTTGTACCTGATGAATTCATTATCTGTTCATATCCCCTGATAATACATCCCGGCAAGGGATTAAAAGCTGAGTCCGAACCGGAGGATGCCGGCGACAATGTTTTTTAGCGATGCCTGGTCTCCCGATGGATTTACCACATATTGCAGGTTAGGTTGTATAAAGAAGTTCCCGGTAATGCCGGCCCGGTAGGTCAGTTCTATTGCCGTTTCGCTGCTGCCGGTGAATCCGGCGTGCGCAACGGCAAGACCCAGGTGGTCATCGGTTAGCTGAGATATCAGGCCGCTGTAGCAAAGGCCTCCTCCAAGGTAATAGTGATTTTCATTTTTAGCTTTCGGACTCACCGATGCCTGAGCAAAGGTTGAAAGCGTGCGACCTTTTGCATCCGTATGCAAATGGGTGTCGCCCGCCAGGTAAAAGCCGTAATTTTCAGGGTGTCCGGTAGTGGTTGGGATGCCTTCTTCAATCAGGGTTACCGAGTGTTCGTTGTGGTAATAGACTCCTGTTTTCCAGGTTCCTTTGTGCGTTTCGGAGGGATTGTATAGCGTAAGTTCGGCAATGGCCAGATAGCCGTCGTCTTTGTGAAGCCTCCACCGTATGTTGTTTGGGTTGGTGCTGAAGTCTTCCGGAAGGCCGTCGAACACCGCGGCTGCAATTCCAATGCGATCGTTTATCTGATGCTGTACCTGAATTCCCAGTGCGGTGAGAGGGAAGATGGGTACCGGAAGGTTGGAGGCAAGGGTTGAGGGAATTCCGAACGAGCTGTTGAGAAACAGCGTAGCCGCTTTGCCCGTTACAAATGTTGAATTCAGATCCTGCAGACCCAGGGTAAGCGCAGTGTTTCCAAGTTCCTGCCTGTACCAAAGCTCATGCAGATAAGTAAGATTTCCGGCTTCTATGTTTGAAATCACCTGAAAGTCACCGAAAAGTTCCGCCGACGGCTCCCCGCCGTGCGTACTGGCTGCGTTAATGAAAAGAGAACCGCCCTTTAGCAGCCCGGCTTTTTCGGTGCAAAATTCAACCATTATATTGGCTAAACCAAGGTATCTGTTACCCTGTTGCAGACCTCCCGAAAGGTTATGCGCCCAGTCGCCGGTATAAGAGGCTTCAAATGAAAGAGGATCCCGCCTGCAGCTGTCCGGAACGGATGCACCGGCGGTTAAGTTTATGAGCAGAAAGTAAGCTGCAGTCGTAAAGAGAAGTCCCCTTTTCATAGTCAGCAGTGTTTTGAAATCAATGCTGCAAAACTATGCCTTTCATTACGTTCCTGAAATCCTAATAAGTAATGAATTTCAGACCCGGAATCATAATAAAAGAGGATAACGGCGCTGGGGATTTAATTAGTCTGTGGATGTCAGGACGTTCCGTTTTGCTGAAAACAGTCTGAATTACTGACGTATGCTGTTGTTTTTGCCTTAACGGATGTTGTCGAGGCTGGCCAGTTTATTCACCACGGCATAAATGGTAAGTCCTGAAACGGTTTTTATTCCGGTTTTGATGGTGATGTTTTTCCTGTGGGTGATAACGGTATTGATGCTGATGTTCAGTTTGTCGGCAATTTCTTTATTTGAGAGTCCGACGGCCAGTTGCTGAAGTACTTCCTTTTCCCGCTCACTCAGCAGGCTTCCGTTCTCGTTGTCTTTTGGTCCGGAAGGTTCGGGTGTTTTGCGCATCACCGAAGCCACCCTCTCCAGAGGATCGGTAATGCTGATGACTTCATCGAAGAATGCCATGGTCGTGTTGTCAAAAACGGCATAACTGATTCCTATCCATCGGGTATCCGGAGCTTCTTTTTTCAGCGAATGAAACTGCCTGGCATTGTGTTGTATATAGGAAGGGTTGAGCAGTATCAGCTCGTAGTTGTGGCACGACAGCAGCTTTTCAAGTTCCTGAACAGAACCGATATGCTTCATCCGGAGCGGAAGATCCATACGTTCGGCTATGCCCGACAGTCCCTCAAAAATAAGGACCGAAGGCTCCAGAACGGCGATATGTATGGTTTTGCCCATTGTCAGGAACGTGATTTTTTCTCCAGCGATTCAACCAGTGGTATCAATATCTGGTCTTCAATCATGGAATGAACCCTGAGGTCGTAATCCAGCTCGTTCAGTTTGTTAAACAGATCTCTGCGAATCTTCTGATCGTTCTGTCCGGGAAGGTATTTGATCAATAAACGGATTAGGTCGTCAAGTTTTTGTTCTATGTCGTCGTGGTGATCGCGGTATTCGTTCACCGAATATTCTGTATTCAGCGGTTGCGATTCTCCGGTTGTATTCTCAAAGACCCGGCCGATGTACGGGAAAGCAATTTCGTTCTCATACTTCAGATGCTCTTCCACTTCACGGTAATAATCTTCAAAGAATTTCTGAACCAGCGGCATCTCTTCCGAGCGGTTGGATGCGGCAAGCTGTCCTATAAGCTGCCGGATTTCCGGAAATATTTCGTCAAGATAAAAGCTATGGTTGCTTTTGAGGTAACGAATGATGGCAGGAAGATCAGCGGAGGTAATTCCCGTTCCTATTTTTAATCTGCGTCCGATATACAAACGCGCTACCGCTGCCACAAGTTCCGGATTTATCCCTGCATCGCGGCAGGCTTCGTCAAGCGTTTTTTCCCTTAGCGGAAGCAGTATTTCGAAGTGCTCCAGCATCAGCAGAAGGCGGTTGTCAGCCCTGACGAGTGCAGCCAGACTGCCTTGTTCAATTCCCGGAAAATCAGGAGATCGTCCCATATTCGATTAAATTTCAGCCTGCAAAAGTACCTGTTTCCCCGCTATCCGCAAGGGGATTAGGAATGAACCGCCGGAGGATCTTATTGTTCAGGAAAAACATCGGTTTCGCTGCCCAGGTATCGGGCAAACCGGCCTTTTTCGCGCGGATGCACGTGGTCGTGCCTTGGCCAGGGCCATCCGCCAAACGAGGTAGTCTGGAAGTCGAGCATCGCCTGCCGTATTTCCTGTGCGTTGTTCATCACAAAAGGGCCGTATTGCGCAACAGGTTCGGCGATGGGCTTGCCCTGAAGCATCACGATCAGAGCTTCATCGCTGCCGTTTTCAATGGAAAGTTCAGTATCCGCTGTCATATCAAACGAATTCCCGGCTTTGATTTCCTGACCTTCCAGTCTGATGGAACTGCCCCGGTAAAAGTAAAAGGTTCTTCCTGTGCCCTCAGGGGCAGGAGGGACGCTCCACTGCGCTCCTGCTTCCAGCCGGATAATCCAGATGGCTACCTCGTTGACCGGATCCGCAGCCCAGGAGTCGGGCGCAGGATCGGGTGCACGTATGCCATCGTAACTGCCGGCAACCAGCTTTACGGAGCAGGTTTTGCCTTCTGCATCCTTCAAATGGTGTACGGGTATTTCATGGTTCCAGAGCATCTTGTAGAATGGCTTCGCGAATTTGTCCTTTGCCGGAAGGTTAAGCCAAACCTGAAAGAGCTCCAAAGGGTTTTGGTCTTCGCTGTTCAGAAGGGGAAACATCTCGCTGTGCTGAAGTCCCGACCCGGCAGTCATCCACTGTACATCGCCCTGTCCGTACCTGCCGGCCTGTCCCCACGAATCGGAGTGGTCAACAAAGCCCGTTTCAACGATGGTTATGGTTTCAAATCCTCTGTGCGGATGGGCGGGGAAACCGGGAATGTACTCCCCGTGGTACATCCTCCATCCGTCCTTTGGAGTGAAATCGTTGCCAATGCTTCGGCCAAACAACGAGGCGTCAGGTTCCATCCGCTGGTTTCCTTTTGGATAATAATCCAGGTGATGTGCACAAAAAATAAACGGATCCCTGACTTCCCACATAAATCCAAGGGGCTGGATATTCAGATTCAGATCTTTTTTCATCGTTATCACGTTTTAATAGCCTGGCCTGTGTCATTGGAAAGACAATAACCGACAGTTTCCCAACTGTTTACCGGACCGCCACCGGTGCCGGTAATTACAGAGGTAATAAGCCGGGACAGTGCTTCCGGGAATACCGGCATTTCTACAGCACAGGCAGTCCTGCTAAAGTCCGGAAGTAATGCAAGATGCCTCAGGCAGTATTTTTTACGAATATACTGAAATAATTCACATCCGGAACTTTGCATACCGATAGGCCTGCCCGCACAAAAGTTGTGATCCGGTAGCTGCCGGGGGCTCTGTAACGGTCGGTTTCACAAGGCAGTTTCTGCCTGAAGCAATAAATTTTCAGAAACCTTATTTCAGCTGTTTTTCCCCTGTCAGTGCAACATCCACCCTGTACAGTATGTTAGTATCTTTAAGAAAACATTTTCAACAATTGCAACTATGGTTCACGGAGCAAGAAAGCTGAAACGTACCGCCGCTATGGTGGCCGTTCTTTCGAAATACGGATTTGGTGAAGTTTTCGAACGCAGCGGACTGAAGAAGCTCATACCCGGGCGTAAAAGGGATGCAACGGGAGCAAAGGTTCAGAGCCTTACGGTTTATGAGCGTATCCGCCTGGCACTGGAAGAACTGGGTCCGGCATACATCAAGCTGGGGCAGATGTTCAGCAACCGCGGGGATCTTCTGCCGGCACCCCTGATCACCGAGCTCAGGAAACTGCAGGATGAGGTGCCTCCCGAAGAAATGGATGTGTGGAAGAAACTGGAGGAAGAGCTGCCGCTTGATCCTTCAGAACATTTCAAAAGCATTGCTCCGGTTCCCGTTGCTGCCGCCTCTATCGCCCAGGTGTACCGCGCGCTGCTGATGAACGGCCGGCAGGTGGTGCTGAAAGTAAAGCGCAGCGATATTCAGGAAGTGATTGAATCGGACCTGCTGATTATGAAAGATCTGCTGATGCTGCTGGAAGCATACAGCGATGAGATCAAATCACTGAAACTGCTGAACGTGCTGGAGGCATTCGAGGGCGCCATCCATAACGAGTTGTCGCTGCTGGGCGAACTTGCAAACATCGAACGCTTTGCGCGGAATTTCTCCGGGGTGCCGGGAATAGTCGTTCCCCAAACCTACAGGCAGTATTCGAACAACAACGTACTGTGCATGGATTTTATCGACGGCATCAAAGTGAGCAACATTCAGGCACTGCATGCAAAAGGGTTCGATCCGCCTTCCATCGCCCGTCAGGGTTTCAGCCTGTATATGAAGCAGATCCTCGACCACGGGTTCTTTCATGCCGATCCGCATCCGGGCAATATCCTGGTTACACCGGACGGTGAAATTGCCTTCATCGATTTCGGGACGATGGCAGCCCTGATGCCTGCCGATAAGGAAAACCTGGAGAATCTTATCCTTTGCCTTATCCGTAAAGAACCGAAAAAATTCATCTCCGTTGTTAAACGCATCGCTCTCGATTATTCCGTAAAAAATGAAACACGTCTCGAGCGGGATATCTACACCCTTATCGATATGGCGGATGCATCCAGTCTGAACGATATCGACATCTCAACCGTAATCATAAAACTGCGGAAGATCTTCAGCGAGAATTCCATTACCCTGCCCGAGCATTATTATCTGCTGATGAAAGGGCTTGTGCAGCTGGAAGGTACCGGCCGTCTGCTCGATCCGGACATCAATGTGTTTGAAATCCTGAAGCCTTACACAAAACGAATTCTGAAAGAGCGCTATTCGTTTCGCAGGCTGTTCAGCCGTAACGTGTTCCGGGCCGAAAATTTCGCGCAAAGCCTGACCGAATTGCCGGGCGATATTCACAATCTGATCCGTCGTATCGAAAGCAACGATCTGCGCATCACCCACGAACTGATCGGACTTACCGAATTGCGCGAATCGCTCCGAAAAGGTATTAACCGGCTGGTTCTTGCACTCATCATCTCTGCTCTTTCCATAGGATCCTCCATCCTTGTATCCGCCCGTATGCCACCGCTGATCTACGGCATTCCGCTTCTTGGTTATGTCGGATTCCTTATCTCGGCAATTCTCGGACTCTCCATCGTTTTCTCGATGTGGAGAGACCGGTAGAAACGTCCGGTGCTTCGCAGGGTCAGATATATCCCTTGTATTTTATAAATAATCTGCCCTGCAACCTCCCGGTGCCTTCTCTTAATCCGGTGTTCCGGTGGCAAATCCGGGAAAGCGCAAGTAACGGTCGCTAAGGACTGTTTTATTTGCACACTGGTTCATAATGCCATTGAATTTCATGAATATGCACAAAGAACATATAGTGACTTTTTGATTTTTATCAACCCCTCTCTACTTTTGTGCCGGGAAACCGGCGCTGAGTTTCTGCTGTTTTTCCCCAAACCATTTGATATGGTTTCCCATTATTCACCTTCCGGTACCTTCACCGGATTGCAAAAAATTAAATTCGAAACGGATGAAAAAACGCCTGAGCATTTTACTGGGAATACTTCAGCTGTTTGTTGCCATCGGGGCACTTCCGGCAGGCTATTCGATGATGGTTGAACCCGACGGAGGCGGACTGGGCATGAGTCCGGCACTGCTCGAAGGCTCCCTGTTTCACAGTTTCCTGATCCCGGGAATTTTTCTTTTCACGGTTAACGGAATCCTCAACCTGGCCGCGGCTTTTTTCTCGTTCCGCAAAGCATGGTTTGCCGGTTACCTGGCGATGCTTTTGGGCATAGCCATGCTGATCTGGATTTCGGTACAAATTGCTTCGGTCGGGCTTTCATCGGTGCTGCAGCCGCTTTATTTTATCATTGGCTGCGTTGAAATCTATATGGGATGGAGATGGATAAGGCTTGCGAAGCATGAAAAAAGTATCAACTGATATGAGACACCGCACGACCATTCTGGTTCTTGGAATTTTGATCGCACTGGGTGCTGCTGCTGCAAGCATAGCCGGAATCTTTACACACGAAGGCCCCGGCCCCGAAACCATCTGCAGTTTCAGGGGGTACGATGTTGAACTTTACGGATACGGTCTGTACCGGCACATGAGTTCCGATGTTGCCATTCAGGGGATTGCACAGGATTACATCACCCTTTTTCTCTGCGTTCCCCTCCTTGTCCTGGCGCTTGTAAAAACCCGCCGGTACTCGCTGCGCTGGCATTTTGTGCTGGCCGGTGTGCTCAACTATTTCCTGCTTACCTATCTTTTCTATCTGAGCATGGCGATGTACAACGCGGCATTCCTGCTATACGTTTTCCTGCTTTCGGCATCCTTTTTTGCTTTTGCGCTGGTGGTTGCCGGATTCGATGTGCAGAAACTGCCGGAGCGATTTTCATCAAATGTGCCCCGAAAAACGGCCGGTTCGTTCCTGATTTTTATAGCCGTATGCATGGCTTTTCTATGGCTCGGTGTCGTGGTGCCGCCCCTGCTTAACGGCACGATCATACCTCCCGAAACCGCTCATTACACTACGCTGATTGTGCAGGGTTTTGATCTTGCCATTTTCCTGCCACTTGGCTTTGTGTCGGGACTGTTGCTGCTTCAGAACCGGCCCTGGGGATATATGATGGCAAGTATTACCCTTCTGTTTCTGCCCCTGCTGATGACTGCACTGGCAGCCAAGATCATTGCCATGGGTATGAGCGGCGTAAACATTATTCCCGTGGTGTTTATCATCCCCGTTTTTGATGTTGTTGCGCTGACGTTCGGTCTGGGAATGCTCAGATCCGTAACAACCGAAAATCCTTAATTGCTGAAACAAACCGGCAGAATAAGGGTTTTAATATTTTACACAATAAAGAAAAAATGAGCAAACCGGAGGATTTATTTCATGCCCTGGCGGAAACCATGCCCGGAGTAAAAGCTTCCTCGATGTTCGGGAAACCCTGCCTGAAATCGGGAACCAAAGCCTTTGCCTGCTTCTTCGAAGGAGAAATGGCATTCAAGCTCGGGGGCAGCGCCCATGCCGATGCCCTGTCAACGTCCGGCGCCCGGCTGTTCGACCCATCCCGCAAAGGAAGGCCCATGAAGCAATGGGTGCAGATTCCGGCAGCTCATTCCGGCACCTGGGAGCATTTTGCTGCCCTGGCATGCAAACAGCTCAGCGAATAATAGCCGGATTTCTCTCTTTCTTGTACTGCATTTCTCCGGTATTGCCCTGGCGGGATGGCCTTACAACCGGCTGCAGACGTGCATCCGCCGGCACTTTTTTTACAATAGCGGAAGATAAAACCGGATATTCGTGTAGGTTTGCAGTTGCCTTCGCAGTTAGTAAAAAGGATTTATGAAGCGTACCACCTTCAGGATATCGCAAATGGACTGCCCCTCGGAGGAGCAGATGATACGGATGAAACTCGACGGGATGCAGGAAATCCGCAGCCTCGAATTCAACATCCCCGAAAGGGAATTGCATGTGGTGCACGAGGGCAGCAGCGATCCGATTCTGAAAAGCCTCGATACACTGAACCTGGGGACGACTGTTTCACGGGTTGAAGAATCCGAAAACAATCCGTCTTCACACGATTCCATTCAGCGCAAAACCCTGTGGATGGTTCTGGGTATTAACGCCGGATTTTTTGTGCTTGAACTCATTGCCGGGTTGATTGCCGGATCGATGGGGCTTGTAGCCGACAGCCTCGATATGCTGGCCGACAGTCTGGTATACGGGCTTGCCCTTATGGCTGTGGGAGGCACGGTATTGCGCAAAAAGCAGGTGGCACGCTTCAGCGGATACCTGCAGATGTCACTGGCAATTCTTGGAATTGCTGAGGTTATCCGGCGTTTTATATTTTCAGACAACGCGCCCGATTACCAGATGATGATTCTGGTGTCGGTACTCGCCCTTATGGGAAATGCAGCTTCGCTCTGGCTTCTTCAGAAAAGCCGCAGCCGCGATGCCCACATGATGGCCAGCATGATTTTTACGGCCAACGACGTAATTATGAACATTGGCGTTATTGCAGCAGCATCCCTCGTATTTATCACCGGTTCGGGTATTCCCGACCTGCTGATCGGAGCTTTCGTTTTCATCGTGGTCGTAAGGGGGGCCCTCCGTATTCTGAAACTTGCCCGGTGAGCCGGATTCCGGAAACGATTTTTTATGTGTAACTTGGCTCTTTCAAGCATTTCAAAAAATACTGCTTTATGAAGATATTGCAACGAATTCCCGAAAGGCCGGTGAAGCTGGGCCATGTAAACGTTTCCCGCATATTGCCATTCCGCGAAAAGCGCTCGGTAGGCCCTTTTGTTTTTCTCGATCGTATGGGTCCGGCAATTCTGACACCGGAACGCAGCCTGGATGTGCTTCCGCATCCGCACATCGGGCTCTCAACGCTCACATATCTTTTCGAAGGCAGTATTTTACACCGCGACAGTACAGGTGCGGTGATGGAGATAAAACCGGGAGAGGTAAACTGGATGACGGCCGGCAAAGGCGTCGTGCATTCGGAACGCACCC
>DJVU01000065.1:12063-18585 GCA_002441345.1 Bacteroidales bacterium UBA6248
GTGCGGATATGAGTCTGTGGTGCCGGTTCACAGTCCCCTTTTCTTTCTGGATATAACCGCCGAAACGGATGGTTTTGCCGACTTCCGCGGGAAGCTGTACGGAGAAGCCGCCGTGTATGTGGTTGCAGGAAACATCACCCTAAACGGGGATACCACAGGAACCGGCGAATTGCTGGTGGCAGAGGATCCGGGAAACATCGCGTTTCATGTTTCAATAGGCTCCAGGGTAATACTCCTTGGCGGGATGCCTTTTCCCGAACCCAGGTACATCGAATGGAACTTCGTAAATTCAGATCGTGAGGTCATAGCGCAGGCCAGGGCCGCCTGGATAGCCCGTCGGTTCCCGGATGTGCCCGGAGAAACGGAATTTGTGCCCCTTCCATGATTTTAGAATACCACAGACTCCGGAGGATTAACAATTTTTTGTGAAAAAACGGAAGGACATTCCCGATCCCGATTTGTTGTTTTTATAAAAACACATAAACTTTTCAGCCATGGCAAGTGCAAGCATATACCTGAATTTCTCCCGCGAAGCGGAAGAGGCTTTCCTGTTTTACCGCGATGTATTCGGAACCGAATTTGAAGAGCCCGGATTCTACCGCTTCGACGATATTCCGGCCGGTGATAACTCCCCGGCAATGGACGAAGAAGTTAAAAACCTGGTGATGCATGTTACCCTTCCGATCACCGGCGGAATGCAGCTTATGGGATCTGATGTGCCTCCGGAGATGGGTTTCAGCAAGCAGCCGGGGAATAACATCTACATAAACCTAATGCCCGATTCGCGCGAGGAAACCAGGCGGTTGTTCCGGGCGCTGGCCGTGGGAGGAACCATCGGGCAGGAGCTTCGCGAGATGTTCTGGGGCGATTACTTCGGCAGTCTCCGCGACAGATACGGCGTGCAGTGGATGTTTAACTGTCCCGCAAAGGAATAATCCGCAGCGAACGTATATTCAAGTGCTATACCGGGAAATCTCCCGAAGCATGCGTATGTGTCCCGTTTTGTAAAATTTGCGAGTGCCCGGGTTAAATTGCGGAGGGGAAAAATGTATGCGATTTATTTGCCCGATTTTCTTGTGGAATATTGCGCAAACAGGGAAATGATTGTATATTTAACCAAAAATATTAACTCTCATTGCTATGGAAAAGTCAGAAATCATTGAAAGGTTCGGAGGATTGATGAAGGTGGAAAGGCTGGCCTGCCTGGAAGATGAAAGTCTTATGCCCAATGCCTGCCTGCTCGAAGCCGTTGCCCCATTCTCGGGCTATTACAACGAAGTTGTCGGCTCAACCAAACCGCTCTACCTGTACATTATTCTGGAAGGGAGATATCCCCTCGAAAAACTCGTAAGAGCTACTCTTGACATCAAAAAGAAATCCGGACTTAACTTTGATGCCGTACCGGGCACGGTTCAGCTTTTTGAGCACACCTGCGATATGATCCGCGTCCGCAACCTGCAAAAATTCAGCGATATACGCGAACTTCAGAAACTGTATGCCGCCGAGGGCTTTGAATTCCGGAAACGCATCCGCCATTTTACCGACGAAAAGGGTATCATTACCCTGCGCAAGTTCTTCTACCTTGAGCCCCTGGGTGAGGGAATGTATCTCGATAAATCCCAGCCCCACCACGCATATTTCACCATCCCGCGGCCGCTTTCCTTCGAAGAGTTTCAGGAGGTGGACAAGGAAGCAAAATACGATGTAAAAATTCTGTATTTCGATGCAGCCTATGTCTGGTTGTACGAAGACAAGGGAATGAAAGACCTCATCCGCATCTACCGCGAGGATCTTACCCTCGAAAAGCTTAAGGCCATTCGCGACCGTTATCTGAGCATCATCAAATAGCTCATTCGTTTGAAGGCTTCGGTTTTATAAAAGTCAAAACGCGGCGTCCCGGATGGGGATGCCGCGTTTGTTTGATGCCCTGAGGCAGAAACAAAGCTTCTTTGCCATACTGCATCATTGCTTCAGCGATGCTTTCGTAAATATGTAGTCCGGAATTTTCTGGTCAAATTTAATGTTCGTTATCCGGAATTCCGTTCCCTTTCCCTGTTTCAGCATGTCCTTATAAATCATGGTTGTAGGAAACCACCGCCCCTGAACCTGAACCACATCCTTAAGTTCCATGCTTTTCAGAAGTTTGCCTGCTTTGGCATACAGCTCCTGTTTCAATGGAACATACCGCTCCCGGTCTACCCACATCCGCTGACGCTGGTAGGCCACATCGGNNCGGCATTGTAAACGTCGGTAAGCCTGCGGTCGTCCATCATATCTTCGTACGAGAGATCGCTCCCCATCACCGATTGCCTGAGCATGTGCCCCGAAATCTGAATGGTACGGTCGGTAGAAGGAGAATAAATCCAAAGCTGCTTTTCCAGTTTCAGCATTTTTGTGCCTTTTTCCGAGGCAGGCGACAGGTATTCGGTAAACGAACGGTTGTTGCCTTCGGCATAACTTTTCGACGTAATGGTTCGGCTGCTGCGCTTTCCGTGGATGGTCATGCTCGATTCAAACACGCGGTTTTCGGAGGAGAGGTTGGCATCCACCCGCCGTAAAATCGCTGCGGCATCCTGAGACTGCAGGCTCAGAGTTGATAACAGGGCAAGTATGGTGAAAGAGATGGTTTTCATTTGTTTCATTTTATGGAGATTCCGTTTTTGTGATGATGACCGTTTTTCTCAGGCTTCAAGTTCCTTGAAGAGCCTTGCTGTTTGCCGTTTGTAGATCCCTATTCCTGAAAGCATGGTACCCAGCACAGTTGAGATTAATCCCGGAATAAATCCGATGTAGAAATCAACAGGGGTTATCCTTGCCCGGATGGATGAGGGGAACATCACCGAAGCTCCCTGCATCATCCCGGAAATATTGATCCCGTATTTTTGAATCAGATACGCCAGGAAAAGTCCGAAAATAGTTCCAAGCACGGATCCGGCCAGGCCGATAAATACCGATTCGATGAGCATGCTCCGGTATACATGGCCTTTTTCTTCACCCATTGCCAGCCGGATCCCGATTTCGCCGTATCTGCGCAAGCCGCCCAGAAGACCGGCATTCCACAAAACGAGCGACATGGCAAGGATAAAGATCAGCGAAATGTATTGCGACCAGGTGCTGGTGATGTTCACATACTGTCCCATGTTTCCCTGCTGGCTCAGGCTTTTCATAAGTGGAGCATATTCATCTCCTTCATTTCCGGGATTTGCGTTAAACGTAAGGGCCATTTCCCGGCTGTCGCCGTCTTCATAGAATCCGCTTTTGCTGAATCCCAGGATTTCTCCGGCCGCATCGTGCATGTCAAGGGCGGCTCTGACGTCCTGAAGGTCGGCAACCAGGGTTCCTCTGTCCATGATGGATGCGCCAAACGAAAGGGTGCCTGCAATGGTGAAGTTATACATGGCCATGCTTCCGTTCATGGTGGAGCCGATCAGGGTAACGTCATCTCCGGGATTTACCCCGAGTTTGACTGCAAATTCATCGCTTAGCAGAGCTTCACCTGCCTGGTCAGGCATACGTCCGCGTACCAGGGAGCGGGAGAGGTTCAGTCGCTCATCTTCGCGACTGCCGGGCGAAAGCAGATCGATACCAAGCCCCAGTGCAGGTCCCTGCGCACGGGTTTCTCCCATGTTGTCGGGGGCATCTACCAGTCCTCCGAATTGTATTCTCGGAGCCCACTCCATACCGGGGTAGGAGGTTTTGAGTGCTGCCAGCAGCGAATCGGCTCCGGTAATGGCCAGGTCGTTGGGAAGCTGGTTCATGTCTTCGGCATATGCCCTGGTCATCACTTTTACATGCCCGTGCGAGAAGCGGGCATTCATCTCGATGGTGTCGCCCATAAATCCGGTGATGTAGGCATGAAGCCATACCGTTAGCATAACACCCAGTGATACGATCAGGATGGGCAGGCGGCTCCGGCTCTTGTCACGCCACAGTCCTTTCAGCAGAAATTTTATCATTGCAGTTTTCCTCTTAATGCGTCCGTAGGATTCATTTTGGCAATCTTTCGCGAGGGAATATAGCTGACGATTGCCGTGGTAATGGTTACCAGCAGTACGGTTGTTGCCACAAGTCCCAGACTGTAAACAGGGTACAGGGTCTGTGCCATGGCCATTCCGAATTCACTTGCTTCCATGGGCAATGTCCATCCGACTTTTGCCTGCCAGGCCAGAAACGGCACTCCGTAGATTGCCCCTGTAACTGCCGCAAGCACGGCATGCATGCTCCCCTCAACGGTAAACAGTCCAACCACCTGTTGCCGGGTATACCCCAGCGCGATGTAGGTGCCTATCTCTTTCTGACGGCGGAAGATGGAAAGTACCTGGGTATCGAAAATGGCAAGCATGGCAAGCAGGAGAAGTATGGCATAAAGGACCGTTTGCCCCGTTTGTTTGGTTTTAATGAGCTCATCCACCTCCCTGGTCAGTTCAGGCTTGCTCATCCATTTCCAGCCGGGAAGTTCGGTGCGCTGCTTTTCGCTTTCGCGGAAAGTAAGTATACTGGCCTCTCCCGGAAGCAGGGCCAGCGCCCTGAGGGTATCAAGGGGGATATATATCTGTCCGGCATCCATTGCCGGCACGTTCGTGGCGAAGATGCCTGCAATGATTACGTCGGTGGCATCGAAGGTGCCCGCTGCATCGCGCCAGCGCAGGGTAACGTAATCGCCTTCCTTCAGCCGGCTGTTTTTTGCCATCATCGATCCGATAAGTGCCGGAATGGCATCGGTAAGCGTATCCAGCCGGGCCGTTGGTATCTGAAGAACCTGCTGCCCCGGATCAATTCCCCGGATGGTTACCTGCACCATCCGCCCTGCGGGATATAAGGTGCCCTGAACAATCAGCTGGGCCATCGCATTTCCCCGGCTGATCTCCTCCTGCATTCCGGAAGGTACCGGTGCGTGACTGTCGGAAAAGGTAAACGGATCGTACGGATCGTAAGCCTCGTGCCAGTATTGCCCGCCCCCGATCTGCCAGTTGGTCATGTCGGTTTTCGCCTGGTAGTCCCAGCCTGTCATGATGCCTTTCATGAAAATGATAATAACAAAGGAAAACGACAGCACAATCACGTTGAGCCAGGTGCGGAGTCCGGCGCCGATCAGGTTTCGGTATGCCAGTTTTATTGCTGTTTTCATAGCCCCCGGGTTTAAATAGCTTCTGTTAACTCTTCGTTATCAACCCTGCCGTCGAGCAGGTATATTCTGCGCTTCAGGTAGCTGATCACTTTCTCGTCGTGGGTGGCGAAAATAAAGGTGGTTTTCAGCTCCCGGTTAAGTTTTTCCATAGTCTGAAGAATATGATGCGAATTAGCCGCATCCAGGTTGGCCGTGGGTTCGTCGGCAAGCACCAGGCGTGGTTTCTTTACCATGGCACGGGCAATGGCCACACGCTGGCATTCCCCTCCCGACAACTGGGGCGGTTTGGATTTTATTTTGGGGCTTAATCCAACCCACTCCAGCGCGTCCAGCACCATTTTTTGCCGCTCCGATTCGGTATAGTTCAGCAGCAGCAGGGGAAATTCAACGTTCTCGTAAACGGTATGCACCGCCAGAAGGTTGTAACTCTGGAAGATGAATCCCAGACTCTCTTTCCGTAAACGCGCCGACTCCCGGGGCGAGAGTTTCCCTATCGACCGGCCCAGAACTATGGCCTCTCCCTGGGTGGGCACATCCAGCGATCCTATGATGTTCAGAAGTGTGGTTTTTCCCGACCCGCTGGGGCCAATAAGGCCGGCAAACTCCCCCGTGCCGAAACTCAGGTTGATGTCGTGAAGGGCCGTAAACTCATCCTTTCCCATGGGAAATCGCTTGTAAAGCCCGCGGATGCTGATGATGTTGTTCGTGGTTTCCATAATTGCAAATGGAATATGTTAATGATTGTAAACGAGCATGATCTGAAATCCTTTCCCTGCAAAAAGCTGGTTCTCCACCGACTGTGCAGGTAAATAATACCGGTCCGGATTGGCATAGACCATCAGGTGGAGGTCGAACCGCCGGAGCTGTTGTTTGTAATTTAAAAAGGTATAAAACTGCTTCCCCTTCCAGTCACGGTATACAATGGTGTTCAGGCTTCCGCTGATACTTATGGGGTAAGAAGCCGACAGGCCGGTAAATACCAGCGATTGTTCCCCCGAAAGCATGGTATTGCCTGTGGAAACGGCAAGTGTTTCGGCCATTGTGTACAGCCCGTTACCCAACCCGAAGGTATAGTCAATGCCAGTGCAGAGCATCGACTGATTGCTGAACATTCCCAGTTTTCTGCCGAAGGTGGTGTGTGTGGCTTCAAACCATAATCCCGGGCCTATGTCCCATTTTGCATCCAGTCCGATCCGGTTTTCCGCCACAGCCGTGTATTCGGGTAACAGAAGCACGTTGTTGCGCGTATCTGCTTGCCGCCAGTGATAGGTTAGTGCTGCTTCCCCCCGGGGTACCGGTATCTGGAAACGGCCGCCCAGTTCGGGCGTTTTCCGGTTGCTGCCTGCAAACTCCCATGTTTTCGGATCTTTCGATGGATAAAGTACCCATCCCCA
>DJVU01000065.1:18634-50202 GCA_002441345.1 Bacteroidales bacterium UBA6248
GAGCATTCCGGCAGAACCGAAGTTTATCTTCTGAAGTCCCAGGCGAAGCTCAAACTGTGGCCGGGAATACCGTATCCAGGCACGGTACGGCTTAATGCTGCCCTGGCTTGTAAGACTGTCGAAAGGACTCAGTCCCGCACTTCCGTTGATGTTAAACGAGATCTCAAGATCCAGCAGGCGCCGGTGCTTGTGCATCCCGAGGTTCAGCTGCGGTATATACCGCGCACCTCCCCATAAGGGCATGTCCTGCCCGAAACCGTAAGCTGACCAGGCCGATGCCTGTCCGCTGAAACGCAGGGAGTCCGGCGTAATGGAAAATACCGGCAGAAAAGCCAGCAGCCATAAACCCATAAGTGCCGTTTTCAGATAGCGTGCGTTCATTGGTCGCAGGGGTCAGGACGGATACCATACGTAAATAAGCGGGTAATCTCCCGGATAACCACTGCCGGCGTTCCGCATACCGACAACAAATACGGATCGTTGAGAAACTCCGAAATCTTTGTGGAAACATAAAACATAACCTCTGGTTTGAAGTCCTTCCGGAAATCGCCCTTTTGCTGGGCTTTCCTGAAATCCTCAAGAATACCCTGCCAGATTTGCTGCGTTTTTTCCCTTATGTGCTGCTGCAGATCGGGCTCGCTCCCGGAATAAAAATCTCGGATAAACTCCTGGCTGATGTTCTCGACGGATTCGGATTTCATCAGAAATATATGCCTTACTTTTTCATCAGCAGGGATGTCGGATTCCATGATCTGCGTGAAACGAACCATGGATTTTTCAACTTCAGCATCGAATACGCTTTTTGCCAGACCTGTTTTGTCGGTGAAATACCTGTAAAAGGTCATTTTACTGACCCCGGCATGCCTGCATATTTCTTCAACCGAAACTTTACGTACGCCGTATTTCCAGAATAACTCCCTCCCCGACTCCAGAAGAGCCCCTGCCTTTGTGCCGGATCTTTGTACGATCATACTATAAATGTTACGAAAAGGGTACAAAAATACAACAATCGTAAAGCTTTGTCAAGGAAAACGACGCAATAATTTTACGAAAGGATCTGTATTCGTATCACCGGCAGGCATTACTCCTGTTTTCCGGAAACTTGTATTCCCTGCAGTTCAGCGAACGTTTTCTCTTCTTTGGCCTTAAATGCAAAAAGCCGGATTTGCGTCCGGCTTTTCAGTAAAATTAAACATCAATCCGTTTTCAGAGCTGCTCAAAGAAGTCGTTGCCTTTGTCGTCGATGATAATAAAGGCGGGGAAGTTTTCAACGGTAATTTTCCGTACTGCTTCCATTCCCAGGTCTTCAAAATCGACGACTTCAACCGAACGGATGCTGCTTTTAGCGAGTATGGCGGCAGGTCCGCCAATGGAGCCGAGATAAAAGCCGCCGTATTTTTTGCAGGCATCTTTCACGGCTTTTCCGCGGTTGCCTTTTGCTAGCATTACCATGGATCCGCCCAGGCTCTGGAACAGGTCTACGTATACGTCCATTCTGCCGGCAGTGGTTGGTCCGAAGCTGCCCGATGCCATTCCTTTCGGAGTTTTGGCCGGACCTGCATAGTACACCGGGTGATTTTTGAAATATTCGGGCATTGGTTTGCCTTCATCCAGCATTTGTTTTATGCGTGCATGTGCAATGTCGCGGGCAACAATAAGGGTTCCGTTCAGGCTGAGTCTGGTTTTTACGGGGTATTTCGACAGTTCGGCAAGGATTTCCGGCATGGGTCTGTTCAGGTCTACCTCAACGGGCGGGGTAAGATGCGGAGCCGCCTGAGGGACGAAACGGGCCGGATTTTTCTCCAGCTCTTCCAGAAATATCCCTTCATGCGTGATTCTGGCTTTTATGTTGCGGTCGGCACTGCAGCTGACGCCAATCCCGACAGGGCAGGAGGCTGCATGCCTGGGAAGGCGTATTACCCTGACGTCGTGCACGAAGTACTTGCCGCCAAACTGAGCTCCTATGCCCACCTCCTGACATATTTTCTGAACCCTGGCTTCCCATTCCGGATCCCGGAAGGCTTGTCCGCCTTCGTTGCCCGATGTCGGCAGGTGATCGTAGTACCCTGCGGATGCCTTTTTTACCGCCGTCAGCGTTGCTTCTGCCGAAGTACCTCCGATTACAAGCGCCAGATGGTAGGGCGGACAGGCGGATGTGCCCAGGTCCATGATTTTTTCCTTCACAAATTTTGTGAGATTCTCCTCATTCAGCAGGGATTTCGTTTGCTGATAAAGAAAAGTCTTGTTGGCCGACCCGCCTCCCTTGGTGATGATAAGGAATTCGTATGTATCGCCGGGCTCCGAGTAAATATCGATCTGTGCGGGAAGATTGGTGCCGGTATTTTTTTCCTCTGTCATTGTGAACGGAACCACCATCGAATACCTCAGGTTTTTGTCGTGATAGGTTTCGAAGATTCCTTTGGAAAGGTGCTTTGCATCGTCGACACCGGTATATACGTTTTCCCCTTTTTTTCCGATAACGATCGCCGTACCGGTGTCCTGACAGGTAGGGAGTTCGCCTTCCGCGGCAACTACCTGGTTCATGAGCATGGTATGCGCTACGAAGCGATCGTTGTCGGTTGCTTCCGGATCCTTAAGAATATCGGCAAGCTTCTGCAGATGTTCCGGGCGAAGATAAAACGAAACATCGGTGATGGCCTCCCGGGCCAGCAACTCCAGCCCTTCCGGAGCTACTTTCAGGATCTTCCGGCCTCCGTGTTCTTCGGTTTTTACAAAATCGCGGGTAAGTAAACGCCAGGGCGTCGTATCCGGCCCCAGCGGGAATGGTTTCTGATAATTGAATTCTGCCATTTTTTTTGTTTTTACTGTCTCTGTACGGGATTACTGCTTTCCGGCAGGGTTTCATTGCTGAAGACCGCCATTAAAGGCAGATAAAGATAGGTAAAAACAACGGGAGTTCTCCGCCGGATTTTTTGGAAGGGTAAAAACCTGCAGGTTTGACTCTCTGATTTTATTCTTCCCGTGTAAACAGAAGATCCAGTCCACCCTGTTTCAGCTGCATTTTTCCCGGTTCGTTAAAGGTGATCCGGATACCAGCCTGATCGAAACGGAATTCCTGCTCGCTCACGGCTTCCAGGGGGAATGCCGGCTGACCGGTACCCTGCCCGGTAAGCTGCTGCCCGTCGTACCGGATGGTAAGCTTCAGCGGAAAGTTTTCAGCAGCATAAACCCCTTCGTAGCTTTGCAGTTTCTCAACCGGAACCTCAGCTACCTTAAAATCCGGAATCGCATACGGCATCCCGAGATACAGGCTCAAAACCCCGATCAGGATTTCGTTCTGACTGTAGTTGAGTGCGTTTGAACAGATGGCAATGCTCAGCTTTTTTTCGGGAAATGTTACCAGTACAGACCTGAATCCGTCTATGCCTCCCGTATGCCCGAAGCCACTTAGTCCTTCAAACGTCATGGGGAAGATTCCCTTACCGTATTCGCCTTCAACTGCCGTCATTTCCGAAAGCAATGCGCTATCCATAAGGGTGTTGCTGAACAATGCATCAATAAATCGTACCATTTCAGAAGCGGTCGATACCATGGCGCCGGCTCCGTGCGGGATACTCATGTGGGTTTCATTTTCTTTCACCCATTTCTCATTCTCAAAGCGGTACGAATAGCTGTCTCCATGCATAACGTTTATTGTGCTGCCATAAGCAGTACGGGTCAGACCGGTCTTTTCCAGAATACGCTCTTTAAGGTTCTCCTGATAACTTTTACCCGTGACATCTTCAAGTATGTATCCAAGAAGTATAAAGTTTGAGTTGCTGTAACGCGATTCGGCTCCGGGAGCAAACAGGGGAGGATGCTGCTGTATCATGGCAAGGATTTCAGCCCGGGATTTGGAAGCAACGTTCCATTCAAGATATTCCGGATCACTGGTTACGCTCCATAAACCGCTGCGGTGCAGCAACATATGCTCAAGCGTTATCTCTTCTGCATTGGGCAGTTGCGGAAACCAGGCCGAGAGCTTCATCTCCGGCGCCAGCTTTTTCTCCCCGAAAAGCTGATACATCATGGTTGCAGTATACATCTTTGTTACCGAACCGATACGGTAAACGGTACCGGTACCCGCACGAATTTCCCCCTCAATATCCGCAAAACCGCACGCCCGGGCATAGGTTATCTCTCCGTTCTCAAGGATGGCAATACTACCCATAAACTTATCGTGACGGCTAAGCTGGTTTATCAGACTGTCGACCGCATTGTTTCCCGGTACCCCGGCACAGACTGCCGTAAACACCATCAGACTGACGGTTAAAAAGGCAACAATTATCCTTATGTTTTTCATATTAGTATTGTGTGTTATTGTTTTAATGTTATTATTTTTACCTTGTGGCTTCAGAGTTACAAAACGCGGCTTCCATACAGGTACCCGGGTAACCAGAAAGTGTGGATTGATGAGCAAATACGATTGTTTGACCGTTAGAACCTGAAAAGGTTACAGTTTTAATAAAGTTGCTGAAAGCTGTGAAAATTTTCATTGAATTTCTAAGGTGAAGTCGTGTTTGTTAAAGATTTGTTAAGACGTTACTTTTTTCTTTTTCTGCTGTTTATGAATAAAAGGAAGTTGTTTCTCCAGTAATTTTTTCGGATGGCTGCTGCCGGCCTTTTGAGCGTGAAATTCTCCGTAGTCTTAACCTGAAATTATTCATTATGAAAAAAATTACTCAATTAATCGGCGCTCTTTTTGTGCTGTTACCGGTTTTTGGCGTGAATGCCCAAAGGGTACTTTACTATGATTTTGAAAATACCCTGGAGGAGGTTAATGGGCAGGGTCCTGCACTGACTGTACTCGGAGAGCAGGGCAGTTTTGTGGTGGAAACCCTGAATGAGGTAAATCAGAATACGAAAATGGTATACCGGTTTGCCGAAAACAGCGGGCTTCAGTTCCATAATGCCGGGGCTGATAATATTATTGGTACAGATTACACCATCGAAATTTACTTTGTTTTCGACGAACTCAGCAGCTGGAAGCGGGTTGTTGACTGGAAAAACCGCAAAACCGACTGGGGCGCTTATGTATACTACGGTCAGCTGAATTTCTACAACATTTTATACAGCACCGAGGCTCCGGTGGAAGAGGGGGAGTACACGTATTATGTGATAACGCGCACCGCAGCTGACGATCATGTATTAATTTATACCGATGCGGAAGTGAAAATATCCTTTACTGATGCCGGAGGTAATGCACTGGTGGATGAGGACGGAGTACTCAATTTCTTCCACGACGACCTGGTGGTTACCGGCGAGGCTTCTTCCGGTGCTGTGGCGATGATTAAACTGTACGACTATCCTCTTACGCAGGAAGACATTACACGAAACTGGGAGAATCTGGGTAGTCAGGTATTCGGTCTTGGAGAGCTGGCACAGAAAGTGGAGGCCGCTGTTTATCCCAACCCGGCTTCAACGGAAGTACGATTGGACCTGTCGAATTTTGGACGGAACAAAAAGGTGGAGATCAGCCTGATCAATTCCGACGGTCGTATGGTTTACCAAACGGTTTCGCACAACGCAGGCGGAAGTGCCGATATTGGCACCAGCCTTTATCCTGCCGGCCTGTACCTGCTCAAAGCAGTTCAGGGCAATACGATAGCCGTTACGCGCATCCTGATACGATAATCCTTTGCTGGACAAGTATTCTGACCGAAGCACACCGGAGGATTGCACCAAAACCTGTACTTCAGGCGTCCGGAAGCTCTGTTCTTTGCCCGCTCCGGGAAGAATGGGATTTATTCCTGCCCTGCGGAAGACGGAATGAGGTTGTGCTTTTAAATTTCCTGTAAGTACTAAATCATCGGACGGCCTGTCATTTTTCTGAGCAATGCCATCAGCTCATTGCTGTGAAAAGGCTTGGCGATGTATTCGTCACAGCCCGATTCCAGGCATGCTTCCCGGTCACCTGTGCTGCTGTATGCCGTAACAGCCAGGATCTTAATGCCCGGTGCGATCTGTCTGATCTGCTTTACGGCTTCCAGTCCGTCCATTCCCGGCATGCGTATATCCATAAGTATGGCGTCGATATCCGGATGGTTTTTTACCATTTCAACCGATTCGGCACCACTGCCGGCAAGCAGCAGCCGGTCGGTATGTCTGGAGAGCAGTTTTTTCAGAAACAGACGGTTGATTTCTTCATTTTCCACAATCAGCAGGAGTGGCGGATTCCCGTATGAACTGCCGGCCTCCTCTGCAGGAACACGCTCTCCGGGGTTGATCCGCTTAACCGGGATCTCGCAGGTAATTACCGTTCCCTTGCCGGGACTCGAAGAAACGTGTATGCTGCCGCCAAGTAAGCCTACCGAACCCTGAACAATGGCAAGTCCCATACCGGTGCTGTTTTGCCAGCGGGTGGTATAAACGTTCTCCTGCATAAAAGGCTCAAAAATCAGCGGCTGGTATTCATCCGAAATGCCTATCCCGGTATCGCTTACAGAAATGCGCAACGTAGCATCCGATATTCCGCAGGTTAAGCGGATATGGCCGCTGCCTGTAAATTTCAGTGCATTGTCGAGACATTCCTCAATTATTCTTCGTATTATTCTCTTATCGGCAAGTATCAGGTCATCCGTACTGCCGTGAACTTCGTCCAGGGTAAATTCAAGTTCCTTTTTTTTCGCCCTGGACATAAACGGGCGGGAGACTTCATTAAGCAGGTCATTCACCCTGAAAGCCATATTATTCTTTACCATATTACCCGACATCAGCATCGATAAATCCATGATGTTGTCAATGGTTTTGGTAAGTCTGCCGATACTGTTTTCAAGCAACACAATGAATTCCATGTTTTCGCTTTCCGAATATTCTCCGGAGGCAATAAGCTGTGCAAATCCCAGGATGCCGTTGAGCGGGGTACGTATCTCGTGGGAGATGTTTTTCATAAAGGTCGTCTTCAGCCTGTTGCTGGCTTCGGCATTTTCCTTGGCCCGAATCAGCTCATGCTGGATGTCGATAAGCTCCGTGATGTCGGTGATGGTTCCTATAAATCCGATAAACCGTCCTTCTACAACCTCGGGAACAGCCTGTCCATGCACCCAGATTACCGTGCCGTCGGGCTTCACAAAACGGTATTCGGAGCTTACCATAGTTCGTGTTTCTACCGCATTTTTCCATTCTTTATCACGCTCGCTGCGGTCGTCGGGATGGATCGCACGCATATATTTGTTTTCCAGAGCTTCCTCAGCCGAAAGGCCCGTCAGGGCAGTCCATTTAGGATTAACAAAGGTGGTATTTCCAAAGGTGTCGGTTCTGAAAATTCCGACAGGAGCCATTCGGGTAAGTGCCTCAAAAAGATTCCTGCTTTCAATAAGGTCGAGTTCGGTTTTTTTACGATTGGTGATGTCCGTAAACATTGCAACCATTTTGCCTGGCGTTGACTGGTAAGCTCTGATTTCGTAAGTGCCCGATATGTGATCGTCTTTGTAATTCACCTGTTCGTTTACCCAGCTGATGTTATCCTTAGCAGCTCTCCGATAATGCTCGAGTGTACCCGAATCGTTCCTGCCTGGAAAGGCATCCATGAACTCCATTCCGATGTATTTCGAATTATCGGTTTGCAGTATCTGGTCAGCAGCAGGATTGGCTCCGGTGAAAATAAGCCGGTCCCGGTCATCAAGTTCAAAAAAGTGCATGCCAACCGGAGAGTTTTCAATCATCTGCCGGTGAAGCTTTTCACTTAATTGTAACGCTTCCGTAACTTGCATCCGCTTAGTAATATCCTGCCCTGAGGTTCGAATACCGGTGGTATTTCCATTTTCATCCAGAATATGATTCCACGAAAGTGAAATCCAGTAAAATGTACCGTCTTTTCTCTGAAATCTTAAAATTTTATCTTTCCCTGAATGCGTCGAGCGAATTTCCCCGAACAGGGCTTTTGAATCGCTGATGCTGGTTTCATCAATAATTGCCAGAACTATTTCCGTTTCATTTATCAGCTGTTCGGCCGTATAACCGGTAAACCGCTCAGCCGCAGGATTGGTCCACAGGATGCGGCCTTCCATATCCAGCAGAGATTCCCAGTTGGCAGTGTAATTGGCAATGTTTCTGAATTTCTCTTCGCTTTCTTTCAGGGCCATGACGGCCTGCTTCCTTTCGGTAATATCGTTCGAAACGGAAAGTATACCTTTTCTCCCATCCGGCAGAATAACCGCAGTTTCGGTCAACTGAGAATAATATTTGGTTCCATCCTTTCTCAGGCTGGTAACTTCATGCATAAGAACCTCTCCCGAAAGTATCTTCCGTATGTTATCCAGTGCTTTTTCATGATTATGAGGCTGTACCATCAGCAAAATACTTTTGCCGATGAGCTCTTCGCGGCTGTAATGTGTTGTATTGCAGTACGATTCGTTGATGTCAAGAATTATCCCCTGTTCATCCAGCAGAGATATTCCCGAAGGTGAGGTTGTAAATAGTGTACGGTAAAGGTCGCCAGGATCTTTCGGCTTACTGCCCCCGCCTGCAAGCTGGTCACCAGGAACAGGAACGGCTTTCCACAACAGCACATTGCTCTGTCCGCCAAGCGGAATAATTTCCAGGTCGAACCAGTCCTGCAATACATCCGACCAGGCCCGGCTGCTGGTTATTTTCTGTATGCCGGTTAAAATTATCCCTGACTGCGCGGTATTCCAAACGGTCTTCCGGCCGCGCAGGGATTCAGCGTCTGTTCCGGTAAGCAAAGCCATTGCCCGGTTGGCAAAAAGAATTTTGCCGTCTCTTCCCGTAATGCAGGCGGCAACATCCAGAGAATCCAGCAACCCGGTGCTGCTGGCCGGGAATAATCCCTTTTTATCGTCCATAGTTTGTTTTATGGTCAAATTGGTTAATTAATCCTGTACTGCCCT
The DNA here is from genome assembly GCA_002441345.1 of Bacteroidales bacterium UBA6248. GTDB lineage: Bacteria > Bacteroidota > Bacteroidia > Bacteroidales > Lentimicrobiaceae > Lentimicrobium. Next base: position 27,484 of record DJVU01000065.1, read on the forward strand.
TTTTCCCATTTGTTTTCCTATCGTTACGGTTCAGGGCTGTTCCTCAGGCTCAGGGAGTGTAAATGTGAAACAGCTTCCCTTGCCGGCAATGCTCCTTACCGTTAGTTTGCCTCCGTTTTTCTCAACAAACTCCTTGCACAGCAGCAAGCCCAGACCCGTACTTGGTTCGCCCCCGGTTCCCTTTCGGTTGTTGCGGCCCGAAATAGAGAACAAACTTCTCAGCATAGGCTCCGGAATACCGATACCGGTATCGGTAATGGATATCTGCAAATAGCCTTCTCTGCAAGGCGATGCTTCAAGAAAGATATTCCCGTTTTCACGAGTGAACTTCACCGCATTTGAAAACAGATTCCGGAAGATGCCTTCCAGCATGGGGCGGTCGGCAAATACCCTCACATTTTCCGGTATTTCGTTGAAAATTCTGATTTTTTTGTTTTGCGCCGACTCAATCAAAGCTTCAATTGCATGCTCTGCCACTTCCCTCAATCGTAGCTCCTCGGGTGTAAATGGTTTGGCATTGCGCTGTATCATCGACCATTCCAACAGATTTTCGAGCAGGCGGTACAGGTTGTCTGCCGACTTTCTGAGCTCACCGGCTGTGCTTTTGATTTCCTCCACCGGCATCGTTTCAATCTCCTCTTCCATCAACTCGGTCAGACTCAGAAACGATGTAAACGGACTTCTCAGATCGTGGGCGATAATAGAGAAAAATTTATCTTTCTGGTCGTTGATCAGTTTAAGATCTTTATTTTGTCTGTTTACTTCGCGTTCCGCTTTTTTACGTTCGCTGATATCATGATAAATTGACTGATACGTGCCGTCGGGCAGGATATGGGTATGCATCTCCACTTCGATCAGCCGGTTGTTGGCAGCAATCAGCGTACGCTCGTTGGTAACGGTATGCCCCTGGTTCAGCAGATCGAAGCGGAAAGGATTGGCTTTGATGCTTTCCGCCGTGAATATACCTTCGCTTATGTGGCGCCCTATCAGCTGATCGGGCCGGTATCCCGTCATTCGGATAAACGTGTTATTTGCTTCCGTAATAATTCCTTCAGCGGAGCCAATAAGAATGCCGGCAGCAGATGAATTAAACAACTCCCTGAATCGTTCTTCACTGCGCTTTAGCGCAATTTCAATCTGCTTCAGCTGTGAAATATCGCGCAGATGCTCTATCACATACTGTATTTCTCCGAAATCGTCTAAAATAGGATACGAACGGATGTCGAACCAAATATCCCGGTCGGGGAAGTATTTCTCAACATGTGCCGGTTTCAATGTTTCGTATGTTATGCTGGTAGCGCAAATTTCACATTCACTGCTGTTGCCATAAAGTTCGTAGCACTTCCTGCTTTCCGCTTCCTTAGGTTCTATGCCCAGAAAGTCGTACCCTGCCTGATTGTACCGTATAACCCTGTGATGCCGGTCCTGTATTCCGATTATGTCGGGGATTGAATTGAATAAGTTCTCTGCAAATCCCGAGATCTCACGGTTTTCCCTGAGACTCTCTTCGAGAGCATGAAGCGAATTCTTTGTGCCGGTAATATTCCGGGTACTGATTACTGCATGTTCAATTGTGCCGGAGGGGCTTCTGAGGGGTTGCATCACATATTCCATCCATTGTTCGTCAATCCTGAACTCCCGCTTTACCATTTTCCCCTTCGTAAAAATTGTGTTCAGAATCTTCCTGCGCTGCAAGGGATTCGAGTTCAAGTAAAAATCATAAATGCATTTCCCTTTAAACTCTGCGGGATGCAAGCCATGATTCCGGGCATTTGAATCATTGGTCTCAAGTACGATACCATCCCTGTCAATCAGCATAAGCCCCTCTTCCATCGAATTAATAATGGCACCGGCATAGTGTTGGCTGACATTCCCGTTGACTTTGTTTTTTCCGGATTCCGGGATTTCTATTATGGCAACTACCTGCTCGCTGCTGCAGGCTATTATGTTTATTTCCAGATCAACAATCCCCTTCCCCTGCAGCCTGGTCCTGAACTCCAGCATCCGGGGTTCGTTGCCGTCGAGCAGGGTATTTATCTTTTCGACCAGAACCTCAGAAAACTCAGGGGAAGTTGTTTCCTTTATATTCACACCTGCCTGAAAACGGGGCATACCATTGTTTTTTTCGCCCATACTGTAGTTGTTGAGGCAAACTCCGGCCCGGTTTAACCGGATAACCGTCTTTTGGTATTCAGACTGTACTGTACCGTTTTCAGAATCTCCGTGCACTTGAGGATACGGTGCCGGATTATGATTTTCATTCGGTGACGGTTGACTTCTGTACCCGGATTTTCCGCTGCTCATTTTCTGTGAAGCCATAGGAGTTGGTATTGTATAGTTAATTACTGCCTTCGTACAGGAACAGGCTCAGCCCTTATACATTCAGCGGTTTCCCGTTTGGCGGAAGCCTTACCCGTTATACACCGGAAGCTCCCGAAGAGCTTGTATACAGCGACTCGCTTAGATATGAGCTAATATATGACAAATTTTATACCCTGCTTCATCTCCGGTTATAATTATTGCGGATTTCAGGGTGTTCCAGCGGGCAGTAAAAGGAAAAACCGGGAGCCGGCGGGTGTTGTATCGCAATTATTTAACCGGGATCGAAAAACGAAAGAAACAGATTAGCTCAAAATATCCGGCTTTTTATAATTTTGCCGCTTCTTTGAAAACTCGCAAAGCATCATGAAAGGCAAAATTCTTGGCGGGATTGCTTCGGTTTATTATCCCAAGCTGTTTACCACCCTCAGGGGATATAACGTAAAAACATTCACTTCCGATCTTATAGCAGGAATTATCGTTGGAGTAGTAGCACTTCCGCTGGCCATTGCCTTTGGTATTGCTTCCGGCGTTTCTCCAGAGCGCGGACTTGTTACAGCAGTGATTGCGGGATTTCTGATCTCGGCACTGGGCGGAAGCCGGACACAGATCGGAGGTCCAACCGGTGCATTTATCGTGATTGTCTACGGCATCGTTGAGAAATTCGGCGTGGAGGGACTTATCGTTGCAACCATTCTTGCCGGCTTTATGCTGGTGGGCATGGGTGTTCTGCGGCTCGGGACCATCATAAAGTTTATGCCATATCCAATAGTAGTGGGGTTTACATCGGGTATTGCACTTGTGATTTTTTCATCCCAGATACGCGATTTTTTCGGGCTTCAGGTTTCGCAGGCAGTGCCTTCCGACTTTATTGAAAAATGGCAGTTCTATATAAATAATTTCAGCTCTGTAAATTACTATGCCCTGGGGATAGGAGTATTTACCGTTCTGGTATCTTTTTTCTGGCCACGCATCAACCGGCGCATTCCGGGAACTCTGATCGCTCTTGTTGTTTCCACCCTGGCGGTGTATTTCATGGAGATGCCTGTTGAAACCATAGGAAGCCGCTTTGGTACCATCAGGGCAAGCATACCAAGCCCTGCCATCCCGGTAGTAAGCTGGGAAACCTTCCGGATGTTGCTGGCACCGGCATTCACCATCGCTATACTGGGAGCTATTGAATCGCTGCTGTCGGCTATGGTAGCCGATGGCGCTACCGGCGGCAGGCACCGGTCAAATACAGAGCTTATCGGACAAGGTATAGCAAACATCATAACGCCCGTATTCGGAGGTATTCCCGCAACCGGTGCCATAGCCCGAACCATGACCAATATCCGGAACGGAGGCAAAACCCCGGTTGCAGGTATGATTCATGCCGTGGTTCTGCTGCTGATCCTGCTCTTTTTCGGAAACCTCGCGAAACTTATTCCCATGAGCTGCCTCGCCGGTATTCTGGTAGTTGTTGCCTATAACATGAGCGAATGGCGTTCGTTCAAAGGACTGCTGAAAAATTCCGCCTACGAAGTGGCCGTCCTGCTTACTACGTTTTTGCTCACCGTTATTATCGATCTTACCGTAGCAATTCAGTTCGGACTCCTCCTTGCCGTGCTGCTCTTCCTGAAACGGGTGATCGACTCATCGGGTGTTAAAGTTCTGGATATGGCTGTTGACGATGAGCACGCAGAAGAACCCGAAACCGCTCCCAAGCTCTCCATCCCCGAAAAGGTAGAAGTTTTTGAGGTCAGCGGCCCTTTCTTTTTCGGAGTAGCCAATAAATTTGATGAAGCCGAAACACAGGTTCTTGAACATCCGTACGTGCGGATTATCCGGCTCTACCGCGTTCCGTTTATCGATGCTACCGGACTCAGCAACCTGAAGAGTTTTATCCGTAAAAGTCAGTCAAACGGCATTACGGTTGTGATCTCCGGCCCGGTAAAATCGGTGTACGATGAACTGGAAAAAGGTCAGGTGATCGCACTGGTAGGACAGGAGAACGTGTGTGCCGATATCAACCTTGCCCTCGTTCGTGCCGGTGAACTGGTCGAATCAATTAAACGTGAACACCATCACAAACACATGCACCACAGTTGATTAAGGAATTGACGGCTTTGATTGGCTTCCAAAAGAAATGCACCGGCTTTCGACCGGTGCATTTCTTTAAGTGGCAGTAATTATTTAAGTCCTCTCTTTTTTAGCAGAGGTTCAAGCGAAGGATCCTGGCCCCTGAATTTGCGGTACTGAACCATGCCTTCATCGTTTCCGTTTTCAGCAAGACAATATTTCCGGAATGCGGAAGCCAGTTCCGGGTTGAATATATCGCCCGACTGTTTGAAATAATCGAATGCATCGCTGTCGAGAACGGCAGCCCAAAGATAAACGTAATATCCTGCAGCATATCCTCCGTCGAAAATATGCGAGAAATAGGTGCTGCGGTAGCGGGGCAGAATTTCAGGGATAAGCCCTGTTTTGTCCATGGCAGCCTTTTCAAATGCAATAACATCATCAAGCTTTACGGGAGCTTCCAGTTTGTGGAAGTCCAGATCGAGTATGGATGCGGCGATGTATTCAACGGTAACGAATCCCTGGTTGAAATGACCCGAGTTGGTGAGTTTTTCAATGAGTGCATCGGGAATCGCTTCACCGGTCTGATAGTGTTTTGCATACATCCTCAGCACCTCCGGTTCTCCGGCCCAGTTTTCCATTATCTGCGAGGGAAGCTCAACAAAGTCGCGGGCAACATTGCCTGCAGTCCGGGTGTATTTGCCTTCCGTAAACAGACCGTGGAGAGCATGTCCGAACTCGTGGAAAAGGGTGGTTGTTTCTTCCCAGGTCAGCAGGGATGGCGTATCTCCGGCAGGAGGGGTAAAGTTGCATACGATGGAAACCACCGGGGCTACCTTTTGTCCGTTTTCCTGCCCGGCAGACCGGAAGCCTGTACACCAGGCACCACCGCTCTTCTCGGGACGGGGGAAATAGTCCATGTAAAGAACGCCAAGGTGCGATCCGTCGGCTTCCTTCACTTCAAATGTTTCAACATCTTTCTGATAAACGGGCAGATTGGTGAGTTTATGGAAAGTGATGCCGTAGAGTTTTCCGGCAACGTCAAACATGCCGTCACGCACGTTCTCAAGTTTCAGGTACGGTTTCAGCTCATTTTCGTCGAGATCGTACTTTTGCTTGCGCAATTTCTCGGCATAATACCACCAGTCCCACGATTCCAGTTTAATACCGCTGCCTTCGGCATCCGCTATCTTCTGCATTTCTGCAAGATCGCTTTTTGCAACCGGAAGTGATGCCCTGAACAGTTCAGCAAGGAAATTGTCGACGGCTTCGGTGGTTTTGGCCATATTGTCGTCGATGATGTATGCAGCGTAATTACTGAAACCAAGCAGTCTGGCCTTTTCAGCCCTCAGCCTTACGATATCGGCAACAATCTGTTTGTTGTCGTTTGCATTGTTGTTGTTGCCACGCATGAAATAACCCCTGTAGAGTTGCTCGCGAAGCTGACGGTTGCTGGCATACTGCAGGAAAGGAATCAAACTTGGCTTAGCCAGGGTAAATACCCATTTCCCATCATCGCCCATAGCAGCAGCTGTTTCTTTGGCAGCGGCAATCACCCCTTCGGGAAGACCCGCAAGATCGTCTTCGTTATCAATTACGAGCTTGAAGTTCTTGTTGATTTCAGCAAGCTGGTTTTCGCCGAACTTTACCTGAAGCATGGAAAGCTCGCTGTTGATCGTACGCAGTTTTTCCTGATCCTCTGCCGGAAGGTTGGCTCCCTGACGTTCAAAATCGCGGAAAAACTTTTCGGTTACCCTGATCTGCTGATCGTCGAGCCCCGCATTCATCCGGTTTTCATAAACCGCTTTAATCCTGTCAAAAAGCCCGGGGTTCAGCGAAATATCGTCCTGATGTTTTGCCATCAACGGCGAAATTTTCCGGGCTATTTCCTGAAGTTTGTCGCTGGTATGCGCACCGTTGAGATTGTAAAAAACCAGTGCAACCCGCTCCAGCAACTTACCCGATTTGTCGAATGCAAGTATGGTATTTTCAAAATCCGGAGCTGCGGGATTTGATATAATGGCAGCAATTTCTTCGTCGTGCTGCCGGATGCCCTCCTCAAAAGCAGGAATGTAGTGCGAGGTGTCGATCTTGTCAAACGGAGGAACCTGAAAAGGCGTTTCATACTCCGTAAAGAACGGATTGCTGCTCTGCGCAGCATCTTTTTTGTTGCCCTGGCATCCGGCAAATGTCATTAAAGCGACAGCCAGAGCCGGCAGAAAAATTTTTTTCATGATTGTGTGAATTGGGTGAGAACCAGGAGTTCAAAATCCCTGCAAATGTAGAAGGATAAACGGCACAACCAAAATCGGCGGAAGAAAATTTGCCCCGTGCATTACGGTAATTTCCCGGGGCCATCGGGATGCTGATTTGTGTTTACTTAATATCAAGTCCGAATCAAGTCCGAATCAAGTCCGAATCAAGTCCGTTTCAGCGACCATTCCGATCGGACTTGTCATAGCGTAATCATGGAGCAATCACGAACCAATGAGGTTGGATTATAAGACCCGGAAAAGTGGAAATGTGAAATTGGGGAAATCCTTCCGGTTACCTTTGGCATCCGGGGAAATCATTGCGGGATTTTTAATCCTGTTGATTCAAACCGTTCGGAAACGAATCCTGCTCTTTATTCTGCAATTCCACCTCAGGCTTCAGGTCTCCGTTCCTGAGCCGGTTTCACATCCGGTGTGCGGTCTCCGGTTCCCGCCTTTGGTATGAAGAGGTCCCGTGCAACCTTACCGATGATGTTGGTAAAGGCGGCATCAATTGCCCCGCCGATGATACCTCCGGCCAGGGGAACGGCTTTGCCGATATGGATAATACCACGTCCGCCGGTTTTCGACAGCAGCAGTATTCCGGTTTTTTGGTTGATGGCTGTAATGGTTTTTTCGGTAATTCTGCCAGTAAGTTTTGCGGTGAGCATACTGCCCAGTTTTATTCCGGCTTCCTGAAGGATGTCTTTGGCAGCATTACCCGCCAGGCAGGCATAAACCAGTGTACGCACCCTGTCGTCGCGAACGTCGTGCCCTCCCATTATAGCTATGGCAGCAATCATCCGCACCTGAATGTAAAGTACGCTCAGCAGGTTTGCCGGAATGGCGACGGGTAAGGTCATGAATCCGCCAAGCCCTGTAAGGAAACCGCTGGATGCGGCTTTGGTATTCTGCCAACGTATCATCTGATTTGAGCGGTCGCGCAGCGAACCCTCCTGTTTCAGGTATGAGGCTGCAATTTCAGCGGCACTTCCCGTACCGGGGATTCCGCTAACTGCCGAATCGTAGAGTCTGTCGAGCACCCGGACTAACGATGAAGGGGTTAATTTTTTTTGCATTGTTCGCGTTACAGGATCTGAATGCTCCACACAATGGCAATAACCATGCCTTCTTTTCGCAGCGTTTGTCAGGCAGGAGATGGTACACTGCGTTTGCCCCGCTGCTGAACAAAAAGAGTCATAAGCAGGAAAAAGGTTCCTATCACGAAAAATACACCAATTGCAAGAACCGAATAACGCATGCTTCCTGTAAGCGCTTCAATGATTCCGAAACTGAAGGTTCCGGCAACGGTGGCAAGCTTCTCCATTACATCGTAGAAGCTGAAATAGCTTGTATGGTCTGTGGTATCCGGGAGCATCTTGCTGTACGTGGATCGTGCAAGAGCCTGGGAGCCGCCCATCACAATCCCGATAAAAAAGGCCGCAATCATAAATTCAAGCGAGTTGCTGATGTAATAGGCTCCGATGCAGATGGCGATCCATGCAAAAACTGAGATCAGCAAAGCCTGAAGATTGCCTAAACGGGCCGACAGCCTGCTGAACATATGTGCCCCGCCCATACCTACCAGCTGAATGATGAGAATGGTGGGAATCAGTACGGCTTCATCCAGCCCGATTTCTTTTTCCCCATAGGTTGCAGCCATAAACATTACGGTAAGCAGACCCATCATCACAAAAAAGAAGCCTATAAGATAATAGCTGAGTTGCCGCGAAGTGCGAACCTGTTGAAAAACTTTATCCAGTTCCCGGTAGCCTTCCAGGAAGATGTTTGTCTCCTTGTCCTTGCGCCGTTTCCGGTGCGTATACCGGGGAAGACGCCTGAAGGTAATCTGTGAAAATCCTATCCACCAGAGAAAGACGGTCAGAAAGGAAATGCGGGCAGGCAAAGAGGAGTCGGTGATGCCGAATAATTCCGGTTTCATGATCATCAGCAGGTTGAACAGCAAAAGCACAACGCCGCCCAGGTATCCCAGCGAATACCCTCTGGCGCTGATTCTGTCCTGATCCCCGGGTTCAGCAATCACCGGGAGGAAAGAATTATAAAAAACGATGCTTCCGCCGTAGCCTATGGTTCCGAGCGTAAAGGCAATGATGCCGAACTCGATGGCATCCCCGTCGAAGAAAAACAGTGCTCCGCAACCCAGTGCGCCCAGCCAGGTAAAAAACTGCATGAACGATTTCCTGCGCCCGGTGTAGTCGGCCAGCGACGAAAGCATGGGCGAGAAAAACGCAACCATAAGGTACGCGGCTGCAATCGACCACGAATACAAAACCGTATTGATTACCTCCAGTCCGAAAAAAGAAACCGTATAATCGCCGGTACTTCCGCGTGTTACCTGGTTGTAATAGATCGGAAAGATTGTAGAAGCTATGGTCAGCTGATACACCGAATTAGCCCAGTCGTACATCACCCAGGCCCTCACCACTTTCTTATCGCCCTTCTGTATCGGAGCGTTTCTGATCGATTTTTTCAATGGCAAACCGTTTTCGTGCAGGTTGCTAAGGTAATGAAAAACGGAAAGTTTGTCCTTATCGGTTTTTTTGATCCGGATACCCGATAATTTTTGAATTTTCTTTTCGATGTGTTTTTATAAGTTGCTGAATATTAATTATTTCGAATTGAACTATTTTTATTTGATGGTTTTTGCGCATTTTTGCTTTTCCGTCATCATTTCTTATCTTCGTTAAAACTTAATCCTCAGCTTATGAAACAGCATTTCAGGATTTCCATCCTTTTCGTTACATGCGTTCTGTTAACGGCTGCTGCTGTAGATGCACAGCAGGATACCACAAAAAAAACGGAAGAAAAAGTAAAAACAGGTCTTAACCTGGGAGCCCTTCCTGCCGTTGCTTTCGATTCGGATATTGGTTTTCAGTACGGGCTGCTGGCTAATCTTTTCCAGTACGGCGACGGGTCGGTTTATCCCGATTACCGCTGGTCGCTTTACGGCGAATGGTCGCGCACTACCAAGGGAAGCGGAATTAACCAGTTGTTTTTTGATTCAAAGTATTTGCTGCCCCATAACATCCGGGTAACCGCCGACCTTAGCTTTCTTACCGAGCAGGCTCTTGATTTCTACGGATTTAACGGGTATGAGTCGGTATATAACACAGCCTTTACCGATAAAGACGATACGGAAAACTATATTTCCAGGGTTTTTTACCGGCACGAACGTAAACTGGCGCGCTTCACCATCGATTTTCAGCGTCGCATCGGCGATCTTCCCTTGCGGTGGATTGCCGGATACGGGTATTTCAATACGCAGATAGCTCCCGTGGATATCGAAAAACTGAATAAAGGCCGGGACGAGGATGATCTGCTTCCGGAAGTGGACGGACTTTACGATAAATACGTTGCCTGGGGACTGATTTCTCCTGAAGAAGCCGACGGGGGTGCTCTTAACTTCCTGAAAGCCGGATTGGTTTTCGATACCCGCGATAATGAACCCAATCCAAACCACGGAATCTGGACCGAGCTTGTAATGATGACAGCTCCCGCCTTTCTGGGCAACAGCGAAGCCGCTTATACCAAACTCGCATTCACCCACCGGCAATATCTGCCAGTGGTTCCGCGGACGCTTACGTTCGCCTACCGCCTCGGGTGGCAGGGGACAATAAACGGGGATGCCCCGTTTTACATGCAGCCGTATATGATTAATACATTCACAAAATCCACCAAAAACGACGGTCTCGGCGGTGCCAGATCCCTCAGGGGCATTCTGAGAAACCGGGTTGTCGGGGATGCTTTCGGATACGGAAACGTTGAACTCAGATACAAATTCCTGAAATTCAGTAAGTGGAATCAGAATTTTTATTTCTCACTCAACGGCTTCACCGATATGGGTATGATTACCAAAACCATTCCCCTCGACCTGAGTCTTGTTCCTGAAGCCGATAAGGCAGAACTTTTTAAAACCATTGAACAGGGTCTGCATTTTTCATATGGTGCCGGACTTCGCATTGCCATGAACCAGAACTTTATAGTTGCGGTCGACTATGGCCTGGCCGGCGATGAACGCGATGGGAAAAGCGGTATGTACATCAACCTGGGCTTCCTGTTCTGACAGGTAAATTTCCGTACTCTGTACCGAAAACAAACGGCTGCTTCCGGATTCACCGGTGCAGCCGTTTGTTATGTTGTAAGGATAAACAGCACGAACGAAAGCTTCGGCTTACTGTTTCATCAGCTTTATCCCGCCCGATGCATTTCCTGATATAACCCTGAGCATGTAAACTCCCGAAGGCAGATGTTCAAGATTCAGGCGGATAACGGAGCCTGCATCCTTGCTGCGATACAGAAGCCTTCCCGTAAGATCGGTCACGAAAATTTCCGTGCCCGTTACCTCCGTGCCGCCTGTCACCAGCGTGTAACTCCCCTTTCCGGGGTTGGGATAGACAAGCAGATCCGCTGTTTCGGGATTTTCGTGCGTCACACCGGTGTTTATGGTAACGGTAAATTCAAGGGGGATTTCCAGTTCGGCCTGAACGGGGTCGTTTGAGAGAATTACCACCGTGCCGGGATAGATTCCGGGTTCCATATTTGTTGCGTCAAACGTTAGTTCAATCTCCTGCTGCGATCCCGGCGTAATGCTTCCGGCAGGCTGTCCGGCACTCAGCCAGTTGCCGGTGGGAACCGTGCGTACAAGTCCTGCACTGATGTTTTTAGCCTGATGACCGCCGTCGCCGTATGTATCTTCAATCCAGAACTTCCACACACCGCTGGCATCTTCTCCGGCAAACGCGCGGGTGCTCATGGTGTAGTTCCCGTTGCTTTGTCCGGTTGCAAGCATAACCTGCATTCCCGAAGGCGATTCAGCCCAGATCGAACCCTCCGAGGGGTAATTGTCGGTAGTCCAGGTATAGCTGATGAACACCTCGTCAATCACTCCCCCCTCGTTTACCGTAGCCGTAGTCCAGCCGTTTTCGGTAAAGGTATTGTACTGGTAGGCGGTTGCCATCGGACTGTTTGGCAACGAAAGGGTAAGGGTGTCGGTAAGGCCGGTTTTAACCGTGATAAAATAATTCAGGCTAATGTCTCCCTGATTGCTGATAGTGAGGTTTTCCGTGCTTGTGAGGTCTTTCATTGCCGTTGCGGCGATAAAGCCCGGAGAAACGGCAGCACTGGCAAAAAGCTGCTGGCCGATGTAAAATTCGTGCGGATCCGGTTTTCCGATAAATGGATGATTCTCGCTTCTTCCCGAGGCATCGGCGGCGTGAATGTAATACTGAACGGTGCTTCCGTATTCAGGCGTTTCAATGGATGCCGACCAGTTGCCACCCATGGTAGGAGACATCTTTACGGACTCATAAGGCGAGTATGGATTTGGATTGAGTCTGTAATACAGAATTACTGAATCGGAAATTACTTCTGCACCGCTGTAGGCAGTTACGTTTGCGCTGAAGCCCAGGGTTGATGCGGGGTTTTGATTTGCAAGAAATGGGATATGCCTGATTCTGAGCATTCCGGGATCTGCAATCTCATGCGTGCGGCAGTGAAGGGCATCGGTTGACTCCCATGGTGTTCCGGGTTGACCTGTAATTCCAAAGACCTGATAACCGGGCATTGCCTGCCGGTAAACCTCCAGGGCGGCTGCATCGTTCTGTGAACTCATGATCGGAACAAATACCTTGTCGTTCAAAATAAAAGAGTTGGTATACGGTTCGTTCTGCGGAGTGTTAACGCGGTATATCTCATACGGTACGCCCCAGGGGGTGGTTATGGAAGCAAAATAGGCGGCAGTGGCTTCGAGTTCGTCGTACTGAGGGTGGGAGGGTGGTACCGATCTCAGCAGAAGCTTGTTGGGCGCCAGATACTTGCCCCAGCAGTCGATATGGTCGATGTAGGTATTGTTGGGATCTTCCACCACATGGTAATTATTGATCCCGAGGTATGCCTGCATTTTCTGATCCACCTGGGCGGGAGTCTGTCCCGGGTTTTCCGTATATGCAATCAGGGTTGAGGCGGCAGTTCCGTAACCGTCGGTCATATAATTGCCTCCTGTGTGGATAACATTCATGCCAAAAAGAGGAAGTCCCATGGCTGTCGCCACCTTTACAGGGATGTCGTCGTCGTTGGGCCTGGGGCGGTTGTATGGAAAATCAACAATACCAACCTGTGCATTGCCAAAGGCGATAAACCAGGGGCCATAGTCGCGTGTCCAGTAACTTTCAGTTGGAGCATGTATAAAACTGCAGTTACCCAGATTAACTCCGGCCTGTGTATACAGATTGCGTACCGTATTTTCCTGTGAAATCCCGCTTACCAGCGTTATCACTTCTGCATCCCTGGCCATTTCACGAATCAGCGAAACCGGGATTCCGAATGGGTATCTGACGAGTACGGCTTTCGAACGTTCAAACTCACCGAGGCTGAAAATGGCTCCGGGAGGAGGGTCTGTTTCAACAAAACTTCTCCCTATCAGATGTTTGTTCTGTACCTCCTCAGGCGTCATATGGTGTGTGAGAGCCGGTACAGGATACCTGTCGCCCTGTGCCTGAAGGGACAGGGATGCCACGACCATAAACAGGCCGGTCAGTGATTTAAAAATCGGTTTCATAAGTTTGTTGCATAGAACATACCCGGCAAAGGTAAAAGAATTGCATATATTCAGTGTACCAAAACTTTTACCATTCAGGCAGATGATGAAATTCCGGGAGCCTTCGGTGCAGGGAATGCAACGCAGGAGATGTAATTAATTCGACATAAATCTTTGATAATCTATATGCTTTGTTCGGGTTAATTGTTATTTTTGTTCCGCTTATTACCATTTCAAATGGCAAAGGAAACGGATAAACTAACGGTTCTTGCCCTGAAAAACGGGGATAAACAGGTTTTTGAATCTGTTTTCCGGGAGTTTTACAGTCCGCTCTGTACCCATGCCCGTCGTTACCTGGTTGATGCAGGCGATGCGGAAGAAGTTGTCCAGGAGGTTTTTTTTAAAATGTGGGAGCGCCGCGATATGCTGGTAATCAGCTCATCACTTTCTGCTTATCTCTATAAAGCAGTGACAAACCACGCGCTTAATTTCATCCGCTATCAGAAGATGGCGCGGCAGTATCAGGAGTACGTAGGTTTTAATACCAGAGAAGACGATCAGATCTCGGCTCACGATACACTGCTGCATAACGACCTGGAAACCAAATTCGGTGCAATTGTAAAAACAATGCCCGAACGGAGAAGGATAATTTTTGAAATGAGCCGTATTGAGGGATTGAAATATCATGAAATTGCCACTAAACTAAATATCAGCGCCAAAACTGTGGAAATCCAGATGTCGAAAGCGCTCGAATTTATGAGGGATAAACTGCGTGACTATCTTCCTGCCTGGGCTATGCTCATCATGGTAATATCCCAATTTTAAAAAATTATTAAAATTTCAGGATAATCAGTAGGGGTAAAAGCCGTTTCGATTGTCTTACAGCTGTAACAGAAGGATTAAAACCAGCATGCTCTTCAATCGCACTAAATATAAACGTCTCATCGTCAAGATGATACAGGGGGAAGTCACCCCTGAAGAGCAGCGTATGGCCGAACAATGGATTTCCCGGAGCCGCGAAAACCGGCGACTATATGAAAACTACAGGGACTTATTGCTGCTAACCGACCAGAAAAAGGTCAACTACGATACCGACAAAGCCTGGAATATACTTGAACAACGTATCAGCGCCAGCGAAAGCCAGGGCCGTTCGCCGGTCAGAAAACTCCGTCAGCAACGTATGCGTACCATCCGCTACGCCGCCATCAGCGGGGCAGCAGCACTGCTGCTTGTTGCACTGGCGTTGTTTCCCCTGCTGAACAGGCAGCCTGAACATAAATCTTTTGCAACCGCCGGCGAAATTTCCGGTAATTATAAACTGCCCGATGGGTCTGTTGTAGTTCTCAATACAAACTCGGCAGTAAATTATCCCGAACGCTTTCAACGGCATTCCCGGGAAATTTCTATCTTTGGAGAGGCGTTTTTTGAAATAAAACCTGATGCAACCCGGCCATTTATCATTCATGCGTCCGGTCTCGACATTAAGGTTGTCGGAACTTCGTTTACCGTTGCTGCCGATCCGGAACAGGCGTTTGTTAAAGTTACCGTCAATACCGGAAAAGTACTGGTGTATCCTTCCGGTTTTACCGACGAGAAAGCTGCATCTGCCAGCCACCTGCTCGAAGCCGGTGAGATGGCAACCTACAGCACTGAATCCGGACAAATTACCAAAGGGGTAAACGACGATCTCAATTTCCTGAGCTGGAAAACAGGGATCCTGGTCTTCCGGGAAGCCCGGCTGGCCGAAGTTTTCAAAGCGCTTGAAAATAAATACAATATCAGGTTTGCAGATGCAAAACCCGATCTTTTAAACCAAAGACTGACAGCCCGCTTTGAAAATGAATCTCTTAACCAGGTACTCGAAACACTGTCTCTCATCTTCAACACCGAATTCAGTATTCATGGTGCTGAAGTTATGGTTCATTAATCCGGGCGGATTTTCCGTAAAGAATTTTTCCGTATTCAACAGCCTGCGTTGCCGGCTCGTCGTTCCGGCACTGCTGGTTCTGGTTTTTTGTTTTCCGGCTGCCCCTTCTCTGGCGCAATCTTCAAAGTTGAATGAACCGGTTAGCATTTCCGCTGCCAATGAACCGGTTGCAACCGTGCTCGACCGGCTCAGCCGGAATACCGGCCTTACTTTCTCCTACAATCCCGATCAGCTGAATACATCCCCCCGGATTACACTCAACATGGTGCGAAAACCTCTTAGCGAGGTGCTTGAAGCTATTTTTAATCCGCTCAATCTGAACTTCCGCCTCAACGGAAACCAGCTGGTGATCTTCGGTCCCGGACCTGAAGAATCCCGGCCTTCCGTTCAGGAACCTGCCAAACTCCTCACCCCGGTCGCCCCGCAGGTTATTACCAGGCACGATACCGTTTTTCTGACTTCCACAACGTACCTCACCGACACCATCACCCGAACCGATACCGTTCTGAAATTCGATACCGTCTTTATCCTGAAACGTTCGGCAGATGAACGCATCGGGAAAGGGCAGATCTTCAGCGACCTGTCTTCACTCGAAAAGGAACTTACCCGCGAGCTTCGCTTTCATGCAGGTTTTACTGTCAACTGGATGAACGGAATCTCCCGGTTCACAGCCGGAAGTGAATACCGGGAAAAACTCAACGATTACAAAAAAGCGTATTCCAATAAAAATATTTCAGGATCCCTGGCACTTGAACTTATGGCATCCTACAACCGAATATCCGCGGGGACAGGAATTTCCTATGCGAGTTTTGGTGAACGGTTGTCGTACAGCATGCAAATATCCACCGGTGGTTACTTCCGTAAAGATACCCTCGATGCCTACTACACCCTTGCAGGTGCCGACACCAGCTGGTTCTACGTTATGGATTCAACGTACATCCCGCTCGACCTGAAACAATACGACTACAGGTCATCCGTGCGGCGCAATTATATCGAAATCCCTCTTTTTGCACAGTATAACCTGCCGGTCGGACAGGGATTGCTGTATTTCAGGGGCGGTCTTATTGCCGGTATCAGCTCAAAGGTTTCAGGCTTATATATTTATACCGACAACGACGGAGCCGGTGACATGAAAGAACTCGAAATGCGGCCCATTGTGTTTTCCTGGCAGCTGGAATCCGGAATGCAGATGCCTGTGTATCCCAGAACTTCGGTAAAAGCCGGAATAATGTACAGACGACAGATGCAAAGCATTTACAAAGATTTTCCTGTAGAAACCCGTATTGATGCCCTCGGAATCTCCTGCGGAATTCTTTATAAAATCTGAGGTTCACTTTCCGTATGCGAAACCGTTGCACACGGTTTCATTCAATTGAAAATCAAGTAATATTATTATAATCCACGATGCTGGTCACTGCTTCCGTGCTTTGATTTCCGGAATCCGTACACACGAATTTTTGATGAGTGTTTCAGGGAAGATGTGAATATTATGTATTTTTGTTAGGGAAATAGTTTTTTTAAGCCCGGGCTGACAAGGGAATAATCCGGAGTTGTACGATCAGGCAATGATAATCAGGACACTAAAGTATATTTTACTGCCGCTTCTACTATGGCTGTTCATTGCTGTCCCTTCCAGGGCTCAGGAATATGTTGGCGGTCTGATTAGTGAAGATGCCGTGTTTTCGCCTGCCCTGAATCCTTATGTGGTAATCGAGACCCTTATTGTTCCCCAGGGCGTTACCCTTACTATTCTGCCAGGTACCTCCATGAACTTTATGATCCGTACCTCCCTCCGTATTGAAGGAGGAACCCTGATTGCCATGGGAACGCCCGATGATCCGATTATCCTGGATGCCCATAACCCTTCCGGGGATGATGACAAAAAATGGGACGGCCTCAGCTTTCTGCATGCAACCACCGAAACCGGCCCCGGAGGTGAGTACACCGGGGGCTCAATCCTGAATTATGTACAGATATCCAGAACAACAACAGGACTGGCACTTTCAGATACTTCGTACATCCATGCTCCGGAAATCAGTATCCGCTACAGCGATTACGGCATTTATCTTCAGTCGGGAGCAACACTGGTACTCCGTAATTCTGTTGTTGATGCCTGCAGCTATGGTATGTACATCCGCAACAGCGGGAACAATGAAATTAACGGCTGCCAGATTACCAACTGCGACATAGGGATCTTTTTTCCTTCCAATAATGTTAGCCGGCACAACCGGATTATCAACAACAACCTGAGCAATAACCGCAATATCGGATTGTTTATGAGTATCGGACAGAACGATATTCAGTTCAACACCATTTCCAGCAATACGGTTGCATATAACAACATCGGACTGCATATTGGCAACGGAGGTTCAGGGGATACCGGATTAAACCGTATTTCCGGTAATCTGATCCGGTACAACGATATCGGGCTGAAGCTTTCACAGGATGCAGATACCGTAAGCGGAAACCTGATCGAACTCAACGGAACCGGTCTTTCACTGAATCGCGCATCAGCAAACAGCATAACCGGGAATACCATCCGGAGCAATACCGGCTGGGGCGTATTGCTAACCGATGGATCCAACGATAACCGTATCGAAGCGAACAGTATATGCAGCAACACTGCCGGTATTAAAGTAACGCACAAAGACTTCCGGTTTTCTATAAACAATAGTTTTGAAAAGAATACCATTGCCGGAAACCTGGACGAAGCATTCTTCTTTGAGTCCGGGCCGCAATCGGGCGTACACTTTAACTCCATCTCCGGAACCCGTGATACCGCCGTTTTCGTAAATCGATGGTTTCAGGATATACAGGCAACATCCAACTGGTGGCATACAACCGATACTACGGTTATCAACCAACTGATTTATGATGTTTTTGACAATCCCGGAATGGGTAGGGTAATTTATCAGCCTTTATTGGGCGCCCCTGACCCGCAGGCACCGATCTCCGCACCAAAGATGGTGGTCAAACGTCAGGTCGGGCAGCAGGTGCTGGTTAACTGGATTTCGAACCCTGAAACGGATCTCGCCGGTTACAAAGTGTATTATGGCTGGAATCCCGACGGAGGGTTTTTGAATCGTATCGATATCGGGATGGATACTCTGGTAATTCTCGAGGGACTTGTTCTTGAAGATGTGATTGCCGTTACAGCTTACGACCTGGATGCAGACGATTCGAACGACCAGATGGAAGGTAATGAAAGTGCATACGCCTTTGCAATCCCGGGCCCCTATGCCGGAGGCAGCGCTGTAATCTGCGAAGACGATACGTTCTTTACTGCATCGGCAACCGCCTCCGGTTATTTGAGTCTGGAGTGGACAACCTCCGGCGATGGGAGTTTTCTCAACCCTAATTTGCTGATAACCCAGTATGTGCCCGGCGCTGCAGATATCGAAACCGGTACTGTCAGCCTGTTCCTTCAAATCACAACAGCTTCTTATGTTATGACCGACAGGCTTGATGTGCAAATAGTGGGACAACCGCTTGTATTTGCCGGAAACGACACCATCGTAAGTCCTGTTGGAGGCTTTCACGCCACTACGGCTGTGGCAACGAACTACACCAGCCTCTTCTGGACCAGCTCGGGTGACGGTATGTTTGAAAATGCCGGGCAGCTGAATACCCATTACATTCCGGGTCAGGCGGATCAGAATGCCGGATTTGTGATCCTTACGCTTCACCTTGTGTCCGAATGCGGGAATGTAAGCGACGATGTAACCCTGACGGTGCGCCCCTCTTACAGCATCAGTGGTTCGGTCAGGCACGGACAGGCAATGATACCCGGAGGTGTTGTGCTCGCGTTTGGCAAGGATGATTCGGGTACCCGCGCAGTAATGTCGGCATTTACGAATGAACTTGGAGCCTTCAGCTTCAGCGATCTTTCCACCGGTTTTTATTACCTCTATGCGCTGAGTGATCCGGAACTGTATCCCGGTCGGGTTCCTTCCTATTATGCACGCGGTCCATTCTGGCAAAATGCCTACCTCATGCCTCTGACAACCGATGTGTACGATGTGGATATTGAATTATCGGATGTGGATGCCATACTTCCGGAGGGGCCGGGTCACATTTCCGGAGTTTTTGTAAATCAGGGAGAACCCGGCCGCGATTCGGAGATATTCCTGAATCCATGGTTTGGGAATTTTTTCCAGGCGGATGACCTTCCGTATACCCCGGCAGTTAACCATGTAGTACTGCTGATGAATCCTTCGGTAACCAGGATACTGGGCTGGGCACTGACAGGTTCCGACGGATCGTTCCTGTTTCCGGAGCTTCCGTACGGTTCTTACCGACTGCTTGGCGAGAAAGCCGGATATTCCAGCAGTATTTCTCCCCTGATTACGCTTTCGCCCGAACACCCGGATTCTGAGGATGTCCTGCTTTCGCTCAATCTGTACAAAATCGACATCTCTGTTCCCTCTCCGGGCAGCCCTATGACCGGCACAGGAATAGTCTATCCCAATCCGGCTTCGGATTTAATCCGGTTTGCCCTGCCGGGAAGTGATCCGTCAATGCCTGTCATGCTCGAACTTTTTGACATGAAAGGTGTATGTGTTTTAACCCGTACCAGTCTTACTCACGAGACCGATTCGGTGCGTATCGTTGATATTTCGTCCGTTCCGCCTGGTGTTTATCAGTGTGTCATTACCGAAGGTACAACAAAGAGGTTTGTTACCAGGCTGGTTATCTCCCGTTAGCATGGTTTTGCGTGAGAAACTCCGTTTATGAGCAATTTCGCGGTATACGAGTGTCTTTCGCGGATGACTCCTTATAGTTTCATCAAAATTTCCGGAAATCTATGCTGAAATATAACGATCAGTATGCCGGCGCTGTTTGTAAATTCATTTATTTCAAGGATGAAATGTAGCCTCAATGAGCTGATAATTAGACCTTCATCAACACATCATTTTGAATCTATATATAAAAAAATCAGTTATAATGATATGTAAAAATAATGCATTAGTAGTTTGCGTTAAATGCTTGTCTGGTGCAAGTTTTTGTAAATCAATAGTGTAAAAAAAAATGCGTTAAAAAATATTAAAAATGCATTTTATAGGTGTAAGTAGCCGGAAATTATTATTTTTGTCACCGGGAAACGCAGTAAGTGATGTTTAACTGTTGATAATCACCCTGAATTGCAGAATTGGTTTCTGAAGTGTATTCAGCCGGGAGCAAGCGATAGGGGTAATTTATTAACAAATTAAATATCAACCCTTTGCAGGTGACACCTTTCAAATTTTGAAAATTATCATCTGTTTAAGTAACGACTAAGAGGGTTATCTGCAGGAATTAATTCACAATCCTCCGGATTACAGGATAAGGATGCTGAATTTAGATTGCCTGCCCCTGCGCTGTTATGGCGTTGCGGGTTTAAAATAATTGTTGCCTGACGAATAACTGACGGAACGACTATTAATTGCTTGGAGAACATGTTGAACTTGATTATGAATTATTTGTCAGCTGTTATAACCGGGTTGATCTGCCTGCCGAAAAGGCTCGTTCGTGCTTTCCTTCGTTTTTTCACAAAAAGGTTGTTCATTAAATCCGACACTTCACGGCGCATTGGTTCATTTGCCATTGCTGAAGCGAAGTGGGAGGTGGCAGTAAGCGCACCCGATTTCGTACATGAAATATGTATGAAAAATTAATGTATTCGAATTAAGATGTTGATTATTAATAATATGCTAATTGTCGAAATGACAGAAAGGAGGTTTTCACGACAGCAAACGCATTTTAAGGTATTCCCTGGTTTTCAGGGTATTTTCAATTCAATTAATGTTTAATTAAATTTTCTACAAACAAAATGAGAAAGCTAATTACGCTGTTCTTCCTGATGCTTTTCGCAGCAGGGGTCAATCAGGCGCAGGTAGCCAACATGCTGTTTACTCAGACCTCGGGAACTTATACCGAGATAACGGGAGGCACTGTTTTGGCTAGCGGTTCGTTTGATGACGCGGTTATTCCGGGAGTTGCCATTGGCTTTACATTCAATGCAAATGGTGCTAATTTCACCACTTTGAATGTAAGTCCCAACGGTTACCTTTGGTTTCACCCAACCAGTACCTCTTCGATGGGGTACGCTCCGATTTCTGCCACAACAGCTGCTACGCTGGCCGTTAGTCCTATGGGACGCGACCTGCAGAGCATGACTACCGGAGCTGAAATCCGGGTGGAAACCACCGGTGTTGCGCCTAACAGGGTTGCAACCGTTCAGTGGAAAAACGTAAAGCGTTACGGAACAAGTTATGCAGATGAAGTGCTTAACTTCCAGGTAAAACTCTACGAAACCACAAATCAGATTGACATTGTTTACGGCCCCATCACGGGAACGGCTTACACATCACCTACTCATCCTCAGGTTGGACTAAGGGGTGAAGTGAATACCGATTTCGCGAACCGTACTACCACTACAAGCTGGAGTGCCTCAACTGCAGGTACAAGCAATTCAGCTACCATGACTCTGACCAACACTGTTTTCCCTGCGTCGGGTCTTACGTATTCATATACCGTTCCCGCTCCGGTAGCTGCAGTTTACAGCTCACCCGGCAACGGTGCCTCAGGTCTGCCTATCTCACTGAGTCTCAACTGGGCTCCTGGTGTTGGTGGTGGTGCGCCTTCCGGATATCTTGTATATTTTGGTACCGATAATCCTCCTACCAATATTGCCAATGGAGTTAATGTTGGCAATGTATTGAGCTACGCGCTTCCTACACTGACTTATGCCACCCAGTATTACTGGCAGGTTGTTCCTTTCAATGGAACAGGTCAGGCTCCCGGTAACGCTACCTGGTCGTTTACGACTTCTCTCGGTATCGGAACCCTCGAAGGATTTGTTACCAATGGTTTTGGCATCCCTATGGGTGGCGTTACCGTAAGTATTGACAATACTGTTAATACCTACAGCACAACCAGCGCAGCCAATGGAGCCTACCAGCTTCCGCTGATTCCTGCCGGTAACTTCGTTCTCACTGCAAGTGTTGCTGGTTACAACACTACAACAATGGATATTTTTGTAGCTCCTGAAACCACTACATATCAGAATATTGCCATGCTTCGTCCGGCTATGGCCGTTACCCCCAATCCGTACAGCGTATCGGTTAACCCCAACGAAATGGTTGACGGTGCCCTTAACATCACCAACAATGGTGACGGACAGCTTGGATGGAACGCCAGCATAGCTTTCACTTCACCAGGACCTAACACCTGGCTGACACTCGGACAGGCAACAGGTACCGTTCCTGCGTATTCCAACTTTAATCTCCCCGTAGCCTTCAACGCAACCGGACTTGCTGCCGGTACCGTTAAGACTGCCGAGATTACCGTTACTTCAACCCCCAACGTTGGAACCGTGGTTATTCCTGTAACCATGACCGTTGGCGGCGTTGCCCTTAACGTACCCACCAACCTGGTAGCTACCCTTACCAACCCCGTCAGCGGGCTGGTTTCGCTGAGCTGGGATTTCAGTGCCAACCGTGCTTTCCAGTTCTTCGTTATCAAACGTAACGGCGTACAGGTAGGAACTACCATGGGTAATACCTTCAGCCAGACTCTTCCTGCTTACGGCGTATATTCGTACACCGTACAGGCCGTTTACGATG
>DJVU01000084.1:0-3363 GCA_002441345.1 Bacteroidales bacterium UBA6248
GCATTAACGGCAGTAGCCAGGATTGCAGCACTTCCGGAAGTCCGGCTGATAACATGACGTATCGTGCAGCCTGCCCTGCTGAAAGCGGGTGCCAGGTGATGTGCAACATTTCCGGCACCGGCAAAAGAAACCGAACGAATAACTTTCTCTGCCATCATGCCGCTAAAATACAAAAATCCTACGGAGGCTATCCGGCAACTTTTCGTGCTTTTACAGCCCGTTTCCACGTTGAAACCGTCAGCCCTAGAAACATAATTACCGAACCGGTCCAGAGAATAAATATCCACGGAAAGTGCAGCACCTTTACAACGATAAAATCGAGCTGCTTTTCGTAAATGCCAACATGAATGGTTTCGGCTCGTTCCGAAACACCATCGAAGCGCAGACGGTATTTGGTTCCGCTGATATCGGCATACCCCATATCTGCCTGTCCTGCACTTACGCTGTAGGTAAGCGGATACCACTGCATTACGCCAAGGCTGTCGGCAGCTTTCAGGCGTGCAACAATCGAAATCTGTTCCGCATNNTGAACTCATATCGCTGATGTACAGCGAATCAAACAAAACCGGAGTATTGCCTGCCATGAGCGTATCGCCCAGGGAAAACTCGGTATGACCGGAAAGTACAAATCCTCCGGGCAAGCGCTGCGACCTGTCCTGAGCGAATGTCACGTACATGTATATATCTCCCGACAGCATATTTCTGGTATCCGGGTTGTGTACATTCCCCATCATAGAATTGTACTTCACCGATGGATAGAGTGAGAATTTATGATAAAACTGACCATCGGGGCCTTTTTCAAGGAAATCGACCTGATGGAAAGTCTCATCCCTGACATCCTCACTTCCGGTATAATTCACGTAATAGTTCCCAAGGGGCTTAATCTGATCCTTGAAGAGCATCATATTGTCACCACCGCCCGGCATTCCCGGAACGCTGCCCTTGGACAGGGTTTCGGTATTGGCAAACGTAATCAGAACACCCAGGAGGAATATCCCGAACCCCGTGTGCGTAATTCCTGCTGCGGCATTGCTGATTTTTACAGCAAACCGGAACAGGTATGCAATAGAAGTGAACGTGGCAAAGAGTATACAGAACAGAAACACTCCGTGTACTACACTCATATCACGATCGATGAAGAATCCGGCAACAGCCAGAACCAGTGAAAGCACAAACGGGTAGATGATGTTGNNAGGGTCATGATGATGGCAAACGGAAGCTGCCAGGTATTGTAAAAATTGACCACATCGGAAGGGGGTGCCATGTTTGTGCCAAATACCTTGTTGATTACCGGCACCGAAGTAGTACTGATAACCTGAAAAGCAGCCAGAAGCATTACTATGGCACCATACATCATCAGAAATTCACGGGTAAACAGTTCAGGCAGATCGTTGGCACGGATGTTCT
Source organism: Bacteroidales bacterium UBA6248 (assembly GCA_002441345.1). Taxonomy (GTDB): domain Bacteria; phylum Bacteroidota; class Bacteroidia; order Bacteroidales; family Lentimicrobiaceae; genus Lentimicrobium. Next base: position 1,408 of record DJVU01000084.1, read on the forward strand.
TCCTGTTTTTAACCAGCAGAATCACGGGCATCAGCACGAACGTAACTGTAAAAAGTATCAGCTGAAAACTGCGGCCATCATCGCCAAACGCATGTACCGATGTTTCGCCCAGAACACCGGATCGGGTAAGATAACTGGCATAAACCACCATGATAAAACCCAGGAATGTAAAGATATATGTTCCGTAGTAATACTTGTCGCGTTTATATGAAAGCAGCAGATAATGGAGTGCTGCCACAAGAACCATCCAGGGTACCAGAGAAGCATTTTCTACCGGATCCCAGGCCCAGAAACCACCGAAAGTAAGCGACTGATAAGCCCATGCACCACCCAGTATAAGACCGATCCCCAGCAGTCCGATTGTCAGCGAAATCCATGGCAACACCGGTTTCAGCCAGTAACGCTTGTCCTTTTGTACAAGGGATGCAAAAGCAAAAGCATAAGGAAACAATGCGGAGGCATACCCCATAAACAAAAGAGGGGGATGAATCACCATCCAGGGATTCTCAAGCAGCGGATTAAGTCCGTTACCATCACGGATAAAACTGAGGTAGTTAGGATGTTTAAAAAATTCATTGGCCATATTTTCAGGCACTTCACGCAACAAAATAAACGGATCGCTTCCAATGGATAATCCAAAGACACTGATCCCCAGAATCATGGTATTCAGAAAAACCAGAGCAAGGGACAGCACCCACATTACTCCGCCTTCCAGCTTGCGCGATGTATACATGGCTCCGATTCCAAAGAGGGCAATAAAAATTCCCCACAGAAGAAAACTCCCCTCCTGCCCTGCCCAGAAACTCGAGATAATGTATTTGTCCGGCATCAGTGACGAGCTGTGCTTGAAAACGTAAGCATATTCAAAGTAATGCTGTACAATGATGTACATCAGAATGAGGCCTGTTCCGAGAAACGACAGGGTCTGTACCCAGTAGGCCACACGCCCGTAAAGCCTGATCCGGAGATCCTGTGAAGGATCGGTTTTGAACAACCTCGAATAAAAGTAAAGAGAAAAAATTCCTGCAAGCAGTGAAAGGTAGATCAGGATGCGACCAGCAACCGCAGGGGCAAGATGTTCTCCAATATATGCAACTTCGTTCATAAGTAGATATTTATCAGTTAGTAAGACTGTTTTTACATGAAAAGCCTTCCCGAAATAACAGGAAACCAATGCAGCCACTAAATTACAATACTTTCTCTTGTTTTATAGACAGAAATAAATCATCTTTGCTAATGATGCAGCACGGCATCTCAGCATGTATCCGAAGGCTAACAATATACCTGTATGGATATTGAAATAAAGATTGTCAGAGGCAGTAAAATGCTGAAGACCTTTATCCGGCTTACTGCCGCGATTCACCGGAACGATCCGGACTGGCTCCCTCCAGTTTACATGGACGAATATCGCTTTTTTAATCCCGCCTACAACAAAGCACTTGGTTATTGCGACACAATAATGGCCATAGCCTTCAGAAATGGCGTACCCTCGGGAAGAATCATGGGAATCATTCACCATCCTTACAATGAGCTGAAAAACGAGCGAACGGCAAGGTTCAGTCATTTTGATTGTTTCAACCACTCCGGCGTCGCCCGTGCATTGCTCGGATTCATCGAAAACTGGGCCCGTGAAAAAGGAATGACGCAGGTTACAGGCCCATACGGCTTTTCCGACAAGGACCCGCAGGGATTCCTCGCAGAGGGATTTGGAGACACGCCGCTGATTGATGCTTCATGCAATCTGCCCTACATGGTCGACCTGACGGTTGAAAACGGGTATGAAAAACTGGTAGACTGTCTGACCTACCGTTTCTCCATCCGGAAAATGCTGCCCGAAATCTATAACCGGGTTCAGCAACGGCTCCTGAACAGTCACCGTTACGAAGTGATTGAATTCACAACCAAAAGAAAACTAAAACCGTTTATTGTGCCGGTACTCAGGCTGGTAAACCAGAC
>DJVU01000084.1:3436-8074 GCA_002441345.1 Bacteroidales bacterium UBA6248
TAGTAGCATTCGTCGTCGGATTGCCAAATATGACACGGGGGATTCAGAAAGCAAAAGGAAAAATGCTGCCTTTTGGATGGATACACATACTAAATGGATTCCGGAATGCCACACAGCTTGACCTTATGCTGGGTGCGGTTAAAAATGGCCAGCAGGGACTTGGTCTGGAAATCTGCATGGGATTAAGGCTCCTGGATTCAGCAAAAAAAGCCGGAATGAAGACGATTGAAACGCATTTGATTCTGGAAACAAACACCCGTATGCGTTCGGTGATGGAACGCCTGGAGGTTCCTGTTGCCAAGCGCTACCGGGTCTTCAGAAAAGTGCTTAACCAGCATGGCACACCTTAACTGATCCGCTAATATCTGCTGTTAAAAATAAAACGTCCCGGCCAAAAAAATTAACCGGGACGTATTTTTTATGCAAAATGCAGCTTATCGGGCATATTTGAAGTCTTTGCCGAGGTAGCGGGCGGACGTTCCGAGGAAATCCTCGATACGCAGCAGCTGGTTGTATTTTGCAATACGATCGGTTCTGCTGGCTGAGCCCGTTTTGATGAGTCCGGTATTAAGTGCTACGGCTAGGTCGGCAATGGTTGTATCTTCCGTTTCTCCGGAGCGGTGGCTCATAACGGCGGTATATCCGTTGCGGTAGGCCAGATTCACTGCATCGATGGTTTCGGTAAGGGTACCGATCTGGTTTACCTTTACCAGAATTGAATTTGCAACACCTTTATCGATTCCCATCTGCAGGCGTTTTGAATTGGTAACAAAAAGATCATCGCCAACCAGCTGGATTTTGTTACCCATTCTGTCGGTCATCAGTTTCCATCCGTCCCAGTCGTCTTCAGCCATTCCGTCTTCGATGGAGATAATAGGATACTTCTCAACCCATGAATTCCAGTAATCAACCATTTGAGAAGGAGTAAGCTTATCGCCTGTCGATTTCTTGAGGTGATATACTTTTTCGTCTTCGATGAAATACTCCGATGAAGCAGGATCGAGGGCAAGGAAAACGTCGACACCCGGTTTATATCCGGCTTTTTCGATAGCCTGAAGGATAACGGTAACCGCTTCCTCGTTTGATTTCAGGTTGGGAGCGAACCCGCCTTCATCGCCTACGTTGGTGGAATAGCCAGCGTTTTTCAGAACCGACTTCAGATTATGGAATACTTCGGCACCCATGCGGAGTGCTTCACTAAAGTTGGGTGCACCAACCGGCATAATCATGAACTCCTGAAAATCGATGGCATTGTCGGCATGCGATCCGCCGTTGATAATGTTCATCATTGGGATGGGGAGGGTATTAGCATTTACCCCGCCTACATACCGGTACAACATCTGACCGGATTCCTGAGCAGCGGCATTGGCCACGGCCAGAGAAACACCGAGGATGGCATTGGCACCGAGATTGCCTTTGTTGGGTGTGCCATCGATTTCAATCATCCGCTGGTCAATTTCATTTTGCTCNNGAGATAAAATATCCCTTGAGTTCTTCGGCAAGAACTTTATTTACGTTCTGAACGGCTTTCAAAACGCTCTTTCCGAGATAGAATTTCTTGTCTCCATCGCGCAGCTCTACGGCTTCATGAATTCCGGTAGAAGCTCCTGAGGGAACGGCAGCACGGCCCATGATGCCGTTGGTGGTGTAAACATCAACCTCAATGGTTGGATTTCCGCGTGAATCGAGGATCTGGCGGGCATAAATGTTGGCTATAGCGCTCATATCAAAAAAAATTAGTTTGTGATCAAAAAGAACCAGGGAGATTAAAAAGTCCCGGACAAACAAAATGAGGACAAAGTAGATAAAAGCTACCTTATCCTCATCAGCACCGGTAAAAAATTACCCGTTGTTTTCAGTAGTTTCGGCAGCCGTAGTTTCGGCAACCTCGCCGGTTTCAGGAGCTTTTTCAGCTTTAGGAGCTGCAACTTCGGTAACCTTGGGTTTAGAGCTGCGGCTGCGGCGTGTGGTTTTAGCTTTGGGAGCCTCTTTGGCTGCAAGCATATTCTCGTTGAAGTCCACCAGTTCCATCATACACATCTCGGCATTATCGCCAAGGCGGGTTCCGGTTTTCAGAATCCTGGTATAACCACCCGGGCGGTCAGCTACTTTCACCGAAACCTCCCTGAAAAGGGTGATAACGGCTTCCTTATTCTGAAGGTAGCTGAAAACCATTCGGCGGGAATGTGTTGAATCGTCTTTTGAGCGGGTAATCAGGGGTTCAACATATGACCTCAGCGCCTTAGCTTTTGCAAGCGTGGTATTGATGCGTTTATGCAGGATAAGCGAGGAGGCCATATTCGAAAGCATAGCTTTGCGATGGGCGCTCGTTCTTCCCAGATGATTGACTTTCTTTCCGTGTCTCATTGCAATTAATCCTTATCAAGTTTGTATTTTGCGATATTCATTCCGAACTCCAGGTTTTTCGACTTCACGAGCTCTTCCAGTTCAGTGAGTGATTTTTTACCAAAATTGCGGAATTTCAAAAGGTCGTTTTTGTTGTATGAAACAAGTTCGCCAAGGGTTTCTACGTCGGCAGCCTTGAGGCAGTTGAGAGCCCTGACCGACAGATCCATATCAACAAGTTTNNCAGCTGCCGGATGTGCAGTGATGTTTCATCAAACTCTTCGGTAACAGCTTTTTCTTCTGTATCGATGGTAATTTTTTCATCGGAGAAAAGCATGAAGTGATGAATCAGTATCCGGGCAGATTCTTTCAGAGCCTCTTTAGGATGAATAGACCCATCGGTAACGAGTTCAAGAATGAGTTTTTCGTAGTCGGTTTTCTGTTCAACACGGAAATTCTCGATGGTATATTTAACGTTTTTGACGGGCGTGTGGATAGAATCGATGGCGATGGTTCCCANNGGGGGCATTCGCTACCTTATTCTCCTCGGCTGGCACATAACCGCGCCCTTTATCAATGGTCAGGTCAATTGTCAGTTTCACCGAAGGTTCCATATGGCATATTTCAACCTCTGGATTAAGCACCTGGAAAACCGAAAGGAACTTATTGATATCACCGGCCATAAATGCATCCTGACCAGAAATAACCACACGGATTTTTTCGCTGGTTTCCGATTCAAGCAAACGTTTGAATCGGATTTTCTTGAGATTAAGGATAATGTCGGTGACATCTTCCACCACGCCTTTGATTGAAGAGAACTCCATATCAACTCCTTCAATCCGCACCGAAGTGATGGCAAAGCCTTCAAGTGATGAAAGCAGAATCCTTCTCAGTGCATTGCCGATGGTTATACCGAATCCGGGTTCGAGGGGTCTGAATTCAAACACACCTTTCGAATCGTCGGCTTCGATCATTATGACCTTTTCAGGCTTTTGAAATGCTAATATTGCCATATACTCTTCCTCTTGTGTAAATAGTTTGAAAATCGTAATCTCGTTACTTGGAGTACAACTCAACGATGAGCTGCTCCTTAATATTTTCCGGAATATCTTCACGTGCCGGAAGGCTGGCAAATTTACCTGAAAGATTTGTACTGTCCCACTCGAGCCAGGGATATGTATTCCTTTTGGCAGCCAGTGCATTCTGGATAACTTCCAGAGATTTTGATTTTTCCCTTACGCTTACGCTGTCACCCGGTTTCAGTTCGTATGAAGGAACATTAACCAGTGATCCGTTAACCAGTATGTGACGATGGGTAACAAGCTGGCGGGCAGCGCTGCGGGTCGGAGCAATTCCAAGACGATATACCACATTGTCGAGTCTGGACTCAACCATCTGCAGCAGAATCTCGCCGGTAATACCACTCTTGCGGCTGGCCTTCTGGAACGTATTTTTAAACTGTTTCTCGAGGATTCCGTATGTATATTTGGCTTTCTGCTTCTCCTGAAGCTGCGTGCCGTATTCTGAAAGTTTTTTACGTCTCTTCGAATTTCCGTGCATTCCCGGGGCATAGTTTTTCTTCTCGAAATACTTGTCCGGACCATAGATCGGATCTTTGAATTTCCGTGCAATTTTGGTTCTTGGACCTGTGTACCTGGCCATAATTACGTGTTATTTGGTATCTGTTTTTGTTTTCAATTTTGCTCCGGTCATAGCCTGACATCAAACCATCCTGCAGGACAAAGCAAAACCGGAAGCTTAAAAAAATAATTAAACCCTTCTCCGTTTCGGAGGACGACAACCGTTGTGCGGCAGAGGCGTTACGTCAACAATCTCCGTAACCTCTATACCTGCTGAGTGAATGGTACGGATCGCAGATTCCCTTCCGGAGCCGGGGCCTTTTACGAAAACCTTTACCTTCCGCAGACCCATATCGTAAGCTACCTTTGAACATTCGGTTGCAGCCATCTGAGCAGCATACGGGGTATTCTTCTTTGAACCCCTGAAACCCATCTTACCGGCTGAAGCCCAACTGATCACCTGTCCGCTGTTGTTGGTCAGCGATATAATGATATTGTTGAAAGATGCACTCACGTATGCACGGCCGACTGGATCAACCTTAACAACTTTCTTCTTTGATGTTTTAGCAGTTTTTGCCATAACAATTTTTTTTCGACAATTCGTTTGGTTAATTTAAAGGAAAATCAACGATTAACCTTTGGTTGCTTTCTTCTTGTTGGCAACAGTTTTCTTCTTACCCTTACGTGTACGGGCATTATTCTTGGTACTCTG
>DJVU01000096.1 GCA_002441345.1 Bacteroidales bacterium UBA6248
AAGGTCGAGATGATGGGTATGCTTCCGCCGCTGCGAACAGGAACCGGCTTTTTGCCGAAAGTGGTTTCGTAAGCTCTGCTGGCTGCCTGATAGGCTTTGGTGTCGGTGGGGGATACATATCCCTGCCCGCCGTGCAGATTGGTAACTTTTACCTTTACATAAGGTGGTGCGATGTTCATGAAATGCTCTTCGAAGAGTTTCGAAATCTCTTCATGATCCTGATGAGGGACAAGGCGCATGGAAACTTTGGCTGTAGCCTTTGAAGGCAGAACGGTTTTCGCGCCCTCGCCGGTATATCCTCCCCAGATGCCGCAAACATCCAGCGTAGGCCGGATGCCTGTGCGTTCGAGGGTGGTATAACCTTTTTCTCCCCATTCTTCAGCAATGTCAATTGCTTTCTTGTATTCATCCAGGTTAAAAGGAGCCTTGGCCATTTCGGCTCTTTCGGCGGCTGAGAGCTCGAGAACCTTATCGTAGAAACCGGGAATGGTTATGTGATTGTTTTCGTCCATCAGGGAAGCAATCATCTTCGAGAGGATATTTATCGGATTGGCAACTGCCCCGCCGAAAAGTCCCGAGTGCAGATCGCGGTTTGGGCCGGTTACTTCCACTTCAAGATAGGCAAGTCCGCGCAGTCCAACGGTAATGGAGGGGATATCCTGAGCAATCATTCCCGTATCCGAAACCAGGATTACATCTGCTTTCAACATGTCTTTGTGGTCGAGGCAGAATTTTTCGAGGTTGGGTGAACCTATTTCTTCCTCTCCTTCGATCATAAACTTCACGTTGCAGGGCAGGGTGCCGGTTGCTACCATGGCTTCGAAGGCTTTGGCATGCATAAAAGCCTGACCTTTATCGTCATCGGCTCCGCGGGCATAGATTTTTCCGTCGCGGATTTCGGGTTCAAAAGGCGGACTCTTCCACAATTCAACCGGATCTACCGGCATAACGTCGTAGTGCCCGTAAATGAGTACGGTTGGCTTTGAAGGATCGATGATCTTTTCGCCGAAAACCACCGGATTCCCGGCTGTTGGAATAATCTCTGCCTTGTCGGCTCCGGCTTTCAGAATGGTGTTTTTCCAGTATTCGGCAGCCTTCAGCATATCGGGCTTGTGATCTGAAATTGAACTTATTGAAGGAATGCGGATAAGTCCGAACAGTTCATCGAGGAAGCGCTGTTTATTGGCTTCCAGGTAGGTGTTTAAATTTTCCATAAAACGTATGTTGAGTTGTCTGTTTTCCGGGCTAAAGTTAAGGAATACAACTGAAGTAGCTTCCCCCATTTTTGCTAATGAATGTTAAAAGATCATTTAATAAGTTGTCTGCCAATGGCTAATGAAAAGTTTCGGAAATTTCCGGCAAGATTTGAAGCTTTTTAACCGGCGATTTAATAAATTTTTATATTTGTACCTGCCGGGGGGTTGTTTTTTCAGGATTATTCGCTTTCAATTGATTAGGGAGTAAAAACCACTTCCAGGATACTTTTCGGATAAATAATTTTAGTTATTATGCGTAGAATTTTACCATCTGCCCATTTTTCGGGATTTAAACAGATCAGGCTGATCGGTCTCCCGCTTTTTACTTTTATGATGCTGCTGGTGCTTATTCCCCAACGGGCATCGGCGCAAATTCTGCCGGATTATACCGTAATTGAAGGCGTTGATCCGGAAGTGCTGGTTGAACAAATCCTGATTGGTCAAGGTGTCCAAACCTCAAACATAACCTACACAGGGGTTGTAAATGCCAGGGGTCGGTTTTTCGGTAAATCAAATCTTGGAATTGAATCAGGAGTGATACTAACATCTGGAAGAGCAAGCTATTCCGTTGGACCAAATACACATACCAACAGAGGCGATGATAATTCCTCCGGAAGTGACCCTGACCTTAATCAGCTGGCTGGTGGTTCGACTCAGGATGTATGTATTCTTGAATTTGATTTTATCCCTCAGTCAACTATTGTTGAATTCCGGTATGCATTTGGTTCAGAAGAATATCCCGAATATGCTAATTCAGCTTATAATGATGTTTTTGGATTTTTCATAAGTGGTCCCGGAATTTATGGGCCATTTTCGAATAATGCCGCAAATATTGCGCTAGTTCCGGGGGTGCTCCCTCCGGCCTATGTTTCCATCAATAACATTAATCACATTCACAACAGCAACTGGTATGTTAATAATTCAGGAGGTCAGTATATTGAATACGATGGATTTACCTACAATGCATCGGAATCAAAAGTGCTTGTTGCGAAAGCCATTGTAACTCCATGTGAAACGTACCACATTAAGCTGGCGATTGCCGATATCTCTGACGGAGCATACGATTCAGGCGTTTTTCTGGAGGCAAACAGTTTTAACAGCGTCGGGGTTCAGGCTGCACTGTCATATTCACATGCAGTTGTGGATACAGCAGTTGAAAACTGTAACAATGCGACGCTCAGATTTCAAATCGATAATCTGCGGGCTGATCCGTTTATTATACATTATATTCTTGAAGGCGAAGCTATTAATGGGGTTGATTATGAGTATATCCCGGACAGTGTTGTGATTGCTCCGGGAACACTGTTTGCCGATGTGGAGATTATACCCATCAGCGACGACATTCCCGAACCTACCAAGCAGATTAATGTTATTTATAACTCTTCCTTTTGTGAATATGTTCCGGATACTGCATTCATATGGATAAAGGATTATCCTGAATTCGAACTGATACCAAGCCAGAATCAAACCATTGAATGCGGCGGAACTTCGTTTATCCGGGCCGGAGCCAACGGAGGTATTGAACCCTGGAAGTATGTCTGGAACAGCGGTAATCCGGCCGATACAACAGATATCATCAGCGTCAGCCCTCAAAGCACCACAACGTATACGGTAGAGGTAACCGATGAATGTGGTTTTGTTCAAACTGCCGATATAACGGTAAACGTCATTGGGCCTGTTGCAACCATCATACAGGGCGATACGGTCAGCATCTGTCTAAACGAAAACATCAACCTTCACGTCGATGGCGGTACCAGCTGGCTCTGGAGCACCGGGGAAACCACCCAAACCATCAACGTTGCACCTGCCAGCAGCTCAACCTTTACCGCAACCGTTTTCGATGAATGCGGAAATACCGACCAAACATCAATACACGTGCTGGTCGGCCAGCCATACGCCAATGCCGGTGCCGACCAGGGTATCTGTCTCGGTCAAACGGTTACCCTGGAAGCCAACGATACCCCTAACGGATACTGGGTCTGGACGAATTTAATTACAAATGAAACGTTCGTGGGCAGAACATGGAGCGTTTCACCTGTAACCACAACTCAGTACAGGGTAGATGTAACCGATAACTGCGGCAATACGGCCTCCGACTTTGTTGAAGTGGATGTTTTTGAACTGGATGCCGTTGCGAGCGTCGATCTTTCCGAGATCTGCGCCGGGCAGTCTGTAGTGCTTAGCGGTGCCTCCTCGACCGGAAGCGGCTCATTTACATGGACCGATGGTACGAATACCTGGTCGGGAGAATCGGTGACCGTTACCCCGAACGGAAGCACAACGTATACACTCACCATTGACGACGGCTGCGAGGCAAGCAGCATGGTGACAGTAACCGTAAACCCATTGCCGCTTGTTACTGCTTCTTCTTCTTCTTCTGCCATTTGTCCCGACGATGCTATTACGCTTACCGGTTCCGGAGCTGTCAATTACAGCTGGACTGCCGACCCGCCGGATCCGACACTTACCGGTGCTTCTACAGCCACTCCGCAGGCTTCACCGCTGGAGAGCACAACCTACACCCTCACCGGAACGGATGCCAAAGGATGCGTTAATACTGCCGTTGCAGGTGTGATTGTTAAAGATCGCATGTATGCCGATTTTATGGTATCGCAGAATGCTGTTTGTGAAGGTGCCTTGCTGCAGATTAACTACACCGGAAATGGTCAGGGTTATGCTTCCTATGACTGGGATTTTGACGGCGGTATTACCTCGGGAAGCGGACAGGGCCCGTATTACGTGAGCTGGGACAGCCCTGGTCAGAAAAATATTACCCTTACCGTTACTCAGCTTGACTGTGTGAGTGAGCCGGTAAGTGTTGGTGTGGATGTGAATGCCATGCCCGTAGCTTCCTTCTCTAACGGACTGACGGAAGGTTGTATTCCTCTTGAAGTGAACTTTACATCCACATCTTCGGGGACTGTGGATGGTGCGGTTTATTCCTGGGATTTCGGCGGATCGGGGACGGCCGCCGGTGAAAATGCGACTACAACCTTTGCCGAAAGCGGAACCTACGATGTTACTCTTACGGTTACAAATCCGGGAGAATGCACCGATGTAACAAGTGTATCCTCCCTGGTGCATGCATGGCCTCTGCCTGCTGCCGGTTTTGAAGCTGCTCCCGAACTTGTGAGTATGAAAAATCCGGTTGTGTCCTTTTCCAGCAATTCTACCGGCGAGGGACTCACCTATTCATGGAATACCGGCGACGGTACACTGTATACAGATTCAGCATTCTCACACATTTATGCCGACTCGGGATATTATCAGGCAGTTCTCACTGTTCAGAATCAGTTCGGTTGTACCGATGTTTATGAAAAGGTGATATACATCAGCCCACGGTATATGCTTAAAATTCCTACCGCCTTTACGCCCAACGGCGACGGTATGAACGATCAATTTCTTATCACCGGAAACGGCATAAGGGAGTTTCGCCTGAATATCTATAACCGGTGGGGATCCATGATTTTTACATCCTCTTCCATCAGCAACAGCTGGGACGGAATGGTTAACGGAGAGCCCGCACCTTCGGGTCCGTACGTTTACCGCATCTTTTTCAGGGACGAAAACGATGAGGTAAGTGAGTATACCGGTAGTATTACCATAATAAAATGAGTTATCCTCCGTCGTCGGACCGAGTCAGACGGTTCGACGCATTTTCTTTAATCGCGGCAAGTGTATGTGTTCCGGGAGCTGGGAAGATGATAATTCTTTAGAATCCCGGGATCAGGGTTAATCAGGTATATCCGCGAAAGCGCATATCTGCCTGCAATGGTATTCAAAGATAACGGCTTTTTAATACAGGCAATTATACAGGATTCCACCTGTTGCTGTATGCTGGCTAATGCAGAGATTTGTTCGACTGTTTGTGAATTACCATTAATTCATGTAGGTTTGAACGGCGAAACAAAGCACATTTCTCATGACTAAAATACGGGTGGCCATCAATGGTTTTGGCCGCATAGGAAGGGTGACGCTCAGGGCGTTATTAAAGAAAAAGAACATACAGGTGGTTGCGGTTAATGATCTTACAGATCCGTTAACGCTTGCACATCTCCTTCGTTACGATTCGGTACACGGCAATTTTCCCGGTGAGGTGGAAGCCGGTTCCGGTTTTATGATGATCAACAGGAAAAAGGTTCTGGTTTTTTCGGAACCTTCACCCGGAGGCATCAACTGGGGTAAGTTGGGTATTGACGTAGTTATTGAATCAACGGGGAAGTTTACAGATGCTGCATCGGCGATGAAGCACGTGGAAGCCGGTGCACGTAAAGTTATAATTTCGGCTCCTGCAAAAACCGATCACGATGAGGTGAAATATGTGGTGCTGGGAATCAACGACGACATCATCCGCAACGACGATGTTATTATCTCAAATGCTTCCTGCACCACTAATTGCGTGGCGCCCATGATAAAGGTTCTTGATGATCTCTGGGGCGTTGAAAAGGGTTTCATCACCACCGTACACTCCTACACCAGAGATCAGAATCTGATTGATGCCCCGCATGCCGACCTGAGAAGAGCAAGGGCTGCTGCCTACAGTATAATTCCAACAACCACCGGGGCGGCCAAGGCTGCCACTAAAATATTCCCTCATCTGAAAAAGAACCTGGGCGGAGCAGGCATCCGCGTTCCGGTGCCCGACGGTTCACTTACCGACCTTACGTGTACGCTCAGGCATTCAACGAGTATTGAAGAAATCAATCAGGCGTTTAAAGACGCTGCTAACGGATACCTGAAAGGAATACTTCAATATACCGAAGATCCTATTGTATCTGTCGATATACTCGGAAATCCGCACTCAGCTATTTTTGATGCAGGACTTACGGCAGTCCTGGGCGATAAAAACAAGCTTGTTAAGATCGTTGCCTGGTACGATAATGAAAGCGGATATGCCCACCGGCTGGCAGACCTGGTGGAAAAATTTGCCTGAAACTATAATCCTTTCAGATAATTGTAGATTTCCAGTTGCGAGCGGATTTGCGGCAGGCTTCCTTTTTGCTTGTAGGCATTGGTAACGGGATTGTTGACCAGTCTGGCCCGGGTATTATCCCTGAGTTGTATCCGGAGCATGGTTTTCAGCTCCTGCTGAAGCCCCTGATCGTTCACCGGACAGGCTACCTCAATACGGTTATCCAGATTGCGTACCATCCAGTCGGCCGATGAAATATAGTACTTCTCTTCGCCACCGTTGGCAAACACAAAAATTCTGCTGTGTTCCAGAAAGCGGTCGATAATTCCGATGACTTCAATGTTCTCACTCATTCCTTTCACTCCGGGAATAAGTGTGCAGGTTCCGCGGCAGAGTATGCTTATTTTCACGCCTTCCCGGCTGGCCTGATACAGCTTTTTCACCATTTTATCGTCGACCAGGTTGTTCAGCTTCAGAATGCACCAGGCCGGCTTACCGGCTTTGGCATTACGAATCTCTGAGTTTATCATGCGGGTGAAGAAGTTCCGCATATGAAAAGGTGCAACAATCAGGCTTTTGAATTTTGGCGGATTGTATTTGCTTTCAAATAAATGAAACACCGCATTAACGTCGGCTGTAATTTGCGGATCGGCGGTTAACAGACTGTCGTCGGCATATACCCTGGCGGTTTCTTCATTAAAATTACCAGTTCCCACGTTGGCATAATATACATTCTCATCGCCTTCTTTGCGGCGGATCAGCAGCAGCTTGCAGTGTACCTTGAAACCCGGAATCCCCTGGATAAGCTTAACTCCCTCTTCCTGAAGTTTTTCGGCCCAGTAAATGTTGGCTTCTTCGTCGAAACGGGCCTGTAATTCCATAAATACGGTGACGGCTTTGCCGTTTCGGGCTGCGTTTATAAGAGCATTGACAACCTTTGAATCTCTGGCTACGCGGTAAAGCGTCATTTTTATGGCCTTTACCCTGGGGTCGATGGACGCCTCCCTGAGCAGGTCAATGATGTAATGGAACGACTGGTAGGGATAATGCAGCATAATATCCTGGTCGCGAAGCGTCCCCAGTATGCTTTCAAATTTCGGGAGCTTGCGGTGCTCGAGCGGTGGTACGGGAGCATACAGAAGATCGGGTCGTCCGGCATCGGGAAAGGAAACAAAATCCTTGAAATTATGATACCTTCCACCCCGGGTAAGAGTGTCGGTTTCGGTGATGTCAAGCTTGCGCTTCAGAATTTCCAGAAGGTCCTCGGGCATGGTTTTGTCGTAGATAAATCTTACCGGAGCACCTACTTTCCGCTGCTTCAGACTTTCGGTCATTATCTCGATGAAGCTCTTCGATACATCGTTGTCGATGTCGAGTTCGGCATCTCTTGTAAACTTGAAGGTATAAGCAGAATAGATATCGAAACCGAACAATAGGAAAATTTCGTCGAGGCAGTAGCGCATGACATCATCAAGCAAAATGATGGCAGTGCTCACCTCCGTTGAGGGCAGGATAACAAAACGGGAAAGTGGTTTGGAGGGCACGCGGATGATGGCATGCTCTGTCTTTCCAGGATTGTGTGATGAACTTAACCGGATTGCAAGGTAAATGGACTTATCCACCAGGGAAGAGGCTTTCAGATTGTTGAGCATGATCGGAAACAGATGCGATCGTACGTGGTCATTAAAATACCGGCGTACGTAGTTTCCCTGCGATTTTGACAGATTCCGCTCATTCACGATGCGAATCCCTTCCATTCCGAGGCGGTGAACGATGCTTCGGAATATCCTGGAGAACTCTTTCTGTTGCTCCCTGTCGATGCGGTTTATCTCTTTCAGTACCTTTTTCGGACTAAAGCTGAGGCCTTCGCCCTGCTTTTTGTTGTAGTCGAGCATGCGGTTGAGGGTGGCAACCCGCACTCTGTAAAACTCATCCAGGTTGTTTGAAAAAATACCCAGAAACTTGATGCGTTCGATCAGGGGATTAGTCTCATCAGCAGCTTCCTGCAATACCCGGGCATTGAATTCGAGCCAGCTGGTTTCACGGTTAACGATGGATGCTGAAGTTTTAGCCATAAGCAATACGAATGATCCGGATGCATTTCAACCGGAATATCAGGTAATATTAGTCATTTTTTTTGACCCTGTTACAAAACTGTCGCGTGTGGCTGTGATACCGCCTGGCATGATTCAAACGGCCGGGAGTTACTTTCTGTATTACTCCGGTTTAATCAGCTTGGGAAAAGCAGTAAACAGCACCTTGTGCCCGGCCAGTGGCAGCTGTTCCCATTGCCTGGTATCGAATGCAATGCTGACAACGCCGGAGGTGGGTATATAATCAACCTTTTCGGTCAGGAAATAGTTGGCAAAGTTGGTGATAGCCGGATTGTGGCCAACAACAAGTATATGCGATGCCGTATCGGGAAGATCGAAAAACAAATCGTAGTAATCGTGAGCCGTTGCCGGGTAGAGCTGACTAACCACCCGAAGCTGCTCGTCTGAAACCTGAAATGCATGGGCCATGATACGGGCGGTTTCGAGGGTGCGAACAGCGGGACTGCAGAGTATTATGTCTGGCTTGAAATCTTTTTCCTGCAGAAAATCAATGATGTTGCGCGTGCGGCGTAATCCTTTCTCCAGAAGCGGACGTTCCTGATCGTGCAGCTCTGCATCCTTCCAGGATGATTTGGCATGCCTCATAAGTGTCAGGGTTTTCATAGTTGCAGTCTTTTTAACCAAACAGTCTGTATCGCTTACCCGGACCGGAACTCCCGGAAATTCTGCAGACAAAGTCAAACTGGCTGTTATTTCAGATTTAAGTTTTAAACATCACTAATTTAACAAAAAAAATTATTTGTGTCGCATCGTAACCGCATTAATTTATCATTAAACAGAAAAAATCATTGGTTTTGAGAAATCATATGATACAGGTTCTTAAATATTTTGTAAAGAAATGATTATTAATAATTAAGACGTTTAAAAGAAAAAATATTTTCGTTTGAGTACCGCGGTTTTCCGGCATATGAGAAGGCTTAATTTAACTGTTATACGAGTTTGATGCGTACATTTTTCGCAAAAAATGCATGAAGAAACACTGGAACAATCGATGTATCGTTTTGTGTGACATCTTATGAAGCCGGTCTTACGACGGGTTTAATAAATCCTATTGTACGGGTGTATTATTTTCTGTTGAAATTTCAGGAGATGATTTTTGGCGGTTTGCAAATTGATTAATTTTGCTATCCAAGGCGTGATGCGTTTTTGTTTCTAATAATGAAGCGATTTTATGCCGGGAATGATTATTAACTTTTTATAATCCCGTATGGTCACATCCGAACTGCCGTCAGGGGATTTCAGACGCGTTTTCTCTCTTTCGGAGATTACAGGCAGCATTGAACGGATGTTCAGGAAGTATTACCCCTCCCCATACTGGATTAAAGCCGAGATTTCGAAGCTGAATGTGTATCCGCAAAGCGGTCATTGTTATCCCGACCTGGTGGAGCGATCGGCTGGTAAAATCCGTTCACAGGCCCGTGGAATAATCTGGAGAGACGACTTCTCCGTTATTCAGTCAAAATTTGAGTCTGTTACCCGGGAGCCTTTGCGGGAAGGGATTGGTATAATGTTTCTGGCGTATGTAAGGTTTTCATCGGAATTTGGGTTTTCGCTGCAGATCATCGATATTGAGCCGCTTTATACCCTGGGAGAACTTGCGCGGGAAAAGACGGAAACCATCGCGCGCCTGAAACGGGAAGGCATTTTCAGCAACAACCGCCTGCTCCCGCTTCCTCTTCTTCCGCAACGTTTAGCTGTGATATCGGCAGCATCCAGCAAAGGGTACAGCGATCTTTTAGTAACACTTAATGCAAATCCATACCACTATCGCTTTGATCTTAAGCTGTTTCATGCTACACTGCAGGGCGATGGTGCAGTTGATTCCATTCACAGGCAGTTGCAGGCTATTAAAAACAGACTGGATGACTTTGATGCGGTGCTGATTATCCGGGGTGGTGGCGATGAGGTGGGTATGGCTTGTTACGACAATTATCTGCTTGCTTCCGAAGTAGCATGCTTTCCTCTCCCGGTTATTACTGGCATTGGTCATTCAACCAACGAAACCGTAGTGGAAATGGTAGCAGCTGTCAATAAAATAACACCTACCGATGTGGCTCACCATCTGATTGGCTGCTTCAGGGCTTTCAGCGACCGCATCGATGAAGCTTCACGCATCCTGCTGCCTGCGGTAAATCTGCTTCTTGAGACCTGGAAACGGCAGTTTGATGAAACTGCGTATGGGATGATCGACCGAGCTGCCGGACTTCTGGAAGCGGAAAATCAGCGTATACTCAGGAATGCATTGGCCATCAGGGATGTAACCACTGCTTCGGTCTTCAACCATCGCATTGCCCTGAGCCGCTATGATATGTCGATTGCAGCGCAGCCTGCCATACTGATAAACCGATCCAAACTTTTTCTTCGCGATCATGTTAAATTAACCGCAGCCTACCTGCGCCATTACCGCAATGCTCAACAGCTCAGGATCGATAATCTGGACGCAAGGGTACAGCTGCTCGATCCCCGCCACGTTTTAAAACGGGGTTTTTCAATTACCCGGTATAATGGAAAAGCTCTCGGACATGGTGTATTGCCCGCAACCGGGACAACTATTGAAACGGAAACAGCCGAAGGGTTGATATCCAGTGTTGTAACAGAAAGTAAAATAAAATGAGCAAGATTAACTCGTATTCGGATGCTATCCGGGAACTGGAAATCATCGTTTCGGAAATTGAAAATGCCTCAATAGGGGTTGACGAACTTTCAGGGAAAGTGAAACGTGCGGCCGAACTTATAGCCTTTTGCAGGAATAAACTTACGACAACCGAAAAAGAGGTTAATTCCATACTTAAAGGCCTTGAGGAGCCTTTGACCGATTGAATTAGTTAATACGAACAACTAATCCGGTAAGCAGGAAATGGCTGTTAACATAACCAATAGGCAGGGCAGGGGCGGCCCTTTTATCAACCTGGTAATGGTTGCCCTGACCGCTTTGGTACTCTGGCTTATTCTTGATGCGGGTAAAGCTCTTGAAGTTGTTGCCGGCGTGGAAGATGCAGCCTCCGCCAGCCGTCCTGCCGCCGGATTTTTCAGTCTGGGCAACACCATCACGTTTCATCATCCCCTTTCGGTTCTGATTCTTCAGATTCTGGTGATCATCCTGGCTTCGCGTATCCTCGGATGGATAATGTCGTTAATCAACCAGCCTACCGTCATCGGTGAAATTATGGCCGGTATAATGCTCGGGCCTTCCCTGCTCGGACTTTATTTTCCCGAAGCTACCGAATTTCTTTTCCCGGCCGGATCTCTCGGCAATCTCCAGTTTCTCAGTCAGATAGGCCTGATTCTGTTTATGTTTATTATCGGTATGGAGCTGGATATCGGAATACTTCGGCAACGTGCCGGTGCAGCTGTCTTTATCAGTAATGCCAGCATTGTTGTTCCTTTTGTGATGGGTGTGGGACTTGCTTACTTTCTCTTTCCCTCGTTTACTGTCCGGGGCAACAGCTTTTTGCCGTTTGCACTTTTCATGGGAATTGCAATGAGTATTACCGCATTTCCGGTGCTTGCGCGCATTGTTCAGGAAAGGGGGATGACCCGTACTCCCCTTGGTATGACAGCAATTACCTGTGCTGCTGTAAACGATATTACTGCATGGGGTATCCTCGCTCTTGTGGTAGCAATTGCCAATGCCGGAGCCATAGGAGGAGCTCTGCTTACCATTCTTCTATCGTTTGTCTATGTGCTGCTGATGTTGCTGATTGTTCGACCCTTACTGAGCCGGATTGCAAGGAAGTATACCGTTCGCGAAACAATCAGTAAACTGGTGGTCGCCATGGTGCTCAGTACTATGCTGATTTCAGCATACATCACGGAAGTTATTGGAATTCACGCGCTTTTCGGTGCGTTTATGGCTGGCGTTATTATGCCCGATAACGTTCGGTTTAAACAAATTATGTCGGAAAAGCTCGAGGATGTAAGCCTTGTTCTCCTGTTACCGCTGTTTTTTGTTTATACCGGGCTTCGTACCGAAATCGGCCTTATAAATGATCCCGACCTCTGGCTGACTGCCTTATGGGTAATAGCTGTGGCCGTTACCGGGAAGTTTGCCGGAAGCGCCCTGGCAGCAAAGTTTACCGGACAGTCGTGGCGCGACAGCCTTATGATCGGAGCACTGATGAATACCCGCGGACTAATTGAACTTGTAGCTCTTAATATAGGGTATGATATCGGAGTCCTTTCGCCTGAGATATTTACAATACTGGTGCTTATGGCATTGGTTACCACTTTCATGACCGGCCCTGCCATGGCATTTATCAATTATCTCTACCCTTCCGGGGATGCCGAAAAACCATTGCTCGGTCAGTTCCGGGTGCTGGTTGCCTTCGGCCCTCCCGAAGCCGGCGGACGACTGACTGCCCTGGCTCACATGCTTATCGGCAAAAGAAAAAAACAGCTCCGGATTACCGCACTGCACCTTACGCCAAATACGGAAATTTCGATGGAAAATGCACGGCAGTTCGAGGAAGAAGCTTTCAGCAAGGTGAATGCAGTATCGTCGGATTTCGGCTCCGATGTAAAAACCATTTACCGTACGGCAGAAAATGTTAGTCAGGAAATTGTGCGAACCGCAAACCGGGGTAAATTCGATCTGCTTCTGGTCGGCAGTGCAAGGCCATTGCTGAGTCAGGACGAAACCGGTGGCCGGGCACGCTATTTCTTCGATAATACCAGGTGTATGGTTGGGCTGTTTATCGATAAAGGCATAGAAAAGATTGACCGTGTTCTTGTGATCTCAGCTTCAGAATCAGAGCGTTACCTCTACGATTTTGCCGTTGCCCTCAGGCCGGGATATACCATCGACAGCACCTGTCTGCTGCCTCCGTCGGTACCTGTCAAGGGAGCCGAAGTGAATGCACTCAGCTCCCTTGCAAGCGGGATACATCCCGCTGATGCGGATCGCTACGACCTGATTATTGCTTCCGTCGATTGCTATCGCGATCAGCGCGAAGCAGAGGCTGAATGGGTTGAGGGCAAGGCTTCCATACTTCTGCTCGGGAAACCATCCATATAAAAGAGAACGCATCCCCCTGATTAAAAATACCGTTTCCGGAATTTAACCACGGTAGTGAATGTGCCGGTATTAACCGTTTTACAGGTTTTCGTAACGGGGATGATAAATAAACAGGAGGGAGCCTTCCTTAACGGTTTCTATAAACTCAGCCGTGATCTCGGGAGGAATTGCCGGACATCCGTGACTTCTGCCCAGCCTTCCGTGAACTTTGATGAAATTTTCTGAAACGTAGTCGGCCCCGTGAATCACGATGGCACGTTCCCAGGCTTTGTCGTTGATGTTTTTCTCAAGCCCCGTCAGCCGAAGTGAACGGCCATGTTTACCCGAGTATACCTGACTGGTAAGATAAAAACCCAGACTACTCTGAAACGACTGTGGTATGTTTGAAAACGATTCGGCTTCGTTGTTCCCGCTGTTTCTGCCATGCGCCACAAAAGTATTGAAAATAACCTCCCCGGTTTCCAGGTTTATGGTCCATAACCTGCGTGCAGTGCTGGGTAATGAGAAATCGATAAGGGTAAGCAGATTGTTTTTCATCATGGGAAGAAACTGAGGCAATTTTTTCCTGAGAGCATCAACCATACCCGGATTGAGCGATTCGGGAAGTGCCGGGGCGGATTCTTTTCGCGTTGTCTCTGTATCCGGCAGCTCTGAAGAGGGCATGGCCGGCCGGCTGGCGTTTAATACCAGCGAAAGCACGATAAAGGCTGCTGTAATTTTTCGGAAAGCGGACGGACTGAACCCGGTCAATCGCATTTTTACAGTTAATGTTAGGTTGCAAAAATCTGCATTATTCCAATTCGTCCGTATTTTTTAACAAACTTTCGGATCTTACAGAATCAGGTGTTGTATTTCCTGTGCTTTTCGCGAAGGGCTTTAATGGTTTCTTTGTCTCTGTTGTAGATGTCTTTACGGTAATGAACCTCACCTGCTGAGGTGCCCCAGGCGGTAAGGTAAAACAGGTAAACGCCTGCCGGCGATTTCAGCACAACGGTTCGTTCGGCGCTGGCATTCATCGACTGTCTGATGCGTTCGGGCGTCCATTCAGGCATGTCGCGAAGAAGCAGTTCAGCCAGCTCAAACGGCTTCTCCACCCGTATACAGCCCGAGCTGAAAGTGCGCTCATCTCTGGCAAACAGCTCGCGCGAAGGAGTATCGTGCAGATAGACGTTATACTTGTTGGGAAACATGAATTTAACCTTCCCCAGCGAGTTCTGAGGCCCCGGCATCTGCCGGATGGTGTATTTCATCCCGTCGCGGTTCCAGTTTACGGAGGATGGATCAACGGCTTTGCCTTTGGAGTCATAAACCCTCATGTTCTTTGATGCCAGATATCCTGTGTTTTTTCGTACGGCCGGCAGTACATCGTTGCGCTGTATGGTCGGAGGTACTGTCCATGCAGGACTTAATACCATGTATGTAATTACAGAATTGAATACGGGTGTTTCACGGTAGTCGCGGCCTACAATGGTTCGCATGGTGAGAAGAGTATCGCTGCCGCTGAAGACATCCAGGGTAAAATCGGCGATATTTACGAACACGTAGGTTGATTCAAGCGAGTCGGGCATCCAGCGAAGCCGTTCCATGTTTACATATAGCTGATCAAGCTTGTCCGACAGTGGAATATTAAGAGCCTGGAGAGTATTTTTTCCGAGGACTCCGTCCGTGTTGAATCCGGAGATTTTCTGGAGTTTTTTTACTGCCTTTGCCATCTCTTCATCATAAACGATGCCCTCGTTGCCGGTATCGGATTTCAGAAATCCCAGAAATTTCAGCTTTTCCCGTATCGCAGGAATTGCTGAGGAAGAGTCGCCGGGCTTTAGTGAAGCAGTTTTCAGAGTGATATCCGTTTTGAAATCCTGGTCAATAAGCTGTTCAAGTCTTCTTGCTTCTTCTACCATAGCCTCATACCCGGGATGAGGCGGATAAAAGTGCCTGAATCCTTCATTTACACTGGTGCTGTCGAGCATCTGAAGAAGGTATTTGTCGAGCGGCAGGTCGGGTTTGCTTCGGCGGATGTTCCATTCTGCTTTCAGGCTCTCGCGATCCACCTTTCCAAAATATAAATGTGAGGCAGTAATAAACCAGGCATCCGTAAGCAACATGTCCAGTCCCGCTAAAAATACTTCATCAAACATCAGGAGGGAGTCATTTTTCAACATTTCGATGGATTCACGGATTGCCGGGTAGTGGTAATGATCCGGTATAAGGCCGTGATACCGGAGCCCATCCAGGTAGTCGCAGAATTGCAGGGCTTTGTGCATTGAGTCGGGCTGACTGAACCACAGGAGGTTGAATGCACGTTCGGTATAAACCCTTGGGAGCAGCACCGAGGAGTAGAGGTCGAGGCCAAGGGCTTTATACCGCTCATCCGGCAAACGATTTTCCAGTGAAGTGCGGATCAGCACAGCTGCAGTTTCACGTGTTTCAGCAAACATGGCTTCTCTAACCCGTTTGATGCTGTCCTGATATGCCAGAGCCGGATCGGCTGGTTCGGCCGGTTCCTGTTTAATATTAGAGCAGGCTGCCGAAAGTAAAAGAAGAAAAACTGCTACCTGATATTTCATGGGCACAATGGTATTATTCTCCGGTTTTTACATAAGAATTATTACCTGCCGGAGCATATTAAAGTCTGTTATACTAGAAGGTCAACAATCGCAAGCAGATCCCGGTTCACTTCCTTGTGCAGTTTTATGGTTTTACTGAGCGGCACCAGAGTTATTTTGTTGTTTACAAGTCCGACCATCACATTGTTCTTGTTGCTGAGCAGGGCATCCACGGCGGCAACGCCCATTCTGCTTGCCGATACGCGGTCGTATGCGGTTGGTCGTCCGCCCCTTTGGATGTGCCCGAGAATGGAGACCCTGACGTCTGAGCCGGGGAGTTCTTTTCGCACCATATCGGCCATTTCCCAAATACTGGCTTCCCGTTCGCCTTCGGCAACGATGATAATGGATGATTTTTTAATTTCTCCCCGGTTGGTCATGGTTTTCATCATCTGCTTAACCTGCCCTTCAACTTCGGGAATAAGGATGGCTTCCGCGCCGGTTGCAATGCCGCTGCGAAGAGCGATAAACCCGGCTTCGCGTCCCATTACTTCCACAAAAAATATACGGTTATGCGAGCTGGCGGTGTCACGGATTTTATCCACGGCATCTACCACATTATTAAGGGCGGTATCGTATCCGATGGTGTAGTCGGTTCCGTAAAGGTCGTTATCAATGGTTCCGGGAATTCCGACCACGGGAAAATTATGCTCGCCGGCAAACTGGCTGGCACCTGCAAAAGAGCCGTCACCTCCTATCACTATCAGCCCGTTTATTCCTTTGCTGATAAGATTATCGTACGCTTTCTTCCGCCCCTGCAAGGTCATAAATTCTTCGCTGCGGGCTGTTTTTAATATAGTTCCACCGGTTTGTAAGATGTTGCTTACATCCTGCGATTGCATGCGTTTGATTTCATTCCCGATAAGCCCGTCGTATCCCCTGACAATCCCGAACACTTCCAGTCCGTGCGATATTCCTGAGCGAACCACTGCCCTTATGGCAGCATTCATGCCCGGAGCGTCTCCTCCTGAGGTAAGAACGGCAATCCGTTTTATTTTTTCCATAGTATGCTGTTACTGATTTGCTGAATATTTCTCTACAACATTCTGCACGACCAGGATAACATCCGATTTGATGGCGTCGTCCTTCCGGGTGGTTGCCGAGGTGTCGATCCAGAAACTTACCCTTGCGTCTGGCTTTCCCGATGCGATTCCGCTAATTCTTACAGCCGGAAGCCTGCCCGTTTTCAGCACTCCGTCAACCGTTGATACCGTCTTTTCCATTTCGGCAATCAGCATCGAATAATCCTGCTTTGGCGGAAGGCTCACTACAAAGTCGAGTCTCAGGAATCCGTCAACGGTATAGTTAAAAAGCGGGGTTTTTATGATGTTGGCATTTGGGATATAAACGTCTTTTCCGTCAGGCGTTTTCAGTTGTGTAACCCTGATATTCAGTGAAATTACTCTTCCTTTAACGGTGTTGGGGGGATTCCCCGTTTCAATGAAATCGCCTACCCGGAATGGCCGCTTAAAAGCCATGAGTATCCCGGCCAGGAAATTTTCTCCAATGTCGCGCAAAGCAAATCCGATTACAAAGGCCGATATTCCCGCTCCTGCCAGTATGCTTGTTGTTATACCTGCAAAGCCCAGAATACGAAGGGCAAACAGCAGTCCGGTTATCAGTATTCCAAGCCGCAGCAGGGTAGCCAGAAACCCTGCCAGCAACGGGTCATCCATACGTTTCTTCAAACGTATATCGGTTGCCTTCCGCATCGATTTGGCAAGAAACCATACAATCAGCATCACGATTACTGCAAGCAGCAGTTTCGGTGTAATCTCCACCAGCCAGTCGTAATATGAATTCAGCTGGCTGCCCACATCCCTTAAAAAGTCATTCATCGTTCGGTTATTGTTGGTATGGCTAAGGTAGCAATTTTTCAATTTTCACTCAATACGAAGCCATCAGCATCCCCGAAAGGGAAACGGGAAAATTGTTTTTTGGCATATCAAATGCGTTCTTCCGGCGAGAGCAAAAAAAAACCACCCGCTGAGGGGTGGTTCGGTATAGTTTATCCGTAAGATTACCAGGCAAAAAGCGGAAATTCGCCCATAAGCTCATTTACTCTGTCTCTAACGGAATCGATAACGGTTTCGTTGTCGGTGTTGCTGAGTACTTCATCGATAAGGTCAACAATAATGCCCATATGCTCTTCTTTCAGTCCGCGGGTTGTGATTGCGGGAGTGCCAACCCGGATGCCCGAAGTGGTGAAAGGCGATCTGCTGTCGAAAGGGACCATATTTTTATTGATGGTAATATCGGCCTTTACGAGGGTGTTTTCGGCAACTTTACCTGTAAGTTCAGGGAATTTGGAGCGCAGATCGATAAGCATCAGGTGGTTGTCGGTGCCTCCTGAGATTACGTGATATCCTTTCTGTACAAATGCATCGGCCATAACCCGTGCATTTTTTTTCACCTGAACAATGTATTCCATGAACTCATCGCTGAGGGCTTCACCGAAAGCTACGGCTTTAGCAGCAATAACGTGTTCCAGAGGTCCGCCCTGTATACCCGGGAATACGGCTGAGTCGAGCAGTGCCGACATCATTTTGATTTCGCCCTTCGGGGTTTTGAGTCCCCAGGGATTCTCGAAATCCTTACCCATCAGAATCAGTCCCCCGCGTGGTCCGCGAAGCGTCTTATGGGTGGTGGTGGTTACGAAGTGGCAGTAAGGCACGGGGTCGTTAAGCAATCCACGGGCAATGAGTCCGGCCGGGTGTGCTATATCAGCAAGCAGTAATGCGCCAACTTTGTCGGCAATCTCACGCATGCGTTTGAAGTCCCAGTCGCGCGAGTAGGCTGATGCTCCGGCAATAATCAGCCTGGGTTTGGTTTCGAGGGCAACGGCTTCCATCTTGTCGTAATTGATGGTTCCGGTTTCTTCTTCAACGCCGTAGGCAACGGGGTTATATAGGATACCCGATGAGTTGACCGGTGATCCGTGCGAAAGGTGTCCACCGTGGGCGAGGTTCAGACCCATAAAGGTGTCGCCTGGTTTCAGCACGGTCATCAGCACCGCCATATTGGCCTGAGCACCCGAATGCGGCTGCACATTGGCCCATTCGGC
>DJVU01000077.1 GCA_002441345.1 Bacteroidales bacterium UBA6248
ATTGAGCTCTTGCGGCCGGGGCGGATTTCAGAAGGAATCTGGAACGTTGCTCCACCAATACGGCGGCTGCGGACCTCTACATTAGGGGTTACGTTGTTTAATGCCTTTTTCCAGATTTCGAGTCCGTCCTCGCTCATTTTTTCACTCACCTGGTCGATGGCTTCATAGAAAATCTGAAAGGCCAGGTTCTTCTTCCCGGTGTACATGAGGTTATTGACAAACTTGGTTACAAGTACGTCGTTGAACTTCGGGTCAGGAAGTATGATTCTTTTTTTAGGTTTTGATTTCCTCATTTTTGTAAACTGTTTTTACCTGAAACCGGAATTATTTCTTGCCTTTTGCTGCAGGAGCTGCCTTTCCGCCCTTAGGACGTTTGGTGCCGTATTTCGACCTGCGCTGATTTCTGCCATCAACACCCGATGTATCAAGTGCACCGCGAATGATGTGATACCTTACGCCGGGAAGGTCTTTAACCCTGCCGCCACGGATCATTACGATNNACCGAGTGCTCCTGCAGGTTGTGGCCTTCGCCCGGAATGTATGCATTCACCTCTTTGGTGTTGGTCAGCCTTACCCTGGCTACTTTACGCATGGCTGAATTGGGCTTCTTGGGAGTGGTCGTATAAACCCTCACACAAACACCCCTTCGCTGCGGGCAAGAATCCAGAGCAGGTGACTTGCTCTTATCGGTTAACTTGTTACGTCCTTTACGAACCAATTGCGAAATTGTAGGCATATCAGTACTTTTAAATTGTTTTTGGTTACTCGGCAACCCCGATTTTTTGGGGACTGCAAAAGTACAGCTTTATTTTATTTTAACAATAGGCTGAACAAAAATAAATTACATCTTTCCTGCAGTTCCATATCAGCGGAAACCGGGGCTAATGAATTCATCCTGTTTCAGGATTTGCTTCTGAAGAGATTCGGGATTTTAATAAGGAGAGACAATTACAGCCTTTACAGCCGCAAGACTCTTCAATGCCTTTTAAATTCTGCCGGTGGCGGTGGCACTGATTGAAACCTATATTGTCTTACTTTATCAGGTTTCCCGGATTAAATCTCAGAAAAATCGTGCATTTCAGGAAGTTAAAATCTATTCATTCCTTTCAAATGCGGCTGCAAAAGTACAGAATATTTTGACTCCTGCAACATTTTTTTCTGATTTTTAGTGATTTCTGTTAAAAAAAATGCAAAAGCAGACAGCATAAGCATTCCAGGCAACTTTATGCCTGTTTTTAACCGCGTTTGAAGAGAACTGTTTTCCGTTTATAGCCGGCAGGGAAATCCAAAAGGAAAATAAATATCCCTGGTACAATTTTACACCGGATAATACGGGCCTTCAGCAAATGGCAAACAGTGCATTCAAGCGTTGATTCTTACAGCAATTCACGCAGGCGCTTGTATCCCCCGGCACTCACCTTCAGCTTCTCCCCGGTTTTTAGCAAAGCAACCCGGGTGTCCTTCCCGTAAGGCTCTACCGAAACAATCTGGCTTATATTTACTATATAACTGCGGTGGATCCGGAGAAATCCGGCTTTCGGGAGGTGTACCTCGAAATACTTCATGGTCTTTTCTTTCAGATAAGTTCCCCTGCCAGAATAAATCATAACGTAATCGTCCTGTGCCTCTATATAATATATGGTATCGACGGGTATTACATTTATACGGTTTCCCTGCCTGACCACCACCCTGTCGATTTCTCCGGACGATTTTTCCAGTCCCGCATTCAATCGAAGGGTTTCTTCCGCAAGCGCAACGGGACTGGCTTCAATGCGCCTGACCGCCCGTTCAACAGCCTGTGAGAAGCGAACCCCGGAAAACGGTTTCAGCAAATAATCCACCGCATTCATCTCGAATGCACGTATGGCAAACTCGTCGAAGGCAGTTGTGAATATGATGTGCGGAGGCTCCGGAATCAGTTCCAGCAATTCAAAACCGCTGATTTTAGGCATTTGTACATCCAGAAAGATCAGGTCAGGGCCGATTTCCTGTATTGCCTTAAGTGCTTCAAAGCCGTTTTCGCATTCCCCTGCCAGCTCAATTTCCCCGAATTGCTGAAGGTAATGCTTCACCAGGTCGCGTGCCGGTGGTTCATCGTCAATTATCAGTGCTTTTATGCGGGGCATAGGCCGGGAATTTCAGTGTTACGGTAAATGTTTCTTCACTTTTCATAATATGTACCAGATCGGGCATGCCATACTGAATCCTCATTCGTTTCATCACATTGGATAATCCGGTACCGGTACCCCGTTTGCCGGGAAAGGCAGAATCATAGGTATTTGTGACTGCAACTTCCAGCCCTCTGTCTGCATTGGAGGCCGACAGAATAACCTCCGATTTGCCCGGTGTATTGTAAACTCCGTGCTTCACGGCATTCTCTACGAGGGGTTGCAGAATCATAGGCGGCATTGGCCATGATCCGGTTCCTTCGTCAATATTTTCGATCACTTCCAGACGACCGCCAAACCGTACCTTTTCAATTTCAAGGTATAACCGCAGATGGTACAACTCCCGGTCGAGCGAACTCATGCTGTTGTCGGAAAAACTGAAGGAATATCGCATAAACTCCGACAAATTCACCACCATCTCCTGTGCCCGTGCCGGATTGGTAATGGTAAGCGAGCTGATGGAATTGAGCGCGTTGAACAAAAAATGCGGTTTGATCTGTGAACGCAGCATGGCGATTTCCGTTTCGTGAAGCATCGACTGCAGCATCTGCTCGCGTGAGCGGTGTTCTTTCAGGTTTTCGTTACTGATGAGCAGATAGAAAACGGTAATCATGATGCCAAAAAGAAGTAATCCGGTTATTACCCTGATTACCATAGAATCTTCCAGGTGCCGGATGTATTCCGGACTACTCCATGGCAGATTGTTCAGCAACAGCATACTTACGCCCATCCACAGGCTTATAGAAACCGTGCTTCCGGCAGCAAGCCGAAGGATCATTCCGGCGGCAGAGGTTTTTTCATGGTCGTTGATTTTTATCAGAAACCAGAGTCCAACCCCTATTAGTGCAAAAACGAGATTCATCACCACCGCTTCCGAAAGAGCAAGGGCCATAACGGCACCCGGCCTTGAGGCAGCTATGTAGAGATGAATCAGGGTTATCAGCACCCACACTGCTATGTACAGCAGAACACGCTTATTGAACCTGTCGGTAATCATTGGTTATTTGCAGGATTTCAGTAACTTTTGAGTTCTCCGCCGCCAAAGATTGCCACTCCTTTTATTACCAGGGTCTTGGATGTATCGATGTTGATGTTTGAGCGCTTATCGGAAAACCCTCCAAAGATATTGAATACTTCGAGTTTTACGTTCCAGTCAGAAGGAACCAGAAGAGTGGAACCTCCGAAAATGGCCACCATTTCAATGATGTTATCGTGCGGCGAAAGGGTGCAGCGCGTTAAATCGATTTTGGAACCGCCGAACACCGAAACTACCCTTCCACCCCGGAACTGATCCGACTGCACCACGCGTTCGCCGCCACCGAAAACGTCAACTTCTTCAAAGAAATCGTTGCCCGACGACACCTGTGCGCGTTTGATCCGTTTCACGATGGCCGAATGCGAAAAGATTACAGCTACGCCAAGCAAAATTATCAGCACCGGCCAGAAAAGACCCAGAATGTTGTAGCCTCCGATACGCAACTGAAGAAAGATCAGGCCGGTGATTACAAGCAGCGTTCCCCAGCTGTAGTGGCGTCCGGCAAAGTTTACCACCCCCACTGCAACCAGCAGCATGGGCCAGGAAAAAATTATCCTCCAGACACCGGGGTCGAGGACTTGCATATTCTTAAGCATATACAGCACTCCGAATGCTATGATCAGGAGACCGGTTGTTGTTGTCTCGGCACTGCGTGTCCAGTTGCCACGTGTCATTTTTTCTTTCTCTTCCATGGTTTTTTTGATTTTAGCGGAGTTTATCCGTAATTGATCCGACAAAATTAATATGCCGGAGAAAAAAGGTAAAGAAAGAATCGGTGAACGCGGGAAAAATGCCGGTAAACGGAATTACGGACAGGATTACTTCAGCTGTACCGGATACTGAATTGAAAAAAGCCGGAACTTTCGCCTGTTCCGGCTTCACCATTCACTCACCTAAAAAGCGGATTATCTTCCGCAACTATGTTAAAACAGCATATCTGCATCCGGCAGATCGGGCAGTCCGCGCAGGTTATCCACGTAGCGATCCTGATTAAATGCTTCCCCGAATTGCATAAGCCGGAAGAGTTCCACCTGCACTGTCATATAAATCAGTCGTCTGGCTTCGGCATCGGTAAACGAGTCCTCGATCAGCCGTTGATAGGTTTGAGCGGTTTCAGGCGGTTCATTTCTGCGAATCTGTTTATCAACGATCTGTTCGATAATCTCCCCGATTCGTTCATCCCTTTTGCTAAAATTGATCATGATACGCGATTTGTCAGAAGTTTATACAGCACTTGTTTTTGTTTTCATCCAGGCATCGTTAGTCAATTCTGTCTGCTTTCTTGTCTTGCCTGTATTGTTGATAAGTTTTCCGGACAGGAATCCGACGATGCTTCTACTGTGGTTTATTGCATTCTGCCTGAAAAGTAACCCTGCTGAGGGCAGATTTTTATCTCCTTACAGGAAGTAAAACTGCTGTGAAACGGGAAGGACGTATGCAGGCTCAGAAAAGAGTACTAATTTTGCGGGTATAATCAAACCGAAAGCAGTGCAGGACTTACATAAAGAACTCAATGAAGCTCAATTACTTGCAGTAACGCAAAGCGACGGACCCGTGATGGTGATTGCCGGTGCGGGATCGGGTAAAACCAGGGTACTTACTTACAGGGTGGCTTATCTTCTTCAGCAGGGTGTTGATCCGTTCAACATTCTGGCGCTTACTTTTACCAACAAGGCAGCGCGGGAGATGAAAGACCGGGTAATTGCTCTTGTGGGAGGATCGGAAGCGCGGAATGTGTGGATGGGGACCTTTCATTCCATTTTTGCGCGCATACTCCGGGTGGAGGGACATTTTCTCGGTTACCCTCAGAACTTCACCATTTACGATACCGACGATTCAAAAAACCTGATAAAAACGATACTTAAGGATCTGCAGCTCGATCCGAAAATTTATGTGCCCGGAGCCATTCTTTCCAGAATTTCTTCGGCTAAATCGAATCTGATATCGGCTGAAGAATACAACAACAATGCAGAAATCAAAGAATCCGACAAAGCTGCTAACCGTCCGCTTATTGGTGAAATCTTTCTTCATTACAAAGCACGGTGTTTCAAGGCATCTGCAATGGATTTCGACGATCTGCTGTACAATACCAATTTATTGCTGCGTGATTTTCCGGAGGTACTCTACAAGTATCAGCAAAAGTTCAGATACATCCTGGTGGATGAGTACCAGGATACTAATTTTGCCCAGTATCTGATTGTGAAGAAGCTTGCAGCCAGACACGAAAATCTGTGTGTGGTTGGCGACGACGCACAGAGTATATATGGATTCCGCGGGGCTAACATACAGAACATCCTGAATTTCAGGAAGGACTATACGGATGCCAGAACGTTTAAACTGGAACAGAACTACCGATCTACGAAGGTAATCGTAAAAGCAGCCAACAGTCTCATTGCCAAAAACAAGGACCAGATATTCAAAGAGGTTTGGACCGAGAATGAAGACGGAGAGCTCATTAAGATCCTGAAGGCTTCAAGCGATACCGAGGAGGGCAATATGGTTGCCAATTCGGTGTTTGAAATAAAAATGAACCAGCACGTCGCAAACTCCGATTTTGCTGTGCTTTACCGCACCAATGCTCAGTCGCGGGCCATTGAGGAAGCCCTCAGGCGGTTGAACATCCCTTACCGCATTTACGGAGGACTTTCATTTTACAAGCGCAAAGAAATCAAAGATTTGCTTGCTTATTTCAGGCTGGTGGTGAATACCCGCGACGATGAGGCATTCAACCGCATCATCAATTTTCCGGCAAGAGGCATTGGAAAAACGACACTCGACAGGCTGGAGATTGCGGCTTCCACAAACAATCTGAGTCTCTTTGAAACGGCTGTTAACGCAGGCAGGCTGGTTAGCGGTGTAAATCCGGGAACCATAACAAAGATTACGGAGTTTACATCGATGATTCAGGCATTTCACCACCAGCTGAACAAGCTGAATGCTTACGAGCTGGCGATAAAGATTGCCAGAAACTCCGGCTTGCTGAAGGAACTGGCAGCCGACCAGTCGGAAGAGGGTATATCGAGGGTTCAGAACACCGAGGAGTTGCTTAACGCGGTAAAGGAATTTTCGGAAAAGGAGCAGACATTATTCCCCGACGAAGAAACCGGTGAGCTGCTG
Source organism: Bacteroidales bacterium UBA6248 (assembly GCA_002441345.1). Taxonomy (GTDB): domain Bacteria; phylum Bacteroidota; class Bacteroidia; order Bacteroidales; family Lentimicrobiaceae; genus Lentimicrobium. The sequence continues at coordinate 6,322 of DJVU01000077.1, forward strand.
AACGAGGGTCCGGGTCGCGGACTCGATCAGTTTCTGCAGGAAATTGCGCTGCTGACCGATGCCGACAGCGACGACAAGGACGACAACAACAAGGTTGTGCTGATGACTATACATTCAGCCAAGGGTCTGGAATTCCCTTACGTATACGTTGTGGGGATGGAGGAGAATCTGTTCCCATCCATACTATCGTTGCAGTCGAGGGCTGAAATAGAGGAAGAACGCAGGCTGTTCTACGTTGCTCTTACACGTGCCTGCAGAAAGGTAACCCTGTCGTATGCCGAAACGCGCTACCGCTGGGGCAATATGACGATGAACGAACCCAGCAGGTTTTTGGATGAAATTGAAGAACAGTTCATTGAAAAAACAACCAGAAGGATAATAAATCCCGGGAACGGTGGTTCGCCTGTGATGCAGAAAGCTCCCTTGTTTACTAAAAAGCCTCTGAAGAAAATTGACGATTTAAATTCCACGAAAGGGCCGGTATCTGGAGAAACAGCTGCCATTGAACAGATTCAGCCGGGTATTGAAGTCATTCATGAGCGTTTCGGAAAGGGAAAAGTAATAAATGTGGAGGGCAGCGGACCAAACACAAAAGCTACGGTTTTCTTCCCGGCTGCAGGTCAAAAACAATTATTGCTTAAATTTGCAAAGCTCAGACTATCTGAATGATATTTTTTTATATCTTTGCACGCAGTCTGAAACCAGAAAAGTCTCCGGGACAGCTCACATCACAAAAATTTCCTGACACTGTTATTTAAGGCATTGCTGCTGAAGCATATAAACCACATGCTCTCCTGCCTTATACAGCATACTTTGATATCATTAACATTTTAACTTACCAGGTTTTTCTAAACCACCCCTTTATGGATTATAACAGCACCCGTGAAAAGCTCATAATTCCTGAGTACGGTCGCAATGTGCAGAAAATGGTTGCCTATGTGATTTCCGTTGAAGATCGTGAAAAACGGTCGAATTTAGCCAAAGCACTTGTTAACGTTATGGCCCAGCTTCATCCCGAACAGCGTGATACCGCTGATTTCAAGAGAAAGCTGTGGGATCACCTGCACATCATAGCAGACTATCGTCTCGACATTGACGCTCCTTTCCCTCCTCCTGTTCCGGACGATTACGTTAAAAAGCCCGAACGCATTTCCTATCCTCAGGAAGAAATTAAATTCAGACCTTACGGGAAGAATATCGCCCGTATGATTGAAAAAGCCTGTCTTTTTGAAGATGGACCGGAGAAAGATGCCCTGGTCAGAAACATAGCCAACCATCTGAAAAAATCGTATCTTAACTGGAACAGGGATTCGGTGAACGACGAACTGATTACCGAACACCTGAAAATATTGTCGCACGGCAAGCTTAAGCTCAGCGAAGATACACGGCTTATTCATACCAGCGAACTGCTGGCCAGGAACAATACTCCCGCCCACCCGGCTTCTCACAGCCAGACCAACAAAAGAAGGAAGTTCACACAGAAAAACGATAAGAACAATTATCGTGACAACCGGAACCGCAAAAAGAATTAACTTGCAGCAAAATTAATTTTGGTTTTGGCATACAGAGCCTTTCAGGCCTTCTGGCAGGTATAACAGGCTGAAGCCATATGTCGGAGCCTTTTTGTTTTACCAATATGCTGCAGCGGACACTATGAGTTCATTTATTATCAATGGAGGCAACAGGCTAAAGGGAGAGATAATCCCGCAGGGAGCCAAGAATGAGGCATTGCAGATTTTATGTGCAACCTTGCTTACACCCGAACCGGTAACCATTCACAACATCCCCGACATTCTTGACGTAAACCGGCTGATTGAGCTGCTGGAGTCTATGGGCGTGGAAGTTACACGTGAGAGCAGGAGTATTTGCACGTTCCGTGCCAGCCACATCGATCTGGAATATCTCAAATCAAAGGAATTCCGCAAAAAAGGAGCCGGACTCCGCGGATCGGTAATGATTCTCGGGCCTCTGCTGGCACGGTTTCGCAGAGGATACATTCCGCATCCGGGAGGCGACAAAATCGGACGCCGCAGGCTGGATACGCATTTTACCGGGCTGCAAAAACTCGGTGCCCGTTTTGAATCGGAAGGCATCGGCAACTTTTACAGCATCGACGCTTCCGAGCTGAAAGGGTGCTATATGCTGCTTGATGAAGCATCGGTAACCGGCACCGCCAACGTGGTTATGGCCGCTGTCATGGCCAAAGGCACAACCACCATTTTTAATGCCGCCTGCGAACCTTACCTGGTGCAGCTTTGCCGCATGCTGAACCGCATGGGTGCAAAAATAAGCGGAGTGGGTTCAAACCTTCTTACAATTGAAGGAGTGGAATACCTCAGCGGAACCACACATACCATGCTCCCCGACATGATTGAAATCGGCAGCTTTATCGGACTGGCAGCAATGACCGGCAGCGAAATCACCATACGCAACGTAAACTACCGTGAACTGGGAATTATACCTGAAGTCTTTCGTAGGCTGGGTATCAAACTGGAAATCAGCAACGACGACATCATTGTACCGGCTCAGGACTCCTACGAAGTGGAGACATTTATGGACGGGTCAATCATGAACATCAGCGATGCTCCCTGGCCGGGATTTACTCCCGACCTTATCAGCATTGCACTTGTTGTAGCCACGCAGGCAAAGGGAAGTGTACTTATTCACCAGAAAATGTTTGAAAGCAGGCTGTTCTTTGTTGATAAGCTTATAGATATGGGAGCACAGATCATTTTGTGCGATCCGCACCGTGCAACCGTTATTGGTCTCAATCACCAGGTCCCCCTGCGTGGCATTACCATGTCGTCGCCCGATATACGGGCAGGCGTCGCATTGCTTATTGCTGCCCTATCGGCCAGGGGAAAGAGCCAGATCGACAATATTGAACAAATCGACAGAGGCTATCAGAACATCGATGGCAGGCTCAGGGCTCTTGGAGCCGACATCCAGCGGATCGACGGATAATCAGGCCGGGCAGGCAAAAGCAGGCAATTTCCGGATACTGTAAACTGCCGGATAAAAATTCCGGCACGTTATTCCTGTCATTTTGGCGTAAAACATGCCGTGGCAGGCATTTTGCTATAGTCGCACAATCTAATAAACGGGACAAAACTCCCGAAACCAAATGATCTTTAATTATGGGTAAACATAAGAAAGCGAAGTCAGAGGAAAAGATGAATGAAATGGCCTCTGAGCGTGCTGAGGAAAAAATAAGCAGCTCTGACACTGACAATCAGGCACAGCAAACGCAGCAGGCCGGCGAAACGGCACAGACCGATGCCGGGGATTTCAACCGGAAGATAGAAGAGCTTAACGACAAATACCTTCGTCTTTATTCCGAATTCGATAATTACCGGAAGAGGGTTATTAAGGAAAAAATTGAACTCAGCAAGACGGCTTCTGAAGATGTAATTACGGGAATGCTCACAATCCTCGACGATTTCGAGCGTGCAATCAATGCTTTCGGAGCTGCAGGCGAAACCGATCCGGTTAAAGAAGGAGTAGTACTGATTTACAACAAATTCAGGAACATCCTGACCCAGAAAGGGCTTGCTGAAACAGATTCGCTGGGCAAAGATTTTGATACCGATTTTCATGAAGCCATTGCCAATATTCCAGCCCCGTCGGAGGATCTGAAGAATAAGATCGTCGATGTTACACAGAAAGGTTATACCCTTAACGGAAAGGTTATCCGGTATGCCAAAGTAGTTGTAGGCAGCTGAAATACGGCTTGCCGATTGCCGTACCTCTGGGGTAAGACAGTCACACGCAAATATAAAACCCGAAGAAACGATTAAACAAAAGACGGTGAGTAAACGCGATTATTACGAGATACTTGGATTGCCGAAGAGTGCCGGTGAAGCTGAAATAAAAAAGGCTTACCGGCAAATGGCATTAAAATACCACCCCGACAAAAATCCGGGCGACAAGGCGGCTGAGGAAAAGTTCAAGGAAGCAGCCGAAGCTTATGAGGTATTGAGCAATGCTGAAAAAAGGGCCCGATACGACCAATATGGTCACGATGGCATGAAGGGAATGCCCGGAGGAGGTTTTGGAGGCGGGATGTCGATGGATGATATCTTCAGCCAGTTTGGCGATATTTTCGGCAGTGCATTTGGAGGCGGTTTCAGCGGTTTTGGCGGCGGCACACGAAGGAGAGTTAACAAAGGTACCAACCTGCGGGTTAAGGTACGCCTGACTCTGGAAGAGATTGCACGCGGTGTTGAGAAAAAAATAAAAGTCACCAAACTTGTCGGTTGTTCTACCTGTAATGGCACCGGAGCTGCCGGCGGATCGGCCTTCTCAAGCTGCTCGCATTGTCATGGCACCGGACAGGTAACCCGGGTTACCAACACCTTTCTGGGGCAGATGCAGACCAGCTCAACGTGCCCTTACTGCAATGGTGAAGGGCAAACTATTACCAACAAATGCAGCACCTGCGGCGGAAGCGGAACGGTTAAGGGTGAAGAGGTGATAAGCCTTAACATTCCTGCCGGTGTATCGGAAGGCATACAACTTTCGGTCGGTGGGAAAGGAAACGCAGCTCCGCGCGGCGGCGTTCCGGGCGATCTGATTGTTCAGATTGAAGAAATACCGCACGAAGATTTGATACGCGACGGCACCAACGTGCTCTATGAACATTACATCAGCTTCCCCGAAGCTGCTATGGGCACTTCTATTGAAATCCCAACGATAGAGGGCCGGGTCAGGATAAAAATAGAACCGGGAACACAGGGCGGCAAAGTTCTCAGGCTGAAAGGAAAGGGAATCCCTTCGCTGAATGGCTACGGCCGCGGTGATCAGTTGATCAACATCAACGTATGGACGCCGAAAAACCTGAGCAAGCAGGAAAAAGAAATGCTTGACAAACTGATGGAATCGGAAAACTTCAAACCCCAGCCCGGAAAAAAAGACCGCTCATTCTTTGATAGAATGAGAGAGTATTTTCAATAATTTTGTCGTGCTGACATGACGGAAGGGGGTGGTTACTTAATTGATTAAGGCAATCACCCCGCTTTATTTAATTCATTATCTATGAACTTTTTCTCGGTTAAAAACATCACCAAACGATACGCTGCCCATACTGCTCTGAGTAACGTAAGTATTGAAGTGCCACCGCAGAGTATCTTCGGGCTGCTTGGCCCCAATGGTGCTGGCAAAACTTCACTCATCCGGATTATCAACCAGATAACCGCACCGGATGAAGGTGAAGTGTTTTTCGGAAATGAGAAGCTTGCTCCGCATCACGTTGAAAAAATCGGATACCTTCCCGAAGAGCGCGGTTTATATAAGAAGATGAAGGTAGGCGAACAGGCTCTCTACCTTGCCAGGCTCAAGGGAGTCAGCAAGGCCGATGCCATGAAACGACTGAAATACTGGTTCGAAAAGTTTGAAATCCAGGCTTGGTGGAANNNNCTGAGAAAAAACGGTGCTACCATCATCTTTTCAACGCACAACATGGCTTCGGTGGAAGAGTTGTGCGACGACATTGCCCTGATTAACAATTCTCAGAAGATTCTTGACGGCAGAGTTAAGGACATCAAAAGGCGGTTCAAAACCAACACCTGGTCTATCGATTTTGATGGTTATTCAGGAATGGTAAGCGAGATTCTTCCGCCGGGATTCAGCCTGGTAAACGAACATATGGAAGATGAACTCCGGCAGATTGTGGTTACCCTGCCGGGCGGAGCCAGTCAGAACGACCTGCTTTCGGCACTTATGCCAAAAATCAACATCCACACCTTCAAAGAGGTAATTCCTACTATGAATGAGATATTCATCAGGACGGTGAACGCCTCGGGCAGAAACAATATAAACCAGTAATCCCAGGAAACCATGAATAAGATACTGCTCGTAATCAAGCGTGAATACCTTTCCAGGGTACAGAAGAAATCTTTTATTGTGATGACAATACTGGGTCCGGTGCTAATGGCGGCCCTTTTTATTGTTCCGGTTTACCTTTCGCAGCTGTCGGATGAAATAAAACAAGTTAATATTCTCGATGAAACCGGCTGGTTTATCAATAAGTTTGAGGATTCCGACCGTTTTATCTTCAACTATGTATACAACGACCTTGAAACGGCCAAATCGGAACTGATGGCTAAAAAAGGGTATGCGCTGGTGTATATCCCCCGCCCTTCCGTTAGCGTACCTGCCAATGCAATGATATTCAGCGAGAAACAGGTTGGAATAGATCTGAAAGGATACATCCGCGGAGTAATGGAAAAAGAGGTCGAAAACCAGAAGCTCGGAGCAGAAATTATCCGCGAAATCCGGAAAACGAATCCCGCCTATGCCATTCAGGGCACCGATTCACTAACGGGAGCACATGTTGTTAGTGAAGAAATTCTGAAAAACATCAAAACAAGCATCAAGCTGACTTCCATCCGTATGGGTGAATCGGGCGAAGAAAAAAAGAGCTATGCCGAGGTTAGTATGGTAGTCGGCCTTTTTGCCGGAATACTGATTTATTTTTTCATCTTCCTCTTCGGATCGCAGGTAATGCGAGGGGTTATTGAAGAGAAAGTAAGCCGGATAGTGGAAGTGATCGTATCCTCGGTCAAACCGTTTCAGCTTATGATGGGAAAAATTGTAGGTGTAGCCCTTGTCGGGCTTACGCAGTTTCTATTGTGGGTGGTTCTCACACTTGCCATAGTGAGTGTGTTCAAGGCCACAATGCCGGAAGCATTTAATCAGGCGGGCAAGGTTGAGGCATTCGACACCGGAACGCGGATCCCCGCTTCTGCCAACGCTACAATCAACTATGAAGAAGTGGAGGATGCCGACAGTCTGTCGCGTGTAATTGAGGCTCTTATGTCGATCGACTACGGAATTATGATATTCTCGTTTGTTTTCTTCTTCCTGGGCGGATACCTGCTTTATGGAGCCATGTTTGCCGCCATAGGTGCTGCAGTCGACAATGAAACGGACACCCAGCAGTTTATGATGCCGGTTACCGTTCCGCTGATACTGGCGATTGTGGTCGCGCAGTTTGTGCTGAACAACCCGGAGGGACCGATTGCCTTCTGGTTCTCGATCATCCCGTTTACATCGCCCATCATTATGATGGTTCGTATCCCGTTTGGCGTTCCCTATTGGGAACTGGCACTTTCGATGGTTCTGCTTACCATATTTTTTATCGCGGCGGTATGGATGGCCGGCAGAATTTACCGCACGGGAATTCTGATGTACGGAAAGAAAGTAAGCTGGAGGGAGCTTGGAAAGTGGTTATTTTATAAAGGATAATCCATAACATCTTCATCCCTGCCTTACTAAAACTCCGGTTGAGCCCGATGCAGGAAGAATTAAAATGGCAGAAGCTGTAATGGATACTTCTGCAAAAACAGTTGGAATTGAAAAACAAAGAATTATGTCGAAGATACTGGTAATTGACGATGAGCGCAGTATTCGCAGCACGTTGCGTGAAATACTGGAATACGAAGGATACCAGATGGATGAGGCGCCCGATGGACCTACGGCGCTGGAGCTGGCTGGAAAAGAGAAATACGATGTTATCCTTTGCGATATAAAAATGCCGCAGATGGATGGTATAGAGGTACTCGATCGTCTTTTGGTAATGAACGACACACCGGTAGTGATGATTTCGGGCCATGGTAACATAGAAACAGCGGTGGATGCCATCAAGCGCGGAGCGTACGATTACATTGCCAAGCCACTCGACCTGAACAGGTTGCTCATTACCATCCGCAATGCAATGGAAAAGGGCAGTCTGGTTAAAGAGACACGCGTCCTGAAGCGGAAGGTAAGCAGGACGTACGAAATGATAGGTGAATCGGAGCCAATGCTGCAGATTCGATCGATGATTGAGCGGGTGGCTCCCACTGACGCAAGAGTATTGATAACGGGTAGCAATGGTACTGGTAAAGAACTTGTTGCCAGATGGTTGCATGAGTTCAGCAACCGTGCCGAAGGGCCTTTTGTAGAGGTAAACTGTGCAGCCATTCCCGGAGAACTGATCGAAAGCGTACTTTTCGGGCACGAAAAAGGTTCGTTTACATCGGCCATAAAGCAACGCAAGGGCGATTTTGAACAGGCCAGCGGTGGTACTCTGTTTCTGGATGAAATCGGCGATATGAGTCTGGCAGCCCAGGCAAAAGTTCTGAGAGCCCTTCAGGAAAACAAGATCATGCGTGTTGGGGGCGAAAAGGATATTCCGGTAGACGTGCGGGTAATTGCAGCCACCAACAAGAATCTGGTGGAAGAGATTGAAAAGAGAAACTTCCGCGAAGACCTTTATCACAGGCTCAGCGTGATTCTGATACATGTTCCTACCCTTAACGAACGTTCGGAAGACATACCGCTGCTTGCGAAGCACTTTATTACCGACATCTGCGAGAGTCAGGGCAAGCCTTTGATCACTTTTACGGACGAGGCTATACAGGCGCTTAAAGACATTACCTGGACTGGCAACATCCGGGAGCTCAGAAATGTGGTAGAGCGGCTGGCAATACTTTGCGATACACAGATTACGGCAAACGATGTTGAGATGTATGCAAGACCACTGAGCGGGAGATAAGAATCAGGGAAGCAGACAGCCGTTTGCACCTGAGCCGGTTTGGTATATATTTTGTATATTTGCACCGGAATGTGTAACCGGGGATGACCGGTTTTGACAGCAGGGAAGTGGTACTGTAAGCATGCCGGGCGTTGGAAGCATGGCCCGTTAATCCCAACTTTCACAGCCCTTAAACGGCAACGATTACAATTACGCGTACGCCGCTTAATCAAGAGGATTAAGCCGCCTACTGCTCCCCGGGAAGCCACGCGCGGCCGCGTCCCGACCGGAGCATCGAAAAAGCCGCGATAAGGCAGTTAAGATCCTGGTGACTGTTCGAAAACCAAAAGGAATAAGAAACGGTTTGGGTTGTTTTCTCCCTGCCCGTTTACGAAAATCAACTGAAAACTAAGCATGTAGAAAGCACTATTGCTGCCTGTTTGGACGCGGGTTCGACTCCCGCCATCTCCACAAAAT
>DJVU01000005.1 GCA_002441345.1 Bacteroidales bacterium UBA6248
CCATTTTGCGATCCGGGCGGGATTCGAACCCACGACCCGCAGCTTAGAAGGCTGCTGCTCTATCCAACTGAGCTACCGGACCTGACGGAATTTAAATGCCGATTGGATCGGAATTTGTTGATTCCTGAATGTGGCTGCAAATTTAAACAATTTTCAGAATCGGATGTTAGCAATGGCAAAGTTACCGGGGGGGGGATGATTTTTTTTAATAAATTATTATACCTGCCAGTTACTTTTTGGGAAAAGTGCCATAAACATTAGATTTTGATTGTGAAATGCTTTAATTTAGCGGTCCTCGGAGAACTGCATAATATACGGGCACTATGAGAGAGCTACTTTTTACCGATTTTTCCGGTTCATCTGCAGGCAAAGTTTATAACTGGGCCGGGAAAACAATTTTGATTGCAGAAGATACCGATTGCAGTTTTCTTTATCTGAAAACGATTCTTCGCAATACTTCAGCAACCATTCTCTGGGCCTCAACAGGTCAGGAGGCTATAAACCTTGTTCGTGAGCACAGGGAAATCGATATTGTTCTGATGGATATAAACATGCCCGGTATCAGCGGCTTTGAAGCCACTGTCGGCATCCACAGCATACGCCCCGAACTGCCTGTTATTGCTCAGACCGCCTACGTGCACGACAACGAAGTGGAACTCTGCTTTTCCTCCGGATGCATTGATTACATCCCCAAACCAATCGATAAGAATATGCTTCTTGAAAAACTGGGTAAATTTCTTGGAGCCGGTGTTCCTAAACAGGCTGCAAAAGAAGCCCCGGGACATTAGACAAAACCATACTCCTTCAGCAGAAAGCGGTCTTATGGCCGCTTTTTTTATTTCAGGCCGTCAACACCCTTTACCGGCTCTTCCGCAAAGCAATCCAGAACCGGCAGCGCCCGGAACGAAAAATCGTAAACGGCCATATTTTCCCAGGAGGATCCGTTGGCAGCCTGCGGGCCTTTGGATGCTACCCAGTCGGCTCCCCAGTAGGCAAATCCTGACAAACGGTCCGCCGCTGTCGAAATGCGCCGTATCTCCATCATAAAGCTGCGCTGTCCTTCCGGAGTAGCAGGATATTCAGGAAGAAGCTGATCCTGAAGTCCGATCACGTTGTTGGTCCAGTCGTTCCACTGCAGGGTGAACGGATACGCCGTTTCGGCAATCACCACCGGCTTCAGATATTCCCCTGCCAGTGCACGCAAACCGGCCTCTGCTGCCGCCAAATCCCTGCCGTGCCAGAACGGATAATACGAAACCGCGCTAATGTCGTAATCCACACTCTGCAGCTGCCCGAAGAGCCAGCTGACGTTGTCGATCCCTGCCAGATGCAGCATTATCGCGGTACCGGGACTTTTGTCCCGTACAGCTTTCGATCCCGCCGTCAGCAGAGCCTTAAGATTGGTCATGGACGATACTCTTCCTGCCGGCCAGAGCATTCCGGCATTTATCTCATTTCCGATTTGTATGTATTCCGGCTTCATAGCTTCCACGATGCGTGCGGTGTAATTGTATACACTGTCGGCCAGGTTCTGAAGGTCGAGCCCCTGCCAGGCCGCAGGCGTTTGCTGTTGCCCGGGATCGGCCCAGGTGTCGGAATAATGCACCGTAATCCAGACGTTCAGGTCCAGTCCGTGTGCCCGCTCTGCCAGTGCCCGCACTTCGGCAAATCCCGAACGGGAAGACGCAGGCGTATGCCACAAACGAATGCGAACCGTATTCATCCCCGCATGCTTCAGGGTAAGCAGCATATCTTCGGCAACATCCGAACGGTTGTAGAATACAATGCCGTCGTCTTCCATCTCCGGAAGGAATGAGAGATCGGCGGCCCGGATGACTTCCTTCGCAGGTGCGGGATCGGGATTTTCTTTCTTTTCACCGCAGGAAGAGAGCATCAGGGGGGCAAATAACAGGATCGCCGCACCGCTTGTGCTGACAGTCCGGAGGATTTTGGCTGCGATTCGTCGGATCATATTCAACAGATTGGGGAATACAAACCTAAGATAATTTGTCGGATGGTTGACAAAGACATCACTCAAACGCAGGTGTTTCGGCCGGTGATTTCTCTTCGGGCCCGATAATTTGTTCACTGCCTATTCGTACCGCAATGAGATCGAAGGATTGATAAGTGCTGCAGACAAGGCCCTGTAGCTAACGGTGATAAGCGCCACAAGCAGGATAATCAGAAATCCGGTTACAAAAACTTCCGGTGAAAGATGAATGCGGTAGTGGTAGTTGTTGAGCCAGTTGTCGGCAACAAGGAACGTGAGCGGCACGGCGATCATCAGAGCCACACCCAGCAGTATAAGGATTTCGCGTACGATCAGATACCATATTTGTATGGCAGAGGCACCAAAGGTCTTGCGTATCCCTATTTCCCGCGTCCGCTGCTGTACGGTATAGGATGAGAGCCCGTAAAGCCCGAGAGAGGCTATTAGAATAGCCATTATGGTAAAAGCGATGGCAAGGGTCGCGTTCTGCCGCTCGGCCCGGTACATCTGCTCAACGTTCTTGTCCATGAAAAACGACTGCATCGGACTGCCCGATGCAAATGCAAGCCAGGTTTTTTCTATCTCCTTAATAGTGGAAGCTGCGGCAGCCGGGGCATACCGTATGCTGTAATACCCCCATCGGAAATCGGTTGTCCGGAACATCATGATGTGCGGGGCAATTTCTGCACGTAACGACTCAAAATGAAAGTCCCTGACCACCCCGATTACCGGCGTAAGCACGGGTTCCCCCTCTTCGTTGCGGTCGGTGATGATCTTTGTTTCCAGGGGATTGCTGAGGTTAAACTTTCTTACGGCGCATTCGTTCAGCAGGCAGGCACGGCGGTCGGTTGTAACGGCTTCATCAAAAAACCGTCCCTGTTCAATGGCATGGCCGTAAACGTTAAGGTAATCCGGATCCACCCAGTTGGTTTGCATCAGAAACGATTCGTCGGGCCGCCCCGAGATCAGGTAACCGTTGTTGTTGTTTCCGTGTCCGGGAACTGCGGTCGAAGCTGAAACGGCAACTACGCCGGGGATTTTCAGCAGGGCGGTTTTGAAAGCCTGTCCGTTGGTGCCCAGCGCCTGTGCTCTGCGGATGACCATCACATTCTCCTTGTCGAATCCAAGATCTTTATGGATCATAAAATGGATCTGTCTGAACATAATCAGAGTTCCTGCGATGAGTATAAGTGAAATGGAAAACTGCAGTACTACCAGAATGCTGCGCAGACGTATGTTGTTGCGACCGGCCCGCATACGGCCTTTCAGTACCAGATAGGGATTAAAGGCCGACATGTAAAATGCCGGGTAACTGCCAGCCAGAAGTCCGGTTAAAAGAGCCAGCACAAGAAGGGAGGGTGTGTACCACCAGTGTTGCAGAAGATTCAGCGTCAGAGAGGTGCCAAGCAGGCTGTTGATGGATGGAAGAGCCATGGAAGTGATCATCAGGGCGATGAGCAGGGCGATGAGCGAAAGGATAATGGTTTCAGTAAGAAACTGAGCGATCAGCATGCCCCTGGAAGAACCGGCTACTTTTTTTATGCCGATTTCCCTTGCTCTCCGGCCGGCCTGCGCTGTTGACAGGTTCATGAAATTGATGGCAGCGATCAGAATAATGAGCAGGGCGATGCTTCCAAAAATCCACAAATACTTTGGGTCGCTGGCCGGTTTCATCTCCTGTTCAATGGATGGATCAAGATGTATTTTTGATAGCGGTTGAAGGAAGAGGTTGTAGCGGTTCCCCTGTTGTACAAACTCCTCGGTGGTAACCCCAAGGTAGCGTTTGAGTTCCGGACCCACATACGTAACGAGCATCTGATCGAAACGGGCATTCACGCTTTCGGGGTCTGCTTCCGGGTGCAGCATAACGTAGGTGCTGAAGCTGTTCGAAAGCCACTGGTTGTCGTTTGCCCGCCGGTTGGTCATAAACGAACCGATCATATTTGCCTGGATGTGTGAGTTTTCGGGAATGTCTTCGAAGATTCCGGTTATACGGTATCGTATGGTGTCGGTTCCGACAAGGATCATGCGGTTGACAGGGTCGGCGTCGCCGAAAATACGGCTGGCAGCGGTTGCGGAAAGAACCAGGGTATAACGTTCATTCAGAGCTGTTTTCGCGTTTCCGCGGATAAGGGGGATGCTGAAGAAATCGAAAAAGCTGGAATCGGCTTCAATAAAGTGTTCTTCGGTAAAGTAATTGTCGCCATCGCGGATAATGGTTTCGTTCCAGTTGTTGATCCGGACAAACGATTCCACTTCCGGAAATTCGGCTGTCATGGTCGGGCCTATGGGCGATGCAGTGGACGTAACCTTAAGATCCTGTCCGCTGATACGTCCGCTCAGAATTACACGGTAAATCTGGTCTCCCTTCTCATGGAAGTTGTCGAAACTGAGTTCGTGCAGAATGAACAAAAGGATTATGAGGCTGCATGCCATTCCGGTTGCAAGACCCAGAACGTTGATGAAAACGTACGATTTATGGCGTTTGAGGGCACGTACACTGTGCCGTAGAAGATCGCGAAACATAATTCCGTGTTTGATGGAGACGGGAGTGATGAATTGCCTGGTTTTACTGTCCGATATTTCACTTTGACGCAGGAACCACACCTTAAGTTACACATAAACTTTTTATAATGAATCCGGATTGCGCCGAAGCCTTCGGGGTGCCTGTATTTACTGTAAAACTACATAAAAATATCAAATATTGGAATACTATTACCAGACATATGAAAATGAATAATAACAGACAAAAATCTAAAACAGAAAAATTGCCTGATATTTGATGAAAAAAATTTAAATAATTGTTTGATTTTGCTCAAAAAAAAATTTGCATATTTCGGATTCATGACGTAGATTTAGTGCATATTCTTCATGATTAGTAAGTTGTCAGGTATAACCGGATAGGAGTCACAATACGTTTAATTAGTGAAAGATAAACGTTATGGGGAGTGTTTATCGGTTTTATCCGGGATTTGCCGGGGAGGGGAGTATCATCCGTTAATTTAAATGTATGTTAACCGTTGCTCATGCTTAAAAGAGAGGAGGTGCAATTAGCAAAACAGAGCACAAAAAAAAAGGCCGGAATTATTAACAAATTAACCACATTTTAACCCAAATTTTTAATGCCATGAAAAAACTGAAAATTCTTGCCGGCCTGATGATGGCCGCAATGCTTTTTGCATCCTGTTCGAAGGAGCAACAGGATGCAAACCCGGTACAGAAAGACTTAAATTTTAAGACAACGCCGGAATTACTGGCAGCTCAGTATCCCCTGTATGCCGGACAGGATATTTATGTGGGATACGTTGAGATTAAACTTGAAGAAAGTACAGGTGAGCTGACGGTGTGCTATAAGATTACGGAATCAGGTTGGGTGCTGGAGGAAATTCATTTTGTCATTGGTGCCGAATTGCCTGACAACATTTTCAATTCACAGGGTAATCCGGTCCCGGGTTCGTTCCCGTATATAAATGATGACCTTGGCGTAACGGAATATTGTTTTCTCATTCCTGCAGTTGAAGGCGTAGCTGATTGCGGTGATTCGTTTGTTGCCCTGGCACATGCTGCCGTCAAATATAATGACGATGAAGATATACAGACGGCATGGGGATATACAGAAGTCCTCGAAACCAGTACCAGGTGGGCTTATCAAATTGTCGATCAAATTCTTTGTACGGACGATATGGAATGCTGGGCCGAAGAAACAGCCTGGGCTGCCGGAACAAGGTATGTGCCCAAGGGGAATTGGGCAACCTATACTGCATATGTTTCAGATGCTTCAGTGATACTCTATGCCGGTCAGACGTTTGAAGCTGGTATGGTGTCTTTTTCTGCGGTTTCAGATAATATGGTTACTGTTACTGTAAGTTTAAATACTGACTGGAGATTTCAGGATGTTCCGGAAAATGTATATATTCAGGATTATGGATCCGCTCCTGCCGGTAACCCCAGTCCTGGTCTGTTTGCCTGGAAAGATTATGCAACTGGCAATGAATTTTCAGTGGATGTTCCGGCAAATAATTTTTATGGCATCCATGTCAACGTTGAGCAAAGGGTTGATTGCCCGCCTCCGCCAGCAGAATAGATGCTTACTGACTTAATGATCGAAAAAGGCTGCCCCTCCGGGCAGTCTTTTTTTAATAGTTTAAGTAATTCAAGCTTTGAAAAACGGGTGATATTAACTATGGTTTAATATTTGAATTTATCCGTTGTTTGCCATGAATGGAGTTGTTTAACATTGTGGTGTTAATAAAATTTTAATTTTTACTTTCGTTTTATATTGGAATCGATTATCTTTCAGTAGTTTTCAGGATGTACCTGAGATGCCGGCTGTCCGCCCTGCTGCCTCTTCTGCTTTGCCCTCCCGTGTAAGAATTCAGGATAGCCGCCGTACCCGTTGGCCTCGCTCCCCGGCTTGTGTGCAGGGTGTTTTGCATGGCTTTACGGATGGTTTAACGGTCTGCCTGGTTTGTTTTGCTGTATCCGGCGATGGTTTGAATGTCGTTTTTTTATACAATCGTTTTAAGCCTGATCCGGTTGCGTAGTTTTGCGTTTGAGTGCCAGTGTATAGTCATATTAACCAATTATTAACCTCATTCTTAAACGTATGAAACGAATCAAGTTGCTTGCCGGCCTGTTGGTTTTTAGCCTGGTAATGGCCTCGTGTTCCAAGGAACTTCCGGAAACTCTGAAACCGGGTACAGCCCCTGCAGAAAATCCTGCTTCAGGACCCCACCTTAAAGATATGGTTTATCTGGATGAGCTGATCTACTGCATTTATGGATTTCATAACGCTCAGGGCGATGAAATCGGTACTGTCTTTCTTTACGGAAGTCCGGTTACCGGTATACTTGACGTTACCTTTGCAGTAGTTCCGGGCTATCTGATTACTGCCTACCATTTTGATCTGCAGGAGTCCCTGGCTGATATTCCCCGGACAAAGAAGGGCGAACCCATCCCCGGACGTTTCCCGTTCAAATCCGGTCTAAGCCCCTGCGAAACGCACACCTTCACCATACCGTATCCCGAATACCTGGAGTGCAATGAGCCGTTCTTTTCTGCTGCTCACCTCGAAATCCAGCAGATATCGGGAGGCAATTTCTGTGTCTGGGCCGGTGTCGACGAATTTGTTCCGGGAGGCAATCCGGCAACCTATTTTTCGGATGCCAGCATGTGCATCGATTAGCAGCCTGATGCTTCGATAGTAAAAGAGTTCAGACCTGCAGTAATGGTGTGCGGGCCTGAATTTCCCTGGTCTTTTTCAGATGTTGCATCCTTGTCTTTTCGCCAGAAAGGTGTATTAAGGTGGAGGTTAAGGCCAGGTCTTGCATCCGGGAATGGATTGCACGGCCGGAGTGTTTTTTAAATATGTGGCCTGCTCCATCGCAGCAGCAGGATCATCGAAAAAACTCCAAATCTGTATCGGTCTTTCTTCCGGGCCCTGCTCGTCGGGTGGGGAGATTCCGCAAATCAATAATCCGGAACCAGGGTTCCCTTTTTTTTGTCCTGTTAACGGAAGGTCATCTTTCGCTGATTCCCCATTATTTCTCCGGGCTTTCTCTTGTGTTTCTCTATGATTCCTCCGTACCAGGTCCGTATTTTCTCTTGCTTTTTCAAAAGAAAGNNATAGAGAAATACCGGAGAATTCCGATGATTTCGGTTGTCGGGGCCAGTAGGCCGGGTAATCCGTGCCGGGGCCGCATTTTTATGCTTTTACCACGAATTTTCCGGATAAAGTTGCCGGGTTATTGTTCCATTTCCGGAAGTGCTTTTCTGCAAACCTGAAAAACACATCCTGCCGGCCTTTCGGCAAACGGAAAATATTCGAGGTCAGGAAAGGCTTATATGTAAGAATAGTTAACATAAATATCCCTTAGTGTAAAAATATCATACTAATCAACAAAAGGTCGGTTAATTATTAAAATGCCTTTTCCGAAAAAAAATAGTAAGCTCCGGATTTGCCGCTGGCATAAGCCCGGGAGTTATTTTCGGGATCGTAACATGTTTTTAAACAATCAATTATTTCCTGCGAAGCAGATTACCTTTTTATTTTTTAAAGATTAACTCCTTGCAGGGGGAAAAAAGGATGGCTTTCTCCGGGGGTGGTCGCCTGCAAAACCAAATGTAATTGCAGGCTTTGCCACCAGCGCACGAAGAAACAGACACTTCCGGTCCGGCCGTTTACCTGCCTGCACAGTTTTTCTTATTCATCTATAAAGGTAAACGAATGAAACGAAATCTTCTCATCCTGCTGTCGATTGCTCTTCTGACCGGTGTTTCCTTTCAGCTTAATGCTTTCGGTAATGCCACAGGAAGTTCTGAGGCACAAACCGGTTACCGGTTGGTTACGGCCGGGTATGACCGTACGGTAATCAGTTATTCTCTTAAAGATTATTCAATTAGTGATGTTCAGGTGAATGGTTCGCTTATGAACGCCATTACTTTGCCAGGCATACTAATGCCCGGTAAGGAAGGAGCTCCCGATTTGCCTTCGGAAGGCCGCTATATCGCCATCCCGAAAGGTGCAAGCGTAAGTGCGCGTATCCTGTCCTCGCATACCACCACGCTGGAAGGCCTTAACATAGCTCCCGCACCTGCCATCCCCACAGGCAAGGACGATGGTCCTTTGAGCTACCAGCCCGATCCGGAAATATACACTCAGAATGCCTTCTATCCGGCCAGTCCGGTTATGGTGTCGGAAGTTACTTCGATACGCGGACTGGATGTTGTAGTTGTGGAGATTTTCCCCTTCCGCTACAATCCGGTTACAGGACAGCTGGAAGTTAATCAGCAGATAGAAATAGAAGTTACGCATGCCGGAGGACAGGGTGCGATAGGGGAGGAGCGCCTGCGCAGCCGCTGGTGGGATCCTCTGATGTACGGCGAGGTTCTGAATTCATCCATTATCCCTGCCGTTGATTTTGATCAGAGCGCTGCATCCGCACGCACTACGCAGACCGGGTATGAATACCTGATCATTACTCCCGATATGCCCGAATTTCTGGCATGGGCCGACTCCATCCGCCAGTTCCGTATTCGTCAGGGAATAAAAACCGGCATCGTTACTACCACCGAAGCCGGAGGAAATACGGTAGCCGCCCTTAAAACATACATCGACAATGCCTACAACACCTGGGATATACCTCCTGTTGCCGTGTTACTGCTTGGGGATTTCAGTACCGGCAGCGGAGGTATTATTTCTCATATGTACGCCCATCCAAGCGGTTATCCGAATTTTGCATCCGATAATTACTATGCCGACGTAAACGGAGATAATCTCCCCGACCTTGTAATTGCCCGCATCACAGCCAATGATGCCGCTCAGCTGCAGGTGATGGTAACCAAGTTTCTGGACTATGAGCGCACGCCGCCGGAAAATCCTGCATTTTATAACAACCCGGTGACGGCTCTTGGCTGGCAGACCGAGCGCTGGTTTCAGCTTTGCTCGGAAATAGTGGCCGGCTACTTCTCCAACGTACAGGGGAAGAGTCCTGTACGCATCAATGCGGTTTATTCCGGCAATCCGGCCGTTGATCCATGGTCGACTGCATACAATACCACCGCCGTTCTTAATTATTTCGGTCCTTCGGGCCTGGGTTACATCCCGGCAACTCCTCAGGAAACCGGAGGATTCTCTGGAGGCACCACTTCCGATATCGTCAGCGCCATCAACAGCGGTACCTTTATGGTGCTGCACCGCGACCACGGAAGTTATTCCAGCTGGGGAGAGCCTTTGTTTACGACAAATTCCGTTAACTCCCTCAACAACGTTAACAACCAGCTTCCGTATGTCTTTTCAATAAACTGTCAAACGGGAGCCTATCCCCGTGCTACCGAAACGCTGGCCGAGAAATTTCACCGTCATACCAGCAATGGTCATAATTCGGGGGCTCTTGGCGTGCTGGCAGCCAGTGAAGTGTCGTATTCCTTTGCCAACGATGCTTATCTGTGGGGCGTTTTCGACAATTTGTTCCCCGATTTTATGCCTGATCAGTCAGCCACCTTCCCCACTGCATTTGCCCTTCCGGCCTTTGCCGCATCTGCGGGAAAACATTTTCTGTATCAGACGTCATGGACCAGCTCCTCCACCGCAAAAATTACTACCTACCGGCTTTTCCATCATCACGGAGATGCCTTCATGAATCTCTATACGGAAGTGCCCCAGACCCTGGCAGTCAGCCATCCGCTCACCCTGGATGCCGGACAAACCTCCATGCAGGTGTCGGCCAATGCAGGGGCATTTATTGCCCTTACTGCCGGTGATCAGATTCTTGCAACGGCTACCTCAGCCGGAAGTCCGTTAACGCTGACGTTCTCTCCGCTCGAAAGCGGTGTAAGGGTATATGTTACCGTTACCAAACAAAATTTTTACCGCTATTCAAAAGCTGTGGATGTAGCCACCGGCGGGCTCACAGCCAATTTCAGCTGGTCCGACGGAGATATTTGCTCAGGAGAGCAGGTGGTATATACTGACCTTTCTTCGGGAGGGCCTGTAAGCTGGAGCTGGCAGTTCCCGGGTGGAACACCCCAGACAAGCACACAGCAAAATCCTGTTGTAACCTATTCCACGGGCGGAACATATAACGTAAGCCTCACCGTAACCAACGCACAGGGAAGCAACACGCTTACCCGCCAGCAGATTATCCATGTAAACGGTACGCAGCCGGCAGCCGATTTTACACAAACGGCAACCCAGATTGTTGCGGGCGGACAGGTAACCTTTACCGATGCCAGCAGCGGTGCACCCGACAGCTGGGCATGGACTTTCGAGGGCGGCAATCCTGCAACGGCAACGGGATCAGCCAAAACGGTAACGTATTCCACCCCAGGCACCTACACGGTTAGCTTAACGGCGTCGAACTGTGCCGGATCATCCGTCAAAACCAAAGCCGGACTCATTCAGGTTCTTGCTCCGCCCCCTGTTCCCGATTTCACGGCCGATCCTGTATTTGTACTTATGGGTGAAAACGTGGCATTTTCAGGTACGGCAAGCGGTCAGGTTTCAACCTGGTCATGGTCGTTCCCCGGCGGAAC
>DJVU01000018.1 GCA_002441345.1 Bacteroidales bacterium UBA6248
CCTCGTCCCTCCTTCAGCGTCCCTCTTCCCTTCTTCCCTGATATTCTTCACATTCCGGACTCAGCCGGACAAGATACGGACTCAGCCGGACGTCTTTTTCCGCAATCGATTGTAATTTTGAGAATAGTTAAAAAATGGAATTTCAGCTGAGCGTACGAAAATTCAGGGTATGATCGGAAGGGAGTTTCAAAACGGGATATTCAGAAATTAAAACACCTTATAATATGGACATTGCAAAACGTTTTCCTCAGAACCCCCTGCTTCGCCCTGCCGATCTGGAGCCAGGCATCAAAGGAATGGAAATCACCTGTCTGCTGAACCCCGGGGTTTTCCGGTACGACGGAAAAGTGTGGTTGCTGCTGCGCGTAGCCGAGCGGCCTGCACAGGTTGAGGGGAAAATCAGTTTTCCGGTGTACAACAGCAAAGGAGAGATTGAAATTCTTAGTTTCGGCAAAGACGATCCCGACCTCGATGCTTCCGATCCGCGGGTAATCAACTATAAGAAGAAAGATTACCTGACTACACTCAGCTATTTGCGACTTGTTTGCAGCGACGACGGCATTCGATTTTACGAACCGGAAGGATATCCTCCCATTTTCGGTAAGGGGGAGCTGGAGACCTTTGGCATAGAAGACTGTCGTGTAGCAACCATGTCGGAAGGCTTCAGCCTTACCTTCACCGAAGTTTCCGAATTTGGCGTTGGCGTTGGGCTTATCCGCACCAGCGACTGGAAGCAATTCACCCGTGAGGGGATGATTTTTCCGCCCCATAATAAGGACTGCGCCATTTTTGATGAGAAAATCAACGGGAAATATTATGCCCTGCACCGCCCCAGCAGTCCCGAACTTGGCGGCAACTACATCTGGGTGGCTGAGTCGCCCGATATGATTCACTGGGGCAGGCACAAATGCATTGCCACCTCGCGTCCGGGGATGTGGGATTCAGCCCGTGTAGGTGCCGGAGCCGCACCCATACGCACCGAAAAAGGATGGCTTGAGATTTATCACGGTGCCAATAAAGACCACCGGTATTGCCTGGGAGCCCTGCTGCTCGACATCAACGATCCCACCAAAGTACTGGCACGCAGCACCGAACCCATTATGGAACCACTGCAGTCCTACGAACAAACCGGTTTCTTCGGAAATGTGGTATTCACCAACGGTCATTATGTTGACGGTGACACCATTTACATGTATTACGGTGCCAGCGATGAAGTAATCTGCGGTGCCACGCTGTCGGTATCTGAAATACTTTCCACCCTGATTTAACAAGCGGTTTACTATGAAAAACAAACTGACAGCCGAATACCGCTTCTTCCTTTCGATGCCCCGTAATATGCGGGTGCTGCTGATCACCAATATGCTTTATGCGCTGGTGCTGCCTGTGGTTGAGATTTTTATGGCGGCCTATATCATGCGCTCCTTCGACGATACCAGCTTTGTGGCCATATTTCAGGTAGCCATGTACACCGGCATCATCATTACTTCCCTTACCAACGGATTTCTGCTGAAACGGTTTAAGGTAGCACATCTTTACAGTTTCGGCATACTGCTGAGCGGAATTGCCATGGTCGGGATGATGTTTGTAAAAGACATTGCCCTTCCGGGACTGATTGTTTCGGGAACACTGATCGGAGCTGCCTCCGGATTCTTCTGGACAAACCGTTACCTGATGGCTTTGACATCCACTGCCGATGAAAACCGAAACTACTTCTTCGGACTGGAGTCTTTTTTCTTTACCGTATCCAACATTGCCGTTCCCCTGGTGATCGGTGTCCTGCTTGCATCCATCGACGGTATGCAGTTTATGGGCATCACCTTTGATGTGTATAAGGGTTACCGCATTGTTACCCTGGTTGTTTTCCTGATCACCATTCTGGCAACCTATTCCCTGTCGCGGGGCACGTTCGAAAATCCCGTGCAAAAAGACTTTCTCTACTTCCGTTTCGACCGTTTGTGGAACAAGCAGATACTGCTTGCCGCACTGAAAGGTCTGGTACAGGGGTTCCTGGTGACTGCCCCGGCCATGCTGATTATGAAATACGTAGGACAGGAAGGTTCGCTCGGGCTGATACAGGGCATCAGCGGAGGACTTACCGCCATCCTGATATACCTGCTTGGCCGTTTCACCAAACCAAAACACAGGATTACGGTATTTGGATTTGGAATTACCCTGTTCCTGATCGGAACCATAGTAAACGGAATTGAACTTTCGATGTTTGGTGTGATGGTATTTGTGCTTTGCAAGGTGTTTTTCCAGCCCCTGCACGATCTGGCATACTACCCGATTATGATGAAAGTGATAGACGTGGTATCGAAAAAAGAGAACAGGAACAATTACGCATACATTCTGAACCACGAATTCGGACTTTATGCCGGAAGGGTAATCGGGCTCGGACTGTTTATATTTCTTGCCTATGCCGTTTCGGAGACCTTCGCGCTGCGTTATGCGCTGATCATTGTTGCGGTGCTTCAGATGCTGAGCATTCCGCTGGCTAAAAACATAATGAAAGAATCCTATGCTGAAAAACATGAAAAATAAAATACGGATCGCAGCGGCACTGGCAATAGCCGCCGGGTTTTATTCCTGCACCAGCGACCTGGGAGAGCCTGTTGCACAAACAACCATCCCCCGCATTGAGCAGATGCCGGAGCTTCCTTCGCCGCTGAAAATCATCGACTGGAAACAGAAGGCCCTGCAGTTCGACAGCCTCGCTTTTGACTTTAACGCCACGACCCCCTATGCCCCCTACATCTGGCTCGACAGCTCCCGGCGAAACATCGACCAGGTAACCTTCGGGCTTTATACCGTCATAGGAGATGTTCGTCAGCAACCGGGGAAGAACAACGGAGAATTCCATGAAGCACTCACCTCATTGAATGCATTGGTAAGTGCCGGTCTGCTCGGAATAGACAAGACAAACCAGCACGGGTACAATTTCGTGAAGATGTCGCAGAACTATTTCAACAGCGACAACGGCTGGAACATTGTTATGAACAACACCAATCCGGAGGTTGCCATGCTTGGGGGCGGTTACGGACGTGACTGGTGGTACGATGTATATCCCAATGTACTTTATTACGGGGTGGCTGCATTGTTTCCGGGAGTTGAGAATACCGAAAACATTCAGCGCACGGTGGCTGAGCAGTTTTACAAAGCCGATTCGGTTCTGGGAGGCAATTACGATTACTCCTATTTCGATTACGCGCAGATGAAAGGGATGCGCAACCACATCCCCTGGCAGCAGGATGCGGCCGGAGGTCATGCCTATGTCCTTTACTCGGCCTATCAGAAATTCGGTGACGAGCGTTACCTCGAAGGGGCAAAGCGTTCCACAGAAGTTCTTGTAAATCAGAAAGAAAGCCGGTTTTATGAAATTTTGCAGCCGTTTGGCGCTTATACTGCAGCAAGGCTGAATGCCGAAAAGGGTACCAATTATGATGTTACCCGTCTTCTGAACCATGCTTTTGACGGCTGCCAGTCGAAGGAGGGCCGTTACGGATGGGGTGTGATTGCCGACAAGTGGGGCGATTTCGATGTATCGGGGATGCAGGGAAGTATTACCGACGGCGGCGGATACGGATTTTTTATGAATTCGGTAGCCATGGCCTGGCCTCTGGTACCTATGGTTAAGTATGAACCTCAGTATGCCAGGGCTATTGGCCGTTACATGCTGAATGTTGTAAATGCCTCAAGGCTTTTCTATCCCGATCAGATCGAAGACAAATACCAGTGGCTGCCTGAAAAGAAACACATCACCAATGGAATAATAGGATACGAAGGCTTGCGGAAGACGGATGACCTGAACAATCCCGCCCTTGCGGGCGTAAGTCCGGTTGCCATTGGCGATGGTCCCAAGTGGGTTGAAGGCCAGCCCGAAGAATCCATGTTCAGCCTGTACAGCACATCCATTGCCGGGGTATTCGGGGCGATTGTAAATACAACGGATGTTGAAGGAATTCTTTTGCTTGATTGCAACGTTACCGATTTTTATGCATCTAATGATTATCCGGTTTTCCTGATCTACAATCCCTATGGCGAGGCCAGAACCATCAGCGTAAACACGGGTGATTCGTCCGACCTCTTCGACATCGTTTCACGCACCTATCTAGCCAGGAATATTCAGAATACCGGAGTTATCGAAATTCCTGCCGGTGAGGCTGTGGTTATGGTGCAGCTTCCTTCCGGAACCCGTCTGAAGGCTGAAGGCCGTAAAATAAAAGCCGGAGATTATGTAATTACCTACCGGTAAGCCACATCGTGTTATTTTAAAAATAAGCACACATGAAAAAACTGATTCTACTATTGACCATCATCCTGTCGGCAGGCACCCTGCTGGCTCAGCAGCTTGTGCAGGGAACCGTTACCGATGCGAAAACAGGGGAGACCCTGATCGGGGTAACGGTACATATCAAGGGAACGACTACGGGAACGACTACGGATATTGACGGCCGCTACCGTCTGGAATCCGACAGGCTGAATGCCTCCTCGGTAATTGTGTACTCCTATATCGGGTACAAAACCGTGGAAGAAATTCCCGGTAGCCGTGCAATGATAAACGTCGCCATGCAGGTAGAGCAAACCATGCTCGACGAGGTGGTGGTGATCGGGTATGGTACCGCCAAAAAGCGCAACGTGCTGGGAGCCGTAACCCGTGTTGACAATACCGAGCTTACCCGTATGCCGGTCGCCGGCGTTGACCAGGCGCTTCAGGGAAGGGCTGCCGGGGTGCAGGTCACCCAGAATACCGGAGCACCGGGAGAAGGCGTCGCGGTAAGAATCCGGGGAACGGGTTCCATTAACTCCAGCAATGCCCCGCTATACATCGTGGATGGTATAGCAACTGCCGATGCGCTTAAAATACTGGCACCGGGCGATATAGAAAACATAACGGTACTTAAGGATGCTTCGGCTGCAGCCATCTACGGATCGCGCGCCAACAACGGGGTGGTACTGATTACCACCAAAAAGGGAAAAGCCGGCAAAACGACTGTAACCTACCGCGGACAAACCGGCATTCAGAAAGCGATACGTCTCACCCCCATGGTGAATACAAAAGACTATGTTACCCTGTATAACGAAGCGGCGGTTAACGACAACAAATACCTTTCGCCTACCCTGCAGCGCAGTCTTATAAGCATGGAGGATGCCGCCCGTTTTTCGGACATCAACTATGTGGATGAGCTGCTCCGGACCGCCCCGGTAAATTCGCACGAGTTTTCTGTTTCCGGCGGAAGTGAAAAAACCAGTTACCTCTTATCGGCATCGTTTTACGATCAGCAGGGAATTATAAAAAACACAGGTTATACCCGTGGTACCGCACGTCTGGATGTAACAACGGAGGCAAGCCCATGGCTTACGGTTGGCATCAGTATGCTGGCGGGACTTTCGGACAATGACATAATCGGCAGTTCCGGCGACGGACTGGGTGGTAACGGAGGAAGTGTGATCAGGTATGCATTTTTCAGGAATCCGGCCATCCCCATAAAGTTTGAAGACGGCACCTATGTTGACCGGCCGGCGGAATATTACGGAGCACAGATTTTTGACTCCTACCTCGGCGACGGGTACAACCCGATTGGTATGGCCGATTATAACGACAACAACCGCAAGGACGACAGCTACCTTGGCAAGGCATTTCTTACGGCAGCCATCACCGACAAGCTAAAATTTACCACCAATCTGGGTATGGATTACCGGAACACCATAAATCGCAGGTTTAATCCCACCTGGGGAACGCTGAACCGCATCAACGCAAAGAACAGTCTGAGTGTCGGCAATGAGCGTATGGCCAACTGGACGGTGAATAACCTGTTAAATTACGAAACAGCATTTGGCGAAAAGCACAACTTTTCGGCAATGGCCGGTTTTGAAGCCATCCGCAACCATGGCAGGGGACTCTATTCAAGCGATATGGATTTCCCCGTACAGCAGGAAGAGCTGATTTTTATCGGCAACGGACTGGGTGAAAGAATCACCAGTCAGAGTGAGTACAGCTCGACCCTGGCTTCATTTTTCGGTCGTGTAAATTACGAATACAACGGCCGGTACTACTTCTCGGGGACCATTAGGAGGGATGGATCCTCGAGATTTACCGGCGACAACAAATGGGGAACGTTTTTCTCGGCTTCCGCCGGATGGATTCTGAAGGAAGAAGATTTCCTGAAGGATGTTGACTGGCTGCAGAACCTCAAACTGAGGGCCGGATACGGAGCCATCGGAAATCAGGATGTAGGACTGTATGCTTACAGCGACCGGATTTCCCCTTATTTCAACTATCCTTTCGGAGGAATGCCGGCCTCAGGTTATGCACAAACGGCCCTTGGCAACGAGAAATTGAAATGGGAAACCAGTTATCAGTACAATGCAGGTATTGATGCAGAGATATGGAAGGGTGCCCTGGCATTCTCCATCGACTACTTCTATAAAGTTACCGCCGATATGCTGGTGAAAGCTCCCAATCCCCCTTCAACCGG
>DJVU01000026.1 GCA_002441345.1 Bacteroidales bacterium UBA6248
CCGGTAATAAAATCTTCCAGTCCCATCAGGTTGTGGCTGCCGGAAGGGTCGCGTTTTACCGGCGGGCCGAATGCTTCAAGTTCGGCAATGACAGCTTCCAGCACCTCGCGTCCCATTTTACGGCATGCATCTATCTGAGAGATTTTTCCGGTGGCATCGCGCAGCGACCAGGAGCTGAAATCGGGTTGTATCGAACGTATCATCTCCACTTTTTGGGAATTTTCCCCGAAAATTCTTCCCAGTATCATGATTGCATTCGTTTTCCACGATTGAAGATCGAATGGTTTACGGTCAAGGCGGTCAATCAGATCGCGAAGCAGGGTAATTTCATTGGTTGACATATTGCAGGTCGGTTTGAAAAAGAGGATGATGCAAAACCATAGCGCTAAGATAACGATTATAATCGTTAAAAGAATCGCTTGTGCTTCTGCGTAATGCCTGATGCAAAAAGATTCTAATTCCGCAGTTATATTGCCCTGGATAATCACCGGGTATTGACTGCTTTTTGTACTTTTGAAGTCTATACCCGGTAAAGACAGACCATTGATTCCCAAGGACACCATACAAAGCATTCTGGATGCAGCCCGCATTGACGAGGTGGTGGGTGATTTTGTGCAGCTGAAGCGGCGCGGGGTCAACCTGCTGGGCTTATGTCCGTTTCATAACGAGAAAACGCCATCGTTCACAGTTTCACCGGCTAAAGGGATCTTCAAGTGTTTTGGCTGTGGTAAGGCGGGTAATGCCGTGAACTTTGTTATGGAACACGAAAAGTATTCCTATCCCGAAGCACTGCGCTATCTCGCCAACAAATACGGCATAGAAATAGAAGAGCAGGAGCCTACTCCCGAAGAGAAGCAACTGGAATCCGATCGGGACAGTTTGTTCAGCCTCAACGATTTTGCCCGTAAGTTTTATACAAACACTCTTTTTGATTCCGACGAAGGCAAGTCCATCGGACTCAGTTATTTTCTGGAGAGGGGCTTTCGCGAAGACATTATCCGGAAATTTCAGCTCGGGTTTTCTCCAACGGCCTGGGATTCCTTCACAAAAACGGCTTTGCAAAACGGGTATTCGGAAAAATATCTGGTCGATTCCGGACTTACCATCAGTAAGGACGGAAAGTTTTACGACCGCTTCCGCGAACGGGTTATGTTTCCCATTCACAACCTTACCGGGAAGGTAATCGGTTTCGGCGGGCGGATTCTTACCAGCGATAAAACCAAACCGAAGTATGTGAATTCTCCCGAATCGGAGATTTACAATAAGTCGAAGAGCCTTTACGGGATTTGGCTGGCACGAAGCTCAATTGTCGCCCGCGATAATTGTTACCTCGTTGAAGGCTATACGGATGTAATTTCACTCCACCAGTCGGGAATCGAAAATGTGGTGGCCTCTTCGGGTACCAGCCTTACCACCGACCAGATACGGCTCATCCGTAAATTTACCCCTAACATCACCATTTTATACGATGGTGACCCTGCCGGCATAAAAGCTTCCTTCAGGGGTATCGATATGATCCTTGAACAGGGGATGAACGTAAAAGTGGTGTTATTCCCCGATGGTGAAGACCCGGATTCGTATGCCAGAAAACACAGCTCTTCCGATCTGGATGCGTTCATCGCTACGCATGCCGATGATTTCATTGCATTCAAAACACGGCTTTTACTGGATGAAACGCAGAACGACCCAATCAAAAAAGCCGGATTAATCCATGAAATCATCCAAACCATAAGCCTGATTCCCGATCCCATCATCCGGCCTCTCTTCGTAAGGGAGTGTTCTGAAATCATGCAGATTGCCGAACAAACCCTGATGAATGAGCTGAACCGGCTGTTGCGGAAGAAAAAGCTGAAAGGTCTTGATGACGAAGCTCAGGAGCAGCTTCCCGAAATCCCGCCCGTTGCATTGCCTCAGGAACCGGCTCCCGATTTAACCGATTGCCGTGCTCAGGAATTGGATATTGTACGACTGCTCTTGTGCTACGGCAACCACGAAATGGTAATTCAACTTCCGGATCAGGCCGAACAGGCTGCGCCGGCAGAACCCCTGCGTATAAAAGTGGCAGAATATATCTGCAACGACCTGCGTGCTAATCAGATTGCATTTGATGCACCCCTGTATCAGCGCATCTTTGATGAATTCGCAAAAGGCGTCGATGCTGAAAGGCTGCCCGAGGAACGCTTCTTTACCATGAACGAAGATCAGGAACTGGCATCCCTGGCTATTGATGTATTAAGTCCGAAATATGAACTGAGTCCGGGCTGGGAAGAAATCAGAATTTATGTTCCGGCCGAAACCGACAAGCTCGAGGAAACCGTAAGCCGAGCCATTCTTTCCCTCATCAACCGCAAACTGACCGTGATGATTCTGGAAAATCACAAGGCGATGAAAGAATTACCAGAGGAAAGCGAAGCCTGGAACGACCTGCTCTCGCGCGATATGTTCCTCAAACAAACCCGGAATGAAATCAGCCGCCGCCTGGGCAGAATCCTGAACGGATAACCGTTTCTCCGGGGATTACCATTCCCGTAAATTAATCCGGGNNGTGAACCGGCATTTGTTTTTAACGGATAATGATAATTTTTAAATTAACTTTATACCTGCATTCTTCCCTTTGTTTAACCTAAACCCATGACAATGAAAAAGAACATTGGAAATACCGACAAACTGATCCGGTTAATCCTCGCACTGGTTATCGCCGTACTTTACTTTCTGAATGTAATAACCGGTACCCTTGCCCTGGTACTTGGAATCGTTGCCGTTGTTCTGGTAGCAACCAGTCTGTTGAATTTCTGCGGCCTGTATGCAATCCTTGGAATAAATACCTGCAAAACAAAAGGATAGGCACGCAGGCTTCCCCAAAATCAGCACATTGCCGGGTGTTTTTTAAATCTCCGGGCTGTTTATATGTATCAGAACTGAAAACCCCGGAAGCCCGGGGTTTTCTGCTTTCGGGCGGACCCTGCTGTTTCCACCAATGTTACTTCAGGGCGCCTTTAGGCTTGCGTTTGATATACGGTTGCGTTTTTAAGCGATGGCTTGAAAATGAATCTACTTTTCCAGCTTCGAGAGCAGCACATCCACATCTACCTGAATGCTTCTGGCAATATTATTTGTAACGGCCGCCGGAACTTTTATTCCATAGTCGGCCAGCAATACATTAAAGGTTGACTTTCCGCTGACTTTACCGTCTATCACTTCAAGTATGCCGCGTTCGCTGATTTTCTTTGTAATGCCACGGATGGTAAGGTCGCCTTCAACGGTGACAGGATATACCCCGTTTTTCTCAAAATCGACATCCTTAATATTTACCACGGTTCCGGAAAAAGAGGCATTCGGATACTTATCCGATTCCATGTAATTTTCATTGAAGTGTTCCTGCATCAGCGCTTTTTCGAACTGGAAGGATTTTATAAGTACCCGGAAAACGAACTCCCCCGATTGCTGGTCAAGTGCGCTGTTAACCTGACGATTATGCGCCTCAATGTCTTCAACCGGTGTGGATGAGAAAAAACGTATATGACCGTTTTTGGTAATATACTTCTGTGCCTGCACGCCTGTTATTGCAAGGGTGCTTAAAAAGAGAACTGCTGCTATTCTTTTCATGTTTGTTTTGTTAATGATTGGTTGGAAGATTCAGCACGCGAACAATTGAACCGGGCAGATCAGCGTGCATTCTGCCTTTTTTTTGAATATCCCTGCATCAGCAGATGAATATTTGCTTTCGCACTAATGTAAGCCGGATGTGCTACTGTTTATCAGAGCAAACTGCAGTGCTCCAGAATCACATCGGTTTCGTTGTATCCGGTGCATAAACCTTTTATGGTAACCAGACTGCCGGGAGGGGTTGATATTATTTCACCGGAAAAATCAGGCAGCATGGTAAAGCGTATGCCTTCGCTACCAAAAAGCCCGTCTTCAAAGCTGATAAGAGCGATGGTTAATGAATCCACCTGTTCCACGCCGGTCAATACACCGCTGATTTCCAAAACTTTACCTGTGTATTTTTCAGAAGTTTCCGCCGGACTTGTTCTGAATTGCTCAAAAAGTGCAGAACCCTCCAGCTGAAAGTCTGCTTTGGCNNGCGACTATCCCTGCTGTTGCGATAATTCCTGCGGCAATTGCGATTTTTCGTTTCATGGGAAAGGATGTTGTGTTTGGTGACCGCCAGGGCAGGATTCCCTTTTCGCATAAGCAAAACCGGGAGATTCAAGAATGGTAACGATGGAAAAGGCCCTCTGCTTATTTGTCGATCCTTTATATAACATACATATTGACAGAAGGTTGAAACTACTGCAATTTTTTTTTCCGGATATTCAATAAAAAATGAGACTTAATTATGGAAAGCCTGTCGTTGCTGCATCTTTTTATTAAACATGTTTCACATTAAAACCGCCGAGTTATGAAAACTTCATCTGAATTCAGGGCCGATCCTGAAAAACTGCGACCTTATTTCTTCCAGACAGGACTTATTATTGCCCTCTCCCTTGCACTCCTTGCTTTTGAATGGAAAACAACAGATGTCAGAACTATTGTTTTACCCCCGTCCATCACCATCGAACCCGAACCGGATATTATAAGTCTGGCTGTAAAGCAAAAAGAACTTCCGAAGCCGGTTAATACGACCCTGCTCAGAGAGGTGATTAATACTGCCGATGATCTTCCCGACCTGAACGTTAATACCGAAATAGATCTTACGGATGCGGTTGCTGCATATACTCCTCCCGAGCCTTTGCCCGATGAACCGGAGGCTAAGGATTATGAGCCGTTTGTTGTTGTTGAAAAGATGCCTTCCTTTCCGGGAGGCGATGCTGCAATGATGCGGTTTTTAACCGATAATATCACTTACCCCCGGGCTGCACGGGAAGCCGGGATTTCCGGGACGGTTTATGTATCGTTTGTCGTTGAGGAGAATGGGAGCATCTCCGGAATACAGGTGTTGCGGGAGCTTGCCGGCGGATGTACCGAAGAAGCAGTTCGGGTTATCAGACTTATGCCCGACTGGGAGCCCGGACGTCAGAGAGGTAAAGCCGTGCGTGTAAGGTTAAGTATGCCGGTGAGCTTTAAACTGGTAGGTTAACGAGCTTCAATGTATGACAGTCAGGCAAAAGGATGCCGGGGAGCCGGATCCGGAACAGAAGCAATAAAGCCGTTTTGTTACCGGAGAAGGTAATCCGGCATCAGTATCCTTGCGGGTAATAGGCCGCTTTCTTCAGGTCGTTTACTGTCTTCAGTTTATTCGGGGGGTTGAGGTAGCCATCGAGAAAACGATAGATTTTAACACGAATTTCCATGGCCTTGCGTGTATCGATACGGTCGAAGGAATGTCCACCCTCCACATCGCGGTAGATTTCGTACTCAAATTTTTTCCCTTCCGCTTTCAGCGATTTAATAAGATGCTCCACCTCAAGCACATTCACATCGTCGTCGTTGGTATTGGTATGTATCAGAAGCGGAGTTTTCAGTTTATGGGCATTCCAGGCCGGGGAGCGGCGCTTGTATTCTTCCACGTTTTCCTGAGCCGTTTTTCCTAAGTGATAGTCAGCCGAATAGAGGCTCCGGTATTCATCGTCGTAATAGCCCATGCGCGCTATCAGATCGCTTACCGGTACACCTGCAAAACAAACCCGGTAGTCGTCGGGATAATTGAAAATATTCATCAGTGCAATCAGGCCGCCGTGACTCCAGCCTATGATGCCTACCCTGGACGGATCCACCATGTCGTAATTTTCAACCATGTGGTCGCGGGAAGCTTTCACATCCTCAATTTCAAGTCCGCCGTAATCGATCTGCATCCAGAACCTCTTGCCATATCCGGTACTGCCGCGGTATTCGGGTGCGGATACAACGTACCCCTGTGCCATCAGCTCACGGATGATGTGGGTGTGGTAGGTGGTGAAATCGGCATGTACTCCTCCGTGCGGTAAAATAACAAGCGGCAGTTTTTGCCCGGGTCGGATATTTTTTGGGATAAACACGTAATTGTAAAATTTCAGCGGATTGTAAGCTCCCATGGCAGTGGGGTTTTTAACATTTGCCGGAGGAGGTCCGGTGATGTATATTTTGTCGATGTAAGCCACATCGCTTAACCGCTGAAACCAGAGAATATCGTCAATGCCTTTGGCCAGCTCATCCAGGCGGTGTTCCAGGTCGTTCACCTTTTCGGTCAGTGCTTCGCCTGAAAGTTCGGGTTGCTGTGCAGTAAGGGTCCCGTTGAATCGTGTCAGCAAAACCAACAGTACCGCAATCGTCAGAATTTTTTGTTTTCTCATGGTTTCCCTATTTGGTTAAACAAAAATATAACTTTCTGTAAACCCTGAAAGCTCCGGTCCGTTTTACTTTTCCGGTCTGTAATTTCAGCAAGGAGACCTTTAGGATCTGTTACCGTGACAGATTAGTTTTCAAAAAATGAAGTATAAACAGAATCGGGGAAGAATATATATCAAAGGCAACATATATAAATACAAATATGTGATAATCAAAACCTTACTTAGACTCAATATATATAACGAAATCTCGGATAAATTCGCCGATTTGCTTCATTAGTAACAAATTAGTCCATACTTTTGTCGCAAAATTCAAAACCTATGAAACCTACACATATTGAACACATTGGCATCGCCGTAAAGAGTCTTGAAGAGAGCATTCCGTATTATGAGAAGGTACTTGGTCTGGAGTGTTATGCCATTGAAGAGGTAAAGGATCAGAAAGTTAAAACGGCTTTCTTTATGGTCGGGCAAACCAAGCTTGAGTTGCTTGAGTCGACCGATCCCGAAGGGCCGATTGGGAAGTTTATTGAAAAGAAGGGCGAAGGCATTCATCACATTGCATTTGCGGTTGAGAACGTTGCGGATATGCTTGAGCATGCATCGGCCAGCGGTGTTCAGCTGATCGACAAACAGCCCAGGCGCGGTGCCGAGGGTCTCGACATTGCCTTTATACACCCGAAATCGACTTTTGGTGTACTCACTGAGTTTTGCATGCATCCGGAAAAATAAAATTCACCTGAAATAATCACAAAACGCACGCATTGAATGACTGCCATCCGGTGCGTGTGTTTAATTAAAACCCAATTCACAAATGTCTTTCGAAAGTAAAATTAAAGAGCTCCTCGACAAGAGGGAGCTGGCTAAGTTAGGCGGAGGCCAGAAAAGGATTGACGCCCAGCATGCCAAGGGAAAGCTTACTGCCCGCGAACGTATTGAACTGCTTTTGGATGAGGGCAGCTTTGAGGAGTTCGACATGTTTGTAACACACCGCTGCACCAATTTCGGAATTGAAAAGCAGGAATTTTTATCCGACGGAGTTGTTACCGGTCACGGTACGATCGACGGCAGGGTGGTTTATGTGTTCTCGCAGGACTTCACCGTATTCGGGGGCTCTCTTTCCGAGGCATTTGCCAATAAAATATGTAAAGTAATGGATCAGGCCATGAAAGTGGGTGCTCCCCTTATTGGCATCAACGATTCCGGCGGAGCCCGCATCCAGGAAGGCGTTAACAGTCTGGCAGGATATGCCGAGATTTTTGAGCGCAACATCCTGGCTTCCGGCGTTATTCCGCAGATTTCCGCCATTTTTGGCCCCTGTGCGGGTGGTGCAGTGTATTCCCCGGCACTCACCGATTTTATTCTGATGAGTAAGGGTACTTCCAACATGTTCGTTACCGGCCCTAAGGTTGTTAAAACCGTTACCGGAGAGGTAGTTACGGAAGAAGAGCTTGGTGGTGCCATGGTTCACGGATCAAAATCCGGAATTTCGCATTTTGTTGCGGAAGATGAGCAGGAAGGCATTGCCCTGATCCGCAAACTGGTAAGCTATCTTCCCCAGAACAATCTCGAGGATCCCCCCGTATTTCCGTGCAGCGATCCCATCGACCGTCTGGAGGATTCGCTGAATTATATCATCCCTGAGAATCCCAACAAGCCTTACGACGTTAAAGATATCATCCATTCCATCGTTGATCAGGGCGAATTTCTTGAGATCCAGCGGCATTATGCTCCGAACATCGTTATCGGTTATGCCCGTTTCAACGGAATGCCGGTTGGTATTGTAGCCAATCAGCCCAACTATCTGGCCGGGGTGCTCGACATCAATGCTTCCCGCAAGGCTGCCCGTTTTGTTCGCTTCTGCGATGCATTCAATATTCCCATTCTTACCCTGGTTGACGTACCTGGTTTCCTTCCGGGAACGGCTCAGGAATATGGCGGAATCATCATTCACGGTGCCAAGCTGCTGTACGCATACGGAGAAGCCACCGTACCCAAGGTTACCGTTGTACTGCGCAAAGCATACGGCGGAGCTTACTGTGTGATGAGTTCAAAGCATCTGCGCGGCGACATCAACTACGCATGGCCGGGTGCCGAGATAGCCGTTATGGGTCCCAAAGGCGCCATTGAGGTTCTGCAGAACAAAAAACTGGCCGAGATTACCGATCCCAGGGAACGCGAGGAGTTTGTACAGAAGAGTGAGGAAGAATACAAAGAAAAATTTGCCAACCCTTACAATGCGGCAAAATACGGTTACATCGACGATGTAATTGAACCGCGCAATACCCGTTTCCGCATCATCCGCGCGTTCCAGGCACTTGCCACCAAGAAGGACGTGAATCCGCCCAAAAAACATTCGAATTTACCTTTATAAAACAACCATGGCAGAAATGAAAAATACAAGACGCATTGCCGGCATTTTTCTTACCCTGTTGATGGTGGTGACTGCCGGACGATGCTTTGCGCAAAGTTCACTTGACCTCAGGATCAATGAGGTTCTGGTTATCAACGATTCGAATTACGTTGACAGTTACGGTAAACGAAGCGGATGGATTGAAATCTTTAATACCGCGTATAACTCAGTTGATATCGGCGGACTTTATCTGACCAACGATCCTGCAAATCCTACCAAATACTGGATTCCCAAAGGCGATCCCGTTACCCGGATTGCACCCAGAAATTATATTCTGTTTTTTGCCGACGGGCTTCCTACCAGAGGAATTCAGCATTTGAATTTCACTTTGAAAGAAGACACCACAAACTATGTTGCCCTTTATGAAGTGAATGGCAGAACCCTCATTGATGCGGTGAAACTGGATCGGCAAAATCCCGATGTTTCATTCGGCAGGCTTGAAGACGGGGGAACGGAGTGGGGTTTTCTGGAGAAGACCACTCCTTCAGCCAATAACTTCACCGGCGTTATTGTTTCTCCCGGTGAAAAATTTAAGGTAATGGACCCTTACGGTGTCGGGATGGCAGTAATCGCCATGTCGGTGGTTTTTTCTGCACTGGTACTGCTTTACGTCGTGTTTAAAAACACCAAGAAGATTTACAGCATCAATCTGAAAAAGCTGTTCGGCAAACGCGAAAAGGAAACAGTGGTGCAAAAGCCTGCGGAAGAAGAGATTTCGGGAGAAGTAAATGCAGCCATTGCCCTTGCACTGCATATGTATGTAAATGCCCTGCATGATCACGAGGAGACGGTGCTTACCATTAAAAAGGTTGCACGAACGTATTCTCCGTGGAGTTCAAAGATTTACGGGCTCAGAAACATTCCCCGCTGATACATTGATTTATTCAGGGTATAACCCACAAAAAGAAAAAACAAAGAATGAAAAAGTTCAAGTTCACCATAAACGGCAATGTTTACGAAGTTGATATTCAGAATATCGAGGATAACATTGCAGAGATAGAAGTTAACGGAACCACCTACAAGGTTGAGGTTGATAAAGCCATCCAGACCTCCAAGACGCCCAAACTGGTGCGGTCGGTAAGTGTACCTTCCACCGATTCGGCCCCCAGCATTGCCAAAACATCCAGTCCGGCATCTCCAAAAGGAACCGGAAACGTTAAATCGCCCCTGCCCGGAGTTATCCTTGATGTACACGTAAGGGAAGGCGATACCGTGAAAGTCGGACAAAAGCTAATTACGCTTGAGGCGATGAAAATGGAAAACAACATCAATGCCGATAAAGAAGGGCGTATTGTTTCCCTGAAGGTTCACAGGGGGGATGCGGTGATGGAAGGGGATGTATTAATAGTGATAGGAGATTAACGCATGGAACATTCCGGAAGCTTTCTGACCTTTGTAGGTGAGCACCTGCAGCAGTTTTTCTCCTATACTGCATTTGCCAATGTTACTTCGGGTCACCTGATAATGATTGCAATTGGTCTGGTTTTCATTTACCTGGCCATTGCAAAGGAGTATGAACCCATGCTGCTGATTCCAATCGGATTCGGCATACTTGTCGGAAATATCGCTTTTACCCCCGGTTTAAAGCTTGGTATTTATGAAACCGGGAGTGTTATGAACTACCTCTATTTCGGGGTATTACAGGGTGTTTATCCGCCGCTGATCTTTTTGGGAATAGGGGCAATGACCGATTTCTCGGCTCTGATTTCCAATCCTAAGCTCATGCTGATTGGTGCTGCTGCACAGTTTGGAATTTTCGGCGCTTACGCCATCGCCCTGCTTCTGGGATTCAGTCCCAGCGAAGCTGGTGCCATCGCCATTATCGGCGGCGCCGACGGTCCCACCGCTATTTTCCTTTCTTCGAAGCTCGCTCCGGATCTGATGGGGGCCATTGCCATTTCGGCATACTCCTATATGGCGCTTGTTCCGGTAATCCAGCCTCCCATTATGCGGTTGCTTACAAATAAGAAAGAGCGTCTCATCCGCATGAAACCCCCGCGCAGCGTTTCAAAAACCGAAAAAATCCTATTCCCCATCATCGGTATGTTGCTGACCACCTTTATTGTGCCTTCAGGGCTTCCGCTACTGGGTATGCTTTTCTTCGGCAATCTGCTGAAAGAAAGCGGAGTTACCAAGCGTCTGGCTGATACCGCAAAGGGTGCACTTATCGATATTGTGACCATACTGATCGGACTAACCGTTGGGGCTTCCACTCAGGCAACCACTTTTCTTACTGCTAAATCGGTCGGGATCTTTGCCCTTGGTGCTGCCTCTTTCGTAATTGCAACAACAGCCGGTGTGTTGTTTGTGAAGTTTTTCAATCTCCTGCTTAAGGAAGGGAACAAAATCAATCCGCTTATCGGGAATTCCGGTGTATCGGCGGTTCCTGACAGTGCCCGTGTTTCGCAGGTAGTGGGACTCGAGTACGATAAGACCAACCATCTGCTGATGCACGCCATGGGCCCGAATGTGGCCGGCGTTATCGGCAGCGCCGTTGCTGCAGGTATTCTGCTCGGATTCCTGTCGTAATCGTTAAAGTTTTCTTACATTTGAAGCCGGAACCCGTTAAAAGGTTCCGGCTTTTTGTTTATCCCTGAGGTTTATGCGCACCTTTTGCAGTCCGAAATCGTTTCGGCTGATATCCGGTGCCTGAAAAGATCCGGGGAGTTATTTCTCAAAAGCTCAACGTAAGCTCTATGCTCATTATCGGTATCGCCGGCGGATCGGGTTGCGGCAAGTCAACCGTTGTAAAGCAAATCATAAAGCGTTTGCCCAGGGATTCGGTATCCATTCTCCCACAGGATTCCTATTACAAAGACAACGGTCATCTTTCACCGGAAGAGAGAGCCCGGATCAATTTCGACCACCCTTCTTCCATTGAATTCAATCTGCTGATAAAGCATGTGGATATGCTGAAGGAAGGTCAGACCATAGGTATGCCTATATACAGCTATCTTACCTGCGCCCGGGCCAAAGAGACTATTCCCGTTGAGCCTCGCGAAGTGGTGATTGTGGAAGGTATTCTGATTATGTCGAATCCCAGGCTGAGAGATCGCATGGATATTAAAGTTTTTGTGGATGCCGATGCCGATGACCGTTTGATGCGAATTATCCGGCGCGATATTGAGGAACGCGGACGATCGTTTTCGCAGGTGCTCGACCATTACGAACGCTTCGTTAAACCAATGCACCTGCAGTTTATTGAGCCTTCAAAGCGCTATGCCGATATCATAGTTCCTCAGGGCGGTGCCAACCATGTTGCTATCGATATCCTCACATCCAGAATCCGGATGAATCTGAAAAGTTACTAATAGTATGCCATTATGGCACACTGCCCTGCTTTTCTCGTCGAAGAATGCGCCATTATGGCATAATATTTTTATAAAACCCCGGTTTTTCCCTCCGGCACACATTTTGAAAATCTGGTGTGCAAACAAGATGTTTAACTAAAATATGGAGGGTACAACAATGTTACCAATTTTAAAAGACAGATCATTCTTCCCGGGATTTGCGGATGAATTTTTAGGAAGGGATTTTCTTCCCAATCTGTTTGAGTTTCAAACGGGTATCAATATGCCTTCTGTCAACGTAATTGAAGGCAAAGAAGATTTCCGTATAGAAGTTGCCGCTCCCGGACTGGAGAAAGATGATTTCAAAATCAGTCTCGACAACAATGTACTGACGATTTCGTCGGAGAAGGAAGACAAACAGGAAGAAAAGGAAGAGCGTTACATGCGCCGTGAATTCAGCTATACTTCGTTCCGTCGTTCGTTCCGTCTTCCCCAGACGGTTGAGGCCGACAAAATCTCAGCCAGCCATGTGAATGGTGTTCTGGGCATCACCATCCCCAAGAAAGAAGAAGCAAAAGTAAAACCTGTTAGGCAGATTGAAATCATGTAAGTACTTATCCGTTAGCGGATTAATCAGTACCCGGCATTCCGAAACGAGTGCCGGGTTTTTTGTTGCCCGGAATGGAATGCTTTCAAACATTTTATGAATCAAAAAGATTAAAAATTGAAATCATAACCGAAGGCAGGGAATCGTTAAGCTTGCTACATTTGTAACCTATGTATGCTGTTATAGATGTGGAAACGACCGGCGGGAATTTCGCCAGCGAACGACTGACCGAAATTGCTATTTACCTTCACGATGGTGAAAAGATTGTGGATGAATTCAGTACGCTGATAAATCCGGAGCAGTCCATACCGTTTATGATAACCCGCCTTACCGGAATTACCAACGAAATGGTTGCCGGGGCCCCGAGGTTTTTTGAAGTAGCCAAAAAAATTGTTGAGATGACGGAGGGAGCCACTTTCGTGGGACACAATGCCTCGTTCGACTACAACTTCATACGTCATGAGTTTAAGCGGCTGGGATACAATTATCGCCGGCAGACGCTTTGTACCGTGCGCATGAGCCGGAAGCTGCTGCCCGGTCTGCCTTCCTACAGCCTTGGAAATTTGTGCGAAAAGCTCGGCATCCGCATCGAAAACCGTCACCGTGCAGCCGGTGATGCTCTGGCAACAGTAAAACTGCTTGAATTATTATTGAAAACCGACCCTGAGACCATCGACCGGTTTTCCGGATTCAGCATTCCGGAAATGATCAGAGCGGTGCCAGACGAAACAGGGGTTTATTACATGCACGATGAGCAGGGGAAAATCATCTACATCGGGAAAAGCAAGAATATGTTTGACCGCCTGGTGCAGCACTACCGGAATAACGATACCCGCAAAGCCGTTGAAATGCGCAGTAAGTTGGCCTCCGTCAGTTTTGAGCGCACCGGCAGCGAACTGGTAGCACTGCTGTTTGAGTCGGACGAGATAAAAAAGCACAAACCGTTGTATAACAGACAGCAGCGAAGGGCAATTTTCAGCTACGGACTGTTCGAATTTATGGATGAAAACGGCTACCGGAACCTTAAAATCGGCCACAAGTTTAATGGCCAGCAGGCGATTACCTCTTTCACCACCATGGAACATGCACGAAAATACCTTTACGGGATAGCAGAACGCTTCAGTCTGTGTCAGAAACTGTGTGGTTTGTATGAAACGCAGGGTGCATGTTTTCATTACGGCATCAGGCAGTGCAGGGGCGCCTGTACCGGAGCGGAATCGCCTGATGCGTATAACCGGAGAGCCGATGCCGCCATCCGGCTTTCAGGATTTTTGCATCCAGATTTTTATATTATCGGAAAAGGACGGGAAGAAGAGGAACTTTCGGTAGTAAAAGTAGCGGCAGGGCGTTACTGCGGTTTCGGATTTATCCACTGCGAAGAAACGCTCTGCGAAGAGAATCTGGATTCGTGTATAAAGAGCCGTGACGATAACCGCGACACCCGTCAGATTATTCAGACCTATCTGAAGAAGAACCCCAAAACAAAGATTATCCGGTTTAATGGAGGAATAACGGATTAACCAGAGTATGAAAAGGAAAATTAACCTCCGCCTGTCCGGAAGAGGAATCGGGATGCTGCTGATACTGACAGCCTGCAGCAGCGCAAAGGTGCAGAAACCTGAAGAAAATTACTCTCCGGCTGTAATCCGACCTCCTGCATCGGTTATAACCGTATCGGCCGAAGCCCGGCTCAGCGATATTCAGCGACAATTAAACAGGGAATTTTCAGGACTCGTGTACGAGGATAACAGCTTCACCGACAACGGTGGCGATAATCTGATGATAAAAGCCTGGAAGCAGGGGGATATAGGCCTTGCTATGCGCGATAATGTGATCATTTACCGGGTACCGGTTAAGCTTTGGATAAAAGCAGGATTTAAAACCACCAGACTTGGTATTACATTGTCCGATTACAGGGAGCTGAGCGGAGCACTGGC
Organism: Bacteroidales bacterium UBA6248; assembly: GCA_002441345.1. GTDB lineage: Bacteria > Bacteroidota > Bacteroidia > Bacteroidales > Lentimicrobiaceae > Lentimicrobium. The sequence goes on from DJVU01000026.1 coordinate 14,514, forward strand.
CATGATGTTTCGTACCTCTGTTACGCTGAAGCCCGACTGGACAGTGGAGACCAGTACAACTTCCACCGGATACGAATGGCTTGAAGAGCCTGTGATAAAAGTGGCAGGATTTAATGTCCCGGTAAAATTTGTTGCCGATCAGGTGCTGAAACATAACCTGAGCACCCTGGGTAAAAGCATCGATAAAAGCGTAAAACAGTACCTTGATCTGAAGCCCTATATGGAACAGGTATGGCAGCAGGTAAATAAACCCCTGATGCTGAGTGAACAGTACAAATTGTGGATGGTCGCTGAGCCCTCCGGTCTGCATGCTACCCAGATAAATGCCGTTAACGGCGTTATAAAAATTCAGGCAGGCATAACCTCCACCATCGAAGCCTTTGCCGGGAAGAAGCCGGAGACAGGATCGCCGGTTCCTTTGCCTGACCTTCAGATTGTGAAGGATGCCGATAACCGGGCGATTGTGCATACATCGGCAGAACTTACGTTTGAAGAGCTTAACGCCGTTGCAGCTTCCTACCTGGCGGGACAGAGCTTCAGACAGGGGGCAAAACGGGTTACGATTGAAAACCTGAACGTATACGGGAGCGGCCGGCGTCTGGTAGCTGAAATTGCCCTTTCGGGAAGTTTTAAGGGGAAAGTGTATCTGAGTGGAATTCCGGCATTTAACCCGTCCGATTCCACGTTATTTCTTAAGGATTTTGACTTTGATGTATCCACACGCAATGTACTGCACAAGTCGGCTGCCTGGCTTATTCAGAGCAGTTTCCCGAATCTTGTGAAGAAACACATGGTCTGGTCCCTTGCGGAAGATATACGGGTACTCTCAGGTACCATAAACACAAGTTTCAGGGAGTACAGGCTGGCGGAAGGCATTACCCTTAACGGCGAAGTAATACGGATGAGTGTGGATGATATCGTTATCACTCCTGACGGGGTCAAACCATTCCTTAGCGCGGAAGGTACCCTGGGCGTCTCGCTTTCTTCTTTCGGGATTGGCCGCTGATTCGTGCGGCAGTTTTATCATCCCGCAAGGAAACAACTGCGTTCACCGGTAAAAAAAGGAGGCTGCCTTTTTGTTTGGCTGCCTCCGGGATTGAATAAACCGAAAAAGGGATAAGGTAGAGAAGAATATTTGTTGGTATAAAACGGGTTTTCTTTAGTTGACGTGGATTACGGAGCCGGTACCTGATATATGGCTGTCGATGACGGGGTAACCTTTGTAGTAGATATTTCCGCTTCCGCTGATACGGGCTTTCAGAAAGTCTTCGACTGTACTTTCCGTTTTCCCTGATCCGCTTATGTTTATATCGGCTGTTTTGCAGGGCATCCCGAATGCATACATATCGCCCGATCCTGAGATGGTAAATATCTGGCTGATAGCCGATCCCTCGAACCACATTTTTCCGCTTCCCGAAATGGAAGCATAAACCGTATTGGCGATAACGGCTACGTCGGTTTCTCCCGATCCTGAAATGCTTATATCAAACACATCGGTTACAATCGTGTTATCGGAATAGAGGTTTACGGATCCCGAAAGCCGGATGGTATTGAAAAGGGCTGAGGAGATGTAAATTTTTATCCGCTCATGCCTTCCCAGTCCTGCGCCATTCATGAGCTTAATTTTTAACTCACTTCCCGAAACGTAGGTATCGATTGCATCAAGTACATTGGCCTGCGCTTCGATGGTCAGGTCTTTCTGCTGCGACTGTAGAATGTAAACATCTGCGGGAATACTCACCGTTACATCGCGGTGTATGGGAACATCTCTGGTTTCGCTGTAAACGGGTCCGGTTCCGCGGATATTGTTCCACCCGTCTCTTTCGCAGGAAGCCAGAATAAGAGCCAGAGCCGCAAAGGGCAGAAGCAGCCGGTTGTTTAAGTTTGGTTTCATGGGTTGCCTGTATTTTATAATCTGTCAATAATGAAAAAAGTATGCCACACTTTCGATGAGATGATACAAAAGTCGGACTTGAAAAGCGATGATACAAAGTAAGGTTGCCGAAATGTGCTGCCAGACCGGTGAACGGCAGAATATTGAGGGTGAATCGTTATAATCTTTCCGGTACCATGGCCCTTAATCCATGAATTTGATACATTTGTTTGTTGCATTAAATCAGCAATATATTAATCACCGATTAAGGATTATAATTTTTCAGACATGAAACCGGAAGAATTGTATCAGGATCTTTATTCCTATTGCCGTGAAAACGCCAATGAAGCAAACGTAGTTAAATACTCCCGTTATTTCAAGGGAGGGGTTTACAATGCCTGGGGACTCAGCCAGGCGCTTATGGATGCAAAAAAGGCGGAGCTGAAAAAAGCCGGAGGGCTTAGCCCCGATCTGGTATTTAAAACTGCCCCTCTGCTTATGAAAAGCGGGAAGTATGAAGAGACTTCCTTTGTTCTCATTCTTTTAACTCTTGTTGCGAAGGAGCTAAAAAAGCAGGATTTTAAGAGACTGGAATCTTTGTTCGAAATAGGTATCCGCAACTGGGCCCATGCCGATTATCTTGGGATGTTTTTCCTGCCTGAGCTTATGAAGCAGGGGCTGATCGGTATGGACGATTTTAAGGGATGGATCGGTTCTCCTTATACTTTTCAGCGCAGGTGTGTTCCGGTAACGTTTATCAAGTTGCTGAAGCAGGATGTTCCATTTCCGGAGCTTTTCCGTTTTCTGGAGCCGTTAATGAGCGATCCCGTAAGGGAAGTTCACCAGGGGATGGGTTGGTTTTTACGGGAAGCCTGGAAAATAAATCCCGTTGCAACGGAAGCTTTCCTTTATAAATGGAAAGACACCGCACCCCGTCTTATTTATCAGTATGCCTGCGAAAAAATGGATAAAGCGGGCAAAGCCCGCTTTAAACGATCGGTAAAACCCTGATTTACTTATAGTTTCAGGAGCTTTGAAGTGCCCAGAATGCGCTGGCCCTGAATGAGCTGGCACAGATACAGCCCGTTCCGGAGGTTTTCAATGTTTGCACGTTCCTGCTTGTCACCCGGATAAACGGGAAGTTCCATAACCGATTTTCCGGCTGCATCGGTAATCCGGATTATCGCGTTTTCATATTCCGCGGGAAGGTTTGTTTCAAAGGTAATCACACCAGTTCCTGGGTTCGGGCGGGGTTCGGAGAGATAATACTCCGGACTCATGCCTTTGTTATCCAGATTGGTGGTGATGTCGATGATCGTTATCCCCAGATCGTCGAAATAAAAACCGTCGGCAATGGTGTTGGCATCGCTGCGAAGCGTAAACCGGAGTTTTATTTTTTGTCCGGCATATTCGCTGATATTGATTTCCTCGTGAACCCAGTTTGCCTGGATGTCATCGTAGACGGGCTCTCCCTGTAACTGATACATGGTTCCTGCGTTGCTGTACCGACCCTGAAGGGGAGTCCAGCTTGCTCCGTTGTCGGTCGACAATTTCAGCTGAACGTAATCATAGCCTGCTTCTATTCGCCAGCGGGCGACAAAATTCAGGATGGCAACGGAGGCATTGGAAAGGTCGGCCTCGTCGTTCATCGTAAACGAGGTGTTTGCATTGTTCGTATAATTTCCCAGTGGAGAGTCGGCAATGGAGTAGGGTGCAGAATACGGGAAGGTTGAATAGAGTCCCCACTGTCCGTTCCATTTTTCCGTATCGGGGAAGTCGTCGTAAAAGACAAGAACAGGAGTTCCGTAATAACGGACAATGGTATCGTGTGTTGTGTACATTCCGTTTTCAATGGAAATAACATACGTGAGGGT
>DJVU01000032.1:0-13408 GCA_002441345.1 Bacteroidales bacterium UBA6248
TGAAATACCGTTCTTCTTACGGACAGAACCTGCTACAGCATTCCAAGGAGGTTGCCAACCTGTGTGCCACCATGGCTGCAGAACTTGGCCTCAGTCCCAAAAAAGCCAAACGTGCCGGACTGTTGCACGATATTGGCAAAGTGCCCGACAATGAGCCGGAACTGCCGCATGCAATTCTGGGCATGAAGCTGGCTGAACGCTACAAAGAGCCCGCCGATATCTGCAACGCCATCGGTGCCCACCACGATGAAGTGGAAATGGAAAGCCTGATAGCTCCCATTGTGCAGGTTTGCGACGCCATCTCGGGCGCACGCCCCGGTGCTAGACGCGAAGTGGTAGAAGCCTATATTCAAAGACTTAATCACCTCGAGGAACTGGCCCTCTCCTACCCCGGCGTAGTAAAAACATACGCCATTCAGGCAGGCCGCGAACTCAGGGTTATTGTTGGAGCCGACAAGGTCAGCGACGACGAGGCAAACAAAATTTCGTACGACCTGTCAAAAAAAATACAGGACGAAATGACCTACCCCGGACAAATTAAAATTACCGTGATCCGCGAAACAAGAGCAATCAGCTTTGCAAAATAAACAGCATGAATAGTGCAGAAAAAGCATCCTTACGGGTGCTTTTTTTTGTTTTCATAACAGGATTTCAGATTCTGCCTCCCTTTTAAACCCATGAAAGTCAATATCATTCTGAGTGTCATCGAAGAACCTATCCTCCAGGGGCGTACTCACCGAAGGTAATCTCCTGATCTAGCCGGGCACCAGCAATTTGACGCTGCAAACATATATTTATCCTAAGCTAATGGATAGCCCTGTATATTCGTTCAGCCAGAACGACTTATCGCAATTACAACCCGAACGGATCACCATAACAGATAACCGGCAAACCTGTGCAGAGGCAGCAATAATTCATAAGGAAGCAGAAATGGAGAAACGGCGGATGGATATGAAAAAAATCTGTTCAGACAATTAAAATGCAATTATCCCCTCAATTACCGAAGCCTTCCGGTATCTGTCCACAATTTCGGCGGGGCTGAGCATCATTTCCTTTACCGTTACCGTGATGTATTTTCCGCCGGATGAATGGCGGGTAAAAATGCGGGCCTCATCACCAAAAAGGCTGCGTAACAATGCATAATCACGGTTTGAATCCGCGATGATGAATTTAAACATATACACTGCCGGCCAGTTACCCTGCCGGGAAAGCTGGTCTTCCAGCCGTTTCAGAAATTCTTCGTTGATCTGCGCAGGCACTATGATTTAATCAGGGAAATAATTCACAATTTTGCCGTAATTTACGGCAGTAGATTCAAGCCAAATTAGCCATAATCATGATACAATTTACCGAAACCCTTAACTATTTGAAAACGCGGGGTATCAGCAGCCCGGAAACCGGAATTATTCTTGGCACCGGACTCGGAGATCTTGCCGGGCATATTGATGCAGAAGTCGTTATTAACTACGAAGACATTCCCGGCTTCCCGGTTTCTACGGTTGAAACGCATCATGGACGCCTTATTTATGGAATGCTGAGCGGGAAAAAAGTCCTGGCGATGCAGGGGCGTTTCCATTATTACGAAGGATACAGCATGCAGCAGATTGTATTTCCCGTAAGGATTATGAAACTTCTGGGTGTATCGGCCGTGCTGTTGTCGAATGCTGCAGGCGGGATCAACCTGAGCATGACAAAGGGCAGTCTTATGCTGATCGACGATCACATCAATCTGCTTCCGGCAAATCCTCTTACCGGGGCCAATCACGACGGATTGGGTATCCGGTTTCCGGATATGAGCCGGCCATACGACCCCAGGCTCAATGCCATGTTTGCAAAAGCATCTGAAGCAGAGGGCATTGTGCTTCATACCGGCGTTTATGCCGCCGTTGCCGGGCCCAACCTTGAAACCAGGGCCGAATACCGGTTTCTGAGGACCATCGGTGCCGATGTGGTAGGTATGTCGACCGTGCCTGAGGTAATTGCCTGCAACCATATGAAGCTGCCTTGTGCAGCAGTCAGTGTGATTACCGATGAATGTGATCCCGACAACCTGGCTCCTGCCGACATCAGCGACATCATTGCCACCGCTGCCAGAGCCGAAAAGTCGCTGACGCTCCTGTTTAAGAATGTGATTGGGAACCTGTAGAAAAGGATCAGGGAAGGCGGGTTTCTGCGTTTGACGGCAATTAGTGCATTTTCACGCGCTTTAGAAGATATGGCAGCAGTACCTGCTTGTAACCCAGGTTGATATCTGCTTCCACCAGATCTATATGGTATTGCGCACAACGAAGATACAGTTCCGATTTAAAGGCATTCATCTGATCCCGGTAACCGGCTCTGACTTCGTTGGGCTGTATCTTCACCTCTTCCCTGGTCTCCATATCGATGAAACGATACGGTTTGTTGTCGAAGGCAAAATCCATTTCATGCTTTCTGTCGGCCACATGAAACAGTATAACTTCATGTTTATTATGTTTGAGGTGCTGCAGGGCAGGGAACAACTCACTGCCTGATGCGTCGCCGTCGAGCATATCGCTGAAGATCACAACAAGCGAGCGTTTATGGATATTATCGGCAATCTGGTGCAGGGCAGATGCTGCAGATGTTGTTTGTCCCGATTTGAGTTCGGGGGTATTGAGCAGATGTTCAAGTGCAGCATAGATACGCTTGAGATGCACCGGATTGGAGTGGGCTCCGGTATGAAGGTTAATACTGTCGGTGAAAACACTGAGTCCGGCAGCATCACGCTGCCTCCGCAGCAGGTGCATGATAGCGGCAGCAGCATATACCGAAAAAGTCATTTTATCCGGTTTGTCGACGGTCGGCTTTTCGATAAGCGGAAAGTACATGGAAGAGGATCCGTCGATCACGATCTGGCAGCGCAGATTCGTCTCCTCTTCAAACTTCTTCACGTACAGGCGATCGGTACGGCCGTATAATTTCCAGTCGATGTGCTTCACCGATTCACCCTGATTGTAAAGGCGGTGTTCGGCAAACTCAACCGAAAATCCGTGAAAGGGGCTTTTGTGAAGTCCGGTAATAAAGCCTTCAACAACCTGCCGTGCCAGCAATTCGAGCGGGCTAAGGTCTTCAAATCCGGACGGGTCGATCCTTACAGGCATTTCTTGAGGTGCTTGTTAATAAAAAATCCGGGACACAATTCTGGTTTTTGTATCCCGGATAAAATGAAGACATGCATTAAAACAGTTTTTCAAGTTTGGCAACCAGTACGGATTTGGGTACGGCTCCAACCTGTTTATCGGCAACTTCACCATTTTTAAAGAAAAGGATGGTAGGGATATTCCGGATACCATATCTGGCAGTTGTTCCGGGATTGCTGTCAACATCCAGCTTGCCGATCACAGCGCGTCCTTCGTATTCCTTGCTCATTTCTTCAACCAGGGGTCCAACCATACGGCAGGGTCCACACCATTCGGCCCAAAGGTCAACAATTGCCGGTTTGTCTGATTGTAGCACAAGCTCTTCAAAATTTGCATCTGTTAATTCAATTGCCATGATCAATGATGTTATTAAGTTTATAATCAGGTGAGGGTTCAAAGATAATTGTTTTTTCCCTGAATGCACTACGAAATCCCTTTCGATATCCGTTAAAAAAAATGCGATTCCAGGAAACGGGAACATCAAATACAAGCTGAAGCACCGTATAAGTGGTTAAACGGGTGATCAGGACAAATGAATTTCAACATCCCGGATGGGTTTGCATTTCTCAACCAGCAGTCCGGGATCAATACGAAGGCGGGATGGCATTTTTACTGAAATCCGGTTCACATCATCGGTTACAACTACCTCAAACGGAATCTTACCCCGGGAAGACCCCGCTGCAGCAGCAAGACGCTCAACCAATTCACCGGTAAGTTTTCGCAGAGGAATCTGCAGAGAAACGTGATGGGTCAGTTTCACAACAGCCTCCGCAAGCAAATTCATAGCCGATATTTTAAATTCGACCAGTTCGGAGTCGCGATAGCGCTTTTGAACAGTACCTGTCAGCAGGAGCGACATCCCGGGTACGAGCAGGTGTTTATACCGGAGATAATCGTCCGAAAACAGCATCAGCTGAACCGAATCGTTATGATCTTCGATGGTAAAACTTCCATAGAGGGTATTGTTTTTACTCATTCGTTCGTTTGCAGCTGATACGATACCGGCCAGTGTGAGCTGTTTACCGAGAAAATGGCGGATATTCTCTTCGCGCACATCGCTTACCTGGTTTTTACAGAAAGAGTTCATTTCGAGGCGATAGTCATCAAGCGGATGCCCCGACATATAAAAACCGGTAACTTCCTTTTCTTCTTTCAGCTGTTCGAAGTTATTCCAGGGATCGCATTCCGGCATTTCGATATCGGGCATATCCACTTCCGATTCACCACCGAAGAGGCTTGCCTGCATTCCCAGCTTACGGGCCTGATGTTCCGAGGCGTGTCTCAGCACTTTCTCGAGAAAAGTCGGATTGTCGGGGTTTTCCTGATAGAAGTACTGTGCCCGGTGCGAATTGCTGAACGTATCGAAGGCTCCGGCTTTGGCAAGTGCTTCGAGGCTGCGGCGGTTGATGGTCCTGAGGTTAACTCTTAGCGTCAGATCAAAAATATCTTTAAACGGTCCGTTTGCATTCCGCTCTTCAATTATAGCATTCACTGCATTTTCGCCTACTCCTTTTACGGCTCCCATTCCAAACCGTATCTCCCCCTTCTTATTCACGGCGAAATTATAACCCGATTCATTTACGTCTGGACTCAGAACCGGGATTCCCATACGTCTGGTTTCGTCGATAAAAAATGTAATCTTCTTTATATCGCTCAGGTTATGCGTAAGCACTGCGGCCATATACTCGGCCGGATAGTGTGCTTTCAGGTATGCTGTCTGAAATGCAACGAAGGCATAACAGGTAGAGTGTGACTTATTGAATGCGTAGGCTGCAAACGACTCCCAGTCGGTCCATACTTTTTCGCAGGCTTTCAGGTCGAGGTTATTATTTTTACACCCTTCCATGAATTTACCCTTCTTCTCATCCAGGGTTTTTCTATCCTTTTTCCCCATGGCCTTGCGCAGGGTGTCGGCGTCGCCTTTTGTAAAGCCGGCAAGTTTCTGCGAAAGCAGCATAACCTGTTCCTGATAAACGGTAATGCCGTAAGTTTCCTCCAGATATTCCTGCATTACAGGAAGATCGTAACTTACCTTTTCGCGACCGAATTTCCTGTTGATGAAGTTCGGAATATACTCCATAGGTCCGGGCCGGTATAAAGCATTCATTGCGATAAGGTCTTCAAACTTATCGGGTTTCAGTTCCCTGAGATGCTTCTGCATCCCGGCCGACTCAAACTGGAACGTTCCGTTGGTTTCGCCTCTCTGATACAACTCGAAGGTACGCGGATCGTCCAGCGGAACTTCGTCGATATTCAGCCTGAAACCGTGATTCTGTTCGATAAGAACCAGGGCATCGCGAATAATTGTAAGCGTTTTCAGCCCAAGAAAATCCATCTTTATCACCCCGGCATTCTCAATTTCTTTTCCTTCAAACTGGGTGATCAGCAAATCGGTTTCCTTTGAAGTGTGAACCGGAATAATATCGGTCAGATCGGTCGGAGCGATGATGATTCCGGCTGCATGAATACCGGTACTTCTGACGGAGCCTTCCAGCTTTACGGCTTCCTGAAGCACCTCTGCCTGAAGGTCTTTGCCGGATGCTATAGCCCGCAGTTTTTTAACATCTTCTAGATCTTCGGAAACAAGGCCTTCTTTTTCTTTCAGACTTCCGGAGCCTTCGAGCGGAGCCTGCATTACCCGTTTCAGTTCTATTCCAGGCCTGTCGGGAACCAGCTTCGCCAGCATATTCGATTCATTCAGCGGAAGATCAAGTACACGTGCCACATCCTTGATGGAGCTTTTAGCAGCCATACTTCCGAAGGTGACAATCTGGGCAACCTGATTCCTGCCGTACTTATCCACAACATAATCAATCACTTTCTGACGACCCTCATCGTCAAAATCGGTGTCGATATCGGGCATGCTCTTGCGGTCGGGATTCAAAAAACGCTCGAACAGCAGATTATACTTTACCGGATCAATACTCGTAATACCAATGCAATAAGCTACAACCGACCCGGCTGCAGAACCTCTTCCCGGCCCGATAAAAACGCCCAGATCGCGCCCGGCTTTGATAAAGTCGGAAACTATCAGAAAATAACCGGTGAAACCCATCTGCCGTATAACTCCCAGCTCAAATTCAATACGGTCTTTCACCTCCGGCTTAATATCGCCGTATCGCTGACGCGCGCCGGAATAGGTAAGGTGATAGAGATATTCGAACTGATCGGTATAGCCTTCCGGAAGTGCAAAGTGCGGAAGCATAATGTCCTTCTTCAGGTTTAAAAGCTCTACCTTGCCGGTGATATCGTTGGTATTATCGATTGCCTCGGGTATGTCGTGAAACAGATCCGACATTTCCCGGGTGGTTTTGAAGAAAAACTGATCGTTGTAAAAAGCAAACCGTTTCCCGCGTACGGAAGAGTCCTCGTCGTTATAGTCCCTGTTGGTAGGAGTGCTCTTCTTTTCACCCGTGTTCACACAAAGCAGGATATCGTGGGCCTCGTAAAAATCCTGTTCCACGTAGTGGGTATCGTTGGTGGCAATGATTTTAACGTTGTACTTTCGTGCAAACCGGACAAGCACCTCATTGACTTTATCCTGTTCGGGAATGCCGTGACGCTGCAATTCGACATAATAATCCTCACCAAAGAGGTCGAGCCACCATTTAAACAGGCGTTCCCCCTCCTCTTCTCCCTTGTTCATAATAGCCCGGGGCACTTCGGCTGCAAGACAGCAGGTGGTGGCAATAAGCCCCTTGTGATGTCGAAGTAGCAGTTCCTTATCAATGCGCGGATACTTACTGTAAAAGCCCTCCATATATCCGAGCGAACATAGCTTTACAAGGTTATTATACCCTTCCTGATTTTTGGCAAGAAGGAGCTGGTGAAACCGCATATCCTTAAGGTCGCGTGTAAACTGCTTGCGATGCCTGTCTTCAACCATATAAAACTCACATCCCACTATCGGCTTTATAACCGGAGGTTCCCCTTTTCGGTTGTACTTTTCGGCTTCGGCAACAAATTTGAAGACACCGAACATATTGCCGTGATCGGTGAGGGCAATGGCAGGCATTTTATCTTCAACTGCCTTTTTATACATCTGTCCGATCTCGGCGGCACCGTCGAGAATGGAATATTTGGAATGAACATGCAGGTGTGTAAATTGACTCATAAAAAAATAACAATCAGGCATTTAATAATACCCGATAAATTAAAAATGAAAAACCGGCAGGATTTACGTTCCGGAGAATGTCCGCATCGGCGCGGGAATATTGGAACATCCTGAATCAACAGGGTAAAATTAAGCAAAAGCCCGGAGGGGGCAGCCGGTGTTAATAAGTTTTGACAACTCCTGCCGGCAATTTCTCTCATGTCTCCGGAGATAAAGACACCCTCCCTTTGCATCTTTTCTGCAGCATAGGAACAAACGACGTATCTTTGCGAAACAGTAATCCACGGCCCCATGCTCACCGGACTTTCGCGCAGGCAATCGGTTCTGATCGCCCTTGCAGCAACTGCAGGCATCATTCTTCTGACCGGCTTTATGATACGCGACCAGCTGCTGATTCAGGTAATGCGCGATCGTGCAAAACACATTGAGGAAAAAACAGGAGCCCTTATTTCCTGGTCGGATGCCGGATTCTCAGGAATCAGCACGGTAAACATCAAAAAACTGGCCATTCGGCCTCCGCTGGGCGATACGCTGCTGACTGCCGGGCATATTCAGATCGGAGTGAATCCATGGTCTTTGCTTACCCTGAACCTCCGATTCACTGACATTGAAGTAAACAACCCGCACCTGAACTTTTTCAGGGAAGGAGACAACAGCAATTACCTTTTTTTGCTTAAAAGCCGTAATGACAGGACGGCAGGTAGTGACAGCACTGCAGGGCATTCCGGTTTCAGTGAGATAACGGACCGGATTTTCGGCCTTTTATTCCGCTCAATACCCGAAAACATACGCATCCGGGGCTTTACGGCTTCAGCAGACATCAACCGGCATTTTGTGACAATCGGCGTCAGCCATCTGAACATTGAGGATCGCAGGTTTCAAACGAGCGTTTATGTGATGGAAGATACCGTAGCAAATGTCTGGCAACTGAGCGGAATAATTGATCCGAAGAACCGTAGTGCCGGAGTCTGCCTTGCTTCCCCGGGATTACGACCGGTAGAGATTCCGTACCTTGAGCACCGTATAGGTCTGCGACTGGCATTCGACTCCCTGCGGATGGAATTTACCTACAACCCTTCGGTTTCAGGAATCGCGGGAATCAGCGGCAGCATCCGCACCTCGGACTTTCGGATCAACCACGAAAAAATATCGGCCGATGACGTCCGTTTGCGAAAAGCAGGAGCCAATTTCAGGCTGAGACTGGGAAAAACGTATGCTGAAACAGACAGTACGGCAAATCTGAGCTGGAACGAACAATCGTTTCATCTCTTTGCACGTTACGATAATTCGGAAAGCGAGAGAATACGCGTAAAAATCAATGAGCCGGCGCTGGATGCAGCGGTCTTCTTTGCTTCCCTGCCCGACGGACTTTTTACCAACCTTTCGGGAATAAGCGTCAGGGGGAATCTGGCTTTCCGGCTCAATTTCGACCTGGACACCAGCGTTCCGGATTCCCTGGTTTTTGATGCGGCACTGACATCGGACGAATTTGGCATCGAACGATTCGGAGCAACGGATTTCAGGCGGATCGGAGATGAATTTGCATATACGGCCTATGAAAAAGGAGTGCCTGTCCGAACCTTTATGGTTGGTCCGGAAAACCCTGAATTCCGGCGCCTTGAACAGATCCCGGATTACCTTAAATTCGCCATCCTGACTTCGGAAGACGGAGCATTTTTTCATCACAACGGATTTATCCCCGATGCCATCCGCGAAAGCATCATCACCAATATAAAAGAAAAGCGCTTTGCCCGCGGAGGAAGCACCATCAGCATGCAGCTGGTAAAAAATGTATTTCTGAACCGCAACAAGAACATCACGCGCAAGCTGGAGGAGATGCTTATTACCTGGCTGATTGAATCGCAGCGACTGCTTGGCAAGGAACGGATGCTTGAGATATATCTCAATGTAATAGAAACCGGGCCCATGGTCTATGGCGTAAACGAAGCTGCCCGCTTTTACTTCGCCAAAGACGTTTCAAAGCTGACGCTGGCAGAATCCATTTATCTGGCAAGCATAATTCCGCGTCCGAAGGCATTCAGGTATTCCTTCGATCAGAACGGAGAACTGCGAGAGCATCTGAAAGCTTATTACGAACTGGTGTCCTCCAAAATGCTTAAAAAGGAATGGATCACGCAGGAAGAATACGACCGCCTGGTTCCGGCTATTGATCTTAAAGGCCCCGCCCGTGAGTTGGTGGTGGTAACGGACACGATCCCGGCAGGAGAAATGGAGGAACCGGAGGAGTTTTGATCGCGGATTTCGGATTTTGGATTGCGGATTGTGGATTGTGGTCCCGATGGCCATCGGGAGCGGATGGCGGATTGACAAGTCCATTCCTGAGGAGGGAAATCCATAGTTAAGGAATTTTTAGTTTTTCTAATTACCCACTTCTTACTTCCTGACTCAACCTCAACCTCAACCTTAGCCTCGGTTGCTGAGCGACGGTGGTCGAGCGAAGCCGAGACCAGCCGAAGCACAACCTCATCTTTGAAAATTAAAAAGAAATCCTTCCAACTCTTTGATATGTCCGAAATTATCCGTTATTTTGCACCCCTGTTTCAAAAATCACAGTTTTAACTACTTAATTTTAGATTTATGCCAACAAAAATGAGATTACAACGTCATGGTAAGAAGGGCAGGCCTTTTTATCACATTGTAATTGCGGACGGTCGTGCACCCCGGGATGGAAGATTCATCGAAAAGATTGGCACGTATAACCCAGTTGCGAAACCTGCCGAGATTGATCTCAATTTCGAAAAAGCTTACGACTGGTTTGTTAAAGGAGCTGACCCCACCCCTACCGTTAAGGCCATCCTGAGCGAAAAGGGCGTTCTGCTCTACAACCACCTGATGAAAGGCGTTGCAAAAGGCGCATTTACCAAAGAAGTTGCCGAAGTTCGTTTCAACGAATGGAAAGAATCCAAGGAAAACAAGACCAGCAGTGCCGTTAAAGCCATTGAGCTGAGCGAAAAAGAAGCTGCCAAAAAGCGTCTGGAAGCCGAAGCTAAGGTAAACGAAGCCCGTGCTGAAGCCATTGCTAAGAAACGCATGCAGGAAGCTCAGGCTGCTGCCGGCGAAACCGCTGAAGCCGCTGCTGAACTCGCTGAAGAAGCTACAGAAGAACCTGCAGCAGAAGCTGCCGAAGAAACCGCCGCCGAGTAATTCCGGCCATTTCCGAGTCTATGGAAGGGTATTTCTATCTGGGCAAAATCCTCAAACTTTTTGCTTCCAAAGGAGCCCTTCTGGTCAATCTTGATGCAGACAACCCGGAAGACTACATAAATCTGGAATCAGTTTTCGTTCGAATGAATGAACAACTGATTCCATTTTTTATTACCGATATCCAGCTGCGTCACAACAACAATGCGGTATTCACCTTTATGGATATCGACTCGCCTGAACAAGCAGGCATACTTACCGGTTGCGAAATGTATCTGCCTGTGGAAATGCTGCCTCCCCTCACAGGTAACCGGTTTTACTACCATGAAATCAAAGGGTGGCGTGTCGTTGATGAAGCATTCGGCGACACCGGCATTGTAGAAGAGGTGCTTGAATACCCCCATCAGGCCATACTGCGCATCATGCGTGGTGAAAAAGAAATCCTCGTTCCTGTCAGCGACGAAATCATAACCGGCGTCGACCGCGAAAACCGCACCCTTAGCATCCGCGCCCCGGAAGGACTGATAGAGATGTACCTGGAATAAATCCGGATAAAAGTCAGCATTCCCTACCCTTATAACCGGTTCGTAATCCCATCTATACTTTCAGCAATCGTATTTCCCGTTTGCCACAAGCTCTGATCGTTTTTCAGGCTCAATAGTGTATTACAGGCAGAACCATAACTAACTAATTATCATACTTTTACCAATGTAAATCAGCACGATTCGCATCAGTAAAAGCTACTGAATCTGTATTTCATCCCGCATTGGTTCTGATATCACAATTAAATATTGTTTTTATTTCAATATCTTTGATAGAGCAAATTAGAATCAATACGTTTATTCAAATCCGCTATGAAGAAAATACAATTAATTCTGATCAGCCTTATCATACTCTATATCCCGGCTATCGCACAAATACCCTGGTCGCGCGTCTCTCCGGTCCCCCAGGAAAACACCATCAACGACATTGCACAGATTCCGGGTTCCGGCAGTTTGATGGCTGTGGGAGCCGGCGCTACCGTAATGCGTTCAGACAATGGCGGAATCAGCTGGACGATAATGCTTAATCCCGCCGGAATGAACAATTTTTACACCGGTAAGGGCATACGCTTTATTGATGAAACTACCGGATTTATAAACGGTGGCAGGGAAACCATATTAAAAACCACCGATGCGGGAGACACCTGGTCTGTTAAATACCATGGAAATACCTTGTATGAAACACAATACATCAACCATCTTCAGTTTATTAATGACTCCGTCGGATTTGCATGCGGTGAAAACGGACTGCTTTTAAAAAGCGACGATAAGGGCGAAACATGGATTCCCATTGAAAGCGGCACAACGGCTGGGCTCAAAAAAATCATTTTTCCCGACAGTTTAAACGGCTTCATTTATTCCGGAACCAATGGATTGAAAACTTGTGACGCAGGCAGCACATGGACCTGGGACACCATCTTCCTGGGCCTACCGGCAGGCTGGATTGATGACTGCATATTTACAAATGATTCCGCCGGCTTTGTATTCGTAATCACCGATCAGTCAAACTACGATAGTTATATTTATAAAACTTTGGATGCCGGCAATACCTGGTCACCGGTATACACCGATCCAGGCAGCGCATATACGGGGAAATTCGCATTCTTCAACGAACAGCAGGGTATGATCGCCTGCGCAACCTGGAATTACCAGACAAAAATACTGCTGACCAGTGACGCCGGTGAAACATGGAATGAAATCGCTCAGCCCTGGCTCCCGTGGAATTCAACCAATGCATTTACATACACCGGAACAACCTCCGCAATTGCTGCAGGTAATAATGGCATGATCTATCACTCATCGAACGGAGGGCAAAGCTGGGAAGAAGGATACGAACGGATTTTTACAGGAGCAATCTACAAGGTACAGTTTACGGATCCCCTTACGGGATTTGTTCTTGGCGACACAGGAAGCGGCGGGGTGGCAAGCATCAGCCTTTTAAAAACAAGCGATGGGGGCAAGACCTGGACAGATATCTTCCAAAACAGCTGGTCAGCAACCCTGGATTTCCACTTTATCAGCAATTCAACGGGCTATCTCTTTACAGAGCAGTTCAGCGATACGCTTTCTGTCTATAAAACCATCGATGGGGGCGAGACCTGGACCATTTGTCCGGGCAGCCTCAGCTTTTCCATTTATCAAAAAGATATTATATTCTATGATGAAGAAACAGGGATCCTAACCGGAGATTTTGAGGTATATAAAACTACGGATGGCGGGCAGAACTGGACAAACATTGCTCCGGAAAACGGAATATTCAACAAAATAGCACTCCGGTCAGCAGAAGAAATTATGATCACCGGGTCATACAACAATCAGGCAGCACTTTTCCAGTCCGATGACGGCGGAAACAACTGGTCCATCCATATCATTGATGATTCTTATATTGCCGGCGGGATTGCCTTACCGGGCAATGAAACCATAGTGGTAACCTGCGGAACCAAAATCATGAATTCGGATGACAATGGCAATAGCTGGTCGCAAGCTGCGACCGGAGCCGTGTCCATCGAATATAAAGCCCTGTTCTTCCCCTCTTCACTTACCGGGTATGCCATTGGTGAAGGCCCGTTCAGCACCGTGGAAAAAACCACCGATGGCGGCAACACCTGGTTTCCTTTAAACACAAATACCTCATCCGCCCTGAATGCCGCCTGGTTTTTCGACGATGACAACGGATTTGTCTTCGGAGAAAGGGGGCTGATGATAGAAACCTCAATCGGAGGGGTGACGGCTGCAAACATAGAGTTAACCGATGAAAAATCAGCCTTGTTTACCATCTCCCCCAACCCGGTTTCCGGTGGTTTCTTCCTCCGTGCAAAGCCGGGAAATATCTTTCAGGGTACTGCAACACTCTCCGTTACCAGTCTGACCGGTAGCCTTATCCGGGAGCAAATCATCCGTGATCCGGGCCAGCCTGAATATGTTTCAAC
>DJVU01000032.1:13435-14615 GCA_002441345.1 Bacteroidales bacterium UBA6248
CACAAACTTGTGAATCGTTAAGCGTAGCCCGAAAAGCAGGCTGCGTTCAGCGAACGTCCGTTGGCCGGATAATGCATATCTTTGCCGCCATGGCATTTCGTTTTAAACAATTCATCGTTGAGGACACTGCATGTACCATGAAGGTGGGTACCGACTCCGTATTGCTCGGTGCCTGGGCCGCGGTGAAAGGCAGCTGCACCATTCTGGATACAGGTACCGGTTGTGGTATCCTCGCACTGATGGCGGCGCAGCGAAGCGATGCGGGCATAATAGGGATCGACATCGATGCAGCTTCGGTTGAGGCTGCCCACCTTAACTTCAGCCGTTCGCCCTGGAGCGGCAGGCTCACGGCATTCAACCTTAGTCTGCAGGACTTCGTCTCGAAAAATCCTCCGCAGTTTGACCATATAATTACCAATCCGCCATTTTTTGTCAATTCGCTGAAAGCCCCCCTGCCTTCGCGCAACAGAGCCAGACACAACGACGAACTTCCTTTTCCGGAGTTGGCAGCATACAGCAGGCAGTTGCTGAAACCGGAAGGTAAACTAAGCCTGGTGCTTCCCGTTCAGGAGGCTGCCTTTTTTCTGGATACTGCCAGGGAAAACGGATTATATCTCAGCCGCTCTCTGGAAATTCGTCCGTATACCCACCGGCCCGTCAATCGCAAGCTAATGGAATATGTAAAAAATCCGGATACCGAAACTGCAACCGAAAGACTTGCCATTCGCGGAGAGGACAATGCATATACACCTGAATACAGGGAACTTACCAAAGAATTCTACCTTGATTTCTGACGAAAGGGCATTGTTTTTGATTGGTTTTGGAAAACTCTTTTCATGAAAAAGCTCCTTGTCTCCTTCCTGTTCACGATTTTAGCGGCAAGTTTCGCGGACGCTCAGAAAATTTTTTCCTGCGAAAATAGGTACGATGCTGATTTTAAGGTATATGTGGTAAAAAATCGATACGATGCCGATCTACTTGTTTTTAAAGTTGCCAACCGTTACGATGCGGACACCGATGGCCGCTGGTATTTTGTGGAGAACCGCTACGATGCAGACAAAAAAATCTGGTTTGCCGGAAACCGTTACGATGCCGACCTGCTGATCTTTTTTGTTGAAAACCGTTACGACGCAGGATGGAGGAACCGGAGCAAGATGCATCTGGTTTTTTGATATCTGAT
>DJVU01000014.1 GCA_002441345.1 Bacteroidales bacterium UBA6248
TTAATCATAGAGGGTAAAAGTGCCTTTGCCAAAGCAACGGATCCGAAGAAATTAATCTCCATTATCCTGCGGTCGTTTATCAGTGGCGTTTCATTTACCAGCGAACGCTGACTAATTCCCGCAAACTGATACAAACAGTCGATTCGCCCAACCTTTGAAAGCATCTGCTCTGCAGCAAATGCAACAGCATTGCAGTCCGACATATCCAACGGCCTGATCAGCACATCCGCACCTTTCTGAGTCACCTCCCTGGCCGTCTCATGCAAGCCGTCTTCATCGCGGTCCGACAAAATCAACCGGATCCTGAATCCGGCAAGTTCAATAGCAAGCGCCTTACCCATCCCCGATGCTGCACCGGTTATCCAAACGCATTTTCCGTTAAAATCCATCCGATCTGGTATTGACATGCGAATATACAATAATAGTCATATAAGCCGGTCTGTTCACAAATTTTCATTACCAGCCGGGAATTTCCTGAAATAATTATCCTGTTCGGAATTCGCCCCGGAGAAATAGTGCCTATATGCTGAAAAAATCAATAACAAATTGAATATTTATAACCGAATATTCTTATCTTGTACCCGCTGAATACCTTACAAGCAGGAGCAATTTTTCCACTTCTAATATTGCTGCAACCTGCTGTAAAACATTGAATTATTGGTCTGGTGCAGGCATTTTCCTAAGTATTATATTGCAAAATTCACCCCGGAATGAAAAAGAAAATTTCACTTCTTCTGTCAGCCCTGCTGATTGTTTTTTCTATTTATGCACAATGGAGCACCAATCCCGCCGTCAATAACCCCATTGCTTCTCTTCCCGGCGAACAGGCAATACCAAAAATTGCCACCTGCTCTAATGGCGACACTTACATTGGCTTTTTTTCGAACGAAACGGGTAATTATAACGTGCGGCTGCAACGTTTAAACAGCCTTGGCGAAGCCATCTGGCCTTCCGGAGGAATTGTTATCAGCACGAACCAGTCGGACTCATGGCTTACCGACTGGGATATGGCCGCTGACAATACGGGGCATTGTATACTTACCTGGCAGGACATCCGGAATGGAAACAACAATGCCTATGCTTACAGGATTTCTCCGGACGGATTATTCGTATGGGGAAACAACGGAATTGCCCTCTCCAGCAACAGTAACTTCAATGCTTCTCCGAAGGTTGTCGCAACTGCATCAGGAAATGCTGTTTTTGCCTGGATGTCGGGTGAGGATATTATACTTCAGAAAATTAATCCTGCCGGAGTGAAACAATGGGGAGAAAACGGCATAACACTCAGTTCATCCAACACGCTTACGTGGCCGCAGATGCTGCCCATAGGAAGCGATGATATCATCCTGAAATATTTTGACGACTCGGGACCGTCATACTCTCCTACCCGCCACGTGTATGCACAACGATACAATGCTTCCGGAGCACCGGTCTGGACAAGCCCGGCTTTGATTTCCAATGCGGGAGGCATCTCCGCCTGGACACAAATTTTCCCCTTTATCAACGATGGCAGCGACGGATTTTATATTGCCTGGCACGATGATCGCGACAATAACCAGATGGCTTCGGTATGGGTAAACCATGTTAATTCTTCCGGACAGGTGACCTGGCCTGCAAACGGGATTGAGGCATCCTCTGCCTCCGGCTACAACCATTTTTATCCTCAACTTGCCCTTCCCCCCGGATCACAGGAGGTATTCGTCTTCTGGAACGAAATGAACAGCCTGCAAAGCCAGAAAGGAATTTACGGGCAAAAGTTCAGCTCATCCGGAACCAGTCTCTGGGGCAATAACGGCATGACGTTTATTCCGCTCTCCGACCTGAGCATTACCCCTCTGGCTGCACGCAACACCCCTACCGATATGATCCTCCTTCTGGATGTCGCCACCTCAGGGGTTAACAGCAGCCTTTATGCCATGCGCATAGCAACCGATGGCAGCTTCGTTTGGGCCGGTCAGCAGGTTCCGGTATCAACAGCCGCCTCATCAAAAGTCCATACCGTCATCAACGAATTTCAGAATAATCAATGGATTACAGCCTGGGAGGACAACCGCAACGGAGCCTCTGATATTTACGCCCAGAACCTGCTTCTCGACGGTACGCTGGGAGCCTGGGATCCTTCATTTGGCAGCATTCAGGGGCAGGTTACCCTGAACGGTGGCAACGGAAACGTAACCCAGGTTGTGGTTAACGCCGGCAATGTTTCCACACTTCCAGACCCTACCGGAATATACTTTATGACTGTACCTACCGGAACATATACCGTAACCGCAACCCTCGAGGGATATTATCCGGGTACTCAAACCGGAGTTACGGTACTTGAAGATCAGTCAACCACTGGCATTGACTTTCTCCTTGATCCCATGCCGACAACCGGATTTATCTCGGGCATAGTAACCCTAGAAGGTGGTTCCGGTAACGTTACCGATGTTACTGTTTCCACAGGAAGTTATTCAACCAGCCCGGACCAGGGCGGCAATTATATCCTTGAGGTTCCGGGAGGCACGTGGGATGTGGTAGCATCCCTGCAGGGATATACACCACAAATACGAAGCAGCATTAGCGTTACTGCTGGCAATACTACTTCTAATGTCAGTTTTGTACTGGTGCCGCTTCCGTCAACGGGCTATATTCAGGGATATGTTACCATTGAAGGCAGTGTTTACGATCTTACGGAAGTAACCGTAATAGCCGGCACCCAAACCACTCACCCGTCGGATAATGGGTTTTATTACCTTGAGATTGAAAACGGAGTATATGATGTAACCGCAACACATATATGGACACAAAACGCTGTAATACAAAATGTTCTGGTCGAACCGGGACTTACAACCACAGACATCAGTTTCAGCCTCGTTCCGTTCAGAAGAGATCTTATCGTAAAAGCAACCGATCAAAACGGCAATGCCATTTACCCGTGCAGCATACAGATTAACGGACCCGGACAGACATATCATACAGCAATGCTTCTGGAAGATTCCGTAATCGTAAGCAATGTGGTTTACGGATATTATCAGGGCTCCTGTATTTACTCCGGGACCGGAACCGTATTTGCCGACACCCTGGTTGACGGAAATAACAACAACATGCATTTCCATTTTGTTATCGACCAGGCAAGGTATCAGACAGCAAACCCGCTGTTGCTTGATGTAATCCCTAATCCTTCTGCTGAAAGGAGTATTGTAAAGTTTTCGGTACCCGCTGCCGGCAACTACCTTCTTTCGCTAATATCTGGCTCAGGATTAGTAATAAGCAGATATCCAACCGGAAGAATCTCCGGTGGTGCACATCAGTTGCTTTTTGCCTTAATTACTGAACACCAGAAACTGAAGCCGGGCATTTATGTTATTCAGCTAAGCGGAGAAGGATACAACCTCAGCAAGAAAATCCTGATTAGTAAGATTTCAGACTGATTTATAACAGGTATTGTTCGTGTGCTGAAAATGAACAATTCCTGCCTATTTTTGTCATTTTAAAAGTAATTGGGAAAATCAACTCTAAAAACAATTAAAATGAGAAACATCAGCAGGAAATTTTATTTGCCATTTTTAATAATCACCTTACTTTCAGTAACTATTGCATCATGCAACAGGGGCAAAGTGTCGGAGTCCGCACAAACCCTTCCTGAGGGCGTACATGCTGTAGAAGTAATCGATGTAATTCAGACATCAAATTATACGTATCTGGAGGTTTTTGAAAACAATAAGAGCTTCTGGATTGCCGTCACCGCCAGGGATGCCAAACCGGGCGATGTAATTTATTTCAGCAGCGGTATGGAAATGAAAGATTTTAACAGCCGCGAGCTTGGAAGAACCTTTGCTTCCATACTCTTTGTTGACGACGCATCCGATACGCTTGTCATGCCAGCCCAGCCCCAGTCGAAAGGCAGCCTGCACCCTGACCGAATGCAGGGTATTGAAATTGAACATGTGGAAGACGGCATTACCCTAGGCGAACTTTTTGGCAACAGCAGCAAGTATGAAGGCAAAACCGTTAAAATAAGAGGATTGGCCGTCAAGGTTAACCAAAACATCATGAACCGTAATTGGGTACATATTCAGGATGGAACCGGGGCAGGCGATAACTATGACCTTACCATTACCACACTGGACGCCGTTCGCAAAGGATCCGTCGTGACATTCGAAGGAAAAATTGTTCTTAATAAGGACTTTGGCTCCGGATATTCTTATGATATTCTGATGGAAGAAGCCACAGCCTCGGATGAAAAAATAATTGAACCGGAAATCTGATTGAATTTTCAAAAAGAGAGCGGGCCTGGTTTCAGCGCCCGTTTTTTTATGTCTGCTTTTCAAACAACGGGAGGAATCCCAAGCCTCTTCAGAATGGAGAGAGCCGCATGGTTGCCGGTGGCAAAGCAGCCATGAATAAGCCATCCCCCTGTTGGCGCATCCCAGTCGAGCATCTCTCCTGCTGCATAAACCCCCGGCAATTTCTTCAGCGACAAATCCGAATTTACCTCTTCCAATGCCAACCCTCCAACGGTTGAAATAGCCTCCTCAACCGGGCGCAGGGAGAGAACCTGCAAGGAAAGCGATTTTATTGCACCGGCGAACAGCAAGGGATTTTCAAACGTATTCTTTTCGGTCAGCAATTTTGCCAGCGCCAGACTATGCGGCTGCAGTCCGAAGGCCTGGCGGTAATTCCCGGATTCCGCCTGCTTCAACCCAAGGCGCGAAACCAGCTGCAACGGATCGTTTACAGGCTTCAGGTCAATGATCAGCTGCAACGGCATCCCCTCCTCTTCCATCCTCCGAAGCGAGGGTATCAACGGATACAGAGCGTAGCCTTCAAGTCCGTAACGGGTTATAAGCACCTCGCCGGCACTTGATTTCTCTCCGCAGCTCAGGCGGATATTCTTCAATGGCTTACCCGCATGATGTTGTACAAAATTTTCAGGCCAGCTTATATTAACTCCACAGTTCGACGGCCGGAATGGTAGTGTCTTTATACTATGCGAACGAAAGATACCTGTCCATTTTCCGTCGGATCCTGTTTGAGGCCACGATGCACCTCCCAGAGCGACAACAATGTAATCTGCTGACAGCTTGACTTTAACGCCATTCTGCAAAATTGTGCAGGAATCAGCGGTATCGATAGATTGAAGCGAGCAAGCGGTATGTATTGTACATCCCCTTTCTTCCAGTGATGTAATAATTGCCTGGAGTATCATCCGCGGAGTAATGCCCTTTTCAGGGAATATTTTACCACTGCTACCGGTAAAAACACCTGCTCCCAGCTCATTCATCCAGTCCTGAAGGGCTTTCACAGAAAAAACTTCCAGAGCCGCATTCATAAATCCAGGCGGACTGTATACGGATGCCATTCCACTGGAAGGTGGGGAATGTGAAAGATTGAGACCGCCTTTTCCTGCCACCATAAATTTCCGGCCGGGCATCGACTCTTTCTCGAAAAGATGAACATCACAAAAGGGAGCCAGAACCCATGCAGTCCGCAAACCTGCCGGTCCTGCCCCAAAAATCAGCACCTTTGGTTTTATAACGGAATTATTGTCCGAATTCTGCGGGATTTTTTGCATCGAATTGGTTTGTATGGATACAGGGATGAACTCTGTAGCGGCAAATTTACAAAAGCCGGGCCAACACTATCCGAAATCCGGCTTTTCTTATTAGTAAAGCGTAGAAGCAGACCTGCAGATTTCGCACCTCCGCTGCTGAGATCTTTTAAAACAAAAGTATATTTGCATTAATTCCACGCAAACATTTTAACCTGCCAAAATCAACTCCCTGTGCACAAAAGTCTCTTACGCATAGTAATACCGGCATTACTTCTGCTTATGCCGGCTGCAGTGCAGTCTCAGGCCTGGAAATCCAAACCTTTCGCACTGAGTTTATCAAACCATGCCACCCTTCCGTTTCCGGAAACATTCGGTGCGCTGTTTAAGCCTCCCCTGCATCCGGGCATTGCCCTGACGTATGAATTCGGATGGAAGGAAACCCTGAAAAATCCCATGTTCCGGAACATAAATACCATCGACCTTGGCGGCAGCAGGGTTTATACCGGAAAATGGTTTCAAAATGCCGGGATTTCCTATCATTATCACCAGCACCTCCAGCAGGCTTTCGCTCTCACAACTCAGGCAGGATACCGCCGGTATACCGGAAAATTTTCAGCTCAGGTTTCCATTCATGCAGGCTATCTCCATTCCTTCCGGTTCACAGAGTATATGGTACAGGACGCCGGTGCATGGAAAGAAACAAAAACAACAGGCAGACCTCATCTGATAGCAGGAGCCGGGTTCGGAATCGGTTACGATGCAGGCTATAATTATAATACACGCCGTATTTTCATCAATTACGACTACAGATTGCAGTACCCGTTCGATGAAAACTTTGCTGAGCCGCTACCCTGGGGTATTTTATCCGTTGGATTACAATTCACACTATTTAAAAATACGGGCGGTAAATCAGGCCCATCTCTAAAACAACTCCCATGTCCGGTTTCCTGAAACTTCTAATGCTTCTGCTGGCTGCACAACTGTTTATAGCCTGCAGCGACAAAGCCCTGCACAGACCCGGTTTGACTGACTGTACACTTGAGAACGATACACTCTGGCAAACCAGCTCCAATTCACAGCTTTACACATCAATACTTCAGAAATACACAAAACGAGGCATTCCCGGGATAACTTTACTGGTGAGCGACAGCAGCGGAATATTTATTGGGTCCGAAGGTTATGCCGACCTAAATTCCCGTCTGCCGCTTCAGCCATGTCATATTTCGAACCTTCCTGGTGTAACTGATATGATGCTTGCCGTTACAGCTTTAAGACTGATGGAAAAAGGTCTGATGGCGCCCAACGACCCGATCGGAAGATTTATCCCGGATGAATTGCTGAAAAAGCTCGACAACGGCACGGAGCAAATAAAAATCGAAAATCTTCTGAATCAAACATCGGGCTTTTTCGATGTTACGCGGAGCCGGGATTTCCAGCTGCACATCATGCAAAATCCGGTGCGAACATGGTTCGCGGATGAATTGCTTGATTTTGCCGAAAACGAGGATGCCGCTTTTAAGTTCAGACCTGCCGACACCGCCGGATATTCCGCAACCAACAGCATACTTCTAAGTATAGCGGTTGCACAGGCTTCGCATATACCGCACGACCTCGCCATGCGCAGCGAGCTGTTTTCCCCGCTCAACATGAACAATACCAGGTATTACTGGCACGATGCACTTCCGGCTTCGGGAGTAGTTCAGGGCTACGGAAATTTGAACGGCGATGGCGGACTTGAAAACATTTCACACTGGAATACCGGATTCGGGAATGGTTTCAACGGCATTTATTCTGACATTTACGATGTATATCTTTTCGCTGATGCACTTTTTTCACGGAAAGTACTTTTGTCTCCGGCTTCGCTGGATAAGATGACTCAATTTCATAACGATACTATCGGTGGCAGACAGTATGGTTACGGATGCGTGCAGGAGTATTTTACTTTCGCCGGAGGCAGAACCCATGCCTGGGGGATTGCCGGTGCCGACCCGGGCTATAGTTCCGGACTATATTATTTTCCCGCACAGGATGCCATTTTTATCTACATAATAAACACGGGATACGGTTTAACACAAGAAACCACTATCTCTCTCTTCCGCAATGCGGTTGCAGAGATCATCGGCCGTTAACCGGTGATAAATCCATACATTGAATAGAAAGTTAAGATCTGCCAACCAGTTTTGCCAGACAAAAACAAGCCGCATCCCGTATATGGAATGCGGCTGTTATCAATCAACACAAAAAAGGTTCAGTTGAGCAGCACAAAGCTGAAATTACCCGTTACAGGGTTTGGTACAGCAATCATGGCTTTAGAATAATTCAGCAGATTCCTGACCAGCGAATCATCCGGAGTATCATTCAGGGGGCTTGTCCTGATATTTTTTAGGGTGTACCCGCCTTCCTGCATCTTCAATTCGCTTTGTTTGTGATTAAGGGTAAAGTTATGGGCCATAGGCTGTTTTTGATTTGTTTCAATTTACAGAATAGTAACGGGCCTGTAGTTTGATTATTATCAACAGCCGGGAATATTTTTTTTTAAAACAGAAAAAAACAGGAAAGCCAGACGGTTCCCTGCTTCAGCCTTAAACAACTGCCTTACACGGATAGTGAAATTTCATTTTTCTCGATCAGTTTCCTCAAATTGATCAGTGCATAGCGCATCCGGCCCAGAGCCGTATTGATACTTACCTCGGTCTGCTCCGCAATATCTTTAAAACTCATGTCGGCATAATGCCGCATAATTAAAACATCACGCTGCTCCGGCGGCAAAAAATCGATGAGAGCCCGAACATCCTGATGAATCTGTTCGGTTATCATGCGTTCCTCCACCGACTCATCGTAAACCTTAATGTTATCGAGGATGTTATACTCATCGTTCTGGCTGTCGACCATCGGAATCCGGCGGATTTTTCGGAAATGATCTATTACAAGATTGTGGGCAATTCGCATAACCCACTGGATAAACTTACCCTCTTCCTTGTAACTCCCTGATTTTAGTGTATTAATAACCTTGATAAAGGTATCCTGGAATATATCATCGGCATGTTGTTTATCTTTAACAACCATAATGATATACGAATAAACCTTTGTCTTATGACGGTGAATGAGCTGTTCCAGACAAGATTCATTACCAGATAAATACCTGTTAATCAGCTCTTGATCGCTAATTGACTGGGCATACATAACGCCTCCTTATGTTAGTAAATGAAAGCGTAAATGTTTATCCGATAAGTTCCTCCTGTATATTTTGGTGAAAAAAAATAATGAACAGCCAGCGGGTTGTTGCCCTTAGGAAGCACAAATATACACTAAATGAAATTATAAAATCAAGTCCCCGCACGAATTTTATCTAATTTTGCTGTCTGAAGTGCCAACTATTCTATGAATTCTGTCAATAAAACCTCAGTTACCCCTGATACACACATCCTGATAAAAGGGGCGAAAGTTCATAATCTCAAAAACATCTCTCTTGCGATTCCGCGCAACCGCTTTGTTGTGATTACCGGCCTCTCAGGATCAGGTAAATCTTCTCTTGCCTTCGACACCCTGTATGCCGAAGGTCAGCGCCGTTATGTGGAAAGCCTCAGTGCTTACGCCCGACAGTTCCTGGGACGCATGAGCAAGCCGGAAGTTGAGTACATAAAAGGGATCGCCCCCGCAATAGCCATAGAACAAAAGGTTAATTCCAGAAACCCGCGTTCAACCGTTGGCACATCAACCGAAATATACGAATACATCAAGCTGCTGTTTGCCCGTATTGGTAAAACCTATTCACCCGTTTCGGGAAAACTTGTAAAACGCGATACGGTAACCGACGTATGCGATTTTCTTTTGTCGCAACCCGAGGATACACGGGTGAGCATACTTTGCCCCCTGGTTCTTAAACATAACCGCACATTGGAAACCCAGCTTGGAATTCTCCTTCAACAGGGCTTCAGCAGGGTAAAATTCAATGGAACGTATTCGCGAATAGAAGAAGTACTCTCTAACACACCCGACACATCCCTTGAATTCAGCCTTGTTGTCGACAGGGTATCCATTCATAAAGAAGATGAAGACCTGAAGCAACGACTCGCCGATTCGGTTCAAACAGCTTACTACGAAGGTAACGGCGAATGCATTTGCGAACTGGACTATAACGGAACCATCCGAAAAGAAGTATTCTCAAGCCGTTTTGAAGCCGACGGAATAATCTTCGAAGAACCGGGCACAAACCTGTTCAGCTTTAACAATCCTTACGGAGCCTGCAAAACCTGCGAGGGATTCGGAAGTATCATCGGCATCGACGAAGATCTTGTAATTCCGAATAAAAGTCTCTCCGTATATGAAGATGCAATCGCGTGCTGGAAAGGAGAAAAACTCAGCGAATGGAAAGATGAACTGGTAAAAAACGCTTATAAATTCGACTTCCCGGTACATAAGCCATGGTATGAACTTACTCCGGCGCAACGCAGGCTCGTGTGGGAAGGAAATAAGCATTTTCAGGGACTTCATGCTTTCTTCAGGTTTGTAGAACAACAGACGTATAAAATTCAGTACCGTGTCCTGCTTTCGCGTTATCGCGGAAAAACAATTTGTCCCGACTGCAGCGGAACACGCCTTCGAAGCGATGCCAATTACGTAAAAGTTCAGGGCAAAAGCATCAGTGAAGTTGTTTTGATGCCTGTTTCAGGTGCTCTCGATTTCTTTACAAATCTGGAATTGCAGGATTTTGAACGCAATGTCTCCGCCCGGTTGCTCCTGGAAATTACCAACCGTCTGAGATTTCTCGACGATGTGGGCCTGGGTTATCTTACCCTAAACCGACTTTCATCATCCCTCTCGGGAGGCGAATCGCAACGCATTAATTTAGCTACTTCTCTGGGCAGCAGCCTGGTAGGATCAATGTACATTCTTGATGAACCCAGCATCGGACTTCATTCCCGCGACACAAACCGTTTGCTCCGGGTGCTGAGGGAACTCAATCAACTTGGTAATTCCGTTATCGTGGTCGAGCACGACGAAGAAATCATGCGTGCTGCCGATCACCTTATTGATATTGGCCCTGAAGCCGGAGAAAATGGAGGTCGTATTATGTTCGAAGGAAACTTCGGGCAATTGGTTGAAGCTAAAGACAGCCTTACAGCACAATATCTTACCAATAAACTGAAAATTCCCGTTCCTGTCGTGAGACGGAAATGGCGCGACAGCATACAACTTTTCGGAGTACGCGAAAACAACCTTCAGGGTATTGATGTGAAATTCCCGCTGAATGTGCTGGTGGCTGTTACCGGAGTAAGCGGTTCGGGAAAGACATCCCTTGTAAAACGGGTTTTGTATCCCGTACTAAAAAAAATGTACGGAGGCTTCGGTGAACGCACCGGATTATACGACCGCCTGGAAGGAAACTACATCCGGATCAGCGAAGTGGAGATGGTCGACCAGAACCCGATCGGCCGCTCTTCGCGCTCAAATCCTGCTACGTACGTGAAAGCTTACGACGATATCAGAGGCCTCTTTTCCGACCAGCCCCTGGCTAAAACCCGGGGCTATAAACCCGGATTTTTCTCCTTTAACATCGAAGGTGGCCGCTGTGAAGAATGTGAAGGCGAAGGCGTGGTTGAAATCGGGATGCAGTTTATGGCCGACATCCACCTCACCTGCGAGAGCTGTAAGGGCAAGCGGTTTAAAGAAGAAGTACTGGAAGTAACTTACGAAGGACACAGCATCTCAGATATCCTCGATCTAACTATCGATCAGGCAATTGCACTTTTCGAAAAAAATGCGCGCGGAAACAATATCGAAAACCGCATTCTTCAAAAGCTGAGACCACTGGCAGAAACCGGACTCGGGTACCTCAGAATGGGGCAATCATCCGATACACTCAGCGGAGGTGAAGCCCAACGTATTAAACTGGCCAGCTTCCTTATCAAAGGCAGCTCCGAAGCTCCAACCCTGTTTATCTTTGATGAACCCACAACCGGACTGCATTTCCACGACATCAGCAAACTGCTGGCTTCGTTTAATGCACTTATTGCAAAAGGACACAGCATCATCGTGATCGAGCATAACCTGGATGTGATTAAATGTGCCGACTGGGTAATAGATCTTGGACCGGAAGGCGGAGAAGAAGGCGGAAAACTCGTATTTGCCGGATTACCGGAAGACCTCGTTAAGGAAAAAAACTCCCATACCGGAAAGTATCTCGCCGGCAAACTCAGCAGAGAGACTGAGAACTCCTGACAAAGCAGTCATACAGGCGAATTCCGGCTGCAAAACATAACTTTTTGCCCTTTGCAGTATAAAACACCGCAGCTGCGAAGGCAACAAATGCAGTTTTTTTTTGCCGATTACGAATAATATGGCTCAAATGCCCGTTACATTTGGCAATTTCGGGTATAAACTCCTGACACTTTACTTTTTTTTGACCGGGATGTGTTAACTTTGACTACTAAAAATAAATATCCTTAACTTAGAGCTTTCGTTTCCCGTAAACGGATAAGATAAGTACCAGGTTGTAGCACTTCAACTCAAATACATGGAAAACAACCCCTTACAAGCCGACTCCCTAAAAATTATTCAGCAGTTGCGCGAAGAGAACAGGAGACTCGAAGACGAACTGAAACATCTTGGATACCTGAAAAAACAGGAACAGGATCTGATTCAGGCAAAGGAAGATGCTGAACGGGAAAACCGGATGAAATCGGACTTCCTGGCTATGATGAGCCATGAAATCCGCACTCCCATGAACGGAGTAATCGGTATGACCAGCCTGCTGCTTGACACCAACCTTACGGTTGAGCAAAAAAATTTCGTTGAAACTCTCCGGATTAGTGCCGATAATCTTATGACCATCATCAACGACATCCTTGACTTCTCGAAAATTGAATCGGGCAAGATGACGCTTGAAGAGGCACCGTTTGAACTGCGAAACTGTATTGAAGATGCGCTTGATCTGTTTGCACAGAAAGCCATCGAGCGAGGCATTGACCTTCTGTACCTCATTCAGCCCGATGTTTCGCCATTCCTTATCGGCGATATCACCCGCCTGAGACAAATTCTGATCAACCTGATAAACAATGCCATCAAGTTTACCGAAGAGGGCGAAGTATTTATCTCCATAGAAAAAATGAGGGATGAAGACGGATACCAGATCCTGCAGTTTTCCGTCCGCGACAGCGGAATAGGAATTCCGAAGGAAAAACTGCCAATCCTTTTCGACGCTTTTACACAAGCCGACTCAACCACCACCCGCCGTTACGGCGGAACCGGACTTGGACTTGCCATTGCCAAACATCTGGTTGAAATGATGGACGGTAAAATATGGGTTGAAAGCGAAGTTGGGAAAGGTTCGACCTTCTTCTTTACCGCCAGGATGAGAACATCCGGAATCGGGAAAACAAAGTTGTATGTCAGAGGCCAGATCCCGGAACTAAAAAACAGCCGGGTTCTGATCGTTGATGACAATGAAACCAACAGGCACATCTTTACTCTTCAGTTTGAATCCTGGGGAATGCTGCCCTTTACCGCGAAATCGGGGCAGGAAGCACTGACAGTTATTGAAGACGAGGAAGAACCTTTCGACCTGGCAGTCATCGACATGCAAATGCCTTCCATGGACGGACTTGAGCTTGGCAGAGCAATCAAAAATCTCCCTTTCAAAGGCGATATCCCATTGATTATGTTAACTTCTCTTGGAAAAATTAATAAACTGCCAACCGATGTTTTTGATGCCCAGCTTTCGAAGCCCATTAAACTGGCTGAACTTTTTGAAGAAGTACTAAGGGTCATTGCCGAATCACGCAACCGCCGGAGCAACCTGGCCGATCACAACATCGATAAAAACCTGGCCGCCAAACTTCCGATGCGCATTCTTCTTGCAGAAGACAATATTACCAATCAGGATCTGGTCATTACCCTGCTTAGCAAAATGGGTTATAAAATCGATGCCGTGGAAAACGGACGAAAAGTTCTTGAAATGATGGAACGCAAAAAATACGACATCATACTTATGGACATCCAGATGCCTGTTATGAATGGCATGGAAGCCACTAAAGCCATCTGCGAAAAATACCCCGAATCCGAGCGACCGAAAATAATTGCCATAACAGCAAATGCTATGCCCGGCGATCGCGAACGGTACCTTGCAACCGGCATGGTCGACTACCTTCCCAAACCTATTAAATTCAAGGATGTTCAGGCTGTGCTCATTAAGTGGGGCAAGAAAAAAGTTAACTAAACGAAAGTCCGGGAAACCGGACTTTTTTTTTACCGAACCTGCAACCTTTTCAATAACGGTTTCCGGTTATGAAGATCAAAAACACCGCATGTTTGATCTCCGATAAATTACGGATGCAATTACGAAGATGTCATCATCCTGAACCGAAATGTTTATCAAGACCTTAAGCAGCGCTGTAACTTCCGTTACACGGGCAAATTTTACTTGCTAATACAGCCTCTTTTTCAGATGGATTGCTAATTTTGTTAAGAATTGAAATCTTATTTTAAGCAAAAGAACGACAGGCCGGCCTGAAGGAGGCAGGCCGGTTATCCATCCAGAAAGATGAGCAGAGCATTTGTCAACGAAGACGATCAGCGTGAATCGCCATTTGTGCCTCCTCGTGCCGACCTGCCCGACGGTGTGCCAAATTACGTCACTCCTGCAGGCATGGAAGCTCTTCTAAAAGAAAAAGAGATATTGCTGCTGGAGTTAAAACAACTTGTGGCAGGCAACGATCATGATAAACAAAATGCCATAGCGGTCTTAAACACCAGGCTGCAAATGCTGGAAACCCGAATCGGATCCGCACAAGTGATTGAACCGGAAGAGAGTATGCCCGAAACGGTTCGTTTCGGCAACTTTGTTACTTTGCAGATAGGAAACACAGAGCAATCTCAGCAGTTTCAGATTGTCGGTGTGGACGAAGCCAATCTTAAAAAAGGGAAAATTGCTTTTACTTCTCCTCTAGCCCGCCTGCTGATAAACAGGAAAGCCGGAGAAACCATCACCCTGAATCTGGAACATGGCAGCAGGATTTTCAAAATAATGGATATCCGGCAGCAGAAATAAGGGGCAGTTTAATTGTATGTTATTTTTCACTCCATTGATTAAGCGGGCCCATAGCATTGCAAAGGCATGATCACAATAATTTTCTGCATTAACAACCTGCCACGGCCGAAACCGGATTGTCCACCCTTTCTTTCCCAGGACGTTATGGGATTTGAACCGTTCAATCAGATTTGAAGTATATCCAATATAAATTTTGTCGTAACGTATTGAATATAAAACATAAACAACATATTCCATAGGTATAGTCAGTGTATGCGTACTCCAGACAGAAGACAGAAGTGAAAGATAAATTCATGAATAGAAAAAAAGGTTGCCATGATCGGACAACCTTATGATTTTGTAGCAGAGACGAGAATTGAACTCGTGGCCGCCTCAGGCGGATATGAATCCGA
>DJVU01000072.1 GCA_002441345.1 Bacteroidales bacterium UBA6248
AGGTGCACACCACCCGCCACGGCTATGCACTGGACAGCTTCATGCTCCAGGACAGTGGTCGCGGTGCGAGCTATCGCGACATCGTCGCCCTGATCGAACACGAGCTCGGCATCCTGCTGGCAAACCACGACGAACCGCAACGCCCCGCAAACGGGCGTCTGTCACGCCAGGTCAGGCACTTCCCGGTCACCCCCAAGGTCAGCCTGCGTGCGGACGAAGCCGGCCGCCACCACATCCTGTCGCTCACAGCCTCAGACCGCCCCGGCCTGCTCTACGATGTCGCGGATGTACTCGCGAAGCACGGCGTGAGCGTGGAAACCGCGAAAATCGCAACGCTGGGCGAACGCGTGGAAGACACCTTTCTTCTCACCGGGGGAGGTCTTTCTCAGGACGCCCGCGTTGTACGCATCGAGCAGGAACTCATCGACATGCTGCAGGTGTAAACGCAACCGGGGCGGCTCTCCCGAGCCGCCCCGAAAACCGATCAGGCCCGGCGGATTCAGACCTGCCGTTCAGTGCCCCTTGCTGCCGTGCAACCGATCCATCAGCGCATACAGCACACCCGAAAGCAGGAAGGTGATGTGGATGCCGACCATCCATCCGAGTTGACGATCACTCAGGTTATCGACGTTCATGAACCCCTTGAGCAACTCGATCCCGGAAATGGCAACAATCGAGCCGATGAGCTTGATCTTGAGATCCGAAAAGCCGATGTGCCCCATCCAGTCAGGACGATCACGATGGTTATGCAGATCATCCATCTTGGAAACGAAGTTTTCGTAGCCGCTGAACATGATGATGATCAGCAGATTCATTATCAGCGCGATGTCCACCAGCGACAGCACCCCGATAATCAAATCCCCTCCCGTCGCCGTCATGATGCTGCCAAAGATGCCAAGAACCTCCTTGGTGAACTTGATCAGCAGAACGACCATGGCCAGCACCAGCCCGAAGTAGACCGGCGCCATCAGCCAGCGGCTGGAAAACAGCAGGTGCTCGAAAGCGTTTTCGATTCTTTTCATGAATTTGTGCAACGCAAATTGAACGGCGCGGGATTGTAGCAGCGCAGCACTGCACCGCCCCTAATCCTTGCAGATATGTTCCAGCAGTGTGTGCACCCGCACCATTGCATCCTGCAGGACAAGCTCGATGTCGTCAAAATGAATACCCTGCTCACTCGAAGAGCGGCCCGCAGCGCAATTCACCACAACATTGATGGCCGCGTACGGCAAATTGAGTTCGCGCGCGAGAGACGCCTCCGGCATGCCGGTCATCCCGACCAGGTCGNNCCCTGAGTCGTTGCGTAGACACCGCCGTTGTAGACCGCCTCGCCGGCTGAAGCCGCCGCGACCAGCAGGCGCTTGCGCAGTACCTCGTCGTACGGGCGGGTAAAGTCGATATGACGGACCGGCTTGTCGACGCTGTCAAAAAAGGTGCTCTCGCGCCCCCAGGNNAGGTGTAATCGATGATCTGGTCCGGGATCACCAGCGCGCCGGGTACATAGTCTTCGCGAATGCCACCGACCGAAGCCACCGATACAATGGCGCCAACCTTTGCTTCCTTGAGCGCCCAGATGTTTGCCCGGTAATTCACCTTGTGCGGCGGAATCGTGTGGCCGTAGCCATGCCGCGCAAGAAACACGACCGGTTTGTTGCACAGGGATCCGAACGTCAGCGCGCCGGAGGGCTCGCCGTACGGAGTGCGAACGACTTCGCGGCGGACGATTTCGAGGCTGGACAACTGTGTCAGGCCGGTGCCGCCAATGATTGCGAGCATGGAATTTCTCCGCTTGAAAACGGCGCGGATTCTATCATGCGTCCGGATATGGGCCCCGCAAGCGTGCAGCCACGAAATGAGCTGGAGAATTCATGTTGCGCCGCGATAGCACGTGTTAGAATGATCGACTTTTCAAAGACTTCCCTTACACATGTCCCGTTCCATCCGCAACATCGCAATTATTGCCCACGTTGACCACGGCAAGACCACCCTGGTTGATCGCATACTTCACCAGGTAAAGTTATTCCGTGAGAACCAGGATATGGGTGAACTTATTCTCGACAGCAACGATCTGGAACGAGAGAGGGGGATCACCATCCTGGCCAAAAACGTTTCGGTTCGCTATAAGGGAATTAAAATCAACATCATTGACACACCGGGACACAGCGATTTCGGTGGTGAGGTAGAGCGTGTTCTCAACATGGCCGATGGTGTGCTGCTTCTGGTAGATGCTTTTGAAGGCCCGATGCCCCAGACCCGTTTTGTGCTGCAAAAAGCTCTGGCCCTGAACCTTAAACCCATAGTGGTAATTAACAAGGTAGATAAGCCCAACTGCGATCCCGAAGGTGTTCAGGAGTCTGTATTTGATCTGATGTTTAATCTGGATGCCACCGAAGAACAGCTTAACTTCCCCACCGTTTATGGCTCCTCGAAAGAGGGATGGATGTCGGCTGACTGGAAAACACCGGCCGAGGACATCAGCTATCTGCTCGACACCATCATCGAGTACATCCCGGCTCCGGTTTTTCCGGAAGGCAACACCCAGATGCAGATAACTTCGCTTGATTATTCCTCTTATGTGGGACGAATTGCGGTTGGACGTCTATCCCGCGGCGTGCTGCGCTGGGGCATGAATGTTTCCCTGATTAAGCAGGACGGGCGGATATTCAAATCGAAGATTAAAGAACTCTACGTTTTTGAAGGGCTGGGCAAAGAAAAAATGAAATCCGATGTATATCCGGGCGAGATTTGCGCCATCCTGGGTATTGATGACTTTGAAATCGGAGACACTGTTGCCGATTTTGAATCGCCCGATGCGCTGATGCCTTTGCAGATTGATGAGCCTACCATGAGCATGCTGTTCACCATCAACAACTCTCCATTTTACGGACGTGAAGGCAAGTTTGTAACTTCCCGCCATCTCAGGGAGCGGCTTTTTAAGGAAATTGAAAAAAATCTGGCGATGCGGATTGAGGAGACCGATTCGCCGGAAGCGCTGATGGTATTTGGAAGAGGCATTCTGCACCTTTCCATTCTTGTGGAAACCATGAGGCGCGAAGGATATGAACTGCAGCTTGGTCAGCCTCAGGTTATCATCAAAAAGATCGACGGCATCGATCATGAACCTGTTGAAGCACTTACGGTTCATGTACCGGAAGCCTTTTCGGGAAAAGTAATTGAACTGGTTACCCAGCGAAGGGGAGAGATCGTCTCCATTGACACAAAGGGCGACCGCATTCACCTTGAGTTTACCATCCCCTCGCGCGGCATTATCGGACTGCGTAACAACGTTCTTACTGCCACCGAAGGAGAAGCCATCATGGCTCACCGCTTCCTCGCATTCGAGCCCTGGAAAGGAGAGATTCAGGGCAGACGCAACGGATCGCTCATCTCCATGGAAACCGGACAGGCCATCGCCTATTCCATCGATAAGCTTCAGGACAGGGGAACCTTTTTTGTTCATCCCAACGAGGACGTTTATGCCGGACAGGTAATTGGTGAACAAATCCGGCCCGACGATTTGCTGGTGAATGTTACCAAAACGAAAAAACTGACCAATGTGCGGGCTTCCGGCTCCGATGAAAAAATATTTATCGTACCGGCCGTTAAATTTTCTCTTGAAGAGGCCATGGAGTATATCGGGAAGGACGAATACCTCGAAGTTACGCCGCGCTCGCTCCGCCTTCGCAAGATAATTCTCGACGAACACGAACGCAAACGTGCTTCGAAAGTCTGAACCATGGCCTTACGGTACGGAGCGCGGGTAATTAGCCTCCGCCCTGCCCTGCTTGCCGAACCAGTGCTCGGTTTGACTACCTTTGCATACGGTTAGTATCAAAACTTCACCTTATGACTAAGGAAGAAATCATTGCCTCCTTCGATCCCAATGCCGCTGCTGCCGGTTCGGCCGGAATTTTCGGCCTTCCTTTCGGGGCTCAGCACGCCGATGTCATCGTTATTCCCGTACCCTGGGAAGTCACCGTAAGCTTTGGCTCCGGTACCGGGGAAGGCCCCGATGCAATGTTTGAAGCTTCATCGCAGGTAGACCTGCATCATCCCGATTTCCCTGAATTGTGGAAGCGCGGCATCTTTATGGACACTTGTCCGGATGACCTTATCTCGCTCGGCCGTAGAGCGAAGGATATGGCCGGCGATATCATCGCAGCGCTTGAAGAGGGGGAAGACATACAAACCAATTCCGTACTTCTCGATAAGCTGGAGCGCGTTAACGATGCATCCGCACGTATGAACGAGTGGGTTAAAGAGCGTTCAGCTTACTGGAAAAAACAAGGCAAACTGGTTGGTCTTGCCGGTGGCGATCATAGTATTCCTCTGGGCTATATTCAATTACAGGGCGGGTTGCATCAAAAATTCGGCATCCTGCACATCGATGCGCACATGGATTTACGAAAAGCATATGAAGGCTTTACGTATTCGCATGCATCCATATTCTACAATGCAATGGAATCCGTTCCTCAGATACAAAGCCTCGTTCAGGTGGGAATCCGGGACTTCTGCGAGCAGGAGCTGAACTATTCGAAGCAACTTAAGGAAAGGATTTCCGTTTTCACCGACCGTTCGGTTCGAAGCCGGATGTTCCGTGGCGAAAACTGGGATGCATTGTGCAATGAAATCGTAAACAAACTTCCCGAAAAGGTACACATCAGCCTCGACATCGACGGACTGAATCCATCGCTCTGTCCGAACACAGGAACTCCAGTTCCCGGCGGACTGGAGTATGAAGAACTCATGCATCTGCTGAACACACTAAAACGCAGCGGCCGCGAAATCATCGGATTCGACCTCTGCGAAGTATCGCCAGGAGTAAATGGCTGGGATGGCAACGTAGGAGCCCGCGTGCTTTTTCACCTTTGCGGGATGCTCGCCGGCTGATTTTACAGAAAGAATGTCTTTCATTCGATTCCATAAAGGGCAACCTTCGTAAGCGAATTGTTTTTGGTTGAAGACGCTCCCCTTCCCGGTTCTTTTCCGGACGGAAGTCATACCACTTTTTCCAATTCACTGCCGTATCTGTGGAATCCCCGCCACAGTCTGAGCAGATTCAGGGATTTTTCCACACCTCTTAACGCGCTAAAACACAGCAGTAGCTTAAAGCTAATACAGGTGCTTATTCGGAAAAAAAATCATATTTATATACCTGATTTTCAATCTATAAACACGATTAAACCGACCCCTTGGCTTCTTCCCGGGCACAGTGGCAGTATCGTTTATGGAATGGAAATTGAAACAATGCAGGCAACAAACACTAAAAACCAACTATACTATGAA
The DNA here is from genome assembly GCA_002441345.1 of Bacteroidales bacterium UBA6248. Taxonomy (GTDB): domain Bacteria; phylum Bacteroidota; class Bacteroidia; order Bacteroidales; family Lentimicrobiaceae; genus Lentimicrobium. The sequence goes on from DJVU01000072.1 coordinate 5,287, forward strand.
AAGAGCAAAATTCGTAATCCTGTTCGCTATTGTTGCATTGTCGGGTTTAATTCTCAGTTCCTGCGAGAAAGACAACAACACCTCTGAAGGCAAGGCCACGGTACAGCTGATGCTTACCGATGCGCCGGCTGCATATGATGCCGTTAATATTGATATTCAGGAAGTAATGCTCCACACCGAAACGGAAGGATGGGTATCGGTAGCCATTGAAAATCCGGGAGTATATAACCTGCTTGAATTCAGCAACGGTTTGGATGTATTGTTAGGAACCATTGAGGTAGCACCCGGTACGCTTTCGCAGATGCGTCTGGTACTTGGAAGTGAAAATTCAGTGGTTGTAGAGGGTGTTGAATACCCCCTGACAATTCCATCGGGCTCAACTTCAGGCCTTAAACTTAACCTTCACAGCGAGTTGGAAGGCGGATATTTTTACAGGTTCTGGATCGACTTTGATGCTGCACGTTCGGTACATATGACCGGTAACGGCAAATACATGCTCAAGCCGGTTATCCGTATGTTCACGGAAGCATCCTCCGGTGCAATTGCCGGAAATGTATTTCCTTCAGAATTTGCCCCTGTTGTCACGGTTTACAATGAAACCGATACCCTTGCTACCTTCCCGGCAGCCGATGGTCATTTCATGATCGCAGGCGTACCGGAAGGCACATGGACGGTTTCGTTCAGCTCCATACTCGACCCGCTACCAATTGTGGAAATCATTGTGCCCGACGTTGTTGTGGTAAAAGGTGAAACCACTGTAATGGCAGATATAACACTGCTGCCCATCTGAACGGAGCAGCCATATCCCGGTATAATAACCGGTAGCTGATGACAGGAATTTAAGAGAGGCAATCGTAATGGTTGCCTCTCTTTTTTTAAAAAAAACCCTCCGGAGTTATTGTTTTGTAAATCCGTATTCGTACTTTTGTTTCGCCATTCGACGAAATGCGAAATGAAATGACAAAAACGACCATTTATACAGAAGAACAGCAGCAGATTGCCCGGTTTGCGAAAGCGCTGTCGCATCCGGTAAGGGTTTACATTCTGGATTACATCAGCAGCAACACTAAAACCTGCTGTTACAGCGGCGACCTGCACGATATGCTCGACATTGCCAGGTCCACGCTTTCGGAGCACCTGAAGGAACTGAAAAGAGCCGAACTGATACAGGGAGAAATCAATCCGCCTTATATTAAATACTGCATCAATCGTGAAAACTGGAAAAAAGCAAGGGAATTGTTCTCGGGCTTTTTTGCCGATTGAAAACTGCGTGCGACCTTCTCAGCGTTCGTAAACAAAACCTCAGAAACCAAATAACAGACAAACAATGGAAATCAAAGTTCTGGGACCAGGTTGTCCCAATTGCAAAATCCTCGAAAAACGGGTACGCGACGTGGTCGGCAGACTTAAGCTCGAGGCCGATGTCAGCAAAGTAGAAGACATCATGGAGATTATGGCCTATAATGTTATTAAGACTCCCGCTCTGGTTGTCGACGGGGAGGTTGTAGTAAAGGGCCGTCTCCCATCCGAAGCTGAAATTGAAACATTTCTGACCAAATAACAATCAATATGAGAAAACTTATTTTATTTATGACTCTTGCCTTTGCAGGGATTCTGATGATGTCATGCTCCCCAAGGCAAGCCACTGAAAACGCGGATGTTACCGAGTTGCCCGAAAGTGAGATCATGGTTTACTACTTTCATAACGAGAGACGCTGTGCAACCTGCGAAGCTGTTGAAGCAGAAACTAAAGCCGCTCTTGAAAAGTACTATCCGGAAGAATTGAAAGATGGAAAAATTGCCTTCGTTTCGCTGAATCTGGAAGAAACCACCGGAGCTGAGATTGCCGGACGTTTTCAGATTGCTTCACAGGCATTAATTATAGTTAAGGGCGAAGATCTGAAGGACATCACCAGTGAAGGATTCCTCTATGCCAGAACTGCACCCGATAAGCTTTACGATGCGGTGAAAAGTTCTGTCGATTCAATGCTATAAGCCTTGCTATGGAATTTCTTCAAACCTGGCTCGAACATTCGGAATACGGGGTACTTACCGCACTTTTACTGGGACTGATGACAGCCATCAGTCCCTGCCCCCTGGCAACCAACATCTCCGCCATCGGCTTCATAAGCCGCAATCTTGAAAACCGTAACAAGGTATTCCTCAACGGAATTGTTTATACGTTAGGACGGACATTCTCCTACACTTTACTGGGTGTTATCATCTATTTTGGTGCCAGTCAGTTCTCCATTGCCCGTTTTGTACAGAGCTGGGGGGAAAAGCTGCTGGGTCCGGCTCTGATTATAATCGGCCTGTTTATGCTTGATTTTATTAAGCTTAACATTCCCGGATTGAAAATCAGCGAGCGTATGGAGCAAAAATCCATGAGCAGTTACTGGAGCATGTTTCTTATAGGCGTTCTCTTTGCCCTGGCTTTTTGTCCTTACAGCGGCGTTCTCTATTTCGGAATGCTGATGCCACTGACCGTTGCCAGCCCTTCTGGCTTGTTTTTACCCCTTATTTTTGCCATTGCCACCGGTTTACCGGTTATCATTTTTGCCTGGCTGCTGGCTTACGCCGTTGGCAATGTTGCTCAGGCTTATAACCGGATTAAAACGTTTGAACGCTGGTTTCGAAGAGTTGTGGCAGTTTTGTTTATAGGGGTCGGCATCTATTTCGTTATCATTTTCTTCTTCTGAATAAACTAAAGCCGGGAATGATCCGGCAATTAAATAATACAGGTCATGGAAACCAGATCCGAACTAAAAATCCTTTTTTGGATGGTGGCAATTTTCCTGGGCATTTACTTTTTGCCAGTCGGAAGTGCCGTCTTCAATACCGCCATTGATGCCACCCTCGACCTTTCGAAGTGGTATGCCCGTGAACATGTAATCCTCTGTCTGTTACCTGCCTTCCTGATTGCCGGAGTAATCTCGGTGTTTGTCAGTCAGGGGTCGGTAATTAAATATTTCGGTGCGAAAGCTAAAAAGTGGGTTGCCTATACGGTTGCGGCTGTTTCTGGTACTATTCTGGCCGTTTGTTCCTGCACCATTTTGCCATTATTTTCGAGTATACACAAACGCGGTGCAGGTCTGGGACCTGCCATTGCCTTTCTGTATTCGGGTCCTGCCATCAATATTCTGGCCATCATCCTTACTGCCCGTATCCTTGGCTTTGAGATGGGCATAGCCCGTATCATCGGCGCCGTTACCTTCAGCATAATCGTCGGATCTGCCATGTCGCTGATCTACCGGAAAGAAGAAAAGGCCAAACGCGAGGAGCAGATGAATTTTCCGGATGTGCCCGAAACCCGGCCGTTATGGCACACAGCCCTGCACTTCTTTACGCTGGTGCTGATTCTGGTGTTTGCCAACTGGGGCAAACCAGCTGAGGGTGACACTTCCAGCGCATGGTACTACCTCTGGGCATACAAGTGGCACATTACCGGAATATTCGGACTTGTACTTGTGTATTCCATGATTTACATCCTTAAACTTAAAAGCTGGCAGGTTCTGACGGGAGCTGCACTAACCGCGCTGAGTGCCCTTCTATTTGCCAATCCTTTGATTTCCATGGTGGTTGGCATTGCATCGGTGAGTACAATCGCTTTGCTGGATAAATCAGAAGATGGCGAAAACCGGGAGTGGATCATGTCATCCTGGGGATTTACCAAACAGATTGTCCCTCTGCTCGCCATTGGTGTAGTGATTGCCGGCTTTCTGCTGGGCTCCACCCACGATGATGTTTCCATTGCAGGGGTGATTCCCAATTCATGGATCGCATGGCTTGTTGGCGGAAATTCTCTTGCCTCGAACTTCTTTGCAAGCATTGTCGGTGCTTTTATGTACTTTGCCACCCTTACAGAAGTTCCAATACTTCAGGGACTGATTGCTTCGGGCATGGGAAAAGGTCCGGCACTGGCCCTGTTGCTGGCAGGACCATCTCTTTCGCTGCCAAATATGCTGGTTATCCGCGGCGTTATCGGAACTCAAAAAACCATTGTTTATGTTGTGCTGGTGGTGGTGCTTTCTACCATTGCAGGGCTGATTTACGGGAGCCTTTGACCCGTTTTTGCCGAATCTTAACATTTGTATGGGGTTAGCCTTTAACCGCCTTTAAAAAGCTGATAACTCCTGATAAAAAAATGCCTTTGCAGCAATCCCTTTCAAAGGTTTGCTGCTGCTAAAGCATATTTTTACATCACGAATACATCAGCAGTGTGGAGGCATTTATAGATTCAACATACAATTACACAAAAAACAATGAGCCTTATCAGTACACTTTTCTGGAGTTCGGCGCTACGGGTTGTTCGGCATGTAAACGCATGGAAGCAGTGATGGATGATATCCGGCAGGAATATCCTTTGAAGGTTAAGGTTGTGTTTGTAAATGTTTTACTACCCCGAAAATCATGCACAAATGCTCTATTTCGGGGTAGGAAACCATTCCAACACAGGTTTTGCTGGATAAGAAAGGCGAGGAGTATTACAGGCATACGAATTATCTGTCATTTGATGAATTAAGAAAAAAAATCTATTAATTAACATAACTTCCGGATTGGTCAGTAATGGGTTAAAGTAGATAATCTGAGAGGCCGGGCTAAAGAAAGTTAAAGAATTAATCACAAGAATTTATTTTTGCCTCTATTCTTTATATGTTCGTGTTGGCAATTTCGAACTAAAGTATTTCAAAAACCTGCATCAATTTGACAATCAATGACGGATTTCGTATATTTGAATTGAATTTCGGGAATTGACTCTGCTTTAACGACGCCTTTCGCTAGTTATATACTGCAGATAATCAACTGTCAACTGCAGCCGTTCAATTTTTATAGGTTTCTGTTCCTACCCTGCGGAATGAACCATTTATTAAGGACATTGATCCTTACCGGGGTTATTATACTCCAAACCAGCCTTTTGGCATTTGCACAACAACTTGACCATATTGGCGAAAAAGATCCGTTTTCCATTCATGGAAACCTTTCGGCTAACGTTATAGGTTATTCTGCCTCAGGGATAGATAACAGAGCCAGACCTCTGGCTTTGATGTTATCGGCCAACGCTGTAGTCAGCAGCTATGGGTTTGAAATCCCTTTCTATTTCAGATTCAGCGACAAGCGGGTAGATTATGCCCAGCCTTTCAACCAGTTCGGACTAAGTCCGGCATACAGATGGGCAACTGCTCACCTGGGCTACCGCAACGTACATTTCTCCGATTTTACCCTTGCGGGGCATACATTCCTGGGTGGTGGACTGGAACTGAATCCTGGAAAATTTCGTTTCGGAGCCGTTTACGGACGTTTCAGGAAAAGTACAATGGCATATGAGAATGCCATTGACACCGCAAGAAATCTGAACCGGAAAGGATATGCTTTCAAACTGGGCGTGGGATCACAAAAAACCTTTGTCGACCTTATCGTTATGAAAGCAAGCGATGACAGTGCATCCGCCATCCGTGAGCCGGGTAAAACCTACACTCCGGCTGAATCGAACCTTGTTACGGGCATAAACATTCGTATAGCTTTCAACAGGAGTTTGTGGTTTGAAGGGGAATTTGCCGGCAGTCTTTACACCACCGATGTTGCCGCTTATAATATTGAAGGATTGGAAGACGACCCCTGGTTTGAAAGGCTGAACAGGATCGTTCCTGTAAACCTTTCATCAGAGCTGCTTACGGCTCTGCGCTCGTCCTTAAACTATAAAACAGGTACATTCAGTACCCGACTGGAGTATCGCCGCATTGACCCCGGATACCGTTCCATGGGGGCATACTTTTTCAATAACGATCTGGAAAACATTGTAATAGCACCTGCATTCAGTCTATTCAAGAGAAAGCTGAACCTGAGAGGAAGCATTGGCCTGCAGCGCGACAATCTGCGCAATACGCGCAAAGCAACGAGTTTACGCACTATCTCTTCCTTCAGCTTGAGTTACAATCCGGTACAGGTATTCGGAATAGATGTGAATTACAACAATTACAGCAGCAATCAGCGGGCTGGGCGTCTTCCGCTCATCGATTCGCTCAGACTGTATCAGGCTACTACTAATCTGAGCGTAATGCCCCGGCTCATGATTGTAAACCAGAAATACAGTCATGTACTGCTGCTGATGTATAACAAAATGAAGCTCAACGACAAGAATGAATCCACACAGCAATACACCGAACACGATGCGTTGATAGCGAACCTGAATTACAGCCTTGGATTTAACAGCTGTGGCATTACTTTGCTGAGCGGCTTCACGTACAACAAATTAGCAAGTTTCGCCATCGAGAATCGGGCAAGCGGCTTTACCCTCGGTGTCAGCAAAGGATGGCTCGGAGGAATGCTGCAGTCGGGTCTTGCTGCATCCCTCGTTACTTCGGGAAAGACTGCGGATAACAATAAAAACCTGACACTGAATACCTCTCTGACCGCATCCTGGCAGATCAACACCCGTAATTCACTTAGGCTAAATGCTTTTCTTATTCGATTGACGCCGGACGAAGCAAATCCGGAACCTGCATTTAATGAACTTAAAGGAGATTTTGGATATGTATTCACGTTCTGACTCTCATCAACCTTCAGGCAAATGCTGTTCGGCAGTCCTGACGGCGATGTTGCTGCTGGTTTTCGGTTATACCGGAATAGCACAGAATTATCCCCTGCGTGTAAATCTGGTGGTAACTCCGCCCTATTCGCCCAAGATCAGCGAATACACCGGCAATCCCAACAAAATACTGGCAACCGTGCAGTATATGTCAGGAGCGGGCAACCGCACGCTGCAGGTATATCTCTCGGGTTCCATCACCGGATCGTCGGGAATTAGAATTTATACTCGACCCGGGTACAAACCTCCTCAGCCTCTGACCCTGATACCAGGTGCTATTCACCGTCTGAACCTGAATAATATTCAGGACGTTTTCAGCACCTCTCAGCTTGTTTATGAAGGGATTACGGAACAGGAAATTATAAATGGCAACGGACTTCCGGAAGACGATTACGTTATTTGCCTCCGGGCTTTTGATTACACAACCAGCCAGCCTCTTTCTGAAGAAGACCCTTCCGGCTGCTGTGCGCCGTTTCCTGTTTCCTCTATCGAGCCTCCGATAATAACACACCCGCTCTGCGGAGAAGAGATTCTGTCCGTTAGTCCGCAAAATCTGGTGTTTTCGTGGACTATGCCTGCCGGAGCGCCGGTAACTACCCGTTATCTTCTTCAGGTGGTAGAAGTTATACCCGGGACTCACAACATTCAGAATGCGATTAATTCTGCGCCGAAACCTCTGTTTTTCGAAACTACCGTGAATACTAACGTATTTGTTTATGGTGCAGCTCAGCCGGCGCTGATACCCGGAAAAACGTATGCATTTGCAGTAACGGCTTTCGATCCTTTGCGGCGCTATAATTTCAGGAACAGCGGACAAAGTGAGGTATGCAGCTTTGTCTGGAAATCCGGCGGTGGCCTGTTTCCGGGTATTGACATCGGAATAGTTTCGGATGAACCTGCTGTAAAGCCCGTGAATATCGGGGGTGTGAATATGGAAGTGCCTCTGCCGATAATTCCCTCAAATGTTTCAGGCAAACTATTCTATAAATACTCAGATCCTGGTGAAAATCAGAAATTCCCGCTTGCCAGCACTAATATAAAACTGGTAATCGGGCATGCTAAAGTTTCAAAAGGACAACCGTTGTTGCCCGACAAAGTAATAGGAACACTACTGCAGCCACACAACGCGTGCGAAGACACTGAGGTTGGAAGGGTGCTGGGAGTAGCAACAACCGATTCGGAAGGCCGTTTCAATTTCACTTTTCTGAACGCTTCGGAATTCGGAAAACGCTGCGGATCAGGAACGGGTGAACTGGGATATGACTATTACAGGGTTGCATTTATCCTGATTGAAGCCCCGCACAAAAATTTCTATTTTAACCCCGACGTTATGCTCATGCCTGAGATAGGAAAGAATCTGAATGCCGGCGATGTAGTTGCAATGGTAAGAAGCTGTCAGCTAACGGTTACCACCCTGCCCAACAAAAACTTAAGCAACGACCTGGCAAACGCGATCGGAACACAGAAACTGAGCACCATAAATGTATACTTGTGCAGGAAGATTGATTTCTCGTACCAATTGTTCCCTCTGAACGACGGTAAGATTAAAGGACAGCAGCATAAAGTGGATGAATCCGTTAAAAACAAGTTTCCGGGATTCACGGTAGTGGCTCACGGAACAACCGGATCCGACGGTACGCTGGTTTTCCAGAGAGTCGTATGGCATCATCAGAGTCAGTTTCAGTATTATCTTATGGCCGACACCCCCCCGGAGGCCGATATGAACTTTACATTCGGTGCACCACTGGCATGGAGCCCCCCTCCGACCATCCCTGATGAAACGGGTATAGGCGATATTGATCCTTCAAGCCTTCAGTTTCCAAAATTTTACAATTATGCAAAGGCAGCTCAGTTGAAAGAATTGTATTTGTGGCCGCAATATCCTAAAGTTGCCGGAACGGTACTTGAAATGGAGAACACCACTCCCATAGCAGGAGCCAAAATCGATCTGAACGAAACTTACGGGCTTAGCCCAAAGAACAACCTGAAGATCTTTTATCCATACTGGATGTATAATGAAAACCAGCCAATGGTGAACTGCCTGCAGAATAATTGCGGACAGTATTTCAACAGCCTGATGGCCATTACGGCTGCCGACGGGAAGTTTGTATTCGACGACCTGAGCATGGTTTACAATACGCAAACCAAGGCCGTTACAGGGCCTGACAGGAGGCTGCTGGTCAGTAAAGACGGATACCGGACTATCGACGAGCACATTGGAGTGATCATACATGGCCGTCAGCGCATAATGAACGAATTAAAGCTTCGCAAGGGAGCTGTGCTGAAAGGATATGTGCGGGATGCTGAAAATAATCAGCCGCTGAGCGCTCAGCTAATGCTGCCAGGAGGAAAGACATACAACAGCATGGCATCCAACGGTAGTTTTGAGATGCCGGTTCCACTCCTGCCCGGCATTACTCAAAAGCTGATTGTTAAACGCAACGGATACATTACCGATACTATTGAATTCGAAGCTGCACAGGCAGTCAAACATCTGGATGTTAAATTATTTACTCTGAAACGAAGGCTGGAAGTAAGGGTGAAAACGTATAATAACTTTATTTCAGTTCCAGTTCAAAATGCACAAGTCAACATCATGAATGTTACCACCAACCAGCAAGGACATAACTACCCCATTGGAGGTTTTACAGATACCGACGGCGTGGTTACGTTCAGTTTCGTCAACGGAGGATCGAACAATCACCAGGCTTACAGAATCCGTGTAGGGATGCCGCCGAACACCAGCCGTAATTTTGAAACCAGATACTTTACCATCGAAATACCTTACAGTCAGCATCCGTCCATTTTAAATTGCGTGCTGAAGCCTGCAGCCTGTATCAAAGGGCATGTATATGCCGGAAGCGGCTCCGAATCGCCCGTAGGAATTGCCAATGTGCGGTATTTAGGATCGGATGACACTCTGAGCTGTACCTCGGGTGCTGACGGATATTATTATATGAACAACTTCCCGGTACGCAACTATCCGCAACAGGTTACGGCTTCGAAATCGCTAAGCAACTACATAGGCGATGAAAAGAAAATACTAATCAACAAAGCCTCGAACGAGTGTGTTACGATCGATTTCAATCTTACCGTTTATGAAGATATGGACATTACGAGCCTTATGGGATTCCCGATGGAGGTCACGAGGCTGAAAGATGAAGAAGGAACTATCCGCATTAACGGCAACTTTATACAATTGAAAAACAATGATCAGTTCAGTACCGATGCCAGCACTCTCATACCGTTTTCGGGAATAGCCATCAAAGCCGGAACCAGGAAAAACAGCAAGGGCATACCTATTGCCGAACCGGTTACGATTCCGATGGTTACGGATAAGTCCGACATATCAACCTTAATGGTATTAAAAACTTTTACGGGACGTGTTTATAAACAGGGCGGACTGACAATAGACCGGGAGGCATCGTCACCAGCCTGGGGGGTTATCACCGGAAGAGTAAGAATTGAACCATCTGAATTCAACAACAACATGACGGTTTTGCCAGTCATTTACCTTGCTGTAAACGCAGAAAGTGGAACAAAAAAAATGGATATGCCCGTATTAGCGGCCAACCCGGCTGTCACAAAACCGGTAAAATTGCCTGCCACCGGTTTTTTTGTATGTAGCGAAAGCGGAGGAGCCCTTCAGTATTCATTACCGGCGTTTGAAAATTCAGCTCGTGCCGATGCTGCCAAATCTTACCTGAACAACGGTAAGTTGCAGCTTAACACAACTCTGCACACCCAATGCAGCAACATAACGCCTTCCGACCTGAAAATTCAGCTTGGGGTCGTGGAAATAAGCAAAAACCTGTTCACATACAATGGCAAGTCTCCCATATCCTTCAACCTCAACAAATGGAAACTTTCAAGTCAGAAATGGAGCATTGACAACATGGGCGTTAAAATAGACGAAGCCTTAATAAAGACCGGGATTATAGACGTACCGCTGAAAAATCTATTGATAACCAGGGATGCAATCGACCACAGCAACACGATTGCGGAATTCAGTGGAATAAAGATTCTTGGCACCTTGCCTGTAACAGTAACCACACAAAACCAAGGCCTTAATTATTACGACACGGGTAACGGCAACATGCAGTGGGTGTTGTATGCCACATCCGACGGGGGATCCCAAACGGCATTCATCCAAGGGGTTCCCGGAATTCCCGGAGAAAAGCTACCGCTCAACGGCATACGTATGATCAGCGATGGCAGCGAACCCAGACTTGAGCCCCTGGCTATAGACCTGAAGCTTTACGACATCATGGATTTCAGACCTGCAACGGGAACAATTCTCAACATTTTTAATTCTGCCAGCCCTCCCTGGTTCAAGGTGCAGGGCACGTTTAAGCCGGGAATTCCATACATCGAGGAATTCAACGGGAACATGGCCTGGCAGAAAACTTCCGCAGGAATGAAATTTATCGTTGACAATCCCAATCCAATAAATTTCACTCACAACAACATGGCATTTATCTGGGATCCCGAGAGCATAAAATTTGCTCCCCAGCTCTTTACTGCCAGTGGAACGGCGACAGAAGAAGGTAAACTCGGGCCGGTACGCATTGTGCTGCTTCATAAATCGGCTTCCACCGAAATCGACATCCCCGCCGATGAGAAAATTTTTATCACCCAGGATCACAGCAAGTATTTCGAGAAGGTTGTCGGAGGCATGGAAGTAAACCGTCCGCAGCACCAGTGGAACAACTTCTGGTTTGAAGGCGAAATGGCCGGTATGAACGGCATCAGCAACAATTCCCAGAAGAGCAGACTCAGGTTCATCTGCGAAGGCGGGATAAATGCCGGCAATCAGAGCGTTAGTGTAAGTAAACTCGATGCATTTCCGGGGATGACGCTAACATACGACATTGCAAATTCGCGTCTTACGGGTTCTGTTGCCATCGATAAAAACCTTGCCGGGATGCATGCGAATGGCACGGCTGATTGCATTTTCGACCCGAACGGATGGTACATCAATGTACAGGGAAACCTGAGCATACCGGGCATCGGCGATTGCGGACTGTTCGGATTGTTCGGCGATTATCAGGCTATCCCTCCTGCCCTGTCGTCACCGTTCGGAGCACTGAAATGCATACCGTCGGAATTCCAGGGAAAGATGAGTGGCTTTTTACTCCAGGGATCCATCACCAAACAGCTGATCCCATCCATAGAGTGGGGAGTAACCTTGCCGCTGATCGATCAGTTTGTGGGGGTTCAGGTATATGCCGATCTTTCGATGTATGCCAGAACCTGGATGACTTTCGATCCTCAGGTTAACACCTACGGCATCTCATTACTGGCCGAAGGGAACATCGGCGGAGGACTGAGCGGAGGACTGTATTCTCTTAGTGTTCATGCCAATGCCCAGATGGGAATAAGTGGGACATACTATTCCAATGGTTCGTACAATGTAACAGGATGCGGGAGTGTGAAGGCAGGAGTTTCAGCCGAAGTATTTTACGGCTTAGGCTGGACGGGTGTTGATATCACTTCCCCCGACATAGGTCTTAAGATGAAGATTAGCGACTCCGGTACCGATTTCAACCTGATACTCGGAAGCTGCGGCGATAATCTTTGCCCGTGACAAGTAACTGTTTATTATGCAATTTCTGAAAATATCAACGTTATGAACGTCCATAAGCTGAGTAAATTAATAATCCCGGCTATCATTGTCCTGACCAGCATTGCCGCTGATGCTCAGGTAAAAGCCCCGGCCGTATTCGACCGTCCGGTTTTTATGACAAGCGAAACAACCCCCCGGATGATTTACCTGAAATGGTTCAGTAAAGGCAATCTTCCGGCTCCCGATTTCATGCCCTTGCGCTATGAGGGCGACAATCCGGTTGAAGCCGCCGGCGTTAAAGCCATTATGCGCAGCTCAGATACAACATTCTACACCTTTTTCGACACCAGCGTATTGAAAACGCCGCGTCGGAATAGTCTACAATACTTTATTGTTCAGCTCGATACAAATAAAAGAGCCGGCAATAGCAGCAGTATAACACTTATATCTCCAGGAGTTTCCGGATTCTGGTTTACGGAGACCAAAGCCGCGAAAGATTCAAAGATGCTTGGCATCAATCTGGAATGGAAACTGAGCAGCAATGAAAACGTCCGGTCGATTGAAATTATCAGAAGTCTGCATCCCGACAAGGACTTTACGCTGCTGGTGAGTCTTCCCGGGACTAAGAATGTGTATACCGACATTGAAATTTCGCCCGACCGGGTATATTATTACCGGTTGAGAGCCATACCCGAAAACCAGGAGCAGGCTGTTTACAGCAATCTGATATTCAGCTCAGCATATAATCCACAGCCTCCGGCAGCTCCATGGCTTGTGCGATCAGAACGAATGCGCGGAGGAGTATTTCTGCAGTACAGCGTAAGCGATGCAGAAGCCGCCGGCATACGAATTTTCAGAAACGACGGCCTGACACCCGAATTGAAAGTGGTGAGCGATCTGCTCAGGCCAAACGATTCGATGCTGGTAAATTATTACGACACAACGAGAATTCTGTCGGGATTAACAACCTACATCTTCGGTGCAAAAACCGAAAGCAGCAGTTTTGTGGAGAGTGGTTTTTCCGAATATACGTACATCAGGCCTGTAATTTCAGAACCTCCTCCGGTTGCGGCAAATTTCACCGCTTATGAAGAGGATGGATATGTTATTTTAAACTGGGAAGACCTTGAAAAAAGATACCCTGCGGTTGCCGGATACAGTATCAGCCGGCGGGAGGAAGACGGCAGCGAACATCTGCTGTTACCGGAAAATTCACTGCTGCGCATCAACAGCTTCGCTGATACAACGGCCAGACCCGGGCACTTGTACATGTACAGTTTATCGACGGTCGATATGGACGAAAATCGCTCTGGGGCAGCCACATTTTCTCTTCGCACCATCAAACGCGTTCCCCTGACGCCGTTTGCACTTCAGGCCATGGCTTCCGATGAAGGCATACACCTTGAATGGAGTGCAATACAGTATGAGGGACTTTCGGGCATAAGCATATACCGGTACGAAAGGGGAAAACCGGCGGAGAAAGTATCCGCAGCAGGAGCAGATGCCACAGCGTATACTGACGCAACGGTTGTAAGCGGTGTGCTTTACTTCTACTATCTGACCACTTCAAATTCGGATGGAGTGGAAAGCGAAAAATCGGAGGAAGTAAGCATTCGCTGGTAAGTGATCCCCCAACGGAAATAAACACGAAGGCAGTCTGCATCACAAAACTGTGTATTTTTATAACGGCTATGGGGTTAGCCTTTAACCGCCTTTAAAAAGCTGATAACTCCTGATAAAAAAATGCCTTTGCAGCAATCCCTTTCAAAGGTTTGCTGCTGCTAAATGCATATTTTTACATCACGAATACATCAGCAGTATGTTAAAAATACTTCTCCTTATTGGCTCCGGCAGTTTCCTTGGCGGCATCGCCCGTTATCTTCTTTCCAGAGGCATACAAAACTCTGTAATAACCTCGTTCCCGCTGGGGACTTTCTGGGTGAACATCATTGGTTGTTTCCTGATCGGACTGATTTATGGCTTTTCCGACAGGGGTACACTGGCTAACAATGAAATGCGTTTATTTCTGGCCGTGGGTTTCTGCGGAGGATTTACCACTTTCTCTACCTTCTCAAACGAGAACATGGCATTGTTGCGCGATGGCAGCATACTGTATTTCAGCCTCTATGCAGGGCTGAGCGTATTTCTGGGCCTTCTGGCCACATTTGGCGGACACGCGCTTACCAAAATCATATAATCATGGAAAATAACTCTGAAGCCATCCGATTGAGGATCTACATCAGCAATACCGATAAATTCAGGCATACCCTGCTCAGTGAAACCCTCGTATTTGCAGCCCGGCGTTACGGACTGGCCGGTGCTACGGTAATCAGAGGCAGTATGGGCTTCGGGTCCAGCAGCGTTGTGCATTCCTCCAGATTCTGGGAAATCACTGAAAAACTGCCCGTAATTGTAGAAATGGTGGATGAGACCTCAAAAATTGAGCAGTTTGTAAATATCATCCGGCCCTGGTTCGATAAAATACCCACCGGATGCCTGATGACTGCCGAAAAAGTGCAGGTTGTTTTGTTCAGGCAGGGCACTAAAAAGAAATTCTTTTGATTGTCTAACCAAATCCTTCTGACCAAAAAATGAAAATCGGTATTATCCTGGAAACCAAAGAATCTGAAAAAGCATGGAATGCCTTCCGTTTCGCTTTAACAGCGAAGAAACAGGGACATGAAGTAAAGATGTTTCTGATGGGGGAAGCAGTGGAATGCGAAGGCCTGACCCACGATAAGTACAATGTGGATGTTCAGCTGAAGGCATTTTCGGATGCAGGCGGTGAAATCATGGCCTGCGGCACCTGCCTGAAATCCAGGCAACTGGACGCTACGGAAGCCTGCCCGGTATCAACCATGTCGGATTGCGTAAACCTGGTGGTATGGGCCGATAAAATGGTGACATTCTGAAAACCGACATCCTGCTTTGTCCTTTTCTACCTGGCCCGGAATGTATTAGTACTTTCGGGCATGCAGGAAATAATTAGTAATTAAGATTCCGGTACATTATTGTCCGGTTAACCTTTGGAAGGAGTTATGAGATTATTTTCGGAGAGCTAATAATTTAACCGGATAAAAGTATTTCCTGCAACAATATTTTACCTTTGTTACTGTAAGCCGGCGCGGGCTGGTAAATAAATGAAAGGAAAGTGTTTATCAATGTTCAGCCAATGAATCAAACAGAAATCAAAAGTCAAAATGGCAAACAAAATCATTAAATTCGGCGAAGATGTGGACGGGTACAACATCCCCGTGCTGAACGAACGCGAGGTGAGGGCAGCCGCCGGCCTGCTCTTTGTGTTAATGTTTACCGCTATCCTTACGGTAGTTATGAAAGGTGATTTCCTGCTGCTGAAATACGCCGTCGTCATCTTTCTTACCGATTTCCTGGTCAGGGTTTTTATCAATCCGAAGTTCGCCCCCACGCTGATTCTTGGCCGTCTGATCGTCTTTAACCAGACCCCCGAATATGTGGGTGCGCGGCAGAAGAAGTTCGCCTGGGTGATTGGCCTGACACTGGGACTTATTATGCTGGTACACCTGTTGATTATGAATGCTTTCAGCCCGATTACCGGAATTATTTGCCTTATATGCCTGATATTTCTGTTTTTCGAATCTGCCTTCGGCATTTGCCTGGGCTGTAAGTTTTATGCATGGTTTTACAAGGAAAAGGCACAGTACTGTCCCGGCGAAGTGTGCGAAATGAAAGACAGGCAGCCCATACAGAAAACATCCACCGCCCAGTTGATGATTGTTCTTGGTTTTATTGCCTGGATTGTAGTATCCGTCTTTATTTTCAACGATGATTTCAGACAAAAGCCTCACGATCTGTTCGGCATCGAAAGCCAGGCACATGCGGCTGAACCGTCAGCACCCGAATGATCCGGAGCCAGTCTGCGGCAGTTTGAAGACCACCGGATGCATAAGGCCCGCTCTCAAGTGATTATTTTCACAGGGATGCAGGTGTTTTACCTGTTGATCATGAACTTCCCGGTGGTAGTTCGTCCCTGCCGGTCGCCGATGGTATAGAGATACAGACCGCCGGGCCGGTCTGACAAATCCATAGCAATCGAACTGCCCCTTATCCCTTCCCTGCTTTCCATAAGGCAGCCCGCCGGATTAAAGATCCTTACCCAGAAAACCTGTCCCGGTGCATCGGGGAAGGCAATTGTCAGCCTGCCAGCGGAAGGATTGGGAAAAGCCAATGCCTGCCCGGCCAGAAGGTGATGGCTGCTGACGGTGGTGGTATCCTTGCTGATGTCGAGCACCACGCCCTCCACTACCGTGAGATTGTAAGGAATTTCCTCCGGAAGCAGATACCAGCCGTTGTACATACCACCCCAGCCGAAGTTCAGGTGGTAATAGTCGTCCGAATTGTATCCATCCACAACCACATTATGTCCGGTTTGCCACGATGGATCAACAACGGCGAGGTGGGCCGGAAGCGTATCCATCATGTTTTGTTTCAGCCGGTCGTACAGGTCGGCACTGGTTTCATCGAGCAAAACCGCAGTGCTGAATCCGAACCGCTGATAGGCATCAAAAGCCTGATTTACACCAAAAGTCCCTGAAGCCTGGGAGGTAAAAACCTGGGTACATGCTACCCCGCAGGCAAAAACCAGCGCAGCTTTATCGGTACCGGAGAGGCTTTCATTCCGGTTGTAATGTGCATTCAGGGTATCCAGGTATACGTTGAGCTGATCGAATGAGGGAAATCCGTTCTGCGCATAATCGTCGTCAATCCAATAGTTGCGTCCGGCATAGCTGTGGTAATAATCGTCGTTATCGCTAAAATGGGTGTTATTGGTATTTTTATGAAAATTCAGTATCTGGGCCATAGCCACAGCCGGGCAGCCCGCATAACTTCTTGTGGAAGTCAGCGGATCCATGGGACAAAGGTTGTTATAAGGCGCGTTTTGTGTCCAGTTGGTTGCAAGCCAGCCATCGCCGCCAGCGGGCCACTGTTCCGGACGATCGCCGCTTTTATCAATGTGATGCTCCCCTGCCCTGCCGGCCCAACGTTTACCCCTTTCAAGAGCATAATCGAGCCGGACAGTGAGGTCAGATTTTAGCAGAGAATACAATGGATTACCGGCTTCGGGCCGACCGAAATCACCGGTAAATGACCAGGCAGGTATTTCCGGAAGTACGGAGGAAGCCGAAACAACCACATAACCGGAAGGTTCCAGTTTAAATACCCAGGCCAGAGCCCCCGGCTCCGGCGAAGCATCTGTAACTGCCTTCTCAGCAACGGACAGTGCAACAGGGTCATCATTCCGTGATATTAAATAACATAAATCGCTTATAATCACTTGACTTCCAGTGTATTTTGACAAATGATCCCGGGCAGTCGCAAGAGCATCATTCAGCTTAACCGGATCCTGTGCATTCGTTTTTGCGAACGAGATGCCGCTGGCCATAAAAATGCAGCAGGCAATAATGGTTATTACACGTTTCATCTTCATTTCAGATAGTTGCATGGAAGCAAAGATATAACAGAATTAATTTCTTATGATATGATATTTTAGCCTGAATAAGAAATTTACATGATTAAGTTCATCCGACCGTGGATTTGTTTCTACAATTTGTTGGCACAGGGTATCAGTAACGCAACGAACCGGGAGAATCAGGATAAACGCTACACCCTGTTAGTCTTAAGATAAATCAGCCGTATAATGCTATTATTCAGATGATTTCAATTCCGCATATCAAAACTTCGGAGAGTCCGGATTCAGGAAACGTCTTCGGAACATGCTTTGTGTCCCAAAGGGTGTACTAACCACCTAAAATCACGATTATGAGAACGAGAAATTTTATGGTGGCATTACTGGCCATCTTTACCTTTACAGTGATGGCTTCCTGTGAGAAGGAGGCAGATAATCCGGGTAGTGTTCTGGCACTGGCCGGAAGTGAAAAAGCAACCCTTGAAGTTTGGGTAGCGGTAGAGAATATGACTTACCAGGCATTGGAGCTCGACATCCGGGGTGTACAATACAGCGATGAAAGCGGGGAATGGCATACCCTGGCAGTTATATCACCGGGGATAACCACTTACACAACCTCTCCGGACAAGTCTGCCCGATTGATAATACGGTCGGAAGTGGATCCGGGATTAATTGCCCGTTTGCGATTGATCACCGGAGGGGGTAACTATCTTTCTGTTGGTACAACAAGATTTCCATTGCGCGTTTCGGGTGAATATGCATGGGGATTATTAACGGAAGTGAACGCCGATGCCAGGGCAGGAAAGGTATTGCAGCTTCGGTTGGCGATTGATGTAGCAGGATCCATTTCGCACGGCGGAGGCGCTGAATACCATTTCGATCCCGTTTGGAGGCTTGCCAGCCGGCAGGGTACCGCAAAAATCAGCGGGAGTGTTTTCCCCAAAGAAGCCCTGCCTGTTGCGGTACTTTTTAATGAAAGCGACACGCTTCGAACACGTCCGTGGCCCGACGGTACTTTCCGATTCCAGGGCCTGGAGGAAGGAGTATGGCATCTTCTGCTTCATCCGGTTGCAAGCGGATACAATGAGATTTTAATACGGAATCTGCATCTTTCAAAAGGTGAAAAGCTGGCTCTGGATCCCGTGTATCTGGGAACACCCGGATTAGCAGGCTTCAGTGCAGATGAAAGGCCGTAAGCACCTTAAGGATGCAAGATTTTACCTTCGGCTAGAATGTATTGCTGAGATAAAATCCCAGTGAAAGGTTGGTTGCCAGTGTAACTTTTGGACTGATTACGCTATCGTACAGGCAAAAGGTACGCAGGGAGAGCCTGAAAAACCTGAGGAAGCGATAGTGAAATGCATTGTTGATGTCGAGCTTGTAACCGGATATGCGGGTAAGACTGGTATGCGCGGCATTAATCTGGGTGAAATTCTCCCAGTACAGGTTTTTAAGGATTTCATGCGGCTGGATGGTAACAATCAGATTGAGTCCGTATTCGGTAATTGAGTTAGTACCTTTTGAGAGTCCGTACAACTTTGAAGCCTGGCGCGTTTCAAATATTTGCTGATTTCTGATTTTGGTTTTTCTGCCGTTTACGATTCCGAGCTCAACGGCAAAATAAGCAGTTGGTTCAATCCGGAGTCCGACGGAGGCATTGCGATAACCCGGGGAAAGGTATGAGGTATACAGATACTTTTCGGATTTCCCGTTGCTGTCCAGCCTGAATTCGAAATGCCTGAAATACTGACTTTTATAAACAAATGCTGCATTCAGGGATATTCCGGCACCGGGAATCCGGAATGCTGCGGAATTTTTCATCGTATACTGATCTTCGCTCACCACCTGGATGCTGTCGCGATAATCTCTGAGTCCAAATTCGTTGAAGTAATGGCTGTTGATACTTAAGTTTCCGGCTTTCACCTTGTTGCTCATAGTAATGTTGTAATAGAGGTACAGGTTATTTCGCTCGGTATCTGTCCGGCCGTTCAGGTAGTTCACCCCGGTGAATGTTGTAAAAAAGTCCAGTTCGGTAAGTATGGTAATCCTGCGTGCCGAATTTGGCACAGGTTCGGAGCAGCTATCAGCCTGCTGTCCGGAAGATTCTGCAGTCAAAACGGTGAATAACAATATCATATAGCGAACGGCAATCCGACGAAATTTCAGATAGCCGGAACCGGAGTTCACGTTCAGGTTGCGGATGCATCCATGCATCTGAGTAATAGGGCGGAAGCACATGTGCCTGTACGTTTGCCCGGTATTTTTCTTTGGGTCAGGCATTTCTCAACAGCATGGCATGGTATAGCGCAGTCTTTGCAAAACAGCGTTACGGAAATCAAAGCGGAACTTCCACGATAAACTTGCCCCGGGCATACCGGAGGTCATACGAACCTTTACGTATCACCAGAGGGATTCCGGAACCGGCCGCGTTCAGGATATCGGAAGGGATGGAAAAGCTCTCCGTAAATTCGACGGAAGACTGATTAATAAAATAGACCATCTTATCGGGCTGCAGTTCGCGTATATCCTTCTCGAAAATCTCAATAATCATCACCCCCTTTTGATCGTTCAGGGAAAAAGTACCGTTGATGGCGCCTTCGGTGTAGGAGGAGGAATTAGACATACCGCA
>DJVU01000007.1:0-1118 GCA_002441345.1 Bacteroidales bacterium UBA6248
TCTGTCAGAACATATTTAATTTCTCCGTTATCCTAACTTTTTAATTCCCGATTCTATTTTCATCCGGATGAATTGTCTGAACTCTTCCGGCTCAATTTGTTCCATTTCGTTTAGCAGTCCCGAAACAAACCTTCCTACTCCTTCGTAGCTGCACACTTCGGTTTCGAGAATCCAGCGGTTGTCGTTGATACGTTTCAGGTGTTTTTCTGCGAGGGGATATTCTTCCGTAAGCAGACTGGCCGCCCTCAGGCTCATGGTAAGCCTGACCGGAAGTACTTCGCTGCTGCTGATGCGGAATACATCGATACGCGCGGTTAAATGCCGTTCTTTTGACTGCCAGGGCGTTTCGCATACCTCAGCGCGGTTCATGCGTGAAATTTTAAACAGTTTATTGGTTCCCGATACCGTATCGAATGCCCAGACCTGAATGTAATTGGTGGTAAAGGCAAACGGTTCTATCAGGCGGTCGCTTACCTTCCTGCTGTTGGCAGAACTGTATCCCCGTATCATTACCTGCTTTTCTTCTTCCATGGCTTCAACCAGGGCATTGATGTTTCTTGCATTTTTGCCTTTGGAAACCGTATCGGCCAGAATGCGGTAATTATACACCGTGTACAGCTTCTTTTTCAGGTTTTGCTTTATCAGATTGTTTTCATCAATGCTTTCTATTGCACTTTTAAGTACCCAGGCTTCTTCTTCGGTGAAATGAATCAGGCTGCTGATCTCTTTAAAGTACGGAGAGGATTTATCGATACGGAAATAGTTGCTGTCTTTTTTTAGTACAAATCCTGCTTCACGCAGGGTGTCAATATACCGGTAAACGGATCTTTCGGTGATTCCGAGCCTTTCCGACAGATCGGAGACCGTTTTGCTGCGATTGCCTGTAAGCATCATCATCAGTCTGAGCATCCTTTCCATTTTAGGCTGATCCATNNCCTGCACACATCCCAGACCCAGGGAGTTTTTTTCACCAAAGCCGGCAACATATCCGGTGCGGATCAGGTCTGCTGGTGCAGTGATTTCAAAATCAAAACCGTATGCTTTTATTTTTGTTTCCTGTGGCGTGCCTGCTTTTATGGTAATCAGGTGGCTTCCGGGAGTATTCAGTAGTTTTATTC
>DJVU01000007.1:1148-4235 GCA_002441345.1 Bacteroidales bacterium UBA6248
TTTATCAGATTATCAAAGAATATTTTTTTAAAATCGGGGTGTTCCGGGGACACGTATTCGGCATTCCGGCTGTCACGCCTCTCTTTTGAAACAAGAACCGGAGAAATACATTTGAATTTCATGGAATTGGTGAAACCGGGATCCGGAAGAATTTCAACCGATTCGACAAGGAGGTCAGCTCCGGTAGTCTTATCCGCAATCCGAAACTGCTGCCCCCTGAACAATCCGGCAACGAAATTTTCGAGCGCCTGAGGAGCCATAAACGAAATTTCGAGACGGCATTCTCCCTTTAAAATTGCGAGTCTGTCGCCCTCAACTTTAAATCCCTTTTCAGGAAACTGCAGCCGGGAGAAACAAAAGAGCTTGTATTGCTTTGCTCCCGTTGTATATCCGGAATTGTGCAGGAAATCAGCAAACGCATGGTTACCCGATGCGATGGTCCGGTAAATCCATGCACTAAACGGATAGGAGTAGTTGACGGGAATTATATTTCCGTAAGACTTGCCGGTCTTTATAATCAAACGTATACGCATAACTATCAGCCTATTAATTCAAATAATTTCCGGATTTTTTAGTCCGTCCGCTTAGTAAGGATCTGTCTGTTAATTCTGCAATGAAATTAGGACTGCCGGGATTGCATGCTTCGTATAAAAGCCAAATTTAACGGATTATTATATCATGACAAATCAAAAATGGAAATAATAAACATTTTTTTTACGGGAGATGAATCCGGCGGCTCTGAAATACCGGTACCGGATTGTTCCGTCTGGTTAACTGCAGAATATTATATACTCTGTAATTCTCTTTTCCTTTATGTTTGCGCTGTACCAGGTCCGAATCAGCTCCGTTTTTAATCGGACTTGATTCGGACTTGATTCGGACCTGATACGGACCTGATACGGATTTGATAAAAGGAAATTCTGTACCTTTAACGACTGTTTAAAACACGTTTTATGGGAAAAATAAAGCAGGGGCTTATCCATCCGGTATCCGGGAAAGTCGGGAATCTGGTGTATTCGAGCTGGAACGGGATTCCGTATGTAAAAACCAGACCGGCCGTTTTGCATAATCCGCGAACTCCGCAGCAACAGTCCGGCAGAAAGGCATTTGCCGTAATTCAGGGGCTGGTTGCCGGCCTGCCCGATCTGGTACGCGCCGGTTTTGCTGCCCGGGCCTTGCAGCAATCTGCCTATAATGCTGCCATTTCCCATAATCTTACCAATGCCGTTGTTGTTGATGGCGACCGAAAAACGGTACACTTCGCGGCACTCACCTTTTCCCTGGGTACCTTTGCTCCTGTTACGGATTGTAAGCTTGCACCGGCGGGGGAAGGGATCAGAGTCCAGTGGAATCCTGAAGTCAGCCCCGGTACCATACAGGGGCGCTCAAACGATACGGTAGGTGTTATTGCCGTCAGTGAACAGCAGAAGCGGCCGGTCTGGATCCCCGATGCTGCCATACGTGCCGACGGACAATTCTATTTTTCCTTGCCGGAGGGCTGGACTGGTAACCGGATACACGTTTGGGTAGTTACACGGAGTGCAAAACCGGCACACCGTCCGGAAGCCTCTGTTTCGGCCTCCGTTTATGCTGGTGTCACAGAATAATCGTTTCTGACATCACAGGATTTTCATCGTGCTGACAGGTGAGGGATGTACGGGAAAATGCTGCCTGTGCGCTATGGTTGCCCGAAAACGCCCGGAGCGGTTTCAAGGGTGGTGTGATTTTCTGAAGCCGGCCAACGGAACAGAATGCGGTGAGCATATTACAGGCATTCGCACGATCCTAAAATCATACAGCCGGCATGCAGCGATGAATCGGAATTTATTTCAAGCCCGGCGGTTGTTCTGTCCGGTGTAAGCAAGCGCTGGAATTATGTTCTGTCATTCCGGTTTTGAGGGATCAAATTTCCAGACATCATTCCTGTTTGCAATTTGACTACCTGAGAGCCCCAGGAGGACATACCCCGTATTTCCTATTGTAAACGTGGAAGCATTTCTTCTGTAACCGCCGGCAAATACATCTTCCCCATAATGCCAGGTATTTGAGGCGATGTCGTAGTCGATCCAGACATTTGTACCATAAAAGCTGGAAAACAGGCCCAAACCGGCATAAATTTTATTATTTATCCTGAATCCGCTCATTTCACTGCTTCCGATCGGACAATGAGACAATTCTGTCCAGCTGTCGTTTACCTCGTCGTATTCCCAGAAATACCTGCTGCCGCCATAGCTTCCGTAATATTTTGCAAGAATATGTGCCGTATTTGAAGAGGAGATGGTGAGTACGTCTTCGCTCCAGATGCCATTGTAAATATCGTTTAAGCGGCTCCAGGTATCCGTAACCGGATCGTATTTCCAGAAATCCTTTTTTTCTTCATAATTTCCATAAACTCCGCCGCCGGCATAACCGTAATTGCCGATTGAAAATCCGAACGGACTGAATCTTGCTCCCCCCGGAAAATCATTTTTTTGGGTCCAGGTGCGGGTAATTCCATCAAACTCCCAGACCTCGCTTAAGTTGTAAGACGGAGTATATTGATTGCCTTTTGTACCACAGATTATATATGCTTTTTCTCCGATAACAAAGGTGGCAAACTTATTTCTTGCCTCACCCGGGAAATCGTTCAGCTTAATCCAGATATCCGTAACCGGATCGTATTCCCAGAAGTCTTTGTACCAGCTTCCAAATTCATTCCCGCCACCCAATCCTATGTAGCCGTTGCCACCAATTGAAAAATACGCCCCATATATCCTTGGATTACCCGGGAAGTCCCTCATTTTAGTCCAGGTACTTTTATAATCAATGGTTAGCGCATCTTCCAGGGTAAAGCTCTGATCAAGAATACTTACCGTAACATCCAGGGTTTCAGAAACACTGACATCCCTGAGAGGAATCAGGGCTTCCGGAAATTCAACGACTAAGCGGGTACCGGTTGATGAAACGACTTTAACAGGGTGTTCTCCAAAAAAGACACTGTTATTCTGCGGTAAGGGATTAAAATTTTCACCGGTAATTGTTATATCCTCAACTTCGAACGTCTGAATCAGATTGCTGTTTACCGAAAAAATTGCCGGTGGTTTAATA
>DJVU01000007.1:4278-7770 GCA_002441345.1 Bacteroidales bacterium UBA6248
TTAGCTTCAGATACGTAGCTGAAACAATCGCCGTTTATTTCGATGGTATCTGTAAATGATGCTAATGCCGGATGAACGGAATAAATCAGGGGAGTTGTGGTAATGAAAGGATCCGGGAAGGCGGCGGAATTACCTGCAACGCTGATGGAAATAATACTGCTCGGATTTGTAATTTCAGGAACCACGACCAGAATCAGGGAGTCACTGCATTCGAATGCCGTGGTTTTGCTATTGCTGAAAAAAATATCGTTGTTTTGGTTAACATAGCTGAAGTTTTCTCCCTTAATGGTTAAGGTATCTCCTGTTGTTCCTGTCAGCGGAAAAACGTCCAGTATTTTGGGCGCTTTGCTCCCCAGGCTCAGAAACTGTATGTTCTCCCCGTAAACGATAAAGTCTTTTGTTTCAGCAAATGCCCGGACATAATAGGAAACTTTTTCTTTTAAGGTAGTTTCTATCCCTTCTGAAAAATTCCGGGAATCGATGTTGTTTGTGTAAACGACTCTGTCGCTGTTCTGGATTACAGGATTTATATATTCACTCCATACAAATCCGTAATTAATTATTTCAAAATCGCCCCGAAACAGTATTTCCGCATTAAATCGTGCACCATCCGGGGTAATTTCGGTAACGGGAAGTGTTTTTATTCTTGGATAATCGCGTCCGGAAACCTCCTCTTTATTACACTTAACCAGTAAACTCAGCAATGAGATCAGCAGAATGTTCCTTACGATTGCTTTCATTTTGTGATAAGAATAAGATTTACCATAATGCGATTATTGTCTATACCCATAAGCCCGGCACTGTTCAGCCCGGACATATCAAAATAGCGGACAGCAATGCCGGCTCTAAATTTTGGATACGATTTAAGAATACCGATTCCTCCCCAGTATCCGATCTGATTGTTACTGATTTCAAATGCCGGACGCTCGGGATATGTATTTACTACGTTTCCCGTGACAATTTCTGTCATTACTTTCGACTCTGATTTCAGATGATAATCGTAGTTGATTCCGCCTTGTAAATACAATCCGTATTTTTTTCCGGGGAAATTGTATTTCAGTGAAACAGGAATTGTTACTGTTGTCAGGTCAATATATGTATCGTGGTATTCTGTTGATGACTGTTTCAGCACAACGAGCGATGTGAAACCGGATTTTATAAAATGAAATTCGCCCTGGAATTCGATTTTTTCCGTAATCCGGGGAGAAGAAATGCTGAAAAGAGCGCCAACGGAAGGATCGACGGAGCTATAGGAATCAGCCAGATAGTTATAATCCGTATAACGGTAAATTACTTGAATTTCAGATCCTGCCAAACCAGGGGCAGCCCCAAAATCATACTTTATCCACGGTTTTTTTGCCTTGACTTCTTGATACTCTGAGCCTTTGCATTGATTATATTCGACAACTAAGTTCGTTAAACTCTTTTCACTCAGGTTAATTCTCGCAACAATATCGTTCGTATTTTTAAAACAGTCACTTATCAGAAGTGACAGGATACCACGCCATTTATTGTTTTCCCTTATATAGACTTTTCTGCCTATTTTCACTTTCTCCTGAGAAGATTCCAGATCGTAAATGTCCGCGCCTTTTTTTATATGAAACATATTTTTGGATTTGTAAAGGCTGATATCGCCTGTTACCAGTACTTCCACAAAAGATCCCTCTATAATCCGAGACACAAAGAACTTATCGTTATCGTATCCAAATCCGTTAATTTCGTGGGGATAGTACTTCCTCCCTTCCTGTTCACCCAGGAAGACACACGATTTGTAATTTTTCAGGTTCGACCGGTAATTAACCTGACCTTTAATCGTATCGTTCTCAAGCGTAAGTATAAACCCGTTCCGAAAGTACCTCTGACCGGAAGAACCGGTAGCCAGCAGAACGAAAAAGGCCATTACGAACAGAATCTTATTTTTCATCCGGAGTATTGTCTTAATTTTCATTTATTTGTATTATAAATTATCGGTTACTAAACCAAACCGGCTTAAAAAAAATATATTTCGCAGGAAATGATAGCAGGTATTTACAGATCGTTTTTTTCGGCAATCTAATATATGCATTAAGCAACAAGAACTCCAAAGTTGATTATTGCGGGCATTATCCGGATATATCCGTTTCAACCATTAAAGGTATAGTTTAATGGCAATGTTGCAATTTTATTCTGAAACTATTTATTTTAATCCACCGTCACTATGGGCCAGGGTTTGGCGGTTTTCCAGGCGCCGCGGGTGAAGTCGGGGATGTTGATGCTTCCGCTGCGGTTGTTAACCGACTCTTCGCTCAGGGGCACTATGCATGACCAGGCAGCAGCGTCGTATACATCCTGATCCAGGGGCAGTCCGTTGCGCAGGCAGTAGATCAGTCTGTAGTCCATCATGAAGTCCATTCCGCCGTGGCCGCCGACTTTTTTTGCTTTTTCACCGATTTGACGGACGAGAGGATGCTCGTATTCAGCCATCAGGCGGTCGTAATCCTCCTGTTTAAGGAACTGGTGCGCATTGGGTTCCAGGGCAATGGCGGGGCGGGGCCATTTGCGGGCCATACCTTTGGTGCCGCTGATCAGATGGAGGCGGTCGTAAGGTCTGGGACTGGTAGTATCGTGCTGAACCATAAGGGTACGGCCGTTCACCGTACGGATAAGGGTGGTGTTCATGTCGCCCAGGGTGTAGGGCGTTAGTGCCTCTGACGAAGCGGAGCCGAATTTTTCGGCGGCATACAGACTAAGCCCGGCCTGTTTGGTCGACATGGAGGTAAGGTAATCGAAACGGTCGCCGCGGTTGATGCCCATGATCTGGGCTACAGGGCCCAGTCCGTGCGTGGGGTAGAGGTTTCCGTTGTGTTTTTTGCTGTATTCGAGCCGCCAGAAATTGTAATAACCTCCTTCTTTCTGTTTCAGGAATTTCAACTCCCGCAGGTCGTGAATGTAGGCTCCCTCGGCATGCAGGATCTCACCGAATACGCCCTTACGTGCCATATTAAGCGTGGCCAGCTCGAAGAAATCGTAGCAGCAGTTTTCGAGCATCATGCAGTGCCGCTGTGTTTCTTCGGCCGTGTCGACAAGCTGCCAGCACTCTTCCATGGTCATGGCGGCAGGCACCTCCAGGGCTGCATGCTTGCCGTGGCGCATGGCATGAACGGCTATAGGGGTATGTAAATTCCAGGGGGTGCAGTTGTATACCAGGTCGATGTCGTCGCGTTCACACACCTTCATCCAGTCGGTTTCTCCGGTGTATTCCGCGGCAGGCTCATGACCGGCTTTCGTAATTTTATGGTTGGCTTCCTGAACGAAGGCCGGAATCACATCGCACAGGGCATTAATTTTTACTCCTTCTATCTGAAGCAATCGTCTTACCGCATCCTCACCCCTCATTCCAAGACCGATAACGGCTGTGCGGACCGTATCGAGCGGCTTGCAGGCGAGACCCATGGCTGTTTTGTTGCCCGAAGGTATGGGTGTGGAAGGATTAAGGGAGGCTCCCGCGAAAAG
>DJVU01000047.1:0-29468 GCA_002441345.1 Bacteroidales bacterium UBA6248
AGAGGGTGCAAATTTACAATAATTGTTCAAGGATAAAAATTATTTTAAGCACCGCCTAAAATTATGTAAATAAACAGGATAGCAATTCTGCCACATTAGCTTTCGCATCCGTGGATACCGGGCGCTCAGGCCTGGTTTATTTTCAGCAATACCTCCTCAATCCTTGTTTCCGTGGCCCGGACAATGGTGAACAGGAAATTGTCGACCTGTATCTCCTCGCTGGTTAGAGGTATCTCTTCCTGATGGTTGATGATATAACCTGCAAGCGTCTCATAATCATCCGATTCAGGAATTTCGAACCGGTATTTCTGATTCAGGTAATCGATTTCATGCCTGCCCGACAAAAGATAGGTTTGCTCGTCAATCTGACGCTCAACAAGTTCTTCCACATCGTATTCGTCGTCAATTTCACCAAAAATCTCCTCTATGATGTCTTCAATGGTCAGCATACCTGCAGTACCTCCGAATTCATCCACCACCAGAGCCACACTCTTCCGCTCTGCTATAAACATATTAAGAAGGGTGTTGGCAGGCATGGTTTCAGGGACAATCATCACGGATTTTGTGATTTCGCTTATGGTCTCCGGTTTCCGGAACAAGTCGTAGGAGTGGGTGTACCCGATGATGTTATCGATGGAATCCTGGTATATAAGCACTTTTGAATGCCCTGAACCGATAAACAGCTCCCGGAGATCATCGATGGCTCCGTCGCGGTTGATGGCAACAATTTCATTGCGCGGTACCATGCATTCGCGAAGTTTGATATTACCCAGATCACGGGCATTCTGAAACATCTTTATCTCCTGCAGGCTCTCGCTTTCTTCAGCGGGTTGCGAAGCCGATTCACTGAGGTAATGGTCGAGGTCGATTACACTGAAACTGTAATCGGGCTGCGTGATGTTAATCTTGAAAAGAAACTTCAGCAGAACTTCGGAAATTCCTATAAACAGGAAAATCACCGGGTAAAAAAGGTAGTAAAACAGAGCCAGCGGAATGGCAAAAAACTTCAGGATCTGATTGGGGTTGATGCGAAACAATACCTTGGGCAGAAATTCGGCGAAAAGCAGGATGATCAGTGTGGATATCAGGGTTTGTGTTATCAGGAGTACGATTTCGCCGGAAGCACCGGGCGGGATTATCCTCAGCAGCGGGATTTCAAGGATGCGGGCGATGTAAATACCGTATATTACCAGCGCTACATTGTTGCCAAGCAAAAGGGCTCCGATAAAGCGCGACGGCATTTTTGCAAAACCGGCAACAATGCGGGCAGCATAACTGTCCTTGTTCTTATCAATCTCTATTCTGAGTTTATTTGCCGATATAAAGGCAATTTCAATACCTGAGAAAAGGGCTGAAAAAAGTATGGATATAATTACAGGAATAAGCAGTTCCATGAATAACCGGAGATCGTTTATGCAAAAGTAATGATTAATAGCGGTATATGGCAGAAATCAGCGTTCATCGTTTACATACATCTCGCCTCTTGGCTTTTTAATAATCCAGTTGTTGAATTTCTCATCCGACTCCATCCCTTCGCCGTAAAGGATTTTGTCGGGAGTGGTGATGGTAACCAGCTTGTCAGATGTAACCCTCCGGGTGTTCTGATTCCAGATCAGATGTTCGGTATTAAGTTTTTCGTTGTTGATGAAGTTGGTGACAACCACATTTTTCCGGGCTTCCATGGTACGTTGCAGTTCGTCGTTTACGCCGTATTCGGCAACAACTTCGGTACGCACCAGGGATGGATTCAGGGAGTCGTAAAATACCACACGAAAGCCTTCCGGGAATTTGATTACAGCTCCTTCCTTTGATTCGTAACGTCGCAGCAGGGGAGCCGTCAGGGTGTATTTGATCCGGCCTTCCTCGCTTTCCGAGAGCTTCACATCCCTGGCATACATTGTCGGAATGGTATCGGGCCGGTTCAGGCGCGCGATCTCTTCAGGGTCGTTTTTACAGCCCGGAAGCGTTGCCGCCAGTATCAGGGCGGCAACGCTTCCAAGAAGTTTTATTCGTAAGTGGTTAACCACAGCGATGAGCTATTTCGAGGCTCTGATGGTTGTTGTTTCGTTGATCCAGCAGCCGACGGTGTAACTGTTACCTTCGAGCAGGTCGCGGAAGAAGAGGTCGCTGGCAGCCGGGAAGTGCCTCGAGTATTGTCCGATTTTGTTGCTGGCTTCTGCTTCAACTGAGGAGTCAACACTGCGGGCCTTGGCATACTTGTCGATAGCTGCCCAGAACACCGTTTTTCCACCCAGATCATCTTCGCTGCACATGGAAACGCTGGCTGCATAAAGGTCGCCTATCAGGATGTATGCCTTGCCGTAGTTGGGATCGAGTTGCAGAATCTTATAGGCAGTTGAACGTGCCTGTGAGAAATTCCGCTGGTTGAAATAAATGTTGGCAAGCAGATTCAGGGCTTTTATCTTGTCAGCCTGATCGGTGAAAAGGTTGGCTGCTTCTTCCATATAGGTTGCAGCACGGCTGATGTTGTTGCGTTCCAGGTTCAGGCTTCCCATAAGGTAGGCCGACTGTGCCCCGGGCTGCAGTTTGTGAAGCCTTTCGGTAGCGTTGAAGAACAGTTCCGAATCGGTGCACCTTTTCCTGTCGAGTACATTGGTGATTTTGGTAAGAAGTTCAACATCGTCGGGATTATCGTTGTATTTCTTCTCGTAAATGGCAACCAGATCGGGGCAGGTGGCAAAAGGCTCAAAGGTTGATTCAATGTTGGCCTTGATGTTTTCCCAGTTTGCCAGAGCTTTGGCATTTTCCTGATTTGCTTTGATATTATGATCGATGATTACACTGATCTGGTCGTACCCGTCGACGATGGCCGATTTTTCCATTTTATTCATATCAACCAGTGAGATGATGGATCTGAAGTAGTAAACCAGAACGGCCCCTTCGGATTTATTGCCTGAGAGCTCAACCGATTTTTTGAGTACGGGATAGATCTGTTCAACCTTATCGGTACGGTAGGTGTACATATCAATGGCTTTACGGCCGAGCACATATCCTTCACGGTTGAAGTAGGTAATACGCTGATCGTAGACCATCAGAAGGGTATCGATCAGTTTTTCGCGCAGTGCAGGGTCTTTGCACTCATCAACTCTTGCGCTCATGATCTTGGCTCCGTCGATATAGGTATTCTGGCTGGCCAGGGGGCAGTTGTTAAATACCCAGCGCCAGTGCGGGGTTGCATCTTTTATATTTTTCTGTTTGAAAAACTCGCGGTACAGCGAAAGGTGCATCACGCAGTTTACCGAGTCGGCTCCGTATTTCGGGCCTGTTGCCACTGTTTTATCTTCTGCTTCATCGTCCGTCTGAGCCCATGATACAGTGGCCGGAACCAGGCTGATCATCAGGAAGAAGATTAATGCTTTGATACCCTTTTTCATCTCATTCGGTTTTTTAATTGTTAATCGTATTTTCTGATTATAAACCACCTTTCGAATATTGAAAGTCCCAGAGTAAACCGGATGAAGTTTTCTTTTATCAGATTTTCTGTTGTTGTTCCCCTGGTTCCGATCTCCGCTGCAAGGTTCACAGTAGATCTCGTTCTGGGGAGCGGTAGTCCAAGACCAAAACTTATGCCAAATTCGTCAAGTTGTTGTCCGCGAAGCTCCAGGAAGCTTGTGGAATACCTGAAACCAGCCCGGTAAGTAACCCGTTGAAAATATCCCGAAACGGTTGATACGGATGGGGTATACTGACCTCCAACGGATACCCGCATACTGTTTTTAAGCGAATCCGGTTGATCAAAGTACGAAAATTTTTCCCAAAGTTGCAACTGATAATCTGCTCCAACAAGCCATTTATCGGTTTTTGATAAGGAAAAGCCGGCTCCAAGATTTGCGGGGAGTATGAAGTTTCCTTTGACTGAGGGCTCATTCAGCAGGGTATCGATTATGTTATCAACCCCTAAGCTGCTGATGAAGTACCTGTAACCGAGCCTGTTTTCCGTTATATTAATGCGTGTATCGTTGCTGAATACAAGTCCAGCGCCCACATTCATCCCTTTTTTTGTAGTTCCTTTATAGAAAAGGCCGTAATTAAGGCTGAAGTCATGAATCCGGGTGGATGTAATCTCCTTGTAGTTCATACGATAGGCTGAGTCAGGGAATGTGTTGGCACTGATGCGTTCGATCGTGCCAAACATCCAGGCGGCATTCACTCCTATGCTGAAATTCCGGTTCAGGGCAAATCCGTTGGCAAAAAATACCTGGTTTATTCCCCCGTTGCCCTGAAAGTCGCGGGTAACGCGGCCCAGATTTTCGTCCACGCTGATGTCTTTCATATGATACCCTGTGCCACTGTATGGCAGTAGCCCGAAACTGCTGCGCCACCACCGGGTTACCGGGAATCCGAAGGTAAGGTATCCCAGGGAGGTAAAGTTGGCTGTTTCACTCAGATCACGGGTTGTAAGTTTCGATTGCCGGGTATAGGCTCCCAGGTCGAATACAAACGACAGGGTGTCGAATGAAACCAGGGCTGCGGGATTGGCACTGTTTACAAAAAACGGAGACGTTAACCCGTAGGAAATGCCTCCCATAGACATATTGTAAACGTTGTTGCCCGGGAATACATCCCCGATCCCGAAGCGGGAATAAGGTGAACTGATCCGGTTCTGGCCGGTGGCCGGAATGGTACACAGCAGCAGGCAGAATGCCTGAATCAGAATAAGTTGTTTACTTTTCAAGGTGGTGTTCGAGTATTTGTTTCAATCCGGTCAGCACCAGATTCGGGGCTGCAAAGATGTTATTTTTCAGTTTTTTTTCAAAATAAAAGCTGTCACCGCCCGTAAGAATTACCTCCAGCCGGGGACAGGTAGTGCGGTATTCATCAATAATGCCGTCGATTTCGGCGCGTACACCGTTCATTACTCCCGACCGGATCGATTCCTCGGTGGTACGGCCGGTAAGGTAGTCCGTTTCCGCTGGTTCTATTAACGGCAAACGCTGTGTAAATGTATTCAGCGACCTGAAACGGGTGGTAATTCCGGGTGAAATGGCTCCTCCGGTGTATTCCCCCGTCTGATTCACAAAGTCATAGGTGATCGCGGTTCCCATATCTATAACCAGCACATTGCGTCCGGGAAACAAACCCACGGCTCCTGCAACGCCGGCAATCCTGTCTTTTCCGAGTGTTTGCGGTGAAAGGTACAGGTTTAAAAACGGGAGGGGCGTTTCGTGCGTGAGAACCAGCCAGCGGAACTCCGGAAGTACTTCCGTATAGGGATGCTCCTCGCCTGCAACCGAACTGATAATTGCATGAGCGGGTGCAAACCGCTTCAGATTAAGTGCACTGAATTTCTCTGCATCCGGATCATCCATCACAATTAGCTCCGATAGTCCGCCCTCCTTAAACACAGCAATCTTGGCCCGGGTATTTCCCAGGTCAACAGCAATAAGACAGGTGCTCTTCAGGAGGCTGGTATTCATCAGGATCTGCTGGAGATCAAATTATTAGAAGCGGGACTTTGGTGCGCCGTTCAGATACAATGTGCAAATGTACCTGATTTACAGCCTTAGAGGAGATTTTTTTTTAAAATATTTGTTAAATTGAATATTTCTTACGTAACTTTGCAGCCTCAAAACGGGGTATCGTAGCTCAGTAGGTAGAGCAACGGACTGAAAATCCGTGTGTCGCTGGTTCGATCCCGGCCGATACCACCGAGAAGAACCGGCGCAAGCCGGTTCTTTGTATTTACAGCCCTTTCATTTCCACCTGTTTATCTTTCAGCAGCCGGATTCATTTGCCGTAATACGCATTGGCAGTGCTTACAGCAAGGCAGGGATTTTCTGTTTGCACTGTATACATAAAAAGAACCGGCCGGGGAAATCCCGGCCGGATAGGAAAATTCGGGCGAATGATGCAATCAATCGGCCAGGATCAGAATTTTGTTGTTTTGAACCTGCAGTGTTCCTCCGTTGATTTCCAGATATCGGATATTTTTCTCCGGATCCACGATTTTGATTCTGCCTTTTTTCAGGGTTGCAATCATGGGAGCATGGTTGTGCATGATCTCAAACGATCCAGATTTGCCGGGCAGTTGCACCAAAGTAACTTCGGCATTGAAGAGAGTGGTTTCGGGGGTAATGATTTCCAGGTTCATGGTTGGCAGATTAAGGAGGCCTTATTGTTTGGCTTCCATCATTTTCTTACCCTTTTCTATGGCTTCTTCTATGGTTCCCACCAGGTTGAATGCTGCTTCGGGGTATTCATCCATTTCGCCGTCGAGGATCATCTTAAAGCCCTTGATGGTATCTTCGATGGATACGAAGGTGCCGGGGATGCCCGTGAACTGTGTGGCAACGTGGAAGGGCTGTGAAAGGAATCTCTGAACGCGGCGTGCACGCGACACCACGAGCTTGTCCTCATCCGAAAGCTCATCCATTCCAAGGATGGCGATGATGTCCTGAAGCTCCTTGTAGCGCTGGAGGATTTCTTTTACACGCAGGGCTGTGCGGTAATGTTCTTCGCCAACCACGTCGGGCGACAGGATCCGTGAGGTAGAGTCGAGGGGATCGACGGCCGGGTAGATGCCAAGTTCGGCAATTTTGCGGCTGAGAACGGTTGTGGCATCCAGGTGTGCAAAGGTGGTTGCCGGTGCGGGGTCGGTGAGGTCGTCGGCGGGGACGTAAACGGCCTGAACCGAGGTAATGGAACCGCGTTTGGTAGAGGTTATGCGTTCCTGCATGATACCCATTTCGGTGGCCAGCGTGGGCTGGTAGCCAACGGCAGAAGGCATGCGTCCGAGCAGTGCCGAAACTTCCGAACCTGCCTGTGTAAAGCGGAAAATATTGTCGACAAAAAAGAGGATGTCGCGTCCGCCGGTTTTTTCGTCGCCGTCGCGGAAGTATTCGGCCATGGTTAATCCCGAGAGGGCAACACGGGCACGGGCTCCGGGAGGTTCATTCATTTGTCCGAAAACCAGGGTGGCCTGTGATTTCATCAGTTCGTCGCGGTCGACTTTGCTGAGATCCCAGCCTCCTTTTTCCATATCTTCGAGGAAGGCATCGCCGTAGCGAATAACGCCCGATTCAATCATTTCGCGCAGCAGGTCGTTGCCTTCACGGGTACGCTCGCCTACGCCCGAGAATACGGAGAGGCCGGAGTAGCGCTTGGCGATGTTGTTGATCAGCTCCATGATGATAACGGTTTTGCCGACGCCGGCACCACCGAACAACCCGATTTTTCCGCCCTTTGCATAGGGTTCAATAAGGTCGATGACCTTAATGCCGGTGTAGAGCACTTCGCGCTGGGTGGTAAGGTTTTCAAACTTCGGAGGTTCGCGGTGAATGGCATAAGTCTCCTCACCCGAAACAGTTCCAAGTCCGTCGATAGGCTCGCCTATTACGTTGAAGAGCCTGCCTTTCACATCCTCACCTACCGGCATGGATATGGGTCGGCCCGTTGAAACCACCTGCATTCCGCGGTAAAGTCCGTCCGTAGAATCCATGGCAATGGTGCGTATGGTACTCTCGCCAATGTCCTGCTGGCATTCAAGTACAATAACCTGCCCGGAATTGCTGGTAACCTCGAGGGCATCGTAAATATTGGGGAGCTGTGATTTCTGATCAAAGGCAACATCCACAACGGGACCAATGATCTGTGCGATTTTTCCGACGGTTTGTCCGGTCATAATCAAGGCTGAATTTTTTGAACGAGGGCAAATTTACAAACATTCCTTTCGTAACACTATCTTCTTTTGAAGATTATGGTCACCTTATAACAGCAAGTCCGGGAATTGGTTCAGAAAATCAGGCATTTATTTCCTGTCTGTTTTATAGGATAGTTCGCGGTCCTTCGTTGAAAAACAATGCTGTAAATACTGTAAAACGGATTCCGGACCGGCGGGCAGGCAGGGCGGGAACAAGCCTTTCCGCAGATGTAAAAATGTGTGAGCCTGTACATGACCGCGCTCATCTTCGCTTTTTTTTGTATTTTGGCCGACCCGTCAATAACATTGCCGAGGATTTTAAAAACCTTTGATTTTCCAACAAAAATTACAATTATATGCGTAAAAACAGTTTAGTGACGATGCTGGTTGTACTGGGACTTTTTATTTCGGCTCCGGTACTGGCATGTACCAATTTTCTCGTGACCAAAGGGGCGAGTACCGATGGTTCCACCATGATTACCTATGCAGCCGACTCCCATGTTCTGTATGGTGAGTTGTATTTCAGGCCTGCTGCCGACTATCCCGAGGGCACCATGCTTGAGGTTTATGAATGGGATACAGGAAAATACCTGGGAAAAATCAAACAGGCCAGGCATACGTATTCGGTAGTGGGAAACATGAATGAACATCAGCTTGCCATTGGTGAAACCACATACGGCGGATTGCCCGGGCTGGTCGACACCACCGGAATTATCGATTACGGCAGTTTGATGTACATCACGCTGCAGCGTGCCCGTACTGCCCGCGAGGCCATACAAGTTATCGGAGATCTGCTGGCAGAGTATGGTTATTACAGTTCCGGCGAATCGTTTTCGATTTCCGATCCCAACGAAGTATGGATTATGGAGATGATTGGCAAGGGTTCGCCTCAGGTGATAAAGGACAAGAGGGGCCGTACACGCACGGTACATAATAAAGGTGCCGTATGGGTAGCAATGCGTATTCCCGACGGGTACATTTCGGGGCATGCCAACCAGGCACGCATCACCACCTTCCCGCTCAACGATCCCGAAAACTGTATCTATTCGCCCGATGTCATCAGCTTTGCGCGTGAAAGGGGATTATACAGCGGTGCCGATAAGGATTTCAGCTTCTCTGACACCTATGCACCCCTCGATTTTGGGGCAGCCCGTTTCTGCGAAGCAAGGGTATGGGCCGGATTCAACAGGGTTAGCAGCGGCATGGATAAATATACCGATTATGCCAAAGGGTATGATCTGAAAAACCGCATGCCTCTCTGGGTTAAACCCGACAGAAAGCTTAGCGTTCAGGATGTTATCGGAATGATGCGCGACTACTATCAGGGTACCGATCTGGATATGACCAAAGATATAGGAGCAGGTCCCTATCAGTCGATCGTACGCTGGCGTCCCATGACATGGAATGTGGATGGTGAGACTTTTTTCCACGAAAGAGCTATCTCCACTCAGCAGACCGGGTTTTCTTTTGTTGCACAGTCGCGCTCATGGTTGCCCGACCCGGTAGGAGGTATTTTGTGGTTCAGCGTTGACGACTCTTACAGTACCGTTTACGTGCCAATGTATTGCGGCATCACGCAAGTGCCCGAAACATATGCCGTGGGCAACGGTTCCATGATGGAATTTTCCGACAATTCCGCGTTCTGGGTATTCAACCAGGTGTCGAACCTTGCGTATACCCGCTATAAGGATATGATTGTTGACATCCAGAAAGTACAATCGGTTCTTGAAGGCAAATTTGTTGCCCATACCAGTGTGGTTGACAAGGCAGCAACGGATCTGTATAAAACCGATCCCGCAAAGGCCCGCGAATTCCTGACCGATTATTCGGTGAATCAGGCCAACAGCACGGTGATGCGGTGGAAAGAGCTTTACAGATACCTGTTTACAAAATACCTGGACGGCAACATTAAGGTAAGGGACGGCAACAAACAGAATCCTAAAGTCAAATTCCCCGGATACGACGAAGGCTACTATCGTATGATCATCGAAAAAACGGGCGACAAATTCAAATACAAGGGAGAATCGCACTAATTTCTTCAGTAAATGCCAAAAAAGGGGGTGCCGCGTCTTGTGGTCCCCCTTTTTCGTATCAAACAAAACGGCTATGGGCAAAGGTTTGCGGGCTATGGTAAAATAGTGGTTTGAATGGCAGCGGATTAAGCCGTGAGGGGCTTTAAATAATCCTATGTAAAGTCGCACGAAAACTGTAATTTTGCAGGTGATTTTGCGTTATCACAAAGTAAACCCGTTAAACCCCTTTAAGGGAAATCAATAAAAGGCAAAACAATCCGTTTTATGGCAGAAATGAACGACATCCATGTTGGTAAGAAAAGGCAGAATTCGCGCCTGGTGATCATTGTGATCCTGCTGGCCGCTCTGGCACTGCTCCTCTGGCTTTATTTATCCACCCGCTCCCGGCTTACCGGGCTTCTGAATGAAAAAGAGATGCAGCGCACGGAGTTACAGGCTGAGCTTGACTCCCTGCTTAGCGAGCACAACAACATCAAACTGGAATACGGCAATCTGAGCGATTCGCTGACGTCGAAAGACAGTGTTATTCAGGCCAACGCCGCAGAAATCCGGAAGCTGCTCGATACCCAGTATGAATTCTACAAGGTGAAGAAGAAACTCGACCGCCTTCGCGTAATCTCTCAGGGATATCTGAAGCAGATCGACTCGCTGTATGTGGTTAACAGCGAGCTGAAAGCCGAAAACGAACAGATACGTTCAAGCTATCAGAAAGAACAGCAGAAAACCAGCATGCTTCAGAAAGACAAGGAAGCCCTTACCGAAAGGGTGAGCATGGCTGCCGTGATGAAAGCATACAAGATTGTTGCAGCCGGTGTACGGGGCAGCGGCGACCGCGAACGGGAAACCGATAAGGCAAAACGTGTTGAAAAAATCAAGGTTTGCTTTACCCTTGGCGAAAATCCCCTGCTTTCGGCCGGAACAAGAGATATTTACGTGCGCATAGCACGACCCGATAAGCTGATCCTGGCCAGAGGAAGGGGCGATGATTATTCGTTCAGCTACAAGGGAGAAATTTTGCAATACACCATAAAGGAAACCGTAAATTATCAGAATCAGGCCATCGATATCTGTTCTTACTGGATCAACAGACTTACCAAGGAAGACCTGCCTACCGGCGTTTATGTGGTTTCGGTTTATACCGATGATTTTGAAATCGGACAGAGTTCCTTTGAACTAAAATAAATTCTGACGCAGATATTTTCTGACAGCCATCCCCGGGGTGGCTGTTTTTTTTCATCTGCCGGACAGGCAACGACGGAACAGGGTGATGTGCATCCTGTGCGAACCAATGGACTGATTGTTTTGTTATAATTCACCGGGCCGTTTGTTTTCGGCATATGCTTTTTATTAAATAGGAATTATGTTTAATACCACCCGGTTAGGTAAGTACAGATTGTATCTGGCGTGGATGCTTGTTTTTCTTCAATTCACGCTGATCGGCATTATCGTGCTTACGAGTCCGCTTTTTAACCTGAAAATGTGGGTAATAGGTTTTGTGTTTGCAGGCGTTGTTCTGGGGCTTTATTCCATATACATCATCCGGATCGGGAATTTCAACATCACACCGGACGTGAAGCCGCACGGGCAGATGATTGCCCACGGACCGTACCGCATTCTCCGGCACCCCATGTACACCGCCATTCTGCTTGTCGTATGGCCTCTGGTTGCAGGTCATTTCAGCTACTGGCGGCTGGGAGCCGCACTGGCTCTTACTCTTGTGCTGGCAGTTAAAATTCAGCTGGAAGAGGGATACCTGAAACAGGCCTTCCTGCCTTACCTGGAATATACACGCAACACCTACAAGCTGATTCCTTTTATCTGGTAACCGGATCCGGATGACCGTCCGCGAAAGCGCAGACCGAAAAACCAGTAAAACAAACAATACTGCAGCTTTGATAAAATATCACCGTTTCCCGGGATATGCGTAAATCCGTGGTTTTGAATCAACCGGTGCTTTTCTGTTGCTAATTTTCGTTATTTCGTGTAGGTTTGAACGATCAATGCCATGTATATGACCGAGCGACTCCGCCCCTGGTTTACCGTTGTTTTGCTTGTGCTTTTTGCCGTGCTTACCGTGCTGTCGGTTGTTTTTTACCGTGAACGGCTGCTGGCCGATTCGGGATATTATCTGATGCGTATGATTAATGCAGGCTGGCCCCGGGTGGAGCATCAGCGCTATATTCTGGTACTTTCGCAGCTTCTGCCCTGGCCTGGAACACTGGCTGAGCTGCCAATGAAGGCAGTTCTCCTGCTTTATTCACTGAATCACATTTTATTTCCGTTTGCTGTCTGCTGCATCGCCCTTTTCCGTTACCGCCAGCCCATGGCCGGAGTGGTTCTGCTGATGCTGCAGGCGGGCGGACTAACTACCGGATTTTTTGTACCAATGTTTGAATTGTATTATGCTGCCACTCTGCTAGTTCTTTTTTGCCTGATTGCTTTTGTACCGGGACGGGTTAAAAACCTGCCGGTGCTTCTGGTTTCCGCATTCTTTATCCTCACCAGCCATCCCGCAGCTATCGTATTGCTTGCCCTTGTGATGGCCATTCACATACGTAAAAACCGCCGGGGGAACCGCACGTTTTATCTGCTGATGAGCGGACTGGTGCTGGCAGTGGTGGTTCTAAAACTTGCAGGTGCATCTTCGTATGAAAGCGGAAAGGTTGCATGGATGACCCGTTCGCTGCTGAACGGAACCTTTAATGTGCACTGGTTTATGCAGCGGGCGGTATATATGTTTCAGGAATATACCCTGATACTGGTTTTGATGCTGATCACCTGGATTATGCTGATTATGGAACGAAAACCGGTGGAAGTTGCACTGTATGCCGGTTTCTTTCTGATCGTTTTTCTGCTCTCGGCCCTGAACACAAATACCACCGATCACAGCCGCTACAACGAACAGGTTTGGTTTCCGGTGGTAGTGCTGACGGTTCTGCCCTGGCTTATTTCGGTGGAAGCACGCAGCTTTTCACGCTCAGGAGTTGTTACTGCACTGGCATTTATTCTGTTTTTCGGATACCGTACCCTGCGTATTGCCGAAGAAGGAAACCGGTATGCCGAACGCAGGAAAACGATAGAACGGCTGAATGAAGCTGCTTATAATGCCGGGGGTCAGCATTTTGTAGTGGATGAAGCTTTGGTTTTGCCTGATGCCATTCCGGGTTTTAACTGGTCGCTGCCCATCGAAAGCATGCTGCTGTCAGCGCAAAACGGATCCGCATCAACCCTTACGGTTTGTACCACCGGGGATTACTTTTACGAAGGGATACACCGGAGGCTTGACGGGGATGTGTACCTGTTCCGGAGGTTTGAAACGGAATACTACCGCAATCTGAATCCCGCCTATTTTCGTTTGAAGCCGGGGCCGTATTATATGCTTGAGCCGCTGCCGGACGGATCCGGATACCGGACTTTTCCGGCAGGGGAGGCTTTGGAAGCGGAGTAAGCCGGAGAAATTACCGTTGCAGGCGAATTTTATTATCACTGCCTTAACGGGATAAAAAAGACCGGAATCCGTTCTGGTTCCGGTCAATAATAGTGTAAGGCCTGTGTTTACTGCTGCCAGGCCGATTCGAACTGTTGCAGGAAGCGAACGTCGTTTTCGGAGAACATACGCAGGTCCTTAACGTTAAAGACCAGGTTTGTGATGCGTTCGATACCGATTCCGAAGGCGAATCCGGAATATTCACCGGGGTCGATGCCGCAGTTTTTCAGCACATTGGGATGCACCATACCGCAACCCAGGATTTCTACCCATCCGGTGTATTTGCAGAAGCCGCAGCCTTTTCCGCCGCAGAGGTTGCATGAGATATCCATTTCGGCCGAAGGTTCGGTGAATGGGAAGTATGAAGGCCGGAGCCGGATGCGCGTATCGGGGCTGAACATCTCTTTGGCGAAGTAGAGCAGCGTCTGGCGCAGGTCGGCGAAGCTTACGTTTTTATCCACATACAGGCCTTCCACCTGGTGAAAGAAGCAGTGCGCACGTGCCGAGATGGCTTCGTTGCGGTATACCCTTCCGGGGAAGGTCATACGGATGGGCGGTTTAGTGGTTTCCATCACGCGCACCTGAACGCTCGACGTGTGGGTACGCAGCACCACATCCGGGTTTTCGCTGATGAAGAAGGTGTCCTGCATGTCGCGGGCGGGATGTTCGGGAGCAAAGTTAAGTGCTGAAAATGTGTGCCAGTCGTCTTCAATCTCGGGGCCTTCGGCAACGGTGAAGCCGATGCGGGAGAAGATGTCGATGATGCGGTTGCGGACAATCATAAGAGGGTGCTGCGATCCGGCATCCATGAAGTTAACGGGCAGGGTAAGGTCCCGGGACGAAGCAGCGGCAGTTTCTTCGCCGGCAAGTCCTTCGCGCAGACTGTCGATTTTCTGCTGAACTTTTCCTTTCAGATCGTTGAGCAAAACACCCATTTCGCGGCGTTCCTCAGCAGCTACCTGCCTGAAGTCGGCAAAAAGCTCGTTGAGGATTCCCTTTTTTCCGGAGTATTTAATCCGGAATTGTTCGAGCTCTTCAGATGTTCTGGCCGAGAATTTTTCTATTTCAGCCAGGTATTGATTTATTTTTTCTTTCATCAGGTTTTTGAAATTCTTCAGAATTCCCGGGGGCCGGTTTATTTGATAATGGAGATTTTCATTTTAACTTCCGTTACCGGACGATCGCCGGGGCC
Source organism: Bacteroidales bacterium UBA6248 (assembly GCA_002441345.1). Lineage (GTDB taxonomy): Bacteria > Bacteroidota > Bacteroidia > Bacteroidales > Lentimicrobiaceae > Lentimicrobium. The sequence continues at coordinate 14,373 of DJVU01000047.1, forward strand.
GGTTTGTACTGCAGCGATTTTATCCACCACTTCGAGTCCTGAAATCACTTCTCCGAAAACGGTATAATCGTCGTCGAGGTGAGGGGTGCCGCCTTTGGTTTTATAAACGGCTCTGCGTTCGGGACTAATGCTGCGTCCGGTTTGCTTTTCAAACTTATTCAGCTGGGTATCGTTGAGCACCTGTCCCTGAACTATATAAAACTGCGATCCGGAAGATTCCTTGCGGGGATTTGCCGGGTCGGGCTTGCGGGCTGCAGCCAGGGCTCCCTTTTTATGGAAATATTGCGGAACAAATTCAGCCGGAATGGTATATCCGGGGTCATTAACCATGCTTTCCTGACCTCCGCCCTGTATCATAAAGTTACGGATTACCCTGTGAAAGATGGAACCGTTGTACCATCCCTGCTTTACCAGTTTTATGAAATTGTCGCGATGCTGCGGGGTTTCGTTGTAAAGAACGGCGGTGATGTTGCCGTAGCTGGTTTCTATGAGGATTTTGGTTTGTTTCTGCTGAGCGGGTGATTTAACGGGAGTCTGTGCCACAGCGGAAACCGACAGTAAAAGCACGAAGACTGTTAACAGATTGATTTTTTTCATGGTTGGTCTTTTTTTCGGGTAATAATTTTAACGGTCATTGGAATATTCTCTACCGGGCGGTCATTTTCACCGGTTTTTACTCTGGCGATGGCGTCAACAACATCCATGCCGCTTACAACTTCGCCGAAAACGGTATATCGTCCGTCGAGGTGGGGTGTTCCCCCGGTTGTGGTATAGATTTTACGGTGTTCTTTTTCAATTTTGAATGCGCCCTTTGCCTGAAATTCCTTTTCAATCATCTGGTTAAGCGTATCGAGCAGGAAGCGGAAATGGACGGAGTCTTTTTTGGCATCCGGGGCAAAAAACTGGTTACGCAGCAGAATGTTTTCGGGCTGATCCATGATGTTGACAAACAACTGCTGCCGGATCAGGGAATTTTGTTCTTTTTCAACCATGTCGAGCTCCGGTTCGGTAAACACTTTACCCTGAACGATGTAAAACTGCGAACCGGAAGAAAGCCGTTTCGGGTTGATGCGGTCGTCTTCGCGTGCGGCTGCCAGTACTCCTCTGTGGTGAAAGTGCGAAGGCATTATTTCGGCGGGTATGCTGTAACCGGGGCCTCCGTTGCCAAGCTCAGCTTCAGGGGTTGCCTTCCGTGAGTCGGGATCGCCGCCCTGAATCATAAAACCATTGATGACGCGGTGAAAAAGCGTACTGTCGTAAAAACCGCTGCGGGCGAGTTTCAGGAAATTGTCGCGGTGTTTGGGTGTATCATCAAAAAGCCGGAGGGTGATATCGCCCTTAGGGGTTGAAATAACCACCAGGGTTTCGGTATCTCCATCCGCTGCGGGCAGTGCTGCGGCCGGAATCAGCAACAGTAACAGCAGCAGTATGGTGTATTTGTAAACCATTGGCATGACGATTAAGCGTTTAGGAGTGCAAAGCTACGAAATAATCAATTTTGGGGCCATAAAGTTCCCGGTAGTATTCCGGCACTTTGTACGTGTGCCGGTTTTTATATATGGGGACGGGATCAGGGAGCAGGCTTCAGGCTTTCGCTTCGGGCTTTCTGATAGCAATCGCGGCACAGCGGTTCGTAACTGTCGGTTTCTCCGAGCAGTACCAGTCGTTCATCGGCATTTTTGCGGTGCGAGAAATGTGCCAGATTGCCGCAATGCATGCAGATGGCGTGCACTTTGGTGACGTATTCGGCGGTAGCCATAAGGTCGGGGATGGGACCAAAAGGTTTGCCGGCGAAGTCCATATCCAGCCCGGCAACGATTACCCTTATGCCTCCGGCGGCAAGTTTGTTGCATACAGCCACCAGCTCCATATCGAAAAACTGGGCTTCATCGATGCCCACCACATCCACATTATTGGCGTAGATGAGAATCTGGGAGGAAGCCTGTACCGGTGTCGACTGAATTGAATTTTCGTTGTGCGATACAACGTTTGTTTCATCGTAGCGGGTATCGATGCTTGGCTTGAAGATTTCTACGCGCTGCCGGGCTATGCGGGCACGGGTGAGCCGACGGATCAGTTCCTCGGTTTTTCCCGAGAACATTGATCCGCAAATGACTTCTATCCAGCCCCGTCGCTGTGCAGGGTTAATGGCACTCTCTAAAAACATTGATGGATCTGTTCAATTTTCTATTACTTTTATCCACTCATAACAACGGCAAAAGGATAAAATGCCTTTTTCCGGCAGTATGAATTCCGGCAGACCGATGTACAAAAATACCATGATTAAGCGTTCTGCTTCCTGCTTTTTGATTTTTTTACTAACATGAACACATTACATCACGAAATCAGCAGTATTCTCAGGCAGATCGGCGAACGTCACTCGCGTTTGCAAAATGCCGGAACTCCGGTTCCTTCCATAGAAACCGATATTCTTCTGGGGCTTATCCGGGACTTATACGTTAAGGCGGAAGCTCTCCGGAGTGCTTCTGCCACAGTGGCAGTGGAGCCGGATTCCGTTGCCGGGGCGGAAGCGCCTGCAGTGGCAACCGCTGCAGTTCCGGGACCGGAAATCAGCGTGCAGCCGGATCCGGAGCCCGGAATTATTATCCCTGAACCGGAGGCTGTGGAACCTCCGGCAGCATCTGAACCCGAAGTACCGGATCCCGCAGCGGTTCCGGAAACAACCGTCCCTGAAAAGGAAGAAGAGCCTCCGGCAATTGTTCCTGATGAGACGTTTATTGCCGAGCCACCGGTTAACGCTCCGCTGCCCTTTACCCGCAGTCAGGAGAGTAGCGCCGTTCAGCCTTCAACCGATTTGTTTGGCTTTACTTCCGCTGCCGATAAGCCGAAGCATTCCATTCCCTCGCTCAACGAGAAAATCACTGCCGGAAAGAGTGAACTCACCCTTTCCGATAAGATAAACCTGAAACCCATAGCCGACCTGAAAGCCACTATTGGAATAAATGAAAAATTTCAGTTCATCAACGAGCTGTTCGACGGTTCATCGGAACAATACAACGAAGCAGTTGCCAGGCTGAATACCTGCGGGGGTTCGTATGCCGCGGCAGCGCTGATGGCCGGGCTTGAAGCCAGGTACGGATGGGACAGGGAAAATTCCGTGTACCTTAAATTCAACGAATACATTACCAGGAGGTATCTGTAACACCTCATACGAAACCGGTTGATGAGACCGGTATAATACCCTTACCGACATGAGAAAATCCGGAATTTTTGCACTTCCCGTTTTACTTTTTTGTTTCACCTTCTTTGCTCCGGCAAGCCTGGCACAGGAAACCGGGTTTGCCCGGTACATTGTCGACAGTATGTCGGCACCGGGAATGTATGGGAGAGGCTACGTAAATCATGGAGGTCTTATTGCCTCGGAATTTCTGAGCCGGGAGTTTTTCAAAGCCGGGATCATTCCATTCAGCGACAGTTATTCGCAGGAGTTCCGTTTTCCGATGAATACATTTCCGGGAGCCATGGTGCTGAATGCGGGTGGCAGAGATCTGATCCCGGGGATCGAATTCACCGTTAAAGCCTCATCGCCTTCCGTTAACCGGATGTACGAAGTAATACTGCTCGACTCTGCCCTGTTTGAAAATCCGCGAAAGCTGGAACGCAGGATAGGGAAAGATCCCTCGGGCAGCATGATAGCATTCAACCGCAGGCAACTGAAGGGCGATGCCGCGAAACTGGCCGATTCCATGCTTGCAACGAATTTTGCCGGTGCCGGCGGTTTTATGCTTATCAACCCCGGAGAAAAGCTGATATGGAGCGTATCGCCCGGAGGTATACCTGCAGAATATCCAGTTGTGGAGGTTCTGGAACAGGCACTTCCGCGAAAGCTGGCAAAAGCCGCACTTACGATAGATGCTGAGTTTTTTGAAGAGTATCCGGTGAAGAATATTCTGGGCTTTGTACCCGGACACAGGAATCCCGATTCCGTGCTGGTGATTTCAGCCCATTACGACCATCTGGGGATGATGGGACGTACGGCAGTATTTCCGGGAGCTAACGACAATGCCAGCGGCGTTGCGATGATGCTTGACCTGGCAAGGTATTTTGCCGACAGCGCAAACCGGCCCTCCTTCAGCGTTGCTTTTATGGCTTTTGCAGGGGAAGAAGCCGGACTGAAGGGTTCGGAGTATTATACCGAAAATCCGGTTTTCCCTCTCGGGAACATCAAATTTCTGATCAACCTTGATATGGTGGGCACCGGCAGCGAAGGCATAACCATGGTTAACGGGGAACAGTTTCCGGCATATTATGAACGAATGGCAAAGATAAATGCCGATAACGAATACCTTCTTACCGTGAGGAAGCGCGGCGAAAGCTGCAACAGCGACCATTGCCCGTTCTATAAAAAGGGAGTGCCGGCGGTGTTTATCTATTCCATGGGAAGGGAGCACCGGGAGTATCATACCCTGAACGACAGAGGCGGCCTGGTTCCGTTTTCGGAATACGAAGACATCTTCCGTTTGCTGCGAGATTTTATCTGTTCGTTTGAACCGGAACTGCCGGCTGAAGAAAGTTAGGGAAGCGGAGCGACCCTTACCTCAAAAACAAGAGCTATGGCAAAGCTTTATCTGGTACCAACCCCTGTCGGGAATCTGGAAGACATAACCCTGAGGGCTATCCGTCTATTGAAAGAGGTGAGTCTGATACTCGCCGAGGATACGCGTAAAACGGGTCTTCTGCTGAAGCATTACGGCATCGGAACCCGCATGCAGTCGCACCACATGCACAACGAACACCGCACGGCCGAAAGTATTGCTGCCCGTATTGCCGGGGGTGAATCCATAGCCCTGGTTACGGATGCCGGAACCCCCGGTATTTCCGATCCGGGATTTTTACTGGTAAGGTCGTGCATACAAGCGGGTATAGAAGTGGAAACCCTGCCGGGTGCGACAGCTTTTGTCCCCGCCCTGGTGAATTCGGGACTGCCCTGCGACCGTTTTTATTTCGAAGGATTTCTTCCGCATAAAAAGGGCAGGCAAACCCGGATTGCATTCCTGCAAACCCTGCCCTGTACCATAGTGCTGTATGAATCGCCGTTCAGACTGGTAAAGACGCTTGAGCAGCTTGCCGCTGTCATGGGCGACGAACGCAGTGCATGCGTTTCGAGGGAGATCAGCAAGATGTTTGAGGAAAACCGCAGAGGAACCCTGACCGGACTGGCCAGCCATTACCGTGAACATCCCCCGAAAGGGGAAATAGTACTTACCGTTGCGGGGAACGACTACCGCAGCGACTATATCCCTGAAGAAACGGAGGGATGATGTATTGATTTATTCAAAGCCGGATTATGTATACGTATTCTTATCCCCGCCCCGCAGTTACCGTTGATGCCGTTGTCTTCAGAAACGACAGGCTTGAACCCGAGGTGCTTCTGATACGGAGGGGGCGGATGCCTTTTGAGGGGATGTGGGCGGTTCCCGGGGGATTTCTCGATATGGATGAAACACCGGAACAGGCCGTGATTCGTGAGCTGAACGAAGAAACGGGGATCGAAGGTATTGCGTTGCATCAGTACCATACGTTCGGAGCGCTGAACCGCGACCCGCGTCACCGTACCATCAGCATTGCCTATGCAGGGATGCTGAACGGCGATAAACCGGTAAAAGGCGGTGACGATGCTTCTGAAGCGGCGTGGCATCCCGTACGTTCGCTTCCGCCCCTGGCATTTGACCACGACGAGGTGGTGGCCGCCGCCCTTGACTATGCCCGTACAAGGGGATGGTTTTAGATTTCCTTACTTAAGTTCGGCAAGTATTGCCTTTACAATGTTCTCGGCTCCGTCAGCGATGTCGGTAATGCTGGCATCGAGCATATAGCAAGGGGTTGTAAAAACCGGCCGGTGTGTGTCGCGAACCACTTCGCCGTGTCCGGTATTGATATGTGTAGCACCGGCTTTTTCAACTGCTGCAGCCGTTCCGGCATCGTCGCCTATGGTGATTTCAACATTTCCAAGCACTTTAGCCAGCAATACGGGGGAGATGCAAAGTGCTCCGATCGGCTTTTTAAGGGTGGCCATGTCGCGTATAACCTTCTCTACCATGCTGTTGACCTTGCTGCCGGGGCCTTCGAAAGCCCAGGAGCTGAGGTTTTTGGCCACTCCGAAGCCGCCGGGGAAGATAACGGCATCAAACTCTCTGGCATTGAACAGCTTAAGGTCACTGATTTTACCCCGGGCGATGCGTGCCGATTCAATCAGAACGTTGCGGGTTTCGCTCATCTCCTTGCCGGTGATGTGGTTGATTACGTGATGCTGGGGAATATCGGGAGCAAAAATTTCGTATTCAGCACCCAGCTTTTTAATAGCCAGCAGAGTAAGGGTCGCCTCATGAATCTCGGCTCCGTCGAAGACACCACAACCCGACAGTATAACTGCAAATTTCTTCATAGCGTTTTGGTTTTTTGGGTTAATACCGCACCACCTTTGCTTTGTTCAGTTTTTTGTACTGAGCCTTTGCCTGGAATAATTACCCGGCTGGCGCAAAAAGATAAAGGTTCGCTTTGACAAATTTAATCAATTTCACGATACCCTTGGCCGCAACTGCAGAGGCGGAATGGGTGTCCCGCTTACATTAATGGTTCCGGATGTGGTACCGAAACCCTGAAATCCTTAATTTTACCTCTAAAACCAATTGTATGTGCGGACGTTTTTCTCTTACCACCGATGAGCAGCGCCTCAACGAGTTTTTCCGGCTGGCGGGAGGCGAAGAACCCTATGTTCCCCGGTATAATGGAGCTCCAACGCAGAGCCTTGCGGTGATAACCGGCGATGATTCTTCCAGACTCCGCTATTTCAGATGGGGCCTCATTCCTGTCTGGGCAAAGGAGTTACCGCGCAGCAGTCCGGTAATCAATGCACGGGCGGAAAGCCTGTCAGAGAAAACCATGTTCCGCAGGCTGATTGCCAGGCAGCGCTGCCTGGTACCTGCCGATGGCTTTTACGAATGGGTGAGGGCAGGTAAAAAGCAGCCCTACCGTTTTATTATGGCCGACAATTCACCTTTTGCCATGGCCGGCCTGTGGGATGCGTGGAAAAGTCCGCAGGGCACTGTTTTAAAATCCTTTGCCATCATTACCACCGAAGCCAATGAACTTATGAAACCCATTCACGACCGCATGCCCGTGATCCTGGAGCAGGAGCATTATGAGGCATGGATGGGCGAAACGGACGAAAAGCTGCTGCGGATGCTGTTGCGCCCGCTTCCCGCTTCCCGGATGAAAGCTTACAGGGTTTCAGACCGGGTGAATAAAGTAACGGCCGAAGGCCCCGAACTTATTAAGCCGCAGGAGGAACCAGACCTTTTTTCGACAGATTTCTGAAGCCTTTAACGAATGGAAAATCTCATTCCCGGAATAATTACGGTGGTTGTTTGCCTTGTGGGATATTACACCTCGTGGAAATACCAGGCAAAGGATAACTACCGGATGGCACTGTGGTTGTTGCTGATTTCGGGTCTGCTCCTGAGGATTTACACATCCACCGATTTCTTCCTGCACTACTGGGACGAACGGTATCACGCACTGGTAGCCAAAAACCTCATGAATCACCCGTTCAGGCCCACCTTGTACGATACGCCCCTGCTTCCTTACGATTACACCAACTGGCCGGGCAACCACATCTGGCTGCACAAGCAGCCTATGGCACTGTGGCTGATGGCGTTGAGTATGAAAATATTCGGGGTGAACGAAATTGCCCTCAGGCTTCCGTCCATCCTGATGTCTGCGGCCGGGATCTGGATGACGTGGTTTACCGGGAAACACCTGGCCGGTAAAAAAGCCGGCTATCTGGCGGCATTTTTCTTTTCGGTGAACGGACTGATTATTGAACTTACGGGAGGCAGGGTGGCTACCGACCATATCGACATCGCTTTTCTGTTTTTTATTGAACTGTCCATTGTTCTGTCGATAGCTTTTGCGCAAAGCAAAAATCCCCTGTTTAACATTCTGGCCGGCATGGCTCTGGGAGCGGCAATACTATCGAAGTACCTGCCGGCACTAATTGTGCTTCCGGTCTGGCTGCTGATTGTTTACGATTCCGGAAATTTCAGTTTGAAAACCATCGCGTTTCAGTTTCTGATACTCACGGGCATCAGCGTGCTGGTTTTTCTCCCCTGGCAGATTTATATCTTCCGGTCATTTCCCGCGGAAGCGGCCTGGGAATCGCACATGAATTTCAGGCATCTTACGGAAGTGATTGAAGAGCGTACCGGACCGTTTTACTACTTTGCCGATAAAATCAGGATTAATTACGGCGAGCTGATTTATCTGCCCCTGCTCTGGTTTTTGTGGAGAACCATCCGGAATCCGCGGAATTTAAAAATGCTGGCAGTAAGCATCTGGTTTCTGATTCCGTTTGTATTTTTCTCGCTTGCGCGGACGAAGATGCAGGGGTACATGCTTTTTACGGCTCCGGCATTGTTTATAATGACGGCGGTTTTCTGGGTGATGCTTTCGGAAATAAAAACGCATAGCCGGTACCGGCACCTGCTGAATGTATTGCTGGTTCTGTTTATTTTACTTCCCGTAAGGTATTCGCTGGAGCGGGCCAAGCCGTTTCAGATACGTGCACGTAACCCGGAATGGGTAAAAGAGCTGAGGCAGCTGAAGGAGGAAGGGAATGAGAAGGGGATGATCCTGAACTATGCAAATCCGGTGGAAGCGATGTTTTATACCGGCATGACGGTTTACCCGTATATTCCGGATGAGGCGGCCATTCGCTCCATCGTGGGGCAGGGGTATTTGGTCATCGTCAACGACAAGGGCGATGTGCCTGCCGGTATTGCCGCGCTTGAAGGAGTACGGCTGAAAAAACTGGCAGAGGCTCCGGCACCGTGAGGTATTTTGGGCTATCTTAGCTCCTGTTTACCGGCAGAAACGGCACAGCTTTTGCGCGATTTCACCGTCGTTAAGTTTGAACCATTATGAAGAGGTATCGTTCGCTGTTTATTCTGATGTTTTTATTTGCCTTGCTCTGGTCGTGCAAGAAATACGAGGACTTCCCGGATGAGCCACAGATTGAATTTCTTGACTTTGTGCTGCTGCGCGATGATCAGGGCATTGATCAGAGGGGAGTGTTAACCTTCGGATTCACCGATGGGGATGGCAATCTGGGACTGTTTGAAAGCGACTCTCTGCCTCCTTTTGATTACAATCTTTTTATCCGGTATTTCGAAAAACAGAACGGAACATTCAGGGAAGTCTTTCTGGTGACCCCCGTATACCTGAACGATACGACCATTATTTACGATACGGCTACGTTCAACGGGCGCATTCCCAACCTTACCCCTGCCGGCAAAAACAAGGCGATAAGCGGGGAAATCCGGGACACCCTGTTTGTAAACAATCCACTGTCGCGTTTCGATACCATAATGTTCGAAGTGTACATCAAAGACCGGGATCTAAACGCAAGCAATACCATCCAAACCCCTCCCATCGTTGTGAAAAAGCGGTAAGCGGAGGTAAAATCTGATCTTATGGCCAGGAAAAAACGTACGGCTTTCCGCATTTTAAAAGGACTGCTCATGGCCGGCGGTCTGTTTTTTTTGCTGTTGGTCATTCTTGCGTTTACCACCCTTCCGTTTCATGCCATGCACCGGCTTGCTACCCGCGGCAGCGTGTTACGGCAGCCGCCTGCCGTCATTGTAATGCTAGGCGGGGCCGGAATCCCCAGCGAGAGCGGGCTGATGCGTACGTATTATACGGCTTTGCTGGCTTCCGAATACCCGGAAGCTAAAATTGTCGTTGCCATTCCCGGCGATGAGGCGGCAGACAGCGACCTGCAACTGGCAGTTGGCGAGCTGGTGCTGCGGGGTGTTGAAAAAAGGAGGATTTCGTATGAGCCCAGGGGAAAGAATACCCGTGCCCAGGCTCTCAACCTTTCGCATCAGCTTCTGGCTCATAAGCAGAAACCAATTGCATTGGTTACTTCGCCCGAACACATGAAACGGGCTGTGCTCAGCTTTCGCAGATGCGGTTTTACACAGGTTGGGGGAATGCCTGCGTTTGAATCGCCCCTGGAGACAAGCCTGCTTTTTAACGACCGCGAATTAAAGGGGAACCGGATAGCCCCGCGCATCGGTAAAAATCTGCAGCTGCGCTATCAATTCTGGAACCACCTGAAATATGAGGTGATCGTACTCAGGGAGTATTTTGCGCTGGCTTACTATAAACTCAGGGGGTGGGTATAAGCGGTGAAGCCAAATTTAAGCACCAGTTAATTTATTTTTTATACCAGTCGTTCCAGAAGCCGGTGTTTCCATTCGGGGAAACCGTCGATAAGTCCCGAAGAGGCATTGCGATGGTAAATAACCGAAAAATGCATACCGGGATCCGGGAGTTGTGTATTGTATGTCTGTTTATAGTGTTCACGACCGTTCTCCCGGATAGATGCAATACTGGTTTCTACTTTTCTGTAGTGTTGTGCGGCCGTTCCACTGCTCTTGCTGAATGACCAGAGATAGGTGGCGTGACTATTGAGTAATTCCCAGCAAAAATGGTTCATGGTTTCGCCTTCCGTAAAGAAAACGAAGCCGAAAACAGGTTTCAGCGTGAACCGTATCTTCTGACCCGGAGATTGCATTTTGCCGGCGAGGTATTCTATCTGTTTGCGGTTGCGAAGTTCCTGATGTCCCAGGGCTGCAAGCAGAATATCCATTTCCGACTGTTTCAGGATATTTCCGGCCCTTTCATCGCCGGCATAATGCTCCAGAAATTCTTCGGCCGTAAAAAGGGATTTATCTGAAACGCCCGGCTGGGTTTTTATGTAATGCAAAACCTGAGTCCGTTTAACACCTTCAATCAGCTTTTCGTCAATACTTGCAATCTGCGGAGAATGAGCCGTAATGCTTTCAATGGAATCGTTCTTCAGTACTATTGCTGTATAAACGTCAAATTTTTTCCTGCCTTCAAACGCCTTGTGAAAGAACGACTTAATAAGATCAAATTCCGGAAGCAGAAAGCTGTTTTCAATGGTGATGGTTACCGGGTCGCTGAACCATTCGAACGATTTCACCAATCGAACGCATCCGGTATCGAAAATGGCATCGGTGTAATAACATGAAAACGATTCCCGGTGTTCGGTGCTTTTTTCAGAACCCGTTTGCGGCGGGGGTTCCGGGATATACGCCTCGTGTATATGAAGCATACCCGGTGCATACAAACCCGGGATAATTATTTCTTCTCCTGACTCATCCTCCGCAAGGAGGTTCTGAAGCTGGCTGTACTGATAATATGCAAGTTGTGGCTCAAGCCTGGTCCAGCTGAGGGGCTCAAACCGGATTGCCTGTACCGGCAATTTGATTTTTTGAGTTAAAAAACCGGAAGTGTCCTGAGGGTTGTAATCCAGGACTCTTAAAACGATGCTCCCGTCGTCACGGTTGTATTGGCAGATTTCGATCAGCCAGTAAAATTCCCTGCCCGGCCGGAACCTCATCGTTTCCGGCTTTAGTGAAGTATGTGAAAGCGGGATAGCTGCATCCGGAGAGAGGTGGATACTGCCACCGGCAATCCGGATAATCCGTTGATTGTTTTGCACGTTCACAGTCACAAATATAGTTCAGTGAGCCGAAATTACAACAAAACGCTGACAATCCCCTGTTGATTGAAAGCAGTGGCGGTCCTGAAACACTGCCGCCTTTTGCCGGAATTTGCATCGCCGGTGAAGGATGGTTTAAGCAGGTATTTCAAGACCGCCACAGATTTATCGAGCCTGCAAACGGTGCATCGCAATACTGCGATCAGTTTACAAACTGTTCGGCATAGTATCTGGCCGTGAGTTTTTCTCCGGTAGCCTTTTCAATCATATCGTTCCAGTACCATTGTGCGCCGGGCCTGAAAACCTTGTCGGTGAGGTACTGACCGGTTTCTTTGCTTCCGTAAAAGCTTTGATACCTGAAATCATCCGAGCCGATGATGCTGGCGGTGATGTAATGGTTGAGCTGCGATGCCAGGAGCTCACCCAGCAGGTAGTTGTGGTAATAGCAGGGCACGGTGGCGATATGTATTTTGCTGGCCCAGTCGGGTTCGTTGCGTCCTTCGGGTTTCCGGATCATCTGGTATTTCTCAGCCAGGTTCCACCACAGGGCGTTCAGGTCCTGATCCGGATTTTCGTACATGGCTTTTTCGAAGCGGTACATTACCTGTGCCCAGCGGCTGAAGGTAAGCTGCTCGAGGCGCAGCACCCTGTAGGTATCTTCTGCAATGACGTCACGTTCGGCTGCATCGATAAGCCCCATGTCCTGCATCCAGGCCGGGTTGGCTGCCATACGCCCGAAAATCATGGCAATAGCCTCCGTAGTGAAGGTATGTGCCGGATTCCGCAGGCTGAACGGAAGATCGCGGTCGATGTATTTATCGTAAACTCCGTGGCCGAACTCATGCAGCATGGTGTTCATCCAGCTGTAGTTGGGCTTGATGTTGCAGAGCACACGCACATCCCCGGCATTGTCGATGTCGATGCAGTAGGCATGCTGGTTCTTCCCCGGCTTTTCGTAAAGGTCGCTGTTGCTCAGGATATCCGAAATTTCGAGCCCGATGCTTTCGTAGTATCCGGCCGTGAGCGCTTCGATGTTCCTGTCCTTGTAGTATTTATCCATATCCACGCTGTAGATGGCCGGTGCTTCCTGGAAAAAGCGGTTCTGGTAATGCCAGGGCATCAGCTCTTCTTTGGTAATTTTCAGCCTTGCTGCGAGAAAGGTGTCTATTTCATCCTTCAATCCTGCAAAGGCATCGCGGGTAAGCTCGTCGAGTTCGTCGAACAGTTTGCTGATTTCTTCCGGATCCTGTTCGCCCAGTTCCAGGCTCATGGCATGGTAGTTCTTAAAGCCCAGGCTTTGTGCGATTTCGTTACGCAGTTTAACCAGCGCAATCACATCGCCGGCCACAACAGTGCCGATTTTCTTATGGCCTTCCCAGGCGGCTTTCAGCTCTTCGCTGTTGAGTGAGGTTTTCAGGATATCTTCCACATCGTTGTCGCTCAGCTGTCTGCCATTGACTTCGGCCCTGAAGTTGGAATATTTCTTTTCAATTTCAACCTCCATTTTAATTCTTTTTGCCAGCAGTGCGGTATCGATCTGATTGCTCAGATAAGCGGTGTACAGTACTTCCAGCTGCCTTTTGAGCAGGGTATCCTGAACAGCTCCCGATTCTTTGATTTTCTTAAGCAGGGCAAAGTCGTCCGTGTTTGTGTAGATGCTGCTCAGCTGCAGCTGCAGCTGTTCGGTGCGGGCATAGTCTTCGTCGCGGCCCGAGATGGAGGCATCCCAGTAAGCGGTGTAAGCTTCTTTCTGAAGCGGTTCCACTTTCTGTTCCCAGGTGGTGATAAAATCCTTGAGTTCCTGTTCCATTTTTTCGGTTTTGTTGCTGCAGCCGGCAAGGATCAGGGCAGCTGCCATACCTGTCAGCAAGGGGTTAATAATACGTTTCATGCTTTGTTGTTTTGGATTGGGTGTTTTTTTTGTCAGTATCTCAGATGTATAACATCCGAAAAACCTGAAGCGGTTTTTCATGGTTTTTTGGACAGAACCGGTTCATTCCCCGGAATTACCCCTTGCTCCACACTGCCCCGTCTTTGGTGTCCTTCACTACAATTCCCGCACGGGTAAGCTCGTCGCGGATTTTATCGGCGGTGGCGAAGTCTTTGGCCGATCTGGCATTTTTCCTGAGTTCCAGGATCAGCTGCATCAGATTTTCCAGAAGCTCACTTTCGCCGGAAACGGCATCTTCGGTTTTAAGTCCCAGAATATCGCCCGTGAAGGTGTTGAAGGTTTCCTTCAGCAGAGCCAGATCCGCTTCTGTAAGTTTCTCCCTGCCGTCGTTTACCAGGTTGATGATCCTGGCGGCTTCGAACAGGGCAGCGATTACCACCGGACTGTTGAAGTCATCGTTCATGGCGTCGTAGCAGGCCTTCCGGATAGCAGCCACATCCACGGTGCTTGTTTCGGAGGGGCGGAGTTTTTCGAGGGTCTGCCATGCACCCATCAGGCGTCCCAGCCCTTTTTCGGCTCCCTGGAGCGCTTCGTTGCTGAAGTCGAGGGTGCTGCGGTATTGTGCCTGCAGGATGAAGAAACGTATGGTCATGGGACTGTAGGCCTGGGTAAGGGCTGCATGGCTACCGGTGAAGAATTCGTTGAGGGTGATGAAGTTACCCAGCGATTTTCCCATTTTCTGCCCGTTGATGGTGATCATGTTGTTGTGCATCCAGTATTTTACGGGTTCGGTGCGGTTGGCAGCCACGCTTTGCGCGATTTCCGACTCGTGGTGGGGGAACAGCAGGTCCATGCCACCTCCGTGTATGTCGAAGCGTTCGCCCAGGTATCTGGTGCTCATGGCGGAGCACTCCAGGTGCCAGCCCGGGAAGCCGTCGCTCCAGCGCGAAGGCCAGCGCATGATGTGTTCCGGCTGGGCTTTTTTCCAGAGGGCAAAGTCGAAGGGGTTGTGCTTTTCGTCCTGTCCGTCCAGATCGCGGGTGTTCGACATCAGGTCTTCGAGAACCCTGCCCGAAAGCTTGCCGTAATGATACTGTTTGTTGTATTTCTCCACATCGAAATAAACCGAGCCCCCGCTTTCATAGGCCAGGCCGGAGGCCAGGATATCTTCGGCCATCTTCATCTGCTCCATGATGTGACCCGAAGCCCGTGGTTCGATGCTGGGACTGAGCACATTCAGCTGTTCCATATTTTTATGGTAGCGGTCGGTGAAATACTGCACCACTTCCATTGGCTCAAGCGCTTCGAGGCGTGCTTTTTTGGCAATTTTGTCCTCTCCTTCGTCGGCATCGTTTTCCAGGTGGCCCACATCGGTGATGTTGCGTACATACCTTACCTTGTAGCCCAGGTGCTGCAGGTAGCGGAATACCAGGTCGAAGGTGATGGCCGGACGCGCATGGCCCAGGTGGCCGTCGCCGTATACCGTGGGCCCGCACACATACATCCCCACATGCGGGGGATTGATGGGTTCAAAAACTTCTTTTTTACGGCTCAGGGTATTGTAAATGAACAGCTTGTTTTCCATGGGGATGCGATTTCCGGCAAAATTATTAAATAATCACGATTTTATGGTAATTAAGCATCGTCCGGTTTG
>DJVU01000047.1:29599-32081 GCA_002441345.1 Bacteroidales bacterium UBA6248
ACGGGAACCCAGAGTGAACCTGACCAAACGAAGAGGTATCCCAGCCCGGCCCCTAATGCAAAGCGCGGGAGGAATCCGAAGAACTGAAGATGGAAAGCGCTGAAAATAACGGCGGAGATAAGCACCGGCCAGTGAATGCTGCGGAAGAACTTTTTCAGTATCCCGATAAGGGCGGAGCGAAACAGCAGTTCCTCTCCCAATGCCGGCAGCAGGGCAATCATTACGGTATTTATGAGCAGTGTTTTCCATCCGCCGGCCTCCAGAAACCGGTTTGTAAGCAATGCAGCCTTTTCTTCCTGTGCCCGCATCCAGTCTGCCAAAGGTTCCATTATTTGCGGAAGCACAAGAGCCTCGTTCCATTCGGCCAAAAGATTGATAAATGGTGCAATGGAGAGAATAAACACGAAGGCTGCTGCCATATGGGTAAGCCGGGGTTTGCGGAATCCGAGGAAACCACCCGGCTTGCTCTCGGAGATTAGTGCAAGTAGCAAAGGAGGAATCAGAAAAATGCCAATCTGGTTCGATATCTGAAAAAGCCGCAGGAAGTTGAGGTTGCTCACGGAGACATCGGCAGCACTTTCCAGGATGCCGGGCCCCCAGAAAAAGACGGATGCAATATAGGCGGCAGCAATGGAAAGGATGGCAAAGAGCAAAACCAGGATAATCAGCAGAAACAGCTGTGCTGCCGGAGTTAAATTCCTGAAAATAAAGGCCTGGCGCATCCCGTGGATTATTTTTGTTATTTTGCGTGAAATTATTGAAAAAACCAATAGCCGGCAAATGCCTGACTTTATTAAACACGGTTCAGTGGTTCCGCTCTGGCTGGCACCTATGGAAGACATTACCGACCCTCCCTTCCGGAAGATCTGCCGGGAACTGGGTGCCGACGTGGTGGTAACGGAGTTTATCTCTTCCGAAGGGCTGATCCGTGACGTGGCCGGAAGCCTGAAGAAGATGGACTTTTCGGAGCAGGAACGGCCGGTGGGCATTCAGATTTTCGGTAATAATCCCGAATCTATGGTGGATGCAGCGAGGGTTGCCGAAACGGCGAAGCCCGACTTCATCGATCTGAATTTCGGGTGTCCGGTAAAAAAGATCGTTGTCAAAGGCGGCGGTGCTGCCCTGCTGCAGGATCTTCCCCTGATGCTGCAGATTACCTCGGCGGTGGTGAAATCGGTAAACACGCCGGTAACTGTAAAAACCCGCCTTGGCTGGGATGAACGCTCCAAACCCATTGTAGAACTTGCCCTGAGACTGCAGGATGCCGGTATCGCCGCACTGACCATTCACGGCCGTACCCGTGCGCAGATGTACGGCGGTAAAGCCGACTGGACGCTGATAGGGGAGGTGAAGAACCACCCGGGAATCCATATTCCCATTATCGGTAACGGGGATGTAACCGATGGCCCTTCGGCACTGGCTATGATAAAAAGTACCGTAGCGGATGCCGTGATGATTGGCAGGGCTGCTACGGGTAATCCATGGGTCTTCCGTGAAATAAAACACTACCTGCTTACCGGAGAGGAATTGCCCCCGCCCTCATGCAGCGAGCGGCTCAGGGTATGCCGGCAGCATCTCAGCGACTCGGTGGAATGGAAGGGTGAGCGCGTTGCCATCCTGGAAATGCGAAGGCATTACTCGCATTACTTCAAAGGCCTGCCCGATTTTAAGCCGTTTAAAATGAAACTGCTTACTTCGGGGATTCTGCAGGAAATCCGGGATACGCTCAGCGATGTGGAAGAATTCTATTGCCCGTGACGGAAACTGCCGGGTATCCGCTCTTGCTTCACTGTAAACATTTTGTAATTTAGCGTAAATTTTATTCAATGGCCGACGATCCTTTCAGAATATTTATCGTTGAGGATGATATCATTTTTGCGAAGATTATTTCGCACCATCTGTCGCTCAATCCCGACAACGAGGTGGAGATCTTCCCCGACGGGAAAACCCTGCTGAAAAACCTCTATAAAAATCCCGCGCTTATATCGCTGGATTATAACCTTCCGGATATGACCGGACTCGAGGTGCTGAAGCAGATCAAGGAGTTTAATCCGGATACTCCGGTGGTGATCGTTTCGGGTCAGCAGGATGTGGCTACAGCCATCGAGCTGCTGAAAAAGGGAGCCTACGATTATATATTGAAAGACCAGGATACCAAGGAGCGTATGTGGAACATCACCAAGAACATACGCGAAAACCTTGAGCTCCGGCAAAAAATCGCTTACCTGGAAGAAGAGATCGGCCGAAAGTACGAGGTAAACAACCTGATAAAAGGCAATAGTCCGGCCATTAACAAAGTCTTTATACTTATTGAAAAGGCAGCGCGCACCAACATCACGGTTTCCATATACGGTGAAACCGGAACTGGTAAGGAGCTGGTTGCCAAATCGATCCACCATGCATCGGCACGCAGGAAAAAACCTTTTGTGGCGGTGAATGTAACGGCCATTCCCAGGGAGCTGATTGAGAGCGAGATGTTCGG
>DJVU01000047.1:32160-34898 GCA_002441345.1 Bacteroidales bacterium UBA6248
GAAAACATCAAACTGGATGTGCGGGTGATTGTAGCCACACACAAAAACCTTCAGGAGCTGGTGCGCAGGGGAGAGTTCAGGGAAGACCTTTACTACAGGCTTCTGGGGCTGCCCATCAATCTGCCTCCGCTAAGGGAAAGAGGCAGCGACATTGTTCTGCTTGCCCGTTTTTTTGTAGATGAATTCTGTCAGAAAAACAAACTTGGCAAACTCTCCATCGCCCCCAAGGCCATCGAGAAAATCCAGAAATATCCTTTCCCGGGAAACGTTCGCGAGCTGAAGGCCATTATGGAACTGGCAGCGGTTATGACGAATACCGATGTTATTGAAGATACCGATATCACCTTCAGCACAACCGGTTCGAATCAGGATTTTCTGTATGAAGAAGCAACGCTGGAAGAATATAACAAGCGTATAATCACTCACTTCCTGAATAAATACGACAACAGGGTGCGGGTGGTGGCGCAAAAGCTGAATATCGGCAAAACCACCATCTACCGGCTGATGAACGAAGGGAAACTCTGAAAGCCTTACGGTTTACACAACGGAGAGGAGTTCGCTGACCTCCATGCCGGCTTTCAGGTGAACGGCGTTTATTCCCAGACGTGCAGCGGCTTCCACGTGCATGCGGGTATCGTCGATAAACAGCATTTCTGCAGGCTGAACGCCGCTTTTTTTCAACACGTACTCAAAGATCCCGGCTTCAGGTTTCGCAATTCCTATTTCATGCGAAAGCCAGCGATAATCAAACAGATCGCCGAAAGGGCTACCGAAATCCCTTGCAAACCGGGCGGTATAATCGCGGTAATGCACCTGGTTGGTATTTGAAAGCAATCCGATGCGGTAGTATTTGCGAAGACCTTGCAGCATCCGAACCCGCTTTTCGGGGAAATCGAGCAGCATGGCATTCCAGGCTTCCTCAGCCTGCTTAGCCGTAACTCCCGGTTTTAGCTTCTTAAGGACTTCCTGAAGGAAATCATCCGGACTTATGGTTCCGCATTCCAGGGACAACATCAGGGCAAGGGTATGCTTACCGGAAAAGAACTCGCTTTCATCGGTGATCCCGAGCGCCCGAAAAGCCTTGCCGGTAAGAGAAGGATCTATATTAAGCAGAACATTGCCCAGATCGAAGACGATGATTTTAATGCCCGCATTCAGGGGGTTGGAGGAACGGATGACTGGCATTTGGTTCAATGGTTTAATGCAGGCGAAGATACGAGGTTTAATTGATTGCGGATTCCGGATTTCACCTGCCCTGAAAGTATCGGTGCGATTTCAGGCATTCCCAGAAAGGGCAGCCCGGATTTTTCAGGCAGAACTTTTTAGAATTTACGTGCAGTGAGCTCCTTCGCCAGGGGTGGCTCCGGTTACAATTTCCGGAACACCTGTATATGGTTTATAATCGTGTTGTTACGACATACTATTCACATCTCCCAAAACCTCATTTTTCAAACGCTGCATTGTGGCGCACCTGAGCCCGGAACCGCCCTTTCCGCTATTTTTTGTATCTTGCACCCATTGATTACTAATTAAATTTTTTTATAATGGAGAATTTATCATCATTTATTTCGTCCCCGGAGCAGTTGTGGTCACTAATACTGACGTACGGGGGAAAGATTTTACTGGCATTGCTTACCCTTGGAATCGGTTTGTGGCTTATTGGCCGGCTGACCAAGGTGTTGAAGAGAGTATTTGAAGTTCGTGCGTATGAAAAAACCCTGCAGAAGTTCCTGCTGCAGGTGATATCGGTACTGCTGAAGGTACTCCTGCTGGTCAGTGTTGTGTCGATGGTGGGGGTGCAGGTAACTTCGTTCATTGCCCTGTTAGGTGCTGCCGGTATTGCTTTTGGTATGGCCCTTTCGGGGACGCTGCAGAATTTTGCCGGTGGGGTGATGCTGCTGATTTTAAAACCATTTAAAGTGGGTGACTATATTGAAGCACAGGGTTATGCAGGAACGGTTACCGAAGTTCAGATTTTTCATACCGTGCTGCATACGCCGGATAAGAAAACCATTATCATACCCAACGGGCCGCTGAGCAACGGTGCTGCGGTTAATTTTTCCGCATCTCCGGTGCGCAGGGTCGATCTTACCTTTGGAATCGGCTACGGCGATAACATCGATAAAGCCAGGCAGCTTATTATGGATATTCTTACCTCCGACCAGAGAGTCCTTAAAGATCCTGCTCCGTTCACCGGCGTTGTTTCCCTGGGCGACAGCTCCGTAAACATCGTAACCCGGGCATGGGTAAACGCTGGCGACTACTGGGATGTATATTTTTACCTGAATGAGAAGGTGAAAAAGACTTTCGACGAAAACGGCGTATCCATTCCCTTCCCGCAGCGCGACGTGCATATTTATCAGGCAAAGCCGTAAGACGGATTTTCTGAAAATGTAATAATCCCGGCAGAACCACCGCCGGGTAAGAAAAGCAAAAGTCTGGCCGGATGGGCCAGACTTTTTTGTGTCAGTGTATTCCCTGCCGATTGCTATTCATTACACTGCATTACAATATTGGG
Source organism: Bacteroidales bacterium UBA6248 (assembly GCA_002441345.1). Taxonomy (GTDB): domain Bacteria; phylum Bacteroidota; class Bacteroidia; order Bacteroidales; family Lentimicrobiaceae; genus Lentimicrobium. The sequence continues at coordinate 34,679 of DJVU01000047.1, forward strand.
CGTATTATTGTTTTTCTTCGTTTCACCGTTCACTTTAAAATCGGTCCATACATTCCTGTTGGGATTGCCGTTGATGTTATCGCAATCCGGTGTAAAGGTGATGGTCCAGGTATACTCTTCGCATGCAACGAGATCCATGGTTTGCTGCAGCGTCTGGCCATTGCGAGTCCACCCTTCAAGTCCGGATACGTTGTATGACTGCGGGATTGTAAATACCAGC
>DJVU01000047.1:34985-57131 GCA_002441345.1 Bacteroidales bacterium UBA6248
CCCAGTTCTCTTCGAGGGCAGTTGCATAAGTAGCCCATGTGTCTGCGAGAACAGGCTCGTTGTTTCCCCATACGGAATTGCCGTCGATGACCAGGTCAGAGAAACCATTGGTGCTTTTAACTTTCAGAATAAACTCGGTTTCGGTGTTGTAGTATTCAATGTCAACGGTTTTTGTATTGTCATTATTCGTTTTGCCACCCCAGCCAACTGTTGTCTGATCGGTTTTAGAATAATAGATGCCTTCTTCGGCGATGCACTGGTCTTCGCAACCGGTGTACTCCAGGTTTGTTGTTTCGGATTTCAGGCGCATGCCTGTGTTTTCAGCAGAGGCTGGTACAATCTCATCCTTTGAGCAGGAGATGAACATACTTCCCATAAGGAAAATGGAAGCCAGGAAAATCGGGGTTTGGTTTGCTTTCATTTTTGTTTTGTTTTTGTTGGTTTAATTGTTTTGATATTTGGTATTTAAGAATTTTTTAATTGATTTTCCATTTGTTAACAGCCTTTGGCCGGTGCTGTACGGAAAGATTTTTTCAGGAAAGTTGAAGGGAAAGCTTTAGTTCAGACTGTAAACGGTGAGGTATTGCCATTCCCGGTTGATCTCAAGAAAACGGATTACGGCGGGGTGGGATGGTTTGATGCGGTATCCGTTCATTACTGCATAATGCATGCTGTGCAGAATAAGGTCGGATGCAAGCCCCGTACCTCTGAGCGACTCCGGGACGTATGCGTTGTGAAGGTCGAGAACCGAATTTGTAATCCGGTAGGAAAGGAAGGACTCCAGACCGTCGCGAAGAATGATGAAATTTTCGCCGGTATTAATAATAAGGTCCTTTAAAATCAAACTGTTCGGCATAGTGTATCGAGTTATTTTTTGGTAAAATTATGGCAGTATTTTCGTTTGTCAATACCCTGTACAGCAAAATGGGTATAAATACGGAGGGCTCTGAAACAGTGATATATCGAGGTAAAATAAGTGTGTTTTTACGCCCTGTCAGAGGAATGTCGGCATAAGTCATTTATAATCAGAATACAGACGTGAAATGACCCCGGCAGCAGATATTTTCAGCTTAGGATAACTTTCGCAAAGCCGTGGTGAATGGGCTTTTCAGGTCGTTCCGGGGGCAATGGGTATAAATACCCATGGTTATAAGTTATTTTGGATCAAAACGTTATGAATGGCGGTGCAGGACGGCTCCTTTATGGTTGAAGAGCCCAGAATGGCACCGATTTGTCGAACACCATTACAAACTCCATCAGCAGATAGAGAACCAGAGGCAACAGTGCCAGACTCAGGAGCTTGAGTCCCGATCCGGCTTTCACCATATCGCTCATGCTTATGCGGTTGCTTCCGAAAACCACGGTATTGGGTCCCGTTCCTGCGGGCATGATAAATACAAAGCTGCAGGCGAAGGTTGCGGGGATCATCAGAAGAAGGGGGTTCATATTTCCGGCTACGGCCAGACTTGCAAGTACGGGCAGGAATATGTTTGCCGTTGCCGTATTGGAGTTCATTTCGGTGAAAAGAAGAATGGCTGCAACCACGATGTACAGAACCAGCCAGGTGGGATATCCGCTGATGAAGGCGAGCTGCAGCCCTATCCAGTCGGCAAGTCCGGTTACCTTGAAACTGGCGGCCATGGCATAGCCTCCGCCTACGATTACGCCGACTCCCCATGGAATCTGAACGGCATTTTTCCATTCCAGTATTCGTTTCCCCTTTCCGTCGGGAAGCATAAACAGCAGCATTACCGCCGTCATCCCCACGGTGCTGTCGTGTACGAAGTCGCCCGCGTTAAGCAGCGAACTCCATCCGGGGATAATAAAGGTGTCGATAACGATGTTTTCCCGGAAGATCCATCCCAGGGAGGTAAAAATAAATACGGCAAGCACCCGCATTTCGCCCTTGCTCATTGGTCCCATGGTCCTGAGTTCGGCAGCTATTACCTCTCTGCTTCCGGGGATGCTGTTGCGGATTCCGAACAGTTTAACGAGGTATATCCAGGTGAGAGGCAGGAATATCACCACCAGCGGGAATCCTATTTTAAGCCAGGCAAAGAAACTGACGGAGGGTGCTTCGGGGAACATTTTCGACAGTATACCCGAAAAGATCATATTGGTGGGGGATCCGATCAGGGTTGCGGTTCCGCCTATGCTGGCGGCGTAAGCAATCCCCAGCATCAGGGCAGTTCCGAAGTGGTTTGTGGCACCCGACGATTCCTCGTCTTTCAGCAGCAGCGCCATGCCGATCGGAAGCATCAGCAGAGCTGCCGTAACGTTGGCAATCCACATCGAAAGAAAAGCCGTTGCCAGCATCATGCTCATCAGAATGATCCGCCGGCTGGTGCCCAGGGCTTTGATAAGTACCAGGGCGATACGCCGGTGCAGATTCTGGGCTTCGATGCCTTTGGCGATGAAGAATCCGGAAATCATCATCAGCACGAAATCGTGCCCGTAGTTAATGGCCGTTTCTCCGGCGGGAAGTATTCGCAGAAAAGGAAACAGCGCCATTGGAAGAAATGCGGTGGCATAAACGGGAATGGCTTCGGTAATCCACCATACGGCCATCAGAATGGCAACCACTCCGGCATTTTTCCCGGCTTCCGTGAGACCTTCGGGTGCCGGAGCCATAAGTCCGGCAATGAGGAAGACCAGGCCGGCAATCATACCGGCATATTTTACATTTTTCATGCGTACCTGTTGTTGATTTCACCGGCAGTATGGCCTGTCCGTGCAAGCTTATCCGGCTGACCTGAATAGTTGTTGCCGGGGATACCCGGTTCCGGCCTCAGGGTATGCAAAGCTATGGTTCTGCCCTTCCGGGGACGGGGTTCCGGTGCAATCGTGACACCCGGTATGCACCGCAAAAAGAGGTTATCAAAAAAAAGAAAGGCATCCGCGCTGTGGCGGATACCTTTCTTCCCTCCTGCAATACCTGCCGGTTTAAACCCGATGAAAAACGATTAAAAACCGGCATGGATTTCCCTGAATATTATTCGTAATACGAGAAGGTGTAGATTTCCTGCCATCCGTCACCGGAGCGGGTCATAGTGGAAACCCTGTTCTTTGCATCGAAGGTATAGGTAATTGTAGTGGTTTTCTTATTGACTTCGTCGCCGGGAGTCCAGTAATCCAGGTAGTCAACCAGTTTTTTGCTGGCTTTTCCGAAGAGTCCGCCTACGGTTTTCCAGTTTGAATCAACGGCGTTGGTCTGCTGGATGTCGGCGGTATTGTCGCCAGTGGTAAAGGTGAAGGTTTTGTAACGGTTGATGTTGCCATCATCGCCGTAGCGGGTGTGTTTGGTTACGTTACCATTGGTAATTTCCACGTCAAATTTGTTATGGTTCTGGCCATCCCAGAACTCTTTAACAGCGACGAGGTAGCCGTTGGCATCGTACTCATAGGAAGCATAGCTGGTTTCGTCCCAGATTTCCTTTACAACGCGTCCACTGGCATCCAGTTCGTAAACGGTGGGCCAGTCTTCCTTGGTAATGGTAAGCTTGCCGGCAACCGAATAGTCGTAGGTGATGGTATCAACGGCAACGCCTTCCCATGAATTATAGATTTTCGATACTTTGTCGTTGGCATCGTAAACAAACTCATACCCTTCAACCCCGTCTCCGTAGTTAACTCCAATAGTTTTGATTTTTGCGGGAGGTACAACTACAGGATCGTCGCCGTTGTCGTCGTCGTTGTCGCAGGCGGTGAAACTCATGGCTGCAATGGCTGCCATCGTCAGTAATGCAATGTACTTTTTCATTTTGTTGGTTTTTGGTTGTTTGTGAATTTATTTAGTGATCAGGTTTACTTATTGATTTCCGGCTACGATGATCAGTGCCAGTCCCGAGAAGAAGAAGAGGAACATCAGCAGAAGCAGCAGGTTAATGGTTTTCGTGGCTCCTTTGAATTCTTTCCAGATAAACACACCCCAGAGAGCAGCCACCATAGTTGCGCCCTGTCCGAGTGCGTAAGAGATAGCCGCACCGGCTTTACCGGCAGCTATGTAACTCAGTGCGGTACCGAGTCCCCAGATAAGTCCGCCAAGGATACCCACGGCATGGGTCGACAGTCCGCCGCTGAAGTAGGCCTTATAGCTTACGGGCTCTCCCACAAAGGGTTTCTTCATCAGGTAAGTGTTGAAGAAGAAGTTGCTGAACAGCATTCCCAGGGAGAGGATAAATACGGCAGTGTACGGGGTTACCATACCCGGAGTGGGCGATTCGAAGTTGTTGAGGTCCATGGCAGCCGCAACAAAGCGGTAGAAGAACGACATCAGGATGCCGGCAGCAATGGCAATGTAGAGTCCCTTTTTTGCAACGCTTTTATCCCTGTTTTTGCTAATTTTGCCGTATGCTATTCCGTTGAACAGAAGGGCAAATACGATAAGTGCCACACCCGAGAAGAGCAGCACGGCATCTCCGTAAGGAGCACCGAAATAGTTGATAAATACCCCGAGTACCAGAGCCAGTCCGACCCCTACCGGGAAGGCAACGGCCATACCTGCCAGAGAGATGGAAGCAGAGAGCAGGATGTTTGATGCGTTGAAGATGATACCGCCAAGGAATGCGCTTCCGAAATTTTTTGGGCTTACCTGCATCAGATCCTGAATGAAGCTTCGGCCCTGTTCGCCGGTACTTCCCAGCGTTAAGCCCGTCAGCAGAGCGAGCAGGACAACGCCGATCACATAATCCCAGTAAAATAACTCATAGCGCCAGGTTTTGGCTGCCAGTTTCTGTGTGTTGCCCCATGAGCCCCAGCACAGCATGGTGACGAAGCACAGGGCAACGGCCAGGGTGTAACTGCTTACAATGTACATATCGATTGTTTTAGGTGAGTTATTGTTTTTATTTGTGAAACCTTCGCGAAACCATTTTCAGTATTTCGGGCATACCTCCGTACATCCATTCATATCCTCCTGAGCCTTCCCTTACCCGGTATTCGTGGGCTATCCCCAGATCGCGCAGCACCATGTGCAGCTCTCCGTTGCCTGTTACGCTATTACCCCGGTCAGGAGCATCCACGAAGAGTGCAGCCTGACCCGTGCTCAGAATCCCGGCATCGGACCGGAGGCTTCCGGCCATTGCAGCATCCACATCCGCGCTGCTCAGCACATACGAGCCAAATGCAGGCTTCTGACGCATCGCCCGGAGAACCATCTCCGCACCTGCTCCCGTTCCTGCCAGCGCCCTGAATTTATATCCGCTGCGTATTCTCAGTTTCTTTTCGAGCAATTCCGGCATGGAGAGTGTATCCATCCCAGTATCGGTAAAGACTGCTATCATTGGAGTAACTATTCCATCTTCAATCTGTGCATTTATGATTTCAGCCAGATCCCTGGCTGCTGCTTCTTCATCCACACCCGCAAACAGAATCACCGGGTATTTCCGGTTGCCCGTTTCGTAGCCGGATGGCAGAAATGCGCGTACCGGCTTACCTGGGGTTGCCAGTGTAATAAATTGTTCCTTATTCAGTTGCTGCCTGCGAACCGGCACTTCCGGTTCCCCGGTATAGGGTGTTTCGCTGAATACGGAAGCTATGTACCGCAGCGATGGAAGCAGGGCCTGCTGCCATACCGTGAAGCTGTGTCCGCCGTCGACTACCCTGTACTCGTGCGGAATGCCGTGTTCGTGCATAAGGATGTGCAGGGTTTCGTTGCTGCGGCAGAGTGTCTGCTCCTCATCCCCGTTTACCATGTAAATCCTGAGCAATTTCTTTTGCTCAGCACTCACAGACGGGAAAATATGGAACGGATTGTTCTGGCGGTAATAATCGGTTATGCGATTGCTTCCGCTGCTTCCTTCGCCGCCGAATAGCCGGCCCCACTGCTCATCCCAGGCGGGAGCTTCCTCTTCCATGTACTGTCCGTCGGTGCGGACCGACATACTGAGGGGTGCCGCGGAACCAAAGATTTCAGGGTGTTTCAGATGCAGTATCAGAGCACCAAAGCCACCCATGGAGTAACCCAGCACTGCCCTCTGTTCCGGAGCCGGAAGGGTGCGGAATTCTTTATCGATATGCGGGACAAGTTCCTGTACAAACATATCCTGATAAGGGAATGTACCCTTGTAATCGTTCACGTAATAAGTGCGGAAAGCCTGTGGCATCACGAAAATCATGGGTGGCAGGGTCCCTGCCTTTTCGGCGCTGCGGAAAAACTGTTCCACCCGCCCGTACTCGAGCCAGGAGGTTTCGTCGTCGCCAAGTCCGTGCAGCAGGTATACCACCGGATACGCTTTATTTTCAGAATAATAGGAGGATGGCAGTATTACCGAATACCTTACGGGCATACCGAGTATGCTGCTTTCGAACGAAAGGCTCTCCATAACCAGCAAGGGCTGCGCCCCGCCCCGTAAACCGGTGAGGGCAAGCATCAGCAGAAGCAGTATGGCGTTTCGTTTCATCGGTTATTGCTTTAACAGATTGTCTTTTATGAAAACCGTTGCATTGTTCAATCCGGAGAGTACGTCGCCGTGCGTGGCAAGTCCCTGCCTTACACGGTATTCGTGCGGAAAATTTCCTTTTTTCAGGTGCATGAAGAGCGAGTGGTACGCCGGAGCATTTGCCCCTTCATCGGTTATGTCGAGGTACCATTTCAACTCTTTACTCTCCGGAAGTACGGAATCATCGATCCCTGCATCGAAGAGCATGCATGCGTTAAAGTTTTCGGAAAGGGCACCGGCCATGCCTGTTAGAATGCTCCCGGCATCGCCGTTGGCACCAATCACAGCATAACGACCGCCGGTATTTACCCTGAAATTTTGTTTTACCTCATCCACAAGGAGTTCTATATCGTTTGCACTCAGCACACTGCCGGTACAGGGGATTTCAACGAAGAGTGTCTGCGGAAGCTTCATTCCGACAATGCTTCCTTTTATCAGCGAAAGCAGCTTTTGGGATGCTCCTTCCGGATCGTTGCCGGGACGCTCGTGCAGGAATACGAACAGGGGATAGGTTCGTGTTTCCGATACATACTGTGCTGGTGTCATCACACGGTAGGGATGCGTACTGCCGGGGATGGTGAATTCGTGAACTTCCTCATCCAAAAGTGTGGCTGTCAGGGATGCCGGTTCTCCTTCATCCGCATAGTTCTGGTTGCGGAAGGCGGTTCCTATAAAGCGGAAAGCTTCCGGAAGCGACTTATGCCAGTAATCCCATGTATGTGCTCCGTTTCTTACCCGGTACTCGTGCTTTATGCCTTCCTGCCGCAGGATAAGGTGAAGCGCATTGTTTGTTTCCGAGAGGCTTTCCTCATCGTCGCCGCAGTCGATAAAATACCGCTGGCCGCTCAGAGCCGGATCGTTTTGGTTGGTGAAGAAATGGAACGGGCTGTATTCAAGGAAGTAGGGACTGAGCCTGTCGTTGCCCGATTTGCCCGGAGATCCGAATACCGGGCCCCACTGCACATCGTATACCGACTGAGGTTCGGCCAGATATTGCCCGTCGGTGCGGAACGACATGCTTAAGACCACTGCCGTTCCGAAAATCTCCGGATTTTTGGCAGCAAGGATCAGTGCACCGTATCCGCCCATCGAATAGCCCATGACGGCCCGCTGCGAGGCATGCCCTGCGGTCCTGTAAAGGGAGTCGATGTGCGGCATGAGCTCCTGCGTCAGCATATCCATATATGGATAGTTGCCGTTGTATTTATTCACCCAGTAGGTGTTGAATCCCTGTGGCATCACATAGATAACCGGGCCTGTTTCGGCAGCGTGCAGGTCGGCATGGTAGCGGATGTTTCCGCCCTGGTACCAGGCTTTTTCGTTGTCGCCGAAACCATGCAGCAGGTAAACCACAGGGTAGGATTTTGTTGTGTTCTCGTATTCGGCCGGTAGCAGTACGGCATAACTGACGGGTCGTTTCAGTATGCTGCTGTTCACCGATTGTCCGGTTTGCAGGCGTTCGAAGGCGGGAACGGGCTCATCGTGCTCACGNNGTCGTAAACCACGTACGATTTGAAATAAATCCTGAAATCGGGATGCTGATTCACCCATCGCACCTCGATATGGTGCTTTGCCGATGGAAGCCGGTAGTTGTGGTAGATGTCGTATTTGCGAACGATGTAGTCGAAGGGCATCTTCACCTGTTCAATTTTCCCGCCGTCGATGTATATATCCAGAAGTGCGGTAAAGTCGCGGGTTTCGTCGATGCAGCGACTTTTTACATTCCCCAGGATCACGATTCCGGTGCCTTCAAAATCAATTTCGATGCTGTTTTCCAGATGATCGGTGCGCACGAGAAGTTCCTTTACGGGATACATACCCGGGAACGACTCCTCGAACCGCAGCATCTCCGGTTGCTGTACCCGGATGGTGATGTTATCGCCATCGATGCTTCCGCCGTTGGCCTCAATCTGCTGCAGGGCATGCTTCAGACTGAGGTCGTATACCTGGTTCAGGGTAAGGTCGGAATAAGGGAATACAAGGGGTTCGGCTTTTTCAATGGCCGGTTTCCAGAAGCCGGGGATGTTGCTGTAACCCAGCATTACACCCAGAATGCCTGCTGCAGTGGCCGGGTTGCAGTCGCTGTCCTGCCCGCAACGGGTGGCAATGTCCATGGTTTTGTAAAAGTCCTTGTTGCCGTAAAGCAGTCCGATAACCACATAAGCGGCATTCACCGATGCATCGATGTTGAAGGCATTAAATACGCCTTCGGGACAGCCTTTTTCGGATGTATGTTTTTTCTCCACCTCGTACCAGCACTTTTTCCAGTCGTCGGGGTACTGTCGGTGCCACTGAATCACATCGCTGATTACCTGGTGGAATTTGCTCTGAGGAGGTATGGGCTTGAGTCCCTGTTCGATAACATAGGGGATGTTGTCGGAAATGAAGGCGGTGGCATACATTCCGGCCATGAAAACGCCTCCATACCATCCGTCGCCGTAGTTCATGATGTGTCCCGTGCGGTCGCACAGTCCGGCAGCGCTGTTGATCATGCCGGGATGCATAAGTCCGGCAAAGTCGGCTTCTATCTGGAAGTCGATGTCATCGGCATGCGGATTATTGAGCCAGTGTCCCGATTCGGGGGGCATTATCCCGTTAAGGATGTTGTAACGCGCAGCCTGATTGGCATGCCAGAGCTTGTAATCTTCGCGTGCAAATGCCAGGGCAAACGAATCGGCAGGAGCATTGACGCCGTATTTTTCAATCACCTGTACAAAGGTGAAATCGAGGTACACATCGTCGTACAAACCGGGGTCGAGTTCATAGGTTTCCACAATATAATCGTCGTACCACACCATTTCCTGGTAGTCCTGAATCATGGTACCCTTGAACTTGAATTCGGTGGGTCCGCCATAGGTGCATCCTATGGTTTGTCCGGCCCATCCGCCCCTGATTTTGTCGGCCAGCACCTCACGGCTCATCTGAATGGTAGAAGATGGAGGGGATTTGTCTTTTTTGCCGGGACTGCAGGCTATCGCCAGCAGAAGAAATACCGGAAGGTATGTGAATGTCTTTTTCATGATTTACAGTGCTGAAAGAGGATTTACCGGAGGATTCTCTGAATACACAATCAGGTCGTTGATCCGTATCTCGTAATCGGGATGCGGGTTGATCCACTGCAATCGTACGTCGTGGCGTCCTTCGCTGAGCTGGTATTTCCAGGCCGGCTCAAGGCGGCGCGAGGTATTTTTCATCGGGAGGTATACCGTTTCGTCCAGACTTCCGTCGATGTATACTTCCACTTCGGCCACGTAGGGATCGTTAAGCTCTGCCAGCCCGAATACTTCGGAGCCCAGCCTCTTTGCGATGCGGTCGATGTAATCCGGATCCACTTTCGAGCGTTTTACCATATTCCCGTAAAGGATGTACCCGTTGCCGGTAAACGAGAAGTCGAAGGTGCCGGTAACGGAGCGGTCGATTTTCTCCCGGGCAATGGGGTGGGTGTTTGTAAAGTTCTGTTCGAATGCTACGGATTTGGGATCTTCGTAAGGGATCGTCACTCCCGTTTCATCCACGGAGCCGCCGGCGCGTCCGATCATGCCGAGTGCATGTTTGTAGCTTAGTTCGTAGGCCTTTGCGAGCGACATCTCCGTACTCTCGAAGTTCAGAGGTTCAATTTCCTGCAGGGGTTTTAACCAGAATTCCGGTATGCCCTTGTAGCCATGCATTACGCCGAGTACTCCGCCTGCGGTGGCAGCGTTGCAGTCGGCATCCTGTCCGCAGCGGGTGGCAATATCCACCGAACGGGTGAAGTCGCCCTGCCCGTAAAGCAATCCTATGGCTACGTAAGCGGAGTTGATTTTGGCATCGATGTTGAATGAAAGGTAAACGCCTTTCGGACAGCCCACGTCGCGGTTCCATTTTTTCTCCAGCTCAAACCAGGTTGCTTTCCAGTCGTTGGGATACTGCTTATGCCAGGCAATAACATCGCTGATACATTCACGGAAGGTGGTACCTTCGGGAATGGTTTGTGCGGCCTGTTCAACAATGAAGTTTACGTCGCCGGAGGCAAAAGCCAGGGAGTAAAGGGAAGAAACGAACACCCCTCCGTACCAGCCGTCGCCGCTGTTCATAATGTGTCCGACCCGGTCGGCGATTTCGGTGGCCTGGTTTACCATGGCGGGAGCCATCAGCCCGATGAAGTCCGATTCAATCTGAAAGTCGAGGTCATCGGCATGGGGATTATTGAGCCAGTGCCCGGTATGCGGGGGCTTCAGACCCCTGAGTATGTTGTAGCGTGAAGCCTGGTTGGCATGCGCCAGGTGGTATGCCGTGTTGGCCCAGTAAGAGGCTATGGTATCGGTACTTACATCGAGGCCGTATTTTTCGAAGACATTCACAAAATTGAGGTCGGTGTAGATGTCGTCGAACAGCCCGGGCTTTTTGTCCCACCAGTATTTAACGTAGCTATCGTGCCAGGGAATGATCTGGTATTTGTTGATGATGGACCCCTGGTACTTAAATTCAACCGGAGCTCCGTAAACCACACCTATGGTTTGTCCGGCCCATCCTCCCATAATCTTATCCTTCAGCTGCTCATGGGTCATGGTAATGGAACTCCCGGCCTTAGGTCCGGATGTTCCGGGAGCAGAGCAGGACGAAAACAGGCAGGCGGATGCTGCCACAATGGAGAGGAGAGCGAGTTTCGTTATTTTCGGTTTTAGCATGACATGGATTTCTTAGGGGTAAACACTCAATTCGGTGATGGATGTGAAGGCCGAAACGTTTTTGGTGTATTTGTTCCAGTGATCCTGAACCATGGCATCGCCGATGATGCGTATGCCCTTGGTGGTTACCGGGTTAAACTTCAGCACGTATTCAGCGTAATGGGGCTGTATGAAAACAATATCTGAAGCAGGAAGGGGAGGGCTGAGGGTATAGTTCTCAACCGGAACCCACCTCCCTGCTTCGTTCAGATATTGCACACTAAGAGAAGTAAACCAACCACCAAACTCCTCCATTCCGCCGGTATTAAATACAATCATACCAACGGTTTTTGCTTCATTCCAACCATAACCATAATAATCCACTTTCGGGATTTTTGCCTTTGCGGCCAGGCTGTAAAATACCGAGCCCGGTCCGTATATCTTTCCGTCGTTGATCACATCCACCGTTTTGGCATACAGCGATTTGCCGAACGTATACCAGCACGAATCCATCACGTGCCCGTTCAGGGTGCGCACATTGCTGTAAATGGTATCGGCCCTGGTTGCCATGTTTTCTCCCCTTACCAGCAGGCTGAAGGTGCGTTCCTGCACCTGTTTTCCGTCGCCAAGCTGCAGGGTTATGGAATATTCGCCTTCACGGGAAGGTGTTCCCCACAGCCTTCCGGCCCTGAATTCCAGTCCCGGAGGGAGGGTTCCTTTCACCATAGACCAGTTGTAGATTTTGTTGGCATCGGTATAGAAGGCGAAGTCTGCCGGTTTACCGGTTTCCAGCACCGGGTCGGGGCCGTAGTAGAATTCCATGGGAGCCCTGAATGCTGCATCGGATTTTATGGTGATGATCTCGCTTCCGGGTTTTCCTTTTACCGATCCGCCTTTGCTAACGATAAGACCGATGGCTGCCTGCAAGGTATTGTCGATGATGCCGGAAATGTCTGCATCGGGCAGGTCGAAGCGGGTAATGTTAATGTATTTGTCGTTGAAGGGTTTCTGCCATCCTTCCACAGGCAGATAAAGATTTTCGGGAAGGCCTTTCATGCCGTACATAACACCCATCAATCCGGCCACGGTGGCAGCCTGGTTGTCGGCATCGAAGCCCATGGCGCAGGAGAGGTCGAGTGTACGCTGGAAGTCGCCCTCGCCGTAAAGCATGGCAAGTATGGCACAGGCTCCGTTGAGGTTGGCATTCCAGATGGTTTTGGTCATATCGGGCTCATCGATGTAGTATTTCTTTGCCATCTCATGCCATGCGGCTTTCCAGTCATTGGGGTACTTTGCATGCAGGGCAATCATGTCCCTGATGGTAGCGGCATACCTTCCGTTGGCCGGAAGTTCCTTTAAACCAATGTCGATGAGCTTGCGGATGTCTTTTTCGAAGAAAGCGGCAGCATACATCGCGCCGTAGTGGATGGTGGGTTCCACGCCCCAGTCGTCGCTGGTGATGCGGGCAGCCCATTCCGATTTTGCGGCGGCATACCGTACCATGCCGGGAGCGGTGAATGCCCAGATTTCGTTGATAAGCTGAGGATCGATCTGATACCAGTGGGGATTCAGCAGCTTGTTGCCGGTAAAGGGCGGTGTATAGCCGTAATGCATAAGTCCGAGTGCCCCGCGGTTGGCCAGCCACACGCGGTCGCGGATGTGGTGCATCCAGGCATCGCGCAGTTGTGCATAGGTGGGTTCGGGACCGTACTTCATCATCTGCAGCAGGTACATGTATTCCAGGTCGGTGTCGTCGTCGGAGAAAGCTCCGTCGTATTTCTTCAGCTTGTCGATGTTTTTGGTGTAGCCATAGGGCCAGGTCTCCGGGCCCGGGGCATTCACGTACTTATTTTCATGCGGCAATCCGTAAATATTGCCAATCATCTGGCCTATCCAGGCCGCTTCGATCTTGTCGCGCAGCTCGCTCTTGCTGATCTTCAGCGGTCGCGCGGCAAACAGCAGCGAGGGCATAACAAGAACCGCAATAAACAGTGTGCAGCTTAAACGGAGGTTTGGTCTGCTCATAATTCAAAAAGTTTAATATCCCGGATTTTGCCGGAGTTTGGAATTGGCACTGAGGGCGGTTTGCGGCAGGGGGAAGAGCTTTGCCGCCGGGCCTGAAGGTGGTTTGTTCCACCAGGTGTTTCCCCACACGCCGAAGCGTATCTGATCCTGACGGCGGCGTGCCTCCCAGGCAAATTCACGCCCGAACTCTGCAAGAAGCTCCTGGGCAGTGATATCGGATGCCTGATAGGGCTGCATGCCGGCACGGGTACGTATCTTCTGCAGTTCGGGGTCGCCCAGCATCTCGCCTGCACGGCCCAGCCGCCACAGCGCCTCCAGCTTTGTATAAAGCACATCGGCATACCGGAACAGCACAAAGTCGTTTTCCATGTCGATTACGTAGTATTCCAGGTCTTTCTGGTATTCGTACTTGCAGCAACGGGCACCTTCCCAGCGCTTGCGGGCACGGTAGTTGCCAATGGAAGGAGTGTACTGAAACCACACGGTATCGCCATTCTCGATAAAGTAAATGGGGTTGCCGTTCATGTCGTACTGCTGTCCGTGAAGGAAGGAGTTGCGGCGGAGGTCGTTTTCATCAAACGAGTTGAAAAACTCCGGCTCACAAACAAATCCGTCCCACATCTCACCCTTGAATCCGAAGGTAGCACGGCTGGCATCGTTCAGCGTAAGCGTATACCAGTAAAGCCTGTCTTTGGTGTACACGCTGTGGTTTACGATAACGAAGATGTTTTCGCGGCTGTTTTCGTTCTTTACCCTGAAATTGGCGAAGTAATCGTCTTCAATGCTGTAGGCGTTCAGATCAATAACCTTGTCGCAGGCTTCAACGGCCTTTTCGTACATCGGCACACCGATCCACTCTTCGGCATTCAGGTAGAGCTTTGCCAGCAGGGTCCAGGCCATGCCTTTGGTCACCCGGCCGTAATGTGCCTGCGTGGGCTCTGCCTGCAGCATATCTATGTTGCTCAGGATCTCCTGCTCCAGGAAGTTAAAAATAAACGTACGGTCTTTCTGCTCGGGCAGTTCTTTGTTGGTGAAGTCGATGGTAAACGGGATGTTGCCCCAGTTGTCGGCACCCCAGTAGTAAAACAGTGCACGAAGAATTTTTATCTCGGCAACGATGCGGTCTTTTGCTTCAAACTGTATCTCGGAGGCTTCGGTTTCGTAGATCACCTCATTGCAGGCGCTGATGCCTTCGAATACGAATTCATACGACTGCCGCAGGATTTTGTTGCTTGAATTGAAGCGGTGGGTGTGCAATTCGTCCCAACGTCCCTGTTCCCACCACAAACCGTCGTCGCGGCCCGGGATTACCATCTCGTCGCTTGCGTTTTCGATCAGCGACCAAAGCCTCTGCTCCTCGGGGAAGCGCTGCAGCTTGGTATATGCCCTTCCGGCATTCATTAACACATCCCGTTCCGACTGGAAGAATTTGTCGAGGGGTATGGATGAATATACATCCTCCTCAAGGTCGGTGCAGGAGGTGAAGATGGCGGCAACGGCCACCAGCAGGCTGATCAGAAGATATCGTTTTGTTTTCATGGCCTGTAATGACTAAAATGAAACATTGGCTCCCAGGGTCACCAGGGTGGTTCTGGGATAATAACTCAGGAATTCGATGCCGGGAGTCAGTCCGCCGAGATTTACCTCGGGGTCGAGTCCCTTGTAGCCGGTCAGGCAAAATACATCCTGGGCAGTGGCATACACCCTGATCCTTGATATGTGCTTGTGTTGAAGCGGAATGTTATAGGCAACCGAGATGTTGTCCATCTTTACAAAGGTTGCATTCTCCACGTATTTCGATGAATACCGTGCATTGCCCATGAATTCCGGATTCTCGTATTGCGTCAGCGTTACGTTGTTAAGACCGAAGGTTCCCCAGTTTTCGTAGTAGAGGCGGTAGGTGTTGAGCACCTCTCCTCCTATGCTTGCGCGAAGGGCCATGCTGAAGTCCCACCTTCCGTACGTCAGGAAGTTGCTCCACCCCAGGGTGAAGTCGGGGAAAGCGTTTCCGATGATCTCCCAGTTGGCGGGATCTACCTGTCCGATGGGATTTGCATTTTTAAAGAGGTCGAGTCCGTTTTCATCCAGCCCGATCCATACTGGTCCGTAGAAAGTACCAAGGGGCTCGCCTTCGCGTATTTTCTGGGTGTTTACCCCGATGGCATGGCCAATCCATCCCAGATCGTACGAGGTGTCGGTAAACTCTTCGTTCGAGAATTTCTCCAGGATGTTTTTATTGCGTGCAAAGGTTACAATGGTGTTCCATTCCAACTTGCCTTTCTTTACAGCCTGTCCCCGTAAGGTAAGCTCTATACCGCGGTTGCTGATGGTGCCCACGTTGGTGAAAAGCTCGCGGTAGAGGTAGGGGGGTACCGATACGTTGTACGTGTAAAGAAGGTCGGTGCTTTTCCGGTAGTAGTAATCAAGGGTTCCCCCCAGCCTGTTGTTGAGTACCGAGAAGTCGATGCCGGCATTGATTTCCGATTTGTTCTCCCATTTCAGGTCGGGATTGGGGTTGCTGATGGGTTGGTAGGAGTTGACCCACTGTCCGTTGTAGAAAAATTTCCCGGCTCTTCCCATCATAATCAGCGAGCGGTAGTTGCCGATGTCCTGGTTTCCGGTAACGCCGTATCCTACGCGCAGCTTCAGGTCGTTTACCCATGCGATGTCTTCCATAAACGGCTCGCGGTTGATGCGCCATCCGGCACTGACAGCCGGGAACCATCCCCATTTGTGGTTTTTACCGAAGCGTGAGGAGCCTTCGCGACGCAGGGAAGCCGAAGCCAGGTATTTCTCGTCGAAGTTGTACATCACACGTCCGAAGAAGGAGATCAGGCGGCTTTTGCCTTTGTAGGATCCCATGGAGGCGGTACCTTCGTACAAGGCCGACCCGGCGCCGATGTTATGCGGGCCGTACAGATCGGTATCGAAACCCGAGTTGATCATATAGGAGTTGTTGGTTACAAATTCCTCGAAAGAGTAACCACCCAGAGCCTGAAAGTTGTGATTGCCGGCCGAACCGGTATAGTTGATGGTACTTTCATACTGCATATCGGAGCTGCGTCCGTTGCTGACCTCCGCTTCTCCTCCGCGGCCCAGCCGGCTGGGGTAGTATTTGGTACGGTATGAGAGCTCTTCCCAGTCCGATTTCTCGATCGAAACCAGATTTACCCAGTTTATGTTTTTCGTAAAACGAAGGGTAGCCCTCACATTGGCTCCCACATCGTCGGTCTTTCCCTCACGGGTACGCTCTTTCAGCATTCCCACGGGGTTATAGTAATCCATTCCCGAAATCAGCGTATAGCCGCCGGTGTATTCGTTGCCGGGATCGTAAACCGGAGACGTCGGGTTCCGGATAAACGCCTGGTAGAAAAGGTCGTAGTTGGCAGGCTTGTAGTTGCGCATGCCGTAACTCAGGTTGTAGTCGAGCGTGAGCAGATCGCCAAGTGCCTTTTGTGTGATGTTGGTACGAACCAGATACCGGTTCGATTCGTTGTCGAGAAGCAGACCCTCGGCCCTGTCGACGAAGAAAACGCTGCGGTGCGAGAAGTTCCCGTCTCCGCCCGAAATGGCCAGGTTGTGTTTGTGGCTCATCGGCATGGGACGGGTGATTTCCTTAAACCAGTCGGTTTCGGCTCCATAGAGGCTGCCGGCTTTTTCAGGGGCATACTTTTCAACGGCATCCTTAAACTGAGCAGCCGTGAGGTTCTCTACCATTCGGGGATTTACCTGTGCCGAGAGATAACCGGAGTACTCCACCTTGTTCTGTCCACTTTTTGCCCTTTTGGTGGTGATGATGATCACCCCGTTCGATCCGCGGGTACCGTAGATGGCTGCGGCGGAACCGTCTTTCAGCACGTCGATGCTTTCCACCTCTTCGAAGCTTATGTTTTTCAGGTCAACACCGGCGATGCCGTCGACAATCACCAGGGGTCCCTGTCCCGATGTAAGGGTGTTGGTACCTCTGAGCAGGATCTGGTAGGTGGCCTGGGGGTCGGCACCGTCGGGACGGGTGATCGACAATCCGGCGACCTTGCCCTGGAGCATGCCCATGGGACTGCTGTAGGCGCCCCGGTTGAACTGGTCGGCTTTTACCGAAGCAATGGATCCGGTAACTTCCTTTCGGGTGGTGAGGCCGTAGCCTATAACCACCACTTCTTCGAGCGACTCCACCACGGGCTTCAGGCGTACGTTAAGGGTTGTTTGATTTCCTGCCGGAATTTCAGCCGTTTCATATCCCACAAAGCTGAAAACCAGGGTAGAACCCTTTGGTACATCCAGGGTATAGCGGCCGTTGATGCCGGTAACGGTTCCCGACTGCGTACCCTTTATTACAATGTTTACCCCCGGCAGCGTTTCTCCGGTATTGTAATCCGTGATTACACCCGAAATAGCGGCCGGCTGTGTGTTCTGGGCACGCAAACCGGCAGGCGGCAGCAGCAGGGCAACAGCCAGCAGCAGAAACCATACGGGGCGAACGGGCGCAACAGTGTAAGATATCTTGTTCATGGCAATGGGTTATAAGTTCGGTTAAATCGTTTGTAATTCAGCTCTGTGGGGGATGCTCGACTGCGCCCCCATGCGGGTGACGGTGATGGCGGAGGCTTTGGCGGCCATCTTCACCGAGTCGAGAATGGATCTGCCTTCCGACAATCCAACACACAGCGTACCGCAGAAAACGTCACCGGCGGCGGTGGTGTCGAGGGCATCCACCTTAACGGCATCCACAAAGTGATACTCTTCGTGATCCTTAATAAGTGCACCCTGACTTCCAAGGGTAATCACCACAATGCTGACCCCTTTGGCGCTGATGATACCGGCAGCCTGACGTGCCGACTCCTGATCGGTAACTTTGATTCCCGAAAGAATCTCCGCCTCGCTGCGGTTCGGGACGATGATATAGGTGTTCTTCAGCAGCTGATCCGAAAGCGCACGGGCAGGAGCAGGGTTAAGGATAACCTTAATATTCCTGCGGTTTGCCATTTCGGCAACGTATTCCACCGTGTTAATGGGAATCTCGAGCTGCATCAGAACCAGATCGCTGCTCTCGATTTCCGGAGCCGCCTTGTCGATATCGGCCGGACAAAGAGAAGCATTGGCACCCGAGGCTACCACAATGCAGTTCTCGCCAAAGGAGTCCACCGTAATCAGCGCAACCCCCGAAGGATTCGAAGGATCGGAGAAAATGTAATCGGTATTGATGTCCTCGGCATTGTAAAGTACCACCGACTGCTTCCCGAAAACGTCGTTACCGGTTTTTGAGACAAAGGTAACCCTGCCACCCATGCGTGCAGCCGCAACGGCCTGATTGGCACCCTTGCCGCCGGGATTCATGAAGAAAGTGCCCCCAAGCACGGTTTCGCCGGGAATAGGCAAACGGTCTGCCTTGATTACCATATCGGTATTACAGCTTCCTACTACAACTATTTTCTTTTGCTGCATGTAAATTTCTGTTAGATGAGAAAGCAAATCTATTAAGAACTAATCGCCAAAAAAATCAAAAATGATTGCCGGATTGTAATTGTAAAACGGCGATGTGATTGAAGAGAATTATCTCAAACATCACTAAATCAGTAATATAATATTGAATAAAAACGAAATATTCTGTCGGGTTCCGGTATTTATGATTATATTTGCCCTGCACGATTTTAACATAATGCCGGGAACAGAATCGTGTAAAGGGACTTTGCATGGTCGTTTTGCTGCACGGAATGAAAGAAGTGTGTTTTTTTCTATCCGGTGCAGCAGGTCAAACGCCGGTTGCGGCAAGCATTCCGGCCGCCGCCTGCAGCGTCTGTTTTACCGTTCTCTGCGCTTCCGCGAAAAAATGGAAAGGCTATGACACGCTTTGAATCGCTGGTACATCTGGTACACTCGATGACCCTGCCCGAGAAAAAGGCATTCCGGTCGAAGGTATGCCATAAACGCAAGCCTGCAACCTATCAGCTTCTGTACGATATTATTGAGAAGTCGCCGCACGATGCCCCCGAGACCATGCGGCAGGCTTTTCTTGCACAATGCCCGGGCTCTGCTTTCGAAACCACGGTGAAGTACCTTTTCAGCGTGCTGCTCGACATCATGGTCGATCTGAAAAAGAACCAGGACAACGTATTCATGCTCTTCAACAAAATACTGAATGCCCGCATTCTTTACGAGAAGTCGCTGTTCGACGAGTGTTTCGATACCCTTGAAACCGTAAAGCAGCTGGCGGTGAAATACGAAAACGATTACGCCCTGCTGCTGGCCAACAGGCTGGAGCTCGACTACCTGCTGGCACTTAACTTTCCCAATACCAGCGAGCAGGAGCTGCTGAAAAAGCAGTTTCGCATCACCGAATCGCTCAAAAGCATACGCAAGGTGAATGAGCAGTCGTCGCTCTACGAAATCCTGCGGCACCGTACCCTGTACAAGGGTTATGCCCGTTCGCAAAAGGAGAAGAATGAACTGAACGACCTGATATACAGTGAGCTGAGTCTGGTGGCCTCGCTTTCGCCCGAGAATTTTGAAATCAGCAAGCTGCATCAGCTTTTTCAGAGCAATTACCTGATCAGCGTGGGCGACTTCAAATCGGCCCTGCGGTCGTATTACGAACTCATCAATCTTTTTGAGGCCAACAAGCATCTGTGGAATTCACCACCGCTTTATTATATGTATACCCTCGAAGGGGTTCTGGAGACGCTGCGCAGCATACGCGACTACGAGGGCATGCGTCATTTCACGGATCAGCTCCGGAAAATAGAAAGCAACTCCGTCGATTTCAAGCTGAACCAAACCTGTGTGGTATTTCTGTATGAATTGTTCCCCCTTCTGGATGCGGGCAATTTTAAATCGGCACTGGATCTTAAGCAGCGTTACCGCGAAGTGCTTTTCGACCGTTTTAATCAGCTGAGCCGGGCGCGACAGGCAGAATTATGTCTGTACACCAGCCTGATACATTTCGGCAACGGCGACTTCCAGGCCGCACACCGCGAGCTTAGCCGCATCATCATTCGCGGAAAGAGTTATTTCTACCTTCCCCTGTACCGTACCATCCGGCTGGTTAACCTGATGATACTCTACAAGCTGGGCGACGAGGAGCTGATCCGCTACGAGATCCGCTCGCTGCGCCGCGACCTCTCGGGCAACGAGAAGGGCTACCGCATCGAACTTCTGATGCTGCGGTTTCTGATCAAACAGCTGCCCCTTACCCGTAAGGGCAAGCTGAAGCTGCTGGAGAAATACCTTCCCGAATTCGAAGAGATACGCAACGACGTCTTCGAGCAGCAGATTCTGCGCATCCTCGACTTCTCGGCCTGGATGGAATCGGAACTCCGGATGGTGCCGCTGGCTGAGGTGCTGGCTAACCGTAAGGATCAATTCACCGCGGATCCGGTAAAATAATCAGAGCACTTAAGGAAAAAGGCGTTTCGGATACTGCTTGACGACTACCGCTGAATCTGTATTTTATTTACGTAAACTTCCTTCGCTGAAATCGTTTGAACCGCATAGACTCCCGGTTTCAGATTGCTCAGGATTATCTGGTTAATGCCGGCCTCAAGTTCCGAGTGAAATACCGTTCGGCCATCCATGTCGTATATCCTGCAGATGGAAGGTGTCGCAGTCTCTGCAAAGAAAAGTCCGTTGCCGGGATTCGGCCAGATCTTCAGGGAGGACAATGGTATTGCTGCCGGAACGTCAACGGTGAGGTCGTGCGCAAGCTTCCGGATAAAGATATCGTACCAGCCGGTGGACTGCATTATGGAAATTGGTTCGGCAGGATCGAAATCGGCCAGCCAGAAAAAAGTTCCCGATTCGATGATTGATCCATCGTTGTTCAATATCAGGCAGTTGCCTGAAATAACGGAAGTACTGCTCAGTTGCTTTGCCCATACGAAGTTGCCTTCCGTATTCAGTTTCAGCATAAAACCGTCCGAGTCGCCGGCCGATACCATTGTGTAAATGCCTTCACCGGGATCTGCATCAACCGATTCGTAGAAATAGCCAATTACATATACGTTGTCGTATTCGTCAATTGCAATGTCATTGCCGCTTTCCACACTTTCGCCGCTGATGCCTGCCGCCCAGTTAAGCATCCCGTCCGGATCGAGGCTTAACACATAGCCATCGTTTAGTCCCATGGAATTCAGAATGTACTCCCCGGGTCCCGGATCAAAATCGGCATTATCCCTGAAGTAACCGGTTGTAAGGATGTATCCCCGGCTGTCTATAACCATATTTTCGAGAGAGATGTCTTCCACGCCTCCATAGCCGAAAGCGGTTTCATAATTGCCCTGAGGATCTGATTTCACAATATAGCAATACGAATAATCGGGCGATCCAAGAAGAAAAACCCCCTCTCCAGGATCAAAATCTGCGGTTCCGGTGTGGGAACCTCCACACCAGAGATTTCCTCCGGCATCTGTATCAAGTACTTGCAAATGGATATATCCGCTGCCTTCAAACAAACCTGCCTCCAGAAAATTTCCGCCGGAATCAAGAGTGCAGATAAAAGCACCGTAGCCATCCGGATCAACTTCAAAAATCCCGGGTCCCGGATCGAGGTCGAGAGCCATATCGAACGAACCACCGAAATAAACCTTACCCGGGCTATCCGTGGCAATCTGGCCGCCGGATTCATACCCGGGGGATCCGAACTGTCCCGCCCACAGCAGCATACCGTCCGGGCTGTATTTGGCCAGAAAAAGATCGGTATTTCCTGCAGAAGTCAGCAGGTATTCTTCCGGGCCGGGATCCAGGTCAAATACCCCGGAGAAGGAGCCGCTGAGCCAGTAATTTCCATCCCTGTCAATTTCAAAATCGGTGGGCGTATTGTTCGTACTTCCTGTAAGGGTGAATGTATGCATGGCATTTCCGGTGCTGTCCCATCTGCAAAAAAAGATGTCGTAATCGTAATCGCCCGAAGTGCTGATTTGTCCGGTCTGGTTTGCGGAATCAAGGAGTATGGATCCGGAGAAGTACCCGTATGTGCAGATATTGCCGGAGCTGTCCGTTTTCATCTTCTGCACGCCGATCTGACTGTTGCCGCTCCCGATGCT
>DJVU01000058.1:0-4135 GCA_002441345.1 Bacteroidales bacterium UBA6248
ATTCCTACACATTCAGGGAAAACTTCTCGAACATCAACGAAAAATTGCCTGTTGCCGTAATCGTGGAAGGCTATGTATTCAGCGCCGAAAAAAATCCATCGCTCAGTGTAATTGTGGATATCAATGAAAACAACAAAACGGTCCTCTGGAAATCCTATGCGCTGAACGATGTGATTACCAATCTGAACCAGTGGATTCCATTTGCTGCACGATTTAGCGTTGATACACCCGTAAGTCCTGATTATCAGCTCAAAGTGTTCGGCTATGGAGGAGGCAAGGTGGCTTATTTCGATGACCTGAAGATTTCGTTTGAATATTAACAGAGGTCGTTAAACAATTGTTAAGCACAGATATTACACACCCTGATCCGGTCTTTTTGCAGAAAGCAATGCCGGATCAGGGTTATTTTTTTATTCATCCGGCCGGATACTGAGCAGCAATTTATGGACAGTGGATTTTACTGACCTATGCTGCGGTGGTATAATGCTCTTTACATAATTTGATAATTCGGATACCTGAAGCCCCCGGCCCGGTATTATTTGTTAAGAAACTCTAAAGAACTGAACCTAAATCCTTCGCTTTCGTTGATTTATATTACTTTTGCACACTGTTAATTCAATCGCGGAATCTGATACCGGGCACGGAGATCCGGTTTATACTATTTTTGAACTTACTGTTATGCCGAAATTGCTGAAAAGGATACTTTCAATTGTACTGATCCTTGCATTGCTTGTACTTATTGCCGGTCGAAAGGCCGGATGGTTCGACAGGACACCGAAAGATAACGGAGCAGCCGCTGAACAGGGGCAGGAGTTACTTCCCGTTAACGGGGTGGTGCTGATGACCGGTGGTCTGTCGGATCTTATTGTTTCTACAGGCACCATACTTGCAGATGAGCAGGTTGACCTTAGCCCGGAAGTTTCGGGACGTATCACTGCCATTAAATTTGATGAGGGTGTTTATGTGCGGAAAGGCGATCTGCTGGCAACGATCAACGACTCGGAGCTTCAGGCTCAGCTTCAGAAAAATGCCTATTCACTGAAACTTGCCGAGGAGCGCGAGACAAGACAACGGATGCTGCTGGCACGTGAGGCCATCAGTCAGGAAGTATACGACAGGGTACTGGCGGAATTGAATACCGTACAGGCAGAAGCGGAACTAATTAAAGCCCAGATCCATAAAACAAAGATCATTGCCCCCTTCGATGGCGTCATCGGTCTGAGGCAGGTTAGTGAAGGTGCGTATGTGATGCCGGGTCAGCGTATCGCAACCCTTACAAAAACTTCGCCGGTGAAACTGGAGTTTTCTGTTCCTGAGCGATTTACCGGTTCGGTACGTAAAGGGATGAAGGTAAATTTCTTTGTAGAAAGCATCGACAGGCAGCTGGAAGCTGCGGTGTATGCCACCGAGCCCAGGATAGATCCGGTTACGCGTTCGCTCACCATCCGGGCAATGTATCCGAACCGGAACAATGAAATTAATCCCGGAACCTACGCCAGGGTTGAGTTTAAACTGAACCATCTGGCAGAAGCCATCACCGTTCCAGCCCAGGCCATTATTCCGGAACTCGGTGGGTTCAGAGTGTTTTTATACAGGAATGGCAAGGCCGAATCCCGGAGCATCAGCGTCGGAATCCGTACGCAGGATGCGGTACAGGTAACAGACGGACTTAAAGCCGGAGATACGGTAATTACTACTGGTATACTTCAGGCGCGTAACGGAATGCCGCTGCGGATTGTAAAACTCGATACGATAAACCAATGAGCCTTTCATCATTAAGTATATACCGTCCGGTACTGGCTACGGTAATGTCCATCGTGATCGTGCTTTTTGGACTTATCGGGCTGGTGTCGCTGGGCGTCCGTGAATTTCCGAATGTGGATCCGCCGATCGTGAGCATAAGCACATCGTACGTTGGTGCCAGTGCTGAAGTCATTGAATCGCAGATTACCGAGCCTCTTGAGGAATCGGTCAACGGTATTGCCGGAATCAGTACACTTACCTCTTCAAGCCGCGACGGCCGGAGCGTGATACGCGTAGAGTTTGATCTGGATGTGGATCTTGAAACGGCAGCCAACGACGTTCGCGATAAGGTGTCGGCAGCAATGCGCAGCCTTCCGCCCGATGCGGATCCGCCCATTGTTACAAAGGCAGATGCCGATGCAAGTCCCATTTTATTTGTCAATATCAACAGCGAGCAACGCACCCTGCTCGAGCTCAACGAAATTGCCGAGCGTACGTTCAAGGAACGGCTTCAGACAATTCCCGGAGTTAGTCAGATACAGATATGGGGCTCAAGACGCTATTCCATGCGGTTATGGATGGATCCGGGTAAGATGACTGCCTTTGGAATCACTCCGGTGGATGTTCGTAATGCACTGCAGCGCGAAAATGTGGAGCTTCCTTCCGGCAGGATCGAAGGCAAATCGGTTGAACTCACCGTCCGTACGATGGGAAGGCTTGAAACGCCGGCCGAGTTCAACTCAATGATTATCAAACAGGAATCTGGCCGGATTATCCGCTTCAGCGACATTGGCTATGCCGAACTGTGGCCCGAAAACGACCGTTCTATCCTGCGTCGCGACGGAGTTCCAATGATCGGGAACGTGATTATACCGCAACCGGGATCAAATCATATTGAAATAGCGGATGAGTTTTATAAACGGCTGGAACAAATAAAAAAAGATCTTCCCGATGACATACAGACAGGCATCGGATTCGATACCACCGAGTTTATTCGGGAATCCATTAACGAGGTAAAACAATCCATCATTATTGCATTCATCCTGGTTGTGGTGGTGATCTTCCTCTTCCTCCGCGACTGGCGTACCACCATTATCCCGGTTATCGTTATTCCGATTTCACTTATCGGTTCGTTTTTTATAATGTATATGGCAGGGTTTACCATTAATGTGCTTACCCTGCTGGGGATTGTGCTGGCCATCGGACTGGTGGTGGACGATGCCATTGTGGTGCTTGAAAATATTTATACCAAAATTGAAAAAGGGATTGCCCCGCTTCAGGCAGGCGTTATGGGTTCGGCGGAGATCTTTTTTGCCGTAATTGCTACTACCATCACCCTGGCGTCGGTATTTCTTCCCGTAATTTTTCTGGAAGGGATAACCGGAAGGCTTTTCAGGGAATTCGGAATTGTACTTGCCGGTTCGGTTATAATCTCTTCGTTTGTTGCTCTTACGCTAACCCCCATGCTTTCAACGCGAATTCTGAAGCGGAGGGAGAAACACAATGCCGTATACAATTTTACGGAGCCGTTTTTTGTAAGTCTTAACAACATCTACGGCAGTTCGCTGCGGTGGTTTTTGCAGCATAAGTGGCTGGCATGGGTCATCAGCGGACTGGCACTGGTCCTGATTGTTGCCCTGGGTTCCACGCTGCAGTCGGAGCTGGCACCCGTTGAGGATCGCTCGGGATTGCGGCTGGTAGCCACCGCACCGGAAGGAATAACGTTTGAATACATGGATGAATACATGCAGGAAGTTACCAGCATGGTTCAGGAAAAAGTACCGGAAGCAAGAGCGGTAATCAGCAATACCGCTCCCGGATGGACCGGAGGGACCAATTCGGGCTTTGTGCGCGTTCGGCTTGTAGATCCGGATTTGCGCAGCCGGAGCCAGCAGGAAATAGCCGGTGCGCTTGGCCGTGAAGCCCGCAAATTTACCGGAGCCCGGTCTTATGTGGCACAGGATCAGTCGATAGGAGCCGGAAGGGGAGGAGGATTGCCCGTTCAGTATGTGATACAGGCTCCCAACCTGGAAAAGCTGAAGAAGATACTGCCCGACTTTATGTCGGAAGTTCAGAATTCAGACAAATTTGATTTTGCCGATCTTAATCTTCGTTTCAACAAGCCCGAGGTAAGGGTAAGCATAAACCGGGAAAAGGCGCGTTTGGCCGGAGTCTCGGTTCTGGATATTTCGCAGACGATGCAGATGGCGCTCAGCGGACAGCGATTCGGATATTTTATTATGGACGGCAGGCAGTATCAGGTAATCGGAATGCTGGAACGCCCCTTCCGCAGCCAGCCCCTCGATCTGCGGACTTTATCGGTACGAAACACGGATGGCCGTATGCTGCAGCTCGACAATTTTGTCAGCCTTACGGAAGATATGAACCCTCC
>DJVU01000058.1:4141-7644 GCA_002441345.1 Bacteroidales bacterium UBA6248
TATTCAACTTCTCTTGCCGGAGCTTCGAAAGACTTTGCCGAGAGCAGTTCGAGCCTTGCATTCGCCTTTATCCTGGCCCTGGTGCTGATTTACCTTGTGCTTTCGGCTCAGTTTGAGAGTTTCCGCGATCCCTTTATTATTATGTTTACGGTACCCCTGGCACTGGCAGGAGCGGTGGTCACACTCTGGTATTTTGGGAAAACGCTGAATATCTTCAGCCAGATCGGCATTATTATGCTTATAGGTCTGGTAACCAAGAACGGAATCCTGATCGTGGAATTTGCCAATCAGCGCAAGGCTGCAGGGATGGAAAGACTGGAGGCAATCACCGAAGCCGCAATCAGCAGGTTCAGGCCCATCCTGATGACCAGCCTCTCAACCATTCTGGGAGCTATGCCCATTGCACTGGCACTGGGTGCCGGTTCCGAAAGCAGGGTAAGTATGGGAACAGCCATCATCGGCGGACTGACGCTATCCACGTTGCTTACCCTTTATGTTGTGCCGGCAATGTATGAGTACATCTCGGGAAAGCGAAAAACGGTTTCAAACCTTGAAGCAATGAGCGATGGAAGTGAAGACAAAGGACAGAAAATGGAAAACGATGATGAACGTTAATAAAATTCTTTCGCTGCTTGCCCTTTGCATGATGATGTTGCCGGCTGAATCCCAGACGGTGACGCAGTTTCTGTCGGCCGGCGATGCCGTAAATGCTGCACTGGAGAATAACTATTCCATCCGCTTGTCGAAGCTGGATGAGGAGGTACTTCGCAACAACGTTTCCCCGGGTAATGCCGGCTTTCTACCCGGCGTGGATGTATCAGCAGGTCAAAACAACAGCATTACCAATGCCAGGCAGGAATACCTGACAGGGCAGGTGAATGAACGCGACAACGCACGCTCGAATTCTCTTTCAGCGAGCGCATCGGTCAACTGGACACTGTTCGATGGTATGCGCATGTTCAACAATTATGCGCTTCTTCGTAAACAACTGGAAGCCGGCGAAGTACGTACACGTATGGAAGTAGAGAATACCATAGGCAATGTGCTGGTTTCCTACTACAACATCGTACAGCTTGAGCAGCGCAAGGCTGTTTTTGAAAAAGCGGTTTCGCTGGGTGAGGAGCGGGTGAATATTGCTGCAGATATGCTGATGCTTGGTTCGGGTTCGCGCCTCGACCTGCTGCAGGCGGAAGTGGATCTTAATACCGACCGCTCGCAGCTCCTTAATCTGCAGGAAATGGTAGCCGAGGCCAGTATTGCTCTCAACCTTCTGATGGCCAGGGATGCAGCAATAGAATTTACGGTTGAGGATACCTTCAGCATTTTGCCGGTGATGAATTATGAGTTGCTGAAACAACGTATGGAATCGTCGAATCCTGCTTTGCTTCTCAGCGAACTGGATATGGAAATGGCCGCAAAAAACCTCGGCATCATTAAAGGCCGCAGAGCTCCGGTGCTGGGTCTAAACATGGGATACAGCTTCAACGACCAGAGCAGCGAATCGGGATTTATGAAGAGCAGCCGTACTTCAGGCATTTCGTATGGTATAACGGCCAGCGGTAATTTGTTCGACGGATTTAACCTGAACCGTGAAGAACAGAATGCAAAAATTGGCGTTACTTCGGCCGGGCTTCGACGGCAGGCCTATCTGGAACAGCTGAGGGCAGGTCTTTTATCGTCGTACACCGCTTACAGCAGTAAGTTACAGATGGTTGGTTTTGAGCGGCAGAATCTGGAAACGGCGATCATTAACTTTGATATTGCGGGTGAGCGTTTCAGGCTGGGGGAGTTGTCGGGTATTGAATACCGGGAGGCTCAGAAAAACCTGCTGGCGGCTCATGAACGGCTGATCAACAGTTTGTATGATGTTCGCCTGCTCGAGATCAATCTGATGCAGCTCAGCGGTACACTGCTTCCGGATAATTAACAGCGCTGAAAAACCGGCATACCTGCACTAAATGGCAGGGTTAATGGGGCAGTGAAGATCGTAACAGATTGGATGTGAATAAATTATTAAAATATCCCTGAACTTTCGGGGACGAAAAACGGGAAATTGGCAAAAAAAACTCAGCTTGTGTTGCACAGGTGAAATTAAAGTTCTATTTTTGCAGCCCGTTTCAAAGAAATAAATCGTAGTATCATGTATTTAACTTCAGAAATAAAGAAGGACATTTTCAGCCAGCACGGTAAAACTGCCACCGATACAGGATCGGCCGAAGGACAAATCGCTCTTTTCACCCTTCGTATCCAGCATCTTACTGAGCACCTCAAGGTTTACAAGAACGACAAAGGTACTCAGCGTTCACTGGTAAGGCTGGTAGGTAAGCGCAGACGTTTGCTTGACTATCTGAAGGAAAAAGATATTGAGCGTTACCGCGACATCGTTAAGAAACTGAACCTCAGGAAGTAAAATCCTGTTTGCACCATATTTCAAAAAGAGGCAATCACCGTATTGCCTCTTTTTGTATGATTCGGATTGCAAATATTTGATTTATTGCCTCGTACCTGTGGATATTAACACTAATTTTGTGAGCTGTCAGGCCTGAGTGCCGGAACAGCACAAACAACAATTTCACAATAACTTTTATGCAAGGAATAGTAAAAACATTCGACATTGGCGATGGAAGGACCATCACCATTGAGACCGGCAAGCTGGCCAAACAAGCAGATGGATCCGTAGTTGTAAAAATGGGCGATACCATGTTGCTGGCCACAGTTGTAGCCAAAAAAGAGGCCGGCGAAAATGTCGACTTTATGCCTTTACAGGTAGAATACCGCGAAAAATATGCAGCCGCCGGGCGTTTCCCCGGAGGTTTCTTTAAGCGCGAAGCACGTCCGTCCGATTATGAAGTTCTGATTGCCCGTCTTGTTGACCGCGCACTCAGACCATTATTCCCCGACGATTTTCACGCAGAAACCCAGGTTATCATTACACTGATTTCATCCGACGAGAATATTCTGCCGGATGCACTGGCCGGCCTCGCTGCTTCTGCTGCACTTGCCGTATCCGATATCCCCTTTAACGGCCCCATCTCGGAAGTGAGAGTTGCCCGCATCGACGGTAAATTCGTCGTTAATCCCCCAACCAAAGACATTCCTATGGCCGACATCGATATCATCGTTGCGGCTTCACTCGACAACATCATGATGGTTGAGGGTGAGATGAAGGAAGTCTCGGAAAACGATATGATTGAAGCAATTAAGTTTGCCCACGATCACATTAAGATCCAGTGCCATGCGCAGCTCGAGCTTGCTGCCATGGTTGCAAAGGCAAATCCGAAACGCGAATACTGCCACGAAACCAACGACCCCGAACTGAAAGTTAAACTCCATGAGTTTGCTTACAACCGCATCGTTGAAATTGCAAGCAACGCAACAGCTAAACACGAACGCTCGGATGCCTTTGCCGCAATAAAACAGGAGTTTATTGCCACACTCGACCCGGAAGAAGCAGCTGAAAAGGAATTTATGATTTCGCGCTACTACCACGATGTGGAGAAAGA
>DJVU01000058.1:7656-12637 GCA_002441345.1 Bacteroidales bacterium UBA6248
GCAATTTTTACACGTGGCGAAACCCAGTCGCTTACAACCGTAACCCTCGGTACCAAACTCGATGAACAGGTGATCGACGGAGCAGTGATCGAAGAAAAAATCAACTTTATCCTGCATTATAACTTCCCGCCGTTCTCAACCGGAGAGGTAAAGAGAATAATGGGAACCAGCCGCCGCGAAGTAGGACACGGAAATCTCGCCATGAGAGCCCTTAAGCCTATGATTCCGAACGGAGAGGAAAATCCGTATACCATCCGCGTTGTCAGTGATATTCTCGAATCCAACGGTTCCTCTTCCATGGCTACCGTATGTGCCGGTACAATGGCACTGATGGATGCCGGTGTGAAAATCCGCAAACCCGTCTCCGGAATCGCAATGGGACTCATTTCCGATACCAAAACCCAGCGTTTTGCCGTACTGAGTGATATCCTTGGTGATGAAGACCACCTGGGCGATATGGACTTTAAGGTAACCGGCACCGTTGATGGTATCACCGCATGCCAGATGGACATAAAAGTGGACGGACTGCCCTACGAAGTGCTTGCACAGGCACTCGAACAGGCCAAGGCCGGAAGACTGCACATCCTCGGTGAAATGATGAAAGCCATCTCTACACCGCGTGAAGAATACAAACCGTTTGTTCCCCGCATTGTCAAGATGACCATTCCCAAAGAATTTATAGGAGCAGTTATTGGCCCCGGAGGTAAGGTTATCCAGGAAATGCAGCGCGAAACCGGTTCAACCATCGTTATTGAAGAAGTTGGTGAGTTTGGAATCATCGACATCGTTTCCAATAATAAGGAATCGATCGATGCCGTGAGAGAGAAAATCAAACGCATCGTTGCCATCCCCGAAATCGGAACCATATACAAGGGTGTTGTGAAGAATATCACAACCTTCGGAGCTTTCGTGGAAGTGCTTCCGGGTAAGGACGGACTGCTTCATATCTCTGAAATTGACCACAAGCGCGTAGAAAAAGTAGAGAACGTGCTGAAGGTTGGCGATGAGCTCGAAGTTAAGCTGATCGATATCGACAGCAAGACCGGAAAGCTGAAACTTTCGCGTAAGGTTTTACTGCCAAAACCGGAATAGTTTTCGAAAAAACGTAACATTCCCCCCGTATTTACGTAAATAGAGTTCCAATTTAAAGGGAGAATATGAGGCAACTAAAAATTACTAAGCAGGTTACTAATCGTGAAACTGCTTCACTGGATAAGTATCTTCAGGAAATTGGTAAAGTTGAGCTGATTACAGCCGATGAGGAAGTGTCGCTGGCCCAGCGGATCAAGCAGGGTGACCGTGCCGCACTCGAAAAGCTTACAAAAGCGAACCTCCGTTTTGTTGTATCGGTGTCGAAACAATATCAGAACCAGGGTCTTAGCCTGCCCGACCTGATTAATGAAGGAAATCTCGGATTGATAAAAGCCGCCCAGCGTTTCGATGAAACCAGGGGATTCAAGTTTATATCGTACGCCGTATGGTGGATCCGTCAGTCTATCCTTCAGGCTCTTGCCGAACAGTCGCGAATCGTGCGGCTTCCGCTCAACAAAATCGGTTCCATCAACAAAATAAATAAGGCTTATGCCAGACTGGAACAGGAATATGAGCGCGAACCCAATTACGATGAAATCGCAGGACTTCTCGAAATCAGCGAAAATGAAGTAAAGGAATCCATGCGCAACTCCGGCCGTCATGTGTCGATGGATGCTCCCCTGGTACAGGACGAAGACAATAATATGTACGACGTTCTGCGCAGCGAAGACGGACCCACACCTGAAACGGAACTGCTCTACGAATCGCTACGTAAGGAAATTGAACGTGCCGTTTCAACGCTGACCACTCGTGAAGCCGACGTCATCCGGCTCTACTTCGGCCTCGGAGGCGAACACCCACTTACCCTCGAAGAAATCGGCGAACGCTTCGACCTTACCCGCGAACGCGTAAGGCAGATAAAGGAAAAAGCCATCCGGAGGCTGAAACACACCTCCAGGAGCAAAATCCTGAAAACGTATCTTGGATAAAAAAAATGCGGGCATTTTTGCCCGCATTTTTTTTGCCTCCCAGCTTTTCCTTCCTCTCCTCCCATAAGCGTGTAATTACCGCCGGTCAGATGTCCGCAAATTCCCTCTGCTGAATATTTTCCTGCTATGCCCTTTACAGGAACGAGCCTGCCGGTCAAATGAACAGCATAAGGCTGACCGGATTTATCCTATTATTATGTACATTTGCGTATTGATGTTGTAAAATACTATCCGGAATGCCGCATCTGATAGCCCCCTCGTTACTTTCAGCCGATTTCACCCGCCTGGGTGAGGAAATCGGGATGATTAATCAGAGCGAAGCCGACTGGTTTCATGTGGATGTGATGGACGGGGTGTTCGTGCCCAACATCTCATTCGGGATGCCGGTAATCAAAGCCATCGGCAAGGTCGCCCGTAAACCCCTCGACGTTCACCTGATGATTGTTCAGCCAGAGCGGTATTTTGAAACATTCCGCGACCTGGGGACTTATTGCCTGAGCATACATTACGAAGCAGTCACGCATCTCCACAGGGCTGTGCATCAAATCAGGGAGCTGGGGATGAAAGCGGGGGTGGTGCTGAATCCGCATACACCGGTGCATGTCCTTGAAGATATTATTTCCGATGTTGACCTGGTATTACTGATGTCGGTAAATCCCGGGTTCGGAGGACAGAAGTTCATTGAAGGGACCTATGGGAAAATAGAAAAGCTTAAAAAGCTTATTGCTTCTGCCGGATCGTCTGCTCTTATTGAGGTGGACGGAGGCGTTGACCTGAAAAATGCCGGTAAACTGCTTGCTGCAGGAGCCGATGTACTGGTTGCCGGAAATACAGTCTTTGGATCGGATGATCCTGCAGGCACCATTTCCAATCTGAAGAAAGCCGGTCTCTGAATGTCCGTTGATGACAGGCATCATGATTTGTCTGTACGTGTAAATTGATTTTTTGTAACCTCATTATCAAATATTACCAACATATGAGCAAAGAACTCAACAGCCTGCAGCCGGCACGGATGTGGCATTACTTCGGCGAAATCTGCACGATTCCCCGCCCATCAAAAAAAGAAGAAAAAATTGCTGCCTATCTGGTAGCGTTCGGGAAAAACCATGGACTTGAAACCATCGTGGATGAAACCGGAAATATCCTTATCCGCAAACCGGCAACGAAGGGCATGGAAAACCGTAAGACCGTGGTTCTGCAAAGCCATATCGATATGGTGTGTGAAAAGAACTCGGATACGCTCCATGATTTTGATACCGATCCCATTATGCCTTATATCGATGGCGAATGGGTTAAAGCCAAAGGCACCACCCTTGGGGCCGACGACGGAATCGGAATAGCTGCTCAGCTCGCTCTGCTCGAAGCTTCCGATATCCCGCACGGACCAATAGAATGCCTGTTTACTGTGGATGAGGAGACCGGATTAACGGGTGCATTCGGATTGAAGCCCGATCTTCTGAAGGGCAGTATCCTGTTAAATCTGGATTCGGAAGATGAAGGCGAAATTTTCATCGGATGTGCCGGAGGGAAAGATACCCTCATCACCATGAATTATTCCAAAGTCCCCGTCGGCGCCAATCAGGAAGGATACATCGTTATGGTCAGCGGACTGAAAGGCGGTCATTCCGGCGACGATATCAATAAAGGACTCGGGAATGCCAATAAAATTCTGAACCGTTTGTTATGGGAAGCTACCCACCGCTTCGAAATGCGCCTGTCGCTTTTCGACGGAGGAAACCTGCGCAATGCCATCGCCCGGGAAGCCAAAGCCATAGTCACCGTACCAAAACGCTTCACCTCCGAATTTGAAGCGTTCGCCGCCAGTTACAATCTGATCGCACGTAACGAATATAAAGTTACCGAACCCGGTTTGAATGTACAGTTCAAAAAAACCGATCTGCCCGACTATCTGTTCGATGTATCCACCCAGGAACGCCTGCTGAATGCCCTGTACGCCTGTCCCCACGGCGTTATTGCAATGTCGGCCGATATTCCGGATTTTGTTGAGACTTCCACCAACCTGGCTTCGGTGAAAACGCTCGACAATAAAATTGAAATTACCACCAGTCAGCGCAGTTCGGTTGAATCGGCAAAGGATAACGTGGCAAATATGGTGGTTGCCGTGTTTAACCTCGCCGGAGGCAAGTCGGTACACAGCGACGGTTATCCGGGCTGGACTCCCAATCCTCACTCGGAGGTGCTGGAAATCAGCCGCGATGCATACGTTCGCCTGTTCGGGAATGAACCCAGGGTTCTGGCTATCCACGCCGGACTCGAATGCGGACTTATAGGTGAAAAATACCCGGGTATGGATATGATCTCTTACGGACCAACCATCAAGGGGGCACATTCACCCGATGAGCGCCTGCTGATACCGACCGCACAGAAGTTCTGGGATCTGACTCTTGAAATTCTGAAGGATATCCCGGAAGAAACTATCGCTTAATAATACCAACAGCTGACGGCAGAATCCAGACCGTCGCCATAAGCTGCAACGATAAGCCTGCGCATGGATTATTGGAATCGCCCGCAGGTTCGGATGATTTACCGATAAAATGTCCGGCATCCCTGCGGCTTATGTTTTTAATGCGACACAGATAAAAGCAGTTTTAAATCAACCAGTTTCAAAAGAAAGGGTGTAGCATATGCAGTCAAGGGTCAGGCTAATTCTGATTTCGGTCCTCTTCACAATGTTTTCCGGTATAATACAGGCGCAGCATCACGAAGACCGGGTATACATCTGGCCGGAGGACCCTCTGGTAAAGGAAAAGCTGGCTTGGTGGCAGGATTTGAAATTCGGCCTGCTCATGCACTGGGGCCCATACAGCCAGTGGGGTGTTGTGGAAAGCTGGAGCATTTGCCCCGAGGATGAGGATTGGTGTGCCAGGCGCGGGCCATACGCCCACAATTACTTTGAGTACCGGAAAGCATACGAACAACTGCCTGCAACGTTCAATCCC
>DJVU01000058.1:12684-14504 GCA_002441345.1 Bacteroidales bacterium UBA6248
CCATTTTCCGATAACCCGAAGGCAAATATTACGCTGGAGGTTTTTAACGCCTTCCGGGAAAAGGGCTTTGGCATCGGAGCCTATTTTTCGAAGCCCGACTGGCACTGTCCCGACTACTGGGATCCCTATTTTCCGCCCGCCGACCGGAATGTGAACTACGACCGAACCCGATATCCGGAAAAATGGGAGCGTTACCGGGAGTTTACAAAAGGGCAGATCCGTGAGTTGCTAACCGGTTACGGAAAGGTAGATATACTATGGCTGGATGGCGGATGGGTTAAGAAATGCAGCGATACGGTATTGCCCGGCGGCAGGCGGATTGTAAACCAGGACATCGATATGCCCGGTATTGCTGCGATGGCCCGGAGTTTACAGCCTGGAATACTGGTGGTTGACCGTGCCGTGGAAGGTCCGGATCAGAACTATCTGACTCCGGAGCAGCAGGTGCCCGGCGAACCGCTGGAGTTTCCATGGGAAACATGCATGACTATGGGCAATTCGTGGAGTTATGTGCCGGGCGATACCTATAAAACACCGGCTCAGTTAATCCATTTGCTGTGCCGGATCGTCTCCAGAGGAGGTAATTTCCTGCTTAACATAGGTCCCGGTCCTGACGGGGAGTGGGCTCCTGAAGCATATCACCGGCTGGAAGAAATAGGAAAGTGGATGGATCAGAACGGGAAAGCCATCTACAACACCCGGCCTGTTGCTCCTTACGAGTGGGGTAACTGCGTGTATACACAGGGTGAAAATGAGCTTTTTGTAATTTGCCTTAATCCGGAAGGCAAGGAAATGAAATTGCCTGAAATAATGCTTCCGCAGGGATACCGTCCGGTAGCACGTGTGGCCGGGAGCGGAGAGAAAGCCGGAATGAAAAAGAAAGGTGAAGGGAAGTACGAAATCCGGTACAGGCTTGCGGCAGATGTGCCGGCCGTTGCTTTTTCATTTGAAAGGCAGAACTAACGAGTGGACGGGGCAGCCGGCTGCAATTATCTCCCGATTATAACACCCATCCGGATAACGGGGTTTGAGTAAGGCGACATGGCATCTTCGGTGAGGTTCCAGAGTCCCATCACATAGAAGTAGGAACCGCCCGAAATACGCTGCCGGTAGCCGCCTCCCACGAAAAAGCTGTCGATGTTTGCAACCTGTCCTTCCGACCACATTCCGCTGCCTGCATTATAATAGGTGGTATAGGCGTAGCGCAGGCGTTCGTATTCTATATGTGCAAAAACGTTTTCCAGGAAATGGTAACGGCCGAAGACCGATGCGCCGGTGATATTGCTTTTAAGGTCGTAGCGTTGCCCGGTGTAGTAATCGATGTAATAATCCTTATACCGGTAATATTTATAGGTGAAGCCCAGTCCGCCTTCCAGTTTATCGGTAAAACGGTATCCCACTACGGGAGAAAGGTCTATAAGGGTAAGGGTCCCGAATTGGAGTCCGAGTCCGCCTCCGAAGAACAGCCGGTCAGAAAATTTTGGTGAATTTTCGGATGAAGATTGGGCTGACGAGGGGGCAGGGGAGAGAAAAAACAGCAGTAAAAGCAGAAACAGGACAGAGCAATTGCGTTTCATAGGATGAAATTTTGGCATAAAATTACGAAAATGGATTGAATGCAGCTGAAAAAGCATAAATTTGCATATATCTGAATAACAGGTAATTAATTATTTTTGTGATAGAAGCGTATACGTAGGCTGAAGTGGGATGTGAAAAAAGTTTGATTTTTTTTAGTTTGGAAGGTGTTAGTGATGAACGAGTTATAAAGATGAGCAAAAAAAAGTTTGGCTTAGCTCTTGCCAGAATAAAAAAAGGCTGTA
>DJVU01000091.1:0-2773 GCA_002441345.1 Bacteroidales bacterium UBA6248
GGGAAAAAACAACGGGCCGTGAACCCGGATCGCTGCTCAAACGGATAAAGGACATTCATGAATAGACTGAAAGAAATATTTGCCTTTTCCGATGAGTTTCCCCTCATCTTTACCCAGGCCGACTTCTGGATTTTCTTTACAGCATTATACCTGGTTTTTGCGCTGATCTACAAGCGCATAAGATTGCGCAATACTTACCTCCTGCTGGTTTCTTTGTTCTTTTACTACAAGACCAGCGGACTTTTTGTGGGGCTGCTTGTCTTTACCACCATCAGTAACTTTTACCTGGGTGCCGGAATATACAGGGCCAGGGCCAAAACCATGAAGCTGATACTGCTTTCGCTGAGCGTTGCACTTAATCTGTTTATCCTCAGCTATTTCAAATACTCCTATTTTTTCATCGACTCCCTCAATTATCTTTTCGGAACAAGTTATCATGTATCACACTGGCTGGCGGAATGGGGAAACAGCCTCAGCAATGAAGGATATTTTACCGTAGATAAGATCATTCTTCCGATCGGCATCTCGTTTTACCTTTTCCAAACCATAACTTATTGTGTCGACATATACAGGGGCAAGCTTAAACCCCTGAACTCGGTGGCCGACTTCGGGCTGTTTGTGACATTCTTCCCTCAATTGGTTGCAGGCCCCATTGTCCGGGCCGGTGAATTTATCCCGCAGATAAGCAAACCTACCCGTATTTCTACTGCCGATTTTAATTCAGGTACATTCCTGATACTGAAAGGGTTGCTCAAGAAAATGATTTTTGCCGATTACCTGGCCATGCATTTCATGGATAAGGTGTTTGATGCTCCGGCCATGTTTTCGGGCTTTACCAACGTAATGGCCCTTTTCGGATATTCCCTCCAGATTTACGGTGACTTTTCGGGTTATACCGATATTGCCATCGGCCTTGCTCTGCTGATGGGTTTCCGCCTGCCGGTTAACTTCAATTCTCCCTACAAGGCGCAGAACACCTCCGACTTCTGGAGGCGGTGGCATATTTCTCTTTCGTCCT
This sequence comes from Bacteroidales bacterium UBA6248, assembly GCA_002441345.1. Lineage (GTDB taxonomy): Bacteria > Bacteroidota > Bacteroidia > Bacteroidales > Lentimicrobiaceae > Lentimicrobium. Next base: position 1,019 of record DJVU01000091.1, read on the forward strand.
TTCTTAAGGATTATCTGTACATCCCGCTGGGCGGAAACCGCAATGCAACCATTGCCACCTGGCTGATTTCGGTGCTGATACTTGCCGGATCCATACTGGCATTCAAGGATAAAACAGCAGGCATTGCAATCTCGGTAACCGTGATTCTGTTCGTTTCTCTCGCACTGGCTTTCCGGGGGATGAGAAAGCACTTCGTGATGAATATCAACATCATGCTTACCATGCTGATCGGCGGATTATGGCACGGGGCCTCCTGGAAATTCGTGATCTGGGGCGGACTGAACGGACTTGGAATTCTTACCTACAAATACTGGCGGCGAATCAGTCCGTGGGAAAAGTCGGAACACCGGGCGGCCGTGGTATGGAAAATCATGCTGACCTTCACCTTCATCACCTTTACCCGATTGTACTTCAGGGGCGAAAGTATGGAACACATTTCCGCATGGTACCGTCAGGTTGCAGGCAATATGGACTGGAGCAATGCGCTTCAGGTGCTTTACCAGTACCGGATCGTTTTTGTCATTATGCTGCTCGGATACATCACCCACTGGTTGCCAGTAAGAACAAAGGAAAGCATCGAAAACCTGTGGGCAAAAAGTCCGTTTGTGCTGAAAGGCATTATTGCGGTGATAACCGGTATTATATGCTACCAGGCATATTCCGCAAGTTTTCAGCCTTTTATCTATTTTCAGTTTTAAAAAACAGGACTGGTCAGAAACCCTGCCTCCCGAAAAAACGCTTGTTATTCAGACAACTGCTCCATTTCATTCAGCGCATATACGGCAAACGTGGCCAGCCAGTGTTCTCCGGCATAGTTTCCGTCACTGATTGTTTCAAGGGAATGATGAATGTGCAGCATTGCCGCCTGCCGGAATGCATCCCGGTTTTCAGGATCCAGTTTTGAAGCTATCCTGGCATAGGCCCATGCCCGCGAAAAATTCAGCCCGTCGAGATGGACAAGCTTGCCGTCGGAACGGTCGCCTACCCTTGCCGGTTCGTCAGGAAATACCAGGCGTCCGTTGGGACGGGAAGGCAAAAACCGATGTATCCACGTTCTGAATTCAGCTTCCGGAAGCACCCTTGCCATCAGCTCCGCTTCGGTGAAGCAGGGAGAGAAAAAGTCAAATCCCGAAGGTTCCCACCCTGTAGGGCAGTTTTCATCATTCAGGTAAAAATCCCTTGCACGCGCAACGATCGTTGCTTCAAGGGCCTTATTTTGCGTAGTACGGGCATAATCCAGGGCGAATGCCATGCCGAATGCTGTGTTGGAGTGCTCCCCTGCCCTTACGGGATATACCAGTTTTGGCAGAAAATCGAGATAATTGCCTGCAATGAGGTCGGTAAGCGGCTGAAGGGCCGTTTCCCATTCCCTTGCCAGCGGATGATCCCAGGTGTGAAGCTCTTCCGCCAGTTTCAGCAGCCAGGCCCATCCGTAAGGCCGCTCAAACGTACGGTTGTTGGAGTCAAGAAAAAACCGCACCTCCACCGCGATGTTTTCCGGTCGTAAATTCTTCGAAAGGGCAGCTTTTATTTTTTCGGCATCCGGGGAGTCCGGGAACCGTTTCAGCAGTTTCACCAGCATCCAGTGGCCATGCACCGCCGAGTGCCAGTCAAAACAACCGTAAAACGCCGGCCGGTATTCCCTTACCGGCTTCACATCCCTGTCGCTGCCCAGCACTTCCCCGGGTTTGTTCGGATATTCCTGATGAATGCATTTCAGAGCCATGCCTGAAAAACGTTCCGCTTTATCCTCGG
>DJVU01000091.1:2845-3643 GCA_002441345.1 Bacteroidales bacterium UBA6248
TTTTGCCACACCGCCTATCTCCTGACTTAGCTATATCCTGCTATGGAGGGGAAAAGGGGAGGGATCTCACCTTCAGAATCCAATAAAAAAAGCAGCCACATTTGATTTGTGACTGCTTTTCGACCGTGTTGACCTACCAGGGGTCGAACCTGGACTCTTCTGATCCAGAGTCAGACGTGTTGCCAATTACACCATAGGTCAGTAATCGGGCTGCAAAATTAGTAAATTGTTATTTGTCTGTGCAAATTTTCAGGCAAAAAGTTCATCAAAATTTAACTTTTTGCTTTTGCCCACGAATCTTTGAGTGCAACGGTGCGGTTGAAAACGGGTTTCGAAGCCGTTGTATCGCTGTCGGTGCAGAAGTAACCCAGACGTTCAAACTGGAATTTATCCAGGGCTTTTGTGCCGGCAGCGAAGGGCTCAACATAACCCCTGATCACTTTCAGGGATTCCGGATTCAGGTTTTTCTTGTAGTCCTCCCCTTCCGGTACATCTTCCGGATCTTCCGACTTAAACAGACGGTCATAAAGCCGGATTTCTGCTTCAACGGCATGTGCGGCGGAAACCCAGTGCAGGGTTCCCTTTACCTTGCGGTTGCTTTCTGGTCTTCCGCTAAGGGTTTCCGGATCGTAGGTGCAGTGTATCTCGGTTATTTCTCCGCTTACCGGATCCTTAACTACCGATTCGCATTTGATGATGTAGGCATATTTCAGCCTGACTTCACGCCCCGGAGCCAGACGGAAGAATTTTGAAGGCGGATCTTCCATGAAATCTTCGCGTTCGATATACAGCTCCCTG
>DJVU01000091.1:3728-11511 GCA_002441345.1 Bacteroidales bacterium UBA6248
TCGATTACATTCTCGCGCTTGGCAACGCCCACCAGGTCGGAGAAATTACGGATGGATTCAGGCGTATAACCCCTGCGGCGAAGCCCCGAAATGGTCGGCATGCGCGGGTCGTCCCAGCCGCTGACGTAATTGTTTTTTACCAGTTCAAGCAGCTTACGCTTGCTCATCACCGTGTAGGTCATGTTGAGGCGGGCAAACTCGATCTGCTGAGGGGCAAATATCTCCAGCTCGCGAATACACCAGTCGTAGAGCGGACGGTGAACTTCAAACTCAAGGGTGCAAATGCTGTGCGTGATGCCTTCGATGCTGTCGCTCTGTCCGTGGGCAAAGTCATACATGGGATAGATGCACCACTGGTTTCCGGTGCGGTGATGCTCGGTGTGGATGATGCGGTAGAGAATGGGATCGCGCATGTGCATGTTGGGTGAAGCCATATCTATCCTGGCCCGGAGTACCCGGCTGCCGTCGGGAAATTCACCGGCTTTCATCCTCCGGAAAAGATCCAGATTTTCTTCCGGTGTGCGGTTCCTGTATGGACTTTCCTGACCCGGGCGGGTAGGTGTTCCCTTTTGTTCGGCAATTTGCTCTGCAGTCAGGTCGCAAACATAAGCCTTCCCTTTCAGAATNNCCCAGCCAGTGTACGTCGTAACGGATGGAATCCACGTATTCAACATCTTCCTTTACCGGGTTGGTATCGTCGAAACGGAGGTTGCATTTTCCGTTGTATTTCAGTGCTGTGCCAAAGTTCAGGCAGATCGACTTGGCATGTCCGATGTGCAGGTATCCGTTTGGCTCCGGTGGAAAACGCGTATGCACACGTCCGCCGTTCTTGCCGTTGCGGATATCTTCTTCAATCATCGCATGGATAAAGTTTGCCGGGGTCTTGTTTTCACCGGTATTTTCCGGTACAGTTTTGCTGTCGCTCATGCCGTGGCAGTTTATATTTTTTTAAGGGTGCAAAGATACGGATTTTGCAAAAGGGAAGAATGACATTATCCGGTGTTGAAATTGTTGAAAATAGGATGTTCACATAGGGTTAAATTCTTCTCCGTGTTGCTCCGTGAAGCCTCCGTGCTCTCTGTGTAACTATTTATTTCACAGAGGATCACAGAGAAGTCACAGAGGTTCACAGAGATTTAATTCTCCGTGTATCTCCGTGAAGCCTCCGTGTTCTCTGTGTAACTCTTTTTGTTTCACAGAGGATAACAGAGGTTTAAATTTTGTTTATATGATAGAACCCGAATCAGGCTTTCTATGGTCTATATAAAATTCAAATGCTCAACGAGAATTTTTATGCCAATTCCAATCAGAATCAATCCGCCAAGCATCTCCATCCGCTTCCCAAGTCTGCCTCCGGCTTTTTTTCCGAAAAGAATGCCCAGCATCGACATGATGAAGGTAACGCTTCCGATCATCAGCACCGGAATAAGTATGGCCAGCCAGAAAGGAGTATCCGGTGTTTCGATAAGAGCAAAACTGATCCCTACAACAAACGCATCAATGCTGGTAGCCAGCGACATGGTAAGAAGCACAGCTGGTTTCAACGGATTGAATCCGTTTCTTTCTTCATCCGCTTTCAGGCTTTCCGTGATCATTTTTATACCAAGGAGCGACAATAGACCGAATGCAATCCAGTGGTCGTAATCGGCAAGGCTGGTACGGATGCCGGTACCGGCAGTCCATCCGAGCAATGGCATAAATGCCTGAAAAAATGCCAGGCTGAGGGCAATGATCACTGCTTTCGGAAACCGGATGCCGGGCAGCATCAGTCCGCTGCTCACCGAAACGGCAAACGAATCAAACGAAAGGCTTAGGGCAAGCAGAAATAGCGTAAGAAGTTCCATTGTCGCGGCAAAAGTATGGCAATTTAAATTATTCCGGCATTTTCCCGCCCGTTGTTTTACATCGTTTTCCCTACTTTTGAACAACGATTACAGAGTCTGCCGGCAGCAGCAAGGGGCATATTTTTTTTCTGAATTAACAACACTTAGAAAATGGCTTCAAAAAATTACCGGAGGATGATGCAGCTGATAGATCGGGTTTTTGCCGTGAAGAACGACCCCGAACAGCTGGATGTGGATGATAGGGTTATGCAGCATCTTCTGCGTCTGCATCCGGCTGTTTTTGCGGAGCATTCCGACGAAAACGGACCGGTGGCCTGGGTGCTGCTTATCCCGACAACGCTTGCGCTGATGGAGCGGTTTATCCGTTCGGAAATAACCGAAAAGCAGCTGGTTGACCTCACCAGGGCCGATAAGCCGCTGGAAGCCCTTTACTTGTGCTCGGCAACGGTGCTTGAGGAATACCGCCGGCAGGGACTAACCTTAAGGCTTGCGCTGGAATCCATAGAAAAAATCAGGCAGAATCACCCGCTGAAGGCTCTGTTTGTATGGCCGTTCAGCGATGAAGGCGATGCAGCAGCCACGGCCATTGCAGCGAAGGCTGAGCTGCCGCTTTACAAGCGCGAAAAAAGAGAATAAAAAAACACCCGCAAATTAAATTTGCAGGTGTTGTTTGGAGGTCTCGAGCGGATTCGAACCGCTGTAGAAGGTTTTGCAGACCTCTGCCTAGCCACTCGGCCACGAGACCCTTTGGGATTGCAAATATACAAAAATTCCAAAAAAACGAATATAAAAGATTTCCTGTAAAAATTACAGTAAATCAATCAGTTGGAGTATCCATCCCCTGGTCTTTCCTTTCTCCGAATTCAGGCAGACAATCGGGGCAGAGACAGTTGTCGTATTCAAGCGTTAATTTTTCAAGGTTTTCAGGGCTGATAGTGTAATCGAAACACCAGCACCCCGGGGCATGCAGACACTCAAAACTCCTGCCGCAACGCGGACAGATTTTAATTGCCGGTTTACGTTCACTCATAAATATCATCGCTGCTCAGGGTTACACATACCCGGTCCATTTTTCCGCCCAGGGGAGGATTCAGTTTGGAAATCTTTACCTCTGCATCGGTCACATCCGGGAAACGGACATGAACCGCTTTCAGGATACGGTGGGCTACGTGCTCCAGCAAATGCGATTTTTTCTCCATTTCCTGCTTAACCGTTTCATATACCGACAGGTAATTTACCGTATCGTGGAGGCTGTCGCTGCGTTCTGCCTGTTTTGTATCCACCTGAATAAACAAATCGACCATAAAGCGGGTGCCAATAACCTGCTCTTCTTTAAAATGACCATGGTAGGAGAAAAATTCCATACCCTCTATCGAAATCATGCCCATGATACGTCCGTTTTAAACAAAGATATGTAAAAACCCCTCACTCGAATCTTCCGCAGGCAAACGTGTTATTCTTTGACAAAATAACGGAAGGGATTATAACTGATGCCGGTATCGAATACATCCACCTGTTCGCGTTTTTTCAGAAATCCGACGATGCGGTAGGTGAGGGGGGTGAACACAATTTCAACTCCCGATTTAAAGATGTAATTGGAAATAATTATCGAAAGCAGCAGACTGTCGGGCATGGTGCCATAAAACGCGATAAGGCAGAAGATGGCGGTGTCGATGCCTTCGCCAAGCAGGGTGGATCCTATGGTTCTTACCCACAGGTACTTCCCTTTTGTTCTGATTTTAAGTTTCGACATCAGGTAGGCATTGGAAAAGGCACCGGCAAAGTAAGCGACCAGGCTGGCCAGTACAATGCGCGGAACAAAGCCCAGCAAGGTCTCATAGGCCTGCTGATTTGGCCAGTCGGTGGCCGGAGGCAGCTCCTGCACAATCCACAGCACCAGCGACATCAGCAGTGCAGCTCCGAAACCGGTCCAGATAACTTTGCGCGAGCGCTGATAGCCGTAAACTTCCGTAAGGATATCCCCGAATATGTAACTGAGAGGGAAAAGAATGGTTCCGCCGTCGAACGTAAATAGCCAGAGCGAAGTGATTTTTGTGGAGGCAAGATTGGAGATCAGCAGAATGGCCACAAAAAGCGCCATGATTACATCAAAATACCTGAAATGAACCTTACCGGATTTTACTGCTTCTGTCATTTGATATTGTATAGGTCATGATATCCGGCTGCAAAAGTACAATAATCCCTCTGAAATGAGATTCCTTTCCGGAAAGGCAATCATACCCGGCAGGAGAGGAGCGGGGTCTTACAAACCCATATACCAGGAAGCAATGGAGAAATAGATCACAACTCCGGAAATATCGGCAATGGATGTAATCAGCGGAGCGCTGGCCGTAGCTGGGTCGAGCTTCAGTCTGGTAAAGATAAAGGGTGTTATCATCCCGATAAGACTGCCGGTCATTACCGCCAGCACCATGGTGATTGCCACAACGGCTATGTACTGCGGAGCACGCACACTGGCGATCAGGCTTACTCCGGCCGCCATAGTAACACCCAGCAGGAAGGAAACCAGAAATTCCCTGCCCAGCAGCCTGAACCAGTCTCTTGTTTCCACATCCCCTATTGCCAGAGAACGGATCATAAGCGTTGCCGACTGTGCTCCTGCATTTCCTCCGCTACCGATCAGAAGTGGCAGGAAAAAGATCAGCGATACGGCCGATTGAATCACGCCTTCAAAGGTTGCCAGGGCTGCTCCCGAAAATACATTCATAAACACCAGGACAATCAGCCAAAGAATACGTTTCTGATAAAGAAAAAAGATTTTGGCTTTCAGCGGATTGACGATGGCCGCCTGGAATGAGCCGAATTTATGGAAGTCTTCGGTAGTTTCTTCTTCCACTACGTCCATCACGTCGTCGACCGTAACGATGCCAAGCAGCAAACCGTCCGAATCAAGTACCGGCAGAGCAATGCGGTCGTGATCCTGAAACACTCTGATGGCTACCTCCTGATCATCGAACGCATTAAGCGATACGAAATGCTCATCCATAAGGTCCCGGACGTGCTGCCCGGGATCCGCCAGGATGATTTCCCGGATGCGGATATCGTCGATCAGTTTCCAGTTTTCATCAACAACATAAATCAGATTGAGGGTTTCTGAATCCCTGCCGTACATGCGGATGTGCTTCAACGCCTGTTCAACGGTATATTCAGGCCTTACGGCCACAAATTCGGGAGTCATAAGCCTTCCGATACTGTGCTCGGGATATCCCAGCAGGCGGGTGGCAATGATGCGTTCTTCCGGCGACAACAGCTGTATCAGCCGCTGTGTGATGTTGCCCGGAAGCTCCTCGAAAAAGGCCGTACGGTCGTCAGGATCCAGGTCGTTGAGCAAACCTGCAACCCTGTTTGCATTCTTGGCAAGCCCTTCGATTATTTGTTCCTGCGTTTCGTGCTGCAGGTACTGGAAGGTGTTCTTCGCCTGCTCCCTTGGCAGCAAACGGAACAGGATGACGTCGTCCTGCTCGGGCAACTCATCGATAATTTCAGCGATCATTACCGGATCCATGTCCTCAAGCTCATGCCTGAGAGTACTCCAGTCTTTATCTCTGATCAGATCTTCGAAAAAGGTAATTTCGGTTTCACCCATTGATTGTTCTCCTTACGGGTATTAACTGCAAGGAGATACAGTACCCCCCGGCAGGTTAGTGTTTAATCAGGCCACACGAATAGGGGTCGTCTTTCATGGTCGGAAATTGTATTGAGGATGCAAAGATAGATTTTTTCCCCGGAAACGGGTTTTCATCCGGGAGGTTTTACTGTAATTTATTGCGCATTTTTTATGCCCCGGTTTACAATTCACTTATTTTCCGAGATGTAATGAACTGTTAGCCGGGTGATTCTTTTGTTGTATTGCTGCAGTCAGCTAATCCTGTGGTCCGGATTAAACCGTAATTTTGCAAAAAACGAACGTATGAACAGATTAAGCGGTATTTTGCTGGTTCATGTTGTGCTGCTTTCGGTTTGCGTGCAGGCTCAGCAGCTTTCGGAACCGGAATGTGCGCTGGTGCTCAGTGGCGATACAACCGCAATGATGCGTGTCTTAACACTTTCAAATGCCGGGGATGCAGAAATTTTAAAGGCGGAAAGCCTGGATGTGGATCCTGCTGATCCAGTACTGCCACTGCTGGCTCAACGCATGTTTCTGAGCATGCGTGATACAGCCAATCCGGGCGTGGGAATAGCCGCTCCTCAGGTTGGCATTAACCGCAATGCCTTTTGGATACAACGCTTTGATAAACAGGATTATCCCTTTGAATTTATGATCAATCCGGTAATACTGAGTTATTCTGCCCTTAAGCGCAGGGGTGGAGAAGGTTGCCTTTCCATTCCCGGTGTCAGGGGAGAAGTGCTGCGCAGTTACACCATAATGGTCGAATACCGGGATTTTTCAGGCGGATGGCATACCGAACTGCTCGAAGACTTCACGGCCGTAATCTTTCAGCACGAATACGACCACCTGAAGGGGCTGCTTTTTACCGACCGCATGGATCAACAGCTCAGTTTCCCCGTTTACCCTCTTCCTGAGGGAACAGAACTTTTTCTCGGACCTCCGGGAATGTAATTCTATTTATTGCCCGATGCCATAAAGTAAAGGCAAACCGACAGAAGCAGCAGGTGAGTGACCTGTACTGCCGTTACCCGGGGAACAAATCCGAGGTAAATGGTGTAGGCAAACAGAAGGCTTAGCAGAAGTCCCGACACTACGGTAAGGGACGGTTTTGACGTAAACCCTCCGGCAAACAGCAGCACCCCGAAAAGCACGAAGGCCAGGGCAAGGTAAAAGCTCTGTGTCTGGTAGTTCATGGCAAGGATTGTTTGCCCGTGCTGAAGCACAAGCCAGGCAAGCAGTGCAATCCGAAGCAGCCATTTGGAGGCCGGAAGCAGCGATTTTACCGGTTTCATTCCTTTGGGTCCTGAATGTTGATAATAAGTTTCAGTTCGCTGAGTTGTTCCTGTTTGATGGGAGCCGGAGCGTCAATCATCACATCCCGTCCGGCATTGTTTTTCGGGAAAGCGATAAAATCACGGATGCTGTCCGACCCGCCGAAAAGCGAGCACATACGGTCGAAGCCAAAAGCAATGCCGCCGTGGGGCGGAGCACCGTATTCAAAAGCATTCATCAGGAAACCGAACTGAGCCTGGGCATCCTCATCGCTGAAACCCAGTATGGTGAACATCTTCTTCTGCAGATCTTTATTGTGGATACGGATAGATCCTCCGCCAATTTCCACCCCGTTGATTACCAGGTCATAGGCATTGGCGCGCACCTTGCCGGGATCGCTGTCGAGCAGCGGTATGTCTTCCGGTTTCGGTGAGGTAAACGGATGGTGCATGGCGTAATAACGATGTGTTTCATCGTCCCACTCCAGCAGGGGGAAATCAACCACCCAAAGAGGAGCAAATACCTCCGGATTTCGCAGTCCAAGCATATTGCCCATTTCAAGGCGCAGTTCCGATAATGCTTTGCGGGTTTTAGCTGCATCCCCGGCAAGGATCAGCATCAGATCGCCGGGCCTGGCTTCAAAGGCCTCCGCCCACTTTTTGAGCTCCTCTTCGCTGTAGAATTTGTCTACCGACGATTTCAGCGTACCGTCTTCGTTATAGCGGACGTAAATCAACCCGCCGGCACCCAGCTGCGGCCGTTTCACAAAATCGGTAAGCGCATCCAGCTGCTTACGGGTATAGGAAGCGCATCCCGCAGCATTGATTCCTGCTACAAGCGCAGCATCATCAAATACTTTAAAATCCTTCCCCTTCACCAGGTCTGTAATCTCCACAAAAGTCATCCCAAAGCGGATGTCGGGTTTGTCGTTGCCGTAATATTTCATGGCATCGGCAAATGTCATGCGGGGCAGAACCTCTGTTTCAACCCCTTTTACCGTGCGGAAAAGGTGTTTGGTCAGTCCTTCGAAGGTGGA
>DJVU01000091.1:11590-22811 GCA_002441345.1 Bacteroidales bacterium UBA6248
TGGGGCGACTGCGGAAGGGCATAAAACTGACCTTCATTCATACGGGAGGGCACAACAAAATCGCGGGCTCCTTCGGGTGTTGATTTTATGAGTACCGGTGTCTCCACTTCAATAAACCCGATGTTGTTCATATAGTTGCGGGTTTCTATGGCCATGCGGTGCCTGAGCAGCAGGTTGTCACGCACCGGATTCCGGCGAAGGTCAAGATAGCGGTATTTCATCCGAAGCTCATCGCCCCCGTCGGTATTGTCTTCGATGGTGAAGGGCGGAATTTTCGATGAATTCAGCACCTCAAGCCGGTCAACGATTATTTCAATTTCTCCTGTAGGAATTTTCAGGTTCTTGTTGCTGCGTTCGGCAACCATCCCGGTAACGGAAATTACAAATTCCCGCCCGAGCCTGCGGGCCGATTCGCACAGGATGGCATTGGTTTCCATATTGAAAACCAGCTGCGTGATTCCGTAACGGTCGCGCAAATCGATGAATGTCATCCCGCCAAGGTCGCGCGAACGCTGTATCCAGCCTGAAAGGGTAACGGTGATTCCGGTATGGGTGAGATTTAATTCTCCGCAGGTATGTGTACGTAACATAGATTGAAATTTGAAAGTGCGAAATTAATCATTTTCTAAAACCGGAAGTTTCTTAAGATTCAAGGCTTGCTGCTTACGCATCGCGTGCTTTTAATTAAAAAATTATTGCGTTTCTGCTGCCGGCGAAATAGCCCGGCGGGCGCTTTCCCCCTTTTTTCTAAGGAAACCTGCATTCAAAAAAATATTAATTTCAGGTATTACTTTTCTCAAAAACAGGGATATATGATTATTCAGATTCATTGTTGGTTTAGAAGGGATGCTCTGATCGAACGAATATAGCAGCCATTTGTGTATGATTAATTTGAAGACGGTAATAGCGGGGCTGATTTTGTTGTTTTCAGTTCAGCTGGTGTCCGCCCAGCGCATAGAACTGGTTCCGTATCCCGATGCGGTACCCTATTCGGTAACCGGAATCGGACGCCTGTTTCTTTCCAATACCGGTGCGGAAGTTCTTCTGGAACATTTTATAAGCGAAAATAAACCCGATAAAGTTCTTGAGGTCCGTGAGGGTTATTTCCATGGTTACAGATTGTGTTTTACCATGGGTGATGAAAGTCCCGAAGCAGAATCGCAGGACTGGATTCAGATCCTGACAATTGATGCCGATGCTGCACTCTCTTATTTTGAGGAAAATTCACCGGAAATACTCACCGCGCCGTTTACAGCACTTAAAGTCCCGGAATCCGGACTAAAAAGCGATGAAATCCGGGCAATTGCCGGTCAATACCGGCATGTGGCCTGCAGGATGTATCGTCGTACCCTCGATTTTTCCGGTGAAGAAACGGACGAGATGTCCGCCGCCATTCAGGAATGCCTCCTTAGAATCGATACCTGGGATAACGGTCTTTATGTAAATGCAGGCCCCGGCGGATTTAAAAAGTCCGGCATCAGCTCAAAATGTCCCGACCCCTACAACGAATGGTTGAATTGCTTTGATACCATCGAAAAGCTGGGATTTGTAACGCTTATCGAGTTAAACGGTCCCGCTCTTACCCCTTTCGGGGAATAAACACTCCCGCGGGCAACCGGCCTGTTCCAGGAATACGATACAGTACAGACAAAAACAAGGGGCATAATGACTCCGGCATCACCCCGTACGTTTCTTCCGCTCATGCTAATCCGGAATGATCGGTAGACTGATTTATTGTATAATGCTGTAATGTTTCTTCGCGCTTTTACGTCTCAGAGGCAAACCTGGCAATGTTGGATTTCATGTAAATGTTGTATCCCAAACTGCCCTTTTGCTCTTGATTTTCATGTTTTTTTTTCGTATATTGCAGAAAACCAAAAATATGGCATCATGGCACGAATTATTCTGCTGGTGTCATTGTTTCTTTCCTTATTGACAGCCTGCGATAAGAAAGAGGATGACATTAATCCCGGCAAAGACTACACAGGCTCGCTCACCCTTGAGTATACCCGGACATTTCCCTCATTTCAGAAACTTGCTGGTACGGGCGTTTACATCAGCAGCAACGGACAGGTTTCGGTTGCTCCCGTGAATCCGGTTCCGTTTTACGGGGAATCGGAAAAAATGATCGGCGACGACCGGATCCGCATCCGCGAAGAGGGTGAAATTGTAATTACATCCCCCGAAGGACTCTGGCTTACGGCGGATGGTAAGGAAAACCTCAGGATCGATCTCGGCTGCACCGTCACGGGTTCACAGATGGTTTGGAAGTGGACGGAAAACAACTGGTTACTGCTGAGTGATATCCCGCTCGATGTGGCAAATCCCGTTCAGATGCCGATGTATTTCCGGATCGACAATGCCCTGCTTTCCGAAGCAGTTTGCGGTTCCTCCGTTACCGATCAATGGGGAATCTGCTGCTTCCGGTGGAAACTTGTCCTTAGCCCTGTGGGTCCGGAATAACGACCGTATAATTCCGGAACCGGGCTGTCCGGTTACTCGGTTCCAATCCCCGGCATACCCGTAAAGGCATTGCTGTTGCCTTCTGATTATAGCTTTCCGGAATGCCCTCAGGTGCCTCCCTTTTTACCGCTTTCGCGGGATGAAGGAAGACGGGACAGACGGAAGAAGCTACCGGATCTCAACCCGGATTCCTTCCGAATGCGCTGAAAATTCAGGAGCATACATGCACTGCACCGAGTTTATACCGTTCGAGAATGAGCCTTTTTGTGCTGCTGTCAGTGTATATTCAAATACCCATGTGCCTTTCGGCAGATAATTGAAAAAGAAATTGGATGCGGCATCGCGGGTGTTTTCATAATAGCCCAGCCCTCCCTTCCAGCGGTATCCCGAAAGGGTGTTCACCGGCTCGAAACCTGCGGCGCGCATGCTTTTCAGGTGCACATATTCCAGGTCGCGGTCGCTGCGCAGTTCTACTCTTACCACTACCTGCTGACCAACACGGACTGGCTTTTCCCCGCTGATTTCTTCGAGCACGGGACCAGCATCGGTGTTGGTTTTTAAGTAAAGCCTGCTGCTGATCTTCAGCGGACTGTCGTGCTCCGAAATCTTGTCGAGGTTTTCAAAATACTGCCAGTACACTGCTCCCCAGGCCGGACCAACCGTCGATTTGCTGACGTCAATTTTACCCATTTCAGGCTCTATTTCACTTCCCTGCCAGATGGTTTTCACATAACCGGTTCCTGCCTCGGGTTTGTTGTCGGGCGATGACATTTCAACGGCCTTTCCACCCATAGTTACGCTTATGCCTGTTTCGGTTTGCAGCCAGTCGCCACCGCGCAACAGTAAAGCATATACGGCATCGGCAGTCGCCTGCGATGTGCCCCAGCGCTGCGTCTGCTTCTGCTTCAGAAGCCACGTTTTCATCTGGTCAACGGCTTTCGGGTCATTGCCAAATTCTTCAAATAATTCAATCAGCAAAGCCTGGGTTTCCACCGGAGCCTGATACCAGAAATACCCTCCCCGGTTGTCGCGCCAGTACATTCCCAGTTCGGGATGTATCAGTGAACGTTCCCGCAGCGATTTCATAATGGCATTTGCCGTTTTTAAATCCCCGTTGCGGCCGGCCCAGAGTGCAACCATTCCCTGAGCATACAAGCCCTGCGAAGTCCAGAATTTGCGGGCCTGGTTGCCGAAATACGCAATCGCCTCCGAAGCTTTTTCATCTTTACGGATAACATTCTGCAGATAACTTGATGCAAACAGGTATTGCAGATGCTCCTGCCCGGGATACAGTTTGTCGAAGTCTTTCGGATGCTCCTTCATAATCCGGTCGTAGTCTTCCGTCAGCCGAATGCTCAGGTAGTCGTTTGCACGACTGATCATTTCCCGGGAAGCCCCGTCCTGCTTCAGATCGATCACCTTCAGGTAGTGCAGGCGTCCGAAACCAGTCATTACCAGCTGGGTAATGTACCGGCTTTCAGGCATACCCTCAAACCACGGCCATCCGCCGTTGGCCGACTGCATTTGCTGAAGCTTCCGCATCCCTGACTCCTGCAGGGATGCCATGCGGTTTACATCAAACAACAGGGCAATGCGCTGCCTTTGCTCCGACTCATTCTTTCCTTCCATCAGCCAGGGCGTTTCCTCCAGTACCATGGCTTTCAGCTCCTGGTTCTTTTCCAGATTCGAAAGCAGGGCTTCCGGACTCAGGTTTTTCCAGGACTCAAAAACGGCACGTATCTTCGGACTGCTGTTGGCTATATACGAGGCAAGACTGTTGGCATACAGCCGGTTAAATACCGCGTCGGAGTTTTCGTTCGTTTGTTCGGCAAGATAGGGGAGAGCCTGTACCGCATACCATGCGGGATTGGATGTAAATTCAAGCGTCAGACGGTGATTTCGTAAGGTCTTGCTTCCGCCCGGCTGATCAATCAGTTTGTTGAAATTAAAGGATCTGGTTTCATTTCCACTGATGGGCAGGGGCAGGGTTTCGGTAACCAGCATGCGGTTGGTAAGTACCGGCAGCATCGCCTCCTCCCCGTCGCTGTGGTTTCCGGCAACGGCCGTTATCCGAACCATCACGGCTTCCAGACCTTCGGGTATTTCAATATCCCATTCCACAACGGTATTTCCTGACGGTTCCAGTTCAAACGGTTTGGATGAAAAGACATTTCCGAAATCAGCATCAACCGGTTTCATGGTAAGGGCATCAAACAACTCAAGACGTGCACTGCCCTGTACCGGATTTACTGCCAGGCTGCTGATTTTTGTCTGTATGGTCATTTTATCGCTTTCGCGGAAAAAGCGGGGCAGATTTGGAGTTACCATCAGTTCTTTGCGGGTAACTACCTCCTTGCTGAAAAGGCCGTAACGCAGGCCTTCGGTATGTGCCAGGCCCATGAAATTCCAGCGGGTAAGGGCTTCGGGAACGGTAAATTCCACCTGTACCTCTCCATCCGCACTGGTGGTGAGGTGCGGATAAAAGAATGCAGTTTCGTTCAGATTGCGCCTTATTTGCGGGGATTGCACCTGCGGTTCGGGCGCTGGCAGAGCCTGTGCCGGATCGTTGGTCAGGCCATCGGAATCGTCGGCATCTAGAGCAAAAGCCATCTCCAGCACTACAGTTTCTTCCGCATTTTTCATCATCCGTCCGCTTCGCATGCCTGCACCCCGAACATATCCTGCAAACATGCCGTATCCAAACCAGTTTAAGGCATCGTATCCCCGGATTGCCGGATAAACGGGTTCGTTTATCATCCCCGGAAGGGTAAAGCCGGTACCGACAGCAAAGGCACTGCGGGTTTCCCATTCAGGATTATTGTATTGCTTCCCCGAAAGGGTGAAATACCAGTTATGCGGCAATATGGCATCCAGGGAGGCATCGTACATCCCGGCCAGCAATTCTGCATTCAGCGGCTTTTGACCGGGATCCGTGATTTTTAGTTTCCATTTTTCGGTTCCTCCGGGTAAAAGCGGACTGCGGAAAGTCTCAAAAGCCACATTGAGCTGGTGCCGGCTGTCGGGAACGTTCACAGTGGTTGAATACGAATAACTGCGGTTATCGTTAACCAGTGTGAGGCTGATTTTTATGTCTCCTGTAAACGTTTCCGGAATCCGGAAAGTCAGTACCTCCTGTGCCTGCGAAATTTTAACACGTTCCTGGTGCACCGGTTTCTCCTGTATCATTACTTCAAAATACAACTGTGCATTTTTTATTGCAGAAGCTGTCAGCAGGCGAATCGTTTCTCCTGCTTTTGGTTCCGGAGTCAGCAAATATGCCCACAATGCTTCATTTGCAGGTGCTTTTTTCGATTTCGGTGAAATAATCCGTACCACTTTGTCAACCGTAACCTGCTCACCGAATGCATCCATGGTGCTGAGGCTGATCAGGTAACGGCCCGGCTCCCAATTCTCCAGTCCCGGGAAAGATACCATGCTGTCGTTAGCGGTATGATAGTTCTTCCGGAAGACAGAATTTCCCTTTTCACCAGGCGATTCATCCTCGTTCAGATACACATCGGAGGGCAGTCTTCGGATAAACTCCCCGCGTGTATGTATGGCCGTGTCCGGAGCGCCCCACATGCGCGGGCGGGTGAAACGGGCATTTTCCTTAAGGATAAATACTTCCACGCTTACCTCAGCCGGGGTTTTCTCCCCGTTCAGGTTAGTGGTGCTCAGCCTGTAACTGCCGCCTGCTTCACGAAGAATGATCCCCGGAACCGATAAATCCGCCAGCATCGCTTTGTTGCTGACCTGAACCACGGTAGTAGCCGAACGGGTCTCCCCGTTGATATCGGTTACATCCGAATAAATAGTGTAAGTGAAAAGCGGATTGTTTTTCCGGGGTGCCTGCGGATCGGGCGCTGCCGTGAAATTAATTGAAAATGTTCCGTCTGCTTCCGTCGTAAGGGTGCCGTTTGCTATTTCGCTTTCGGGCCGGTGAAACGGACGGAAACCCCATCCAAACCTGAAAAACGGCCATGAAACCGAACGTACCACCCGGTAGCTGACAGCAGCACCGCTTACCGGAACTCCGGTATACGTTTCAGCTCTGCCAGAAACACTTACCTGTTCATTCAGCCGGTAACTGCCTCTGACCGGCAGAAATTTCACTTCAAACCTGGGTCGTTTGTACTCTTCTACGTTAAACCATACACTTCCGCTTCTGGTATCGATGCGGTACTGTCCGCCCGGGCCTGAAACCGGCAGTACAAATGAACCGCTGTACGAACCGTATTTGTTCGACGTCAGATCAAGCGACGAAAGCTCCCGTCCATTGGCATCAAAAAGCGAAACCGTTGATTTAGCGCCGGTTATAATCCGGTTGTTGTCCTCTTCCGTTCCGACAACTATTCCCTTGAAGTGAATTGTTTGTCCCGGACGGTATAAAGACCGGTCTGTAAAAAGGAAGGTTCGCGTCTTTTCACCTGTACTCTGACGGCCGTCGCGGTATGGCATAAAATAGTTCCCGGCTACCAGACGGTCATTCCCCAGGGTGAAGTCGAAGGAGAGGTTCCTGTAATTTCGTTCGCCGGCATTTTTCACCAGGAACATACCTTCTGCGTCGCTGCGGTAGACATCCCCGTTTTTGCGTTCGTTTCTGCGCAACTGGTAATTGTACTCACGGCTGAAGGTTTGGACTTTAACATCTTTCAAGGGTTCGCCGGTTTCCCGGTTCAGAACCCTGAAAACGCCGGAACCATCCGTATTTCTGCGGTTCACATAGCTGAGAGCTGAGGACCAGAAGTCCTGCATGGCAACAGGACTGCTTTTCGGGTTGAAATCGCTGTTGGATGATACAATGAGCAGATGGTATCCCGCTTCGGTTGCAGGATGTATGGCCTCAG
Organism: Bacteroidales bacterium UBA6248; assembly: GCA_002441345.1. GTDB lineage: Bacteria > Bacteroidota > Bacteroidia > Bacteroidales > Lentimicrobiaceae > Lentimicrobium. Next base: position 18,901 of record DJVU01000091.1, read on the forward strand.
CGCTGTGGCTTTTGTAATCTCCGGCTTCGGGGAGACGGACGCTCCACTCTTTTATTGGCTTAAGTTTCAGGTATTTTTCAACCAAACGTTCGCTGTAAAGTTCCTGTTTCAGATTTGCATTTTCGTCGTAGTCCAGTTTAATCAGCCGGAGCCAGAGCTGTGGAATATTCCTGAAATTGACCAGCATCGGGAATTCCCTGCCGGGCACCACTTCCCTGCCCAGGGTGATATTCAGCGAAGGCGCTTCAATGGAATTCAGAATAAGTTTACAGTTTATAGCCCCATCGCTGCCAGGGTACTGTTCGATGGCTTTCAGGCACCATTCACGGGCGATCACGTAATTGCCGGTGCTTTCTTCTTTTGGAGCTTCAATAAACTCTTCTGTCCCAAGCCAGTAGCGTGCAATTTTTTCGATCACATCGGCTGCTGCAGCATTGCCCCTGTATTTTTCCTCCAGCCGGAGCAGGGTAGCCAGATACAGGCTGTCGGCTTGTGTGATATTCCCTTTGGTTCTTACAAAATCGAGGCGCTTAAGAGCAGCATCCAGAAGAGGGAGGGGATCGCCGGTGCCGGTGTGGAATTTCTCTACCGCCTGCGCTACCTGCAAAGCCTGATAATAAAAGGAAAGGGTGTCGGTCGTAACCAATGAAAGCTCTGTAAACACAGCGGATTCAGCCAGCAGTCCGGGATTCTGCATCGTAAAGGGCTTAACAGGGCGTGTAAGGGAAGCTTCGTCATTCATAAAGAAATCGATGGCTCTGTGTGCCAGGAAATCATACAGCGTCGGACGGAATTTTTTCGAACCTTCCGCGGTTTCCAGTATGGGATCGTATCCTTTCAGTGAAACCGATTGCAGCAGTGCGGCATTTGCCAGTGAGGCATGGTAGAGCTGCGAAACCTTCACCACAAAGCGCCGGGCATCCCAGGTGGCCATATCGGTTGACAGCTCATTCTGCATAACCGTTTGATCGAGGATGCGGTAGCGGTTTTGCTGATAATACTGCCAGTAAAGCTCGGCCAGTATGGAACTAAGCACCTGACGGGCCGGTTCCGCTTTTAAGGACAGATTTTTTTCCGTTTCGCCTATGTAGTTTTCAATGTAATTTTCTTCGAAATCGCTGCGCAGCCTTAACTGATAAATGCAGGCTTTCAGAAATTCCGGCATATTTCCCTCTTTTTCCGTTTCCGGAAGGTAGGCATTCACCAGATCCAGAGCCGACTGCGGAAGTCCTTTCGCAACGAGGGAGTCCACTGTTTTCCAGATATCTTTTTGCTGTCCGGTGAATTTCATCGTCTTGTTATTTTTAGCACCGGCAGTATAAACTGAAAATCCGGATGTCAGGGCTGAAGCTGCTGCCAGCGTCAGCAGAAGGCTGAAAGCCGCGATTATATATTTTTTCATAGGAAAGGGTGATTGTTTTCAAGGCAGAACCCCGGTTATTATGGTTGATATCTTTCAAAAGGAACACGTTGTATGATGCAAGGTAACGCATATTTCCATATGCTTTTCCTATTTTTTTGATGCCGCTCCGTTCCCGTTTCCCTGTGTAACGCGGGCCGTTACCGGATTTCTCACTCCTTCGTAACCGACGAGTTCCATTTTTACGGAACCAACGATAACGGCCGATTTTACCATTACCGGAAGGCGGTTGAGATCATCGGTAATAAACAATTCCATGGGATAAGGTTCGCTGAATACTTCTCCTTTGATTACCATTGGTTTAAATTTCAGGCAATTGAAGGTGCCAAGTTCGGTTTTCAGTTGTTCGCGTCCCAGAAAAACGATTTTTGATACATACAGGCTGTCGTCGAGGTAAAACGAGAGTGGAAAGGATTCGTTTGGCTTTACGTCCGAAATGTCAAGGGTACGGGCATAGTAAAACACCGAAAGGATGTCCTGGGTATTTACCGGAATTTTTTTGACTGCATTCCGGCTGATTGCCAAACCGTTGTTTTGCCTGAAGGTAACTTCATCGTCTTTTTTGTAACCGCCTTCACGGGTCCTCCGGATAAAATACCAGGGAATTATGGCTTCACGGTCAATAAAAGTCTCAAAACGGTCATCCACTTTAAAAAACAGATTAAAAGCGCCTTTCGATTGTCCGGCTCCTACAATGTGGTAGGTGTCTCTTCCGCTTTTGGTAACCGGACTGTCTTTCACCTCAAGGCTGGCTTCACCGGCGGTGACTTTCCCGGTTAGGAGGGATTGGTAGTAAACCCTGAAGGTAAGCTTCTCCCCGTGTGTGAATGCCTGATTTTCAATTTTTCTCAAAGGCTGAGCGTAGCTGACCGGGATACCGGAAACCCCACAGAAAACGGTGAATATAATGACGATTATTCTATTCATCAGAACAGTTTAGGGAACAGGTTCGCAAAAAGCATTCCAAAACGGGAATAGCCTTTAGTTTAACAATTGAAAGGGATCAATGTTACCCGCAAAGAGGAGAAGGGTGTATAATTCAATAGTAAACAGAAACCTCTGTTCCGGCCGGGCTTGAAACCTGGAAGCAATCCTGTCTGAATACCCGGGCGGATGCCTGGTTTTCGGGCATGTCCGGGTGCGAAGGTAAATTACCTGTTACACCACCACGTTCACAATCTTGCCGGGTACAACAATAATTTTCCTTGGCGGTTTTCCTTCAAGCCATTTGGCCGATTCCGGTGCCGATACTACAGCATTTTCTATTTCAGTAACCGCCAGGCCCAGCGGCAGCTCAAGCTTGAATCGCATCTTTCCGTTGAACGAAACAGGATACGCAAAGGTATTTTCCACAATGAAACTTTCATTGAATTCCGGGAAGGCTGTACGCGTTACACTTTCGGTATTACCCAGCAAACTCCATAATTCTTCGGCAATGTGCGGGGCATAGGGCGATATCAGCACGGTAAGATCGCTCAGAATGCTTCTGTTGCTGCACTTAAGGTCGGTAAGCTCATTTACACAAATCATAAACGAACTCACTGCAGTGTTGAACGAGAAACGTTCAATATCGTCCTGCACCTTTTTGATCGTTCGGTGCAGTACTTTCAGTTCCGCAGCCGATGGGGCACCATTGTCCGTACGGAAGTTGTTGTCGTAATCGTGGTATAGCTTCCAGAGTTTACGGATAAACCGGAAAACGCCTTCTATGCCGTTGGTGTCCCAGGGCTTTGACTGTTCCAGAGGACCCAGGAACATTTCGTACAAACGCAGGGTATCGGCTCCGTACCGTTCAATCAGGTCGTCGGGATTTTGTACGTTGTACTTCGATTTCGACATCTTTTCCACTTCCCAGCCGCAAATGTATTTCCCGTCTTCGAGCAGGAATTCGGCTCCTTCAAACTGTGGCTGCCAGCGTATAAATGCGTCTATGTCGAGTACATCGTTGTGCACAATGTTTACATCCACATGGATTGCCTGAACCTCATAGTCTTTCTTCAGGTTGAAGCTTACAAACGTATTGGTACCTGTTACCCTGTAAACAAAATTGGAACGCCCCTGAATCATTCCCTGGTTGATGAGCTTCTTAAACGGCTCATCTTCAATTGCAAGACCNNGCATGCTCGGCCCCTCCCATATAGAGATCCACGCTTTTCCAGTATGCGTTGGTTTCTTTTGAGAAATATTCTTTCTCGTTGCAGGGATCCATGTAGCGGAGGTAGTAACCGCTGGATCCGGCAAATCCGGGCATGGTATTGGTTTCGAGAGGAAATCCCTCTTTGGTTGTCCAGTTTTTTGCCCGGGCAAGCGGGGGTTCACCCGTTTCGGTAGGGAGGTAGGCATCCACTTCCGGCAATTCGAGCGGAAGTTCTTCCTCACTCAGAGTATAGGGCATCCCGTTTTTGTAATAAACAGGGAATGGTTCCCCCCAGTAGCGCTGCCTACTGAAAATGGCATCGCGCAGCCGGAAGTTCACCTTACCGTAGCCAAT
>DJVU01000091.1:22842-45629 GCA_002441345.1 Bacteroidales bacterium UBA6248
AGCGGTGTTTCTCCCTTACGGCACACCACCTGACGAACGGGCAATCCAAAATGCCGGGCAAAGGCAAAGTCGCGGCTGTCGTGGCCCGGCACTGCCATTATGGCTCCGGTACCGTATCCCATCAACACGTAATCGGCCACCCATATGGGAATTTCCTCCCCGCTCAGGGGATTAACGGCATAGGCTCCTGTAAATTCACCGGTAACTTTTTTTACCTCGGTCATGCGTTCGCGCTCGCTGCGATTTTTGGCCCAGTGCACATACTCCTCCACCCTGGTGCGGCATTCGGAAGTTGTAATGGCATCTACAAACGGATGCTCGGGGGCAAGAACCATAAATGTTACCCCAAACATGGTGTCAGCCCGGGTGGTGAATATTTCGAGATTCCGGTCAAATCCCTTAATGGCGAACTCTGCTGAGCAACCTTCCGAACGTCCGATCCAGTTGCGCTGAATCTCTTTGAGTGATTCCGGCCAGTCGATGCCGTCGAGACCATCGAGCAGGCGATCAGCATAGGCTGTTATGCGCAGCAACCATTGTTTCATGGTTTTGCGTTCAACCGGGTGTCCCCCTCGTACCGAAAACCCGTCGCTAACCTCGTCGTTGGCCAGCACCGTACCCAGGGCAGGGCACCAGTTTACCATGGTATCGGCAAGATACGCCAGACGATAGTTCATCAGCACCTGCTGCTGCTGTTCTTCATCCATCGAAAGCCATTCTGCGGCGGTAAATGCCGGGATATCCCCGCATGCCGCCTCAATCCCTGCATTTCCGGATTTTTCGAATACGGCAATCAGGGAACTGACAGACTCCGCTTTATTGGTGGTTTTGTTGTACCACGATTGGAATAGCTGAACAAAAGTCCATTGTGTCCATTTGTAATAAGCCGGATCGCTCGTACGCACCTCGCGTTCCCAGTCGTAAGAGAAACCGATTTTATCGAGCTGCTCGCGGTAACGGGCAATATTTTTTTCCGTTGTTACGGCAGGATGCGTACCGGTTTGAATGGCATACTGCTCGGCCGGTAGTCCGTATGCATCGTAACCCATGGGATGCAATACATTAAAGCCCTTCAGCCGTTTGTAACGTGCATAGATATCAGAGGCAATATATCCCAGCGGATGTCCTACATGAAGCCCTGCACCCGAAGGATAAGGAAACATGTCGAGTACATAATATTTTGGTTTACTGTGATCAATATCCGTTTTGTAAGTCTTGTTTGCAGCCCAGAAATTCTGCCATTTTTTTTCTATTTCCCTGAAATTGTAATCCATTGGTTCTGCTTTGTTTTAAGAGGGGGCGAAGTTACGAAAGATTGCTGAAAGGAAATAGTTTCACCGGGGGAGACGTGAGTGACAAGGAGCTCCTCAGCAGCGAAGGTGTTGGCTGGAATTATACATGCCGGATATCCGGCAACTCATGGTCAGGCGATCGTGCGATTATCCGGATTATATTCAGTATGACATAGCATTACCCGGACCCCCAACCAATTTAATCTTGCGCCTCAGAAAGTACGTACCATCGGTTCTGGAAATATTTAATTTTCTGCGATTGCTCCGTTGTATAATGCGAAAGGTAAAACAAGTTGTAATCCACACCTGGATCCGGTGTGCATGACAGAAAAAGGTTCCTCTTTTCCCTGACCCTTTTGAGCGCATAATCCGTATTAACGGTTTTGAAACACCAATCAATTATAAAATCGTAATTCTGCATGCTCAGATTGTAACTTCCGGCATATCATATCTAATGAAATGGATTATTTAACTCATCTGAAATCAGGTCTTTATTTATTATCAACACCTAAAGAGAACCTTTTTTATACTTTTAAGATATTCCGGAGATGAACGGAATTCTCCGGCAAAACACTTCTCTCGGGATAGAAAAATTTGGGCGAAGTGAAACGTCATGTTAAAATAAATAGCTCCCGCTCAATGCGGAAATGTTTGTCCTGAAAGTAAATTCTTACTTTTATCGAAGATTTGCTTTGCTGCTGGTAAAGCATAAACGGTGACAACAGAAGCAGTAATCTTTTAAAACGAAAGAATTATGAAGCGCATTTTTATTTTTCTTGTTCTGGCAATTGGTTTTACTGTTGCAAACGCTCAGTGTATTTCGTGCTGGGAACTCCGTAAAGTTGAGATAACCATGAAAACCGGACAGAGCATTACCGGATATGTTAAGTGGAATGAAGTCTGGCTGAATGGTGTGCTTGATACTGCCGTCTGGAAAAACAGGTTTCCCGAGAGTCTGTTACCATATTATGAGAATCTGGGCTATAAATGGGATCTTGAGTTTATCACCGAAATATTTGTCATCAGGAACGATTCGATTCCTGAATTTTATGCCACCAAAGCCGTAAGTACCGGGAATCTTGATTACACTAAAATCCAGTCTGTCCGGGAACTGGACAAAGGGTCGGAAAATTACCATGGAGTGGGAGACATTCAGATTTTTTCTCAGGCTGAAATAGATAAGCTGAAAAGAAATCCGGTGGCGGTTTTATTTTATACCTCTGCTTATTTCGGAACCTATTTTCTGAGTTATAACCCGGCGATCACAACCGCAGTGCTGAGCAGAATCAACGAAGATAATTATTCGAAAATGGTTGTGGATCTGAAAGAAAAAGGAGTAATTGTATACTCTGTCGGTTATTAAAATCAGATCTTTATCGGGATTGTGCGTGCATGCTGGTTTAAGCTTTCGGGCTGCAGGCTTTTTCACAATCCTGCCCATGCTGTAGTAATTTTTCTTACTTTCGCAACCACTTAACTGTCTATGTCGAACAAGGAAGAAAAATTAAGCCGCAGGCGGTTGCAAACCTCCACCGCCACTACCATCATCAGCATTTCACTGGTGCTGTTTATGCTTGGCCTGCTTGGTCTTATCGTTCTGCATGCACAGAAACTCTCCAACTATGTCAGGGAAAACATCGGTTTTTCGGTTATCATCAAGGAGGAGGTAAAAGAGGCAGGTATCATTGAGTTTCAGAAAAAACTGGACCTTGAGGATTTTGTTAAATCCACCGAGTACATAACCCGCGAAAAAGCCGCTGAAGACCTTACCAAAGAGCTGGGTGAGGATTTTGTAGACTTCCTTGGATATAACCCTTTGCTGGCGTCTATCGACATCAGGCTCAAAGCTGCCTATGCCAACAACGACAGCCTTAAGGTGCTCGAAAACCGTTTGATTGCCAATCCCATCGTGAAGGAGGTTTTCTACCATAAATCTTTGGTGGAGCTGGTAAATCAGAATATCCGGAGGATCAGTATCGTGATTCTTGCATTCACAACGGTGCTGCTGCTTATCTCCATTGCGCTGATCAATAACACCATCCGCCTTAGCGTATACAGCAAACGGTTTATCATACGAAGCATGCAGCTGGTGGGTGCCACGCAGCGCTTTATCCGGAAGCCGTTTCTGCTCAGGAGTCTGCTGCACGGGTTTCTGAGCGCCCTGGTTGCAATTGTGCTTCTGGGTCTTGTATTGTACTTCTCACGCCGGGCTTTGCCGGAACTGGTCGACCTTCAGGATATCGATATGTTTCTTTCGCTTTTCGGAATTGTAACGGCACTGGGCTTGCTGATAACCGGTGTTTCCACCTTTTTTGCAGTACGAAAATTCTTACGGATCAGCCAGGATCGACTCTATTAGTGCACGTTGCGAAAATAGGATGCGGCTGTCGTACCCCGTTGAGAAAGAAATTATTTGGTAACGTTAATAACAGATGTTCTAAAATCAGGAACAATGAATGCAAAGAAATCAGACAGGGATGCTGCCCCCAAAAAATCACCGGCTGCAAGCGATAAGACTATGCAGTTCGCTTTTGGACGTGAGAATTACCGGATTATGCTGATCGGACTGGCGGTACTGGCACTGGGCTTTATCCTTATGGTTGGAGGAGGATCCGACGATCCATACGTGTTCAACGAAGGAATGTTTAATTTTCAACGCCTTACCCTGGCTCCTCTCCTGATACTTGCCGGGTATGTGATTGAGATTTTCGCAATAATGAAAAAACCGCGCGACTAGGCAATGTCTGTTTTTGAGGCCATCATTATTGCGATTGTCGAAGGAATTACCGAGTTTCTTCCCGTCTCCTCCACAGGCCATATGATTATTACCCAGGAGTTGCTTGGGATGGAGATCAATGATTTCGTTAAAGCCTTTACGGTAAATATTCAGTTCGGAGCCATCCTTTCGGTGGTAGTCCTCTATTGGAAGCGTTTTCTTCAAAGTCTGCAGTTTTACTATAAACTTTTTGTTGCCTTTATTCCTGCCGCCGTCATCGGTCTTCTGGCCGGTGATTTTATCGACTCCATGCTCGAAAATGTGGTGGTAGTGGCCATTATGCTGGTGCTGGGAGGGGTTGTGCTTGTATTTGTGGATAAGTGGTTCAGTAAACCGGCCGCCAATCAGACCATTACTTACCCGACAGCATTTAAGATCGGACTTTTTCAGTGTATTGCCATGATTCCCGGTGTCTCCCGTTCGGCAGCAACCATTATCGGGGGGATGTCCCAGAAACTCGATCGCAAAACCGCTGCTGAGTTTTCATTTTTTCTGGCTGTTCCTACCATGTTTGCCGCAGCAGGGTATAAACTGATGCAGAATTACAAAACCATCACTCCGGAAAATATAGATATTCTCCTGATTGGCAATGCCGTGGCATTTGTGGTGGCTATGATTGCAATCCGGTCTTTTATCCGTTTTCTTACAAAGTATGGTTTCAGGGTATTCGGTTACTACCGCATTCTGGTGGGTCTCGCTATTCTTATAATGATCGCCCTGGGTTATGATTTAAATATTGCCTGATGAGCAGTCGATTCGAGGAAGGGGAAGTTCTGCTGATCAATAAGCCGCTGAAATGGTCATCCTTTGATGTTATCAACCGTTTTCGTTATTTTCTGCGCAAGCAGTGCGGCATACAAAAAATCAGGGTCGGACATGCAGGTACGCTTGATCCCCTGGCCGACGGACTGCTGATCGTTTGTACGGGCAGATTTACCAAACGCATAGAGGAGTTTCAGGGACAGGAAAAGGAATATACCGGTACCTTCCGGCTGGGTGCTACCACGCCTTCCTTCGACCTTGAGCACGAAACAGACCGAACCTTTGAAACCGGCCATATAACCCCGGAAATGATCCGGCAGGCGGCAGAGAACCTTACCGGCGATATCATGCAGATACCTCCCGTGTTTTCCGCCATCAAAATCGGAGGAAAAAGAGCGTACAAATTTGCACGAAAAGATAAGGATCCTGAGTTGTCACCCCGTCCGGTAAACATCCGTGAATTTGAAATTACCCGGATTCAGATGCCGGAGGTAGATTTCCGGATCAGCTGCAGCAAAGGTACCTACATCCGTTCCATTGCACGTGACTTTGGCCAGGCACTAAACAGCGGAGCCCATCTCACGGCCCTGAGGCGTACCCGCATCGGGGATTTTTTACTTAAAGATGCCTGGGAGCTCGAAGACCTGATGGAGAATATCAGGAAGGAATACACTTCCCCGGAAGAAGAGCCGGGAATTAATTCCTGATTTGTTTCCATTTTCAGGACTGGTAAAATCAGACTATTCTGCCTGTTGTTCCGGGATTGGCAACGTGGTGGTTTCCTGCTGTAGGTCAACCGCTTCTTCACCAGTTGTAACCTCTTCTGTTTCCGGTTTATGCTCCGGCGGGAAGAATTTTTTCTGAAAAAGAATCATCAGAATCACGCCTATGGTTATGGAAGAATCGGCAATATTAAACACCGGTCGGAAGAAAATAAACTCATTGCCTCCCAGCCAGGGAATCCAGGAAGGGTAGTAGCCCTGAATAATAGGAAAATACAGCATATCCACCACTTTTCCGTGCAGGAATGTGGCATATCCGCCCTCAGGAGGCAGGAAACGTGCCACTTCAAAATAATTGCTGCTGCTGAAAAGCATGCCGTAAAATGCGCTGTCGATCACATTGCCCATTGCGCCGGCCAGAACAAGCGAAAGGCTGACCAGCAAACCGGTGTGTACCTCCTTGCGGGTAATTTTCCACAGGTAATATAAGATGCCAATAATGGCAAAGATCCGGAAGATACTGAGAACCAGTTTGCCGTATTCGCCGGCGAATTCCAGCCCGAATGCCATTCCCGGGTTTTCGGTAAAATGAATAATAAACCAATTTCCCAGGACATTAAACTCCTGGCCAAGGCTCATATTGGTTTTTATCCAGAACTTTACCGACTGGTCGATAAGCAGGATGATTCCTACAATGGTTAACGATTTTTTCAAGGCTTAACTGGTTTGTATGCAGATGAAATGGCAGCCGGCCTTTACAGGCACACGGTATGCACTGCAGGTCATTCTACGGTACGTAATGCCTGTTAACATAAGTGCTACCTGTTACCTGGGCTGGTTCAGTTTGGCTTCGATGCTAAGGGTGGCATGCGGAACAATGCGCAGGCGTTCTTTGGATATCAGCTTTCCGGTGACCCTGCAGATGCCGTATGTTTTGTTTTCAATACGGATCAGCGCGTTTTCCAGCGCTTTGATAAACTTATCCTGACGGGCAGCCAGCTTGCTGTTTTCTTCCTTGGAGTTTACCTGATAGCCTTCTTCCAGCACCTTGAAAGTGGGGGAGGTATCGCTGATGTCGTGCTCATTGCTGTTGGCAAAGGCTTCTGTCAGCATTTTGAGATCCTTACGGGCTTTTTCCAGTTTAGCCAGGATGATCTGGCGGAATTCTTCCAGTTCTTCGTCTGAATACCGGTTTTTTACATTTTCATCCTGCGATTCTTGCTTTTTCATGGCCTTGGTGGTTTTTGGTTCAAAGTCCTGTTGTCTGACATTCAGCCAATGCGTTCCACGCTGATTGCTGCCTGCAGGTCGTCGGCGAGTTCAACAACAATGCGTTTCTCCGGATCGATCGAAACAACATCTACAAGTGAGTCCGCCAGGGTCTCTGAACAAATATACGAATAATTATTAGTCAGGGCTGTGGTAAGCCCGTTGTTTTTCTCGATTTCGAGCCTGATTTTATCGGTTACCTCGAAGTCTTTTTCCTTGCGGATATTCTGAATCCGGTTGACCAGTTCACGGGCCAATCCTTCGTCCCTGAGCTGATCGGTGATGGTAACGTCGAGGGCTACGGTTAAATTGCCTTCGGTGGCCACCACCCATCCGGGAATATCCTCGGTGATGACCTCGGCATCCCCTGCAATCAGGCTGACCTCTTCCCCTTCAATATTCAGGGTCAGGGCCTGATGCGTTTCATAGGCATTGATTTCATCCTGTCCGGCAACGGAGAGCGCCGCGGCAATCTGTTTCATGAGTTTGCCGTAACGGGGTCCCAGCGCCTTGAAGTTGGGTTTTATTTTCTTTACCAGGATGCCGCTTCCGGAGATGTATTCTATATCCTTGATGTTAACTTCGGAAAGAATCAGGTTTTTCACGGCGTCGATCTGCTCTTGCAGGTGTGCACCGCTCACGGGAATCATAATCCGGCTCAGTGGCTGACGGACCCTGATGCGGTGCTGCTTCCGGAGCGAGAGTACCATGCTCGAGATGCGCTGGGCCAGCTGCATACGCTCTTCCAGTCCCTTGTCGATCTGGCTGTGATCGGCAGTGCAGAAATCGGCCAGATGAACCGATGTAGCCCGGTTGCGCCCGGTGATGCCGTTAAGATCGGTAAACAGCCGTTCGCTGAAGAAAGGTGCAATGGGTGCCGATAGATTTGCCACGGTTTCGAGGCACTTATACAGCGTCTGGTATGCCGAAATCTTGTCGGTTGAATACTCGCCCTTCCAGAAACGGCGGCGCGAAAGCCTTACATACCAGTTGCTGAGGTGCTCATCCACAAAATCGGCAATGGCACGCCCGGCCTTGGTTGGCTCGTAGTCGTCGTAATACCCGTCAACGGCGCTGATCAGGCTGTTTAGTTCCGACAGTATCCAGCGGTCAATTTCAGGGCGGTCATGCAGCTCAACTTCCGGCTCGGCATAGGTAAAGCCGTCGATGTTGGCGTAAAGCGCAAAGAAGCTGTAAGTATTGTAGAGCGTTCCGAAGAATTTACGCTGTACTTCGGCCACGCCTTCCAGGTCGAATTTCAGGTTGTCCCAGGGCTGGGCATTGGTGATCATATACCAGCGGGTGGCATCGGGGCCGTATTTTTCGATGGTATCGAAGGGATCAATGGCATTGCCCAGGCGTTTCGACATCTTGTTCCCGTTTTTGTCGAGTACAAGTCCGTTTGAAACCACCGTTTTAAACGATACCGAATTAAATACCATGGTTGCAATGGCGTGGAGGGTAAAGAACCATCCACGGGTCTGATCCACGCCTTCCGCGATAAAATCGGCCGGGAAATAGCGGTCGAGGGTTTCCTTATTTTCGAAAGGATAGTGAAACTGTGCAAAAGGCATGGCGCCGGAATCGAACCATACATCAATCAGGTCGGTTTCGCGGTGCATGGGTTTGCCTGAAGTGGAAACCAGCACGATGTCGTCGGCGTAAGGCCGGTGCAGGTCGAAGGTGTTGTAGTTTTCTTCCGAGTTATCGCCGGGGATATAGGCCGCCAGCGGGTTTTCCTTCATAAATCCGGCAGCCACCGATTTCTCAATCTCCGCCTTGAGCTGAGCCACCGATGAAATGCAGATCTCTTCCGATTTATCTTCACTCACCCAGATGGGCAGTGGCGTTCCCCAGTAGCGCGAACGGCTGAGGTTCCAGTCAACCAGGTTTTCAAGCCAGTTGCCAAAGCGGCCGGTGCCGGTAGCCTCAGGCTTCCAGTTGATGGTTTTGTTCAGCGACAGCATCTCGTCACGGTAAGCGGTGGTGCGGATAAACCAGCTGTCGAGCGGGTAATAGAGGATGGGCTTGTCCGTCCTCCAGCAATGCGGATAGGAGTGCTCGTATTTCTCCGTTTTGAAGGCCCGGTTTTCTTTTTTCAGCTTGACGATGATGTCGATATCAACGTTGTCTTCCTTGGTAGGGTCATAGTCCGGCGCATATTCAGCCTTGACGTAACGGCCCGCAAATTCGCCCATCTCTTCCGTAAAACGGCCCTGACGGTCGACCAGCGTAAGCGATCCTATGCCGTTTTGTTTCCCCGCCTTAAAGTCATCGGCGCCAAAGCTGGGTGCTATGTGCACGATACCGGTACCGTCCTCGGTGGTAACGAAATCGCCGGTAACCACGCGGAAGGCATCGCCTTCGGCGGGCTGGGCATACGGAAGCAGCTGCTCATAGCGGATTCCCTCAAGCTCGCTGCCTTTGTGGCTGCCGCATACTTCAAACGGGATAGCTTTCTGACCGGCTTCATAATCTGCCAGTTTCAGTTCCGCATTTTTTTCGGGGAAATATTTCCCGAAAAGGTCTTTTGCAAGGATTACTGTGATAGGAAGGCCGGTGTAGGGATTGAAGGTTTTCACCTTCAGGTACTCAATGTCTTTCCCGACGGCAAGGGCGGTATTGCTGGGCAGGGTCCAGGGGGTGGTGGTCCATGCCAGGAAGAAGAGCTCTCCGTGAATATTGCTGAACAGCTTTTCGGATTGGGCGTTGCTGATTACTTTAAACTGTGCCACAACCGTATTGTCCTTCACGTTGCGGTAGCAGCCGGGCTGGTTCAGTTCGTGGGTGCTGAGGCCCGTACCGGCGGCAGGGGAGAATGGCTGTATGGTATAGCCCTTGTAAAGCAGGCCTTTTTCATAAAGCTTTGAAAGAAGGTACCATACCGATTCAATATACTTGTTGTCGAAGGTGATGTACGGATGATCCAGGTCTACCCAATAACCGATGCGGCGGGTAAGATCGTCCCACATATCCTTGTACTTCATCACCTCCTTGCGGCAGGCTTTGTTATATTCATCAACCGAAATCTTTTTTCCGATATCTTCCTTGGTGATGCCCAGGGTTTTTTCAACGGCTATCTCGATGGGCAGCCCGTGGGTGTCCCAGCCGGCTTTGCGGTTCACCAGGAAACCCTTCATGGTTTTGTAACGGCAGAAAATATCCTTGATGGCGCGGGCCATCACATGGTGAATGCCGGGAGTTCCGTTGGCAGAGGGCGGTCCTTCGTAAAAAATGTAGGGAAGGCTCTCTTTGCGGATTTCCAGACTTTGCTTAAACACATTTTCTTCTTCCCACCTGTTCAGCACTTCCTTGCTGATGGAGGTGAGGTTAAGTTGCTTGTATTCAGGATATTTCTTCATTAATCTAAAAGTAGTTACAGGCTATTCCCAAAAGAGGGGCAAAATTAGGAAAAATCCTGATATTAAAGCGGATGAAACGTATATTTTGAAAGTAATCACGCATTATCAACCCGTGTGACTGAAAAACCGGGTCACAAGTTGCAGTAGTCAATTTTCGGGATAGTATGCCTGAAGAATTGGGATTTTCCAAAAAGATTCAGGCTTTGGATATTTTTCCGGATACCGGAATAATAATTTTCAGTATGCTGCTGCACTCCGGATTTGCTGTATAAAAATCTGTTTGGTCAAAAACACTCATACATGCCCCTGACTCCTGACCAATGTTTTCTCATGTCATCCTGTTTCTGCATACTTATGTAACAGGCGATCTCTGTTTTCACTTCACCAAATTCGACCTAATCATTGTATCCTCTCTTTATCAGTAATTCAGACAGGATTTCCAGGATCTTTTTCTTTGAATTTTTGAACCGACCGAAGGGAGCTCAGCGAAGCTAATCCTTGAATTCTTGAATTCTTGAACCGACCGAAGTGAGTTCAGTGAAGCTAATCTTTGAACCGACCGAAGAGCCTGTCCCGAACTCTTTTTCGGGAGAGCTCAGCGAAGCTCATTTTTGAATCACTTCACCACCTTCGCGCTCCCCACCGTCTTATCTTTGTAAACCAATCGCAGCAAATACATCCCCGGCGCCCAGCGTGAGGCGTCGAACTGCGCCACCAACTGTCCCTGAGTAAGTTTTTGTTCTGTAATAAATCTCCCGCTCAGATCAAAAACCTGTAAAGTGCTTTGTTGCTGGTAGTTGCTTTGGTACAGCGCCGTGTTTAAGCCTTTACTGTTGTTGCGAATAGCCACAAACTCAGGCAAGCGCATCTGAAACTCACCACTCACCGGGTTGGGGTAAACCTCCATAACCGCCACATCGGGCAGGGTTGCAAGGTGGGCTGCGCTTACCACAATATCGCACTCCTCCATACCAATGGTATCGTGTGGAGCTACACCACCCGGGCAGGCGTAATCATATACCCGGGGTGTGGGGTCGTACACATCGTCTTCAAGGGTGGAGGTGAGTTTGAAAAGGTAGGTATTGCTTGGAGGGCCATAAGGATTGTATCCAGCGGTACCGGTGGCAAGTATTTTATTGTCATGAGTTGTATTGACATAATAGCCGGGCCCTATCAGACTTTCAAACAGGGCACGGGAAAATAATATATTTCCCAGAGTGTCAATAATTTTAACATTTACCTGCCAGTCGTAAGTTGGCGGGGGGTAATATACATCTGTTTCGGAAATCACAATGGTACTATCCTGCATCCAGGCAAGACAATTAGCATTTCCTTCATCGCCTTCATTCAAGTTGTAAAATTGCTGAACTGAATCGGTCAAATGATGAATCCGTAAACTTGAAAAACCCCGGGATTGTCCAGTACTGTAAATGGTGCCATTTAATGCCTGTATCGAACTTTGGTCGTACGTATAGCGCAGTGAATCAATGCCATAATGCAGTATTTTGTATTCAATCAGGTTGCCATCCATACCAATATTAACACTCACTGGTTTAGTACAACAATCCGGGGCATCCGGCTTGTATTCGCCGTATCCAGTAGCCAGTATGGTATTGTTGTTTAATAACCGAAGGCTAAGGAGTTCTTCCCTGTTGAATAAATCATTGTCATAATTGTACATCCATTGAATCTGGCCATCAAATCCAAGTTTAATCATTGTGTTAGGATTTTCATGAGTTGGAGGTGGCCCGTTCCGGTAATTCGTGAACAAACCAATATATCCATCCGATACTTCAATGACATCCTGAGCAAAATTATCAACCCCCGGGTCGCTGATTATGCGGCACCAGTCCAATTCACCACAGGCATTAAGCTTCATATATCCGGCATCTCCGAATGGACCGAAAGGGTCAGCTTCAGCATAACGAGTTGAAAAAGTTATAATAAAACCAGAATCGGGGGTGGGTTGCATCATTTTAAACCAGGAGCATTCTTTGGTTCTGCTACCCAATATTCGTTCCCAGATCACTTCACCGTTTACATCTGTTTTAATAAGCCATCCGCCGATTGCATAATCTGTATTAGTGCAGGTGCTCAGAATACTCATCCCATTATCATATGTTTCATTTACGCTGTAACCATAAGAGTGATAAATGGGGTCAATGTAAACTTTTGGCCATGTCTGAGGAGAGGTATTTGTAAAAATCAATAGAAGTGGCAAAAGTGATAATATGTGTTTTTTCATTGTTTTGTGTTTTAAAATAGCCCCACAGGTTCAATACCAGCGGGGCTATGGTATTCATTTAGTTGACTGTAAATTTGGCGCTTAGAACTTTTTTGCCCTGAGTAATTCTTGCGATATAGATGCCAGGAGAAAAATTGTTTAAACGGATTAGAATTTGATTATTGCCTGAATTAAGATTTACTGAGTAACATACTCGTCCATCTTGAGCAATTACCTCTAGTTTGCCGGATAATTCAAGCTCGTAATCTATTATGATAAAATCAATTGCAGGATTTGGAAATACATGAAGTCCATTTATAGCTTTGTTGCTTCTGCTCTTAGAGTTGTTAGATAATCTTGTAGATTTTAGAGCAGAATCAGGAAAAGTAACAGTTGGATTGAATTCAACCAAACGATAAGAAAATAATAAATTACGTGCCGCCACACCAGCAGGATTATCAGAACCGGCTAATGCAAATAAAGCTTGAACCACAACTGAATCGTTTTGTAGCAAATAACTTGTATCGTTTGCCAAATGGTTAAAAATCTCTGCCATCACTGTATACCCTGATTGGGAATTCCTATGATGTTCGGGAAGAGAAAGGAGATTGATGTTCTGTATAGCTGAAAGGCCATTGCTGGTATTTCCCTCGTCAAACCATGTCCATGCTTTTTGGTATTCTGACATTGGTTCCGGGAATTGGACAAGAACCCACCTTATGCTATCGTAATCATTCACATCATAGAATAAATCAAGTAAGCGTGATTTTGAAAAGGATAGTTCAGAAGAGATATCCGAAATATTTATTTCTAATTCCTGTTTTGCGCCGATCTGATTTTTTCCTGCTTCAATTTCTGCCATCAATTCATCTGGTATTGGTTCAACCCGCTGCTCCAGCACATTCATTACTTCCGGCGTTTTGGCAGCATGGGGGTTGGCTACCATAACATCACGAATCATCGCACTATTCAATACATCTTCCTTTTTTCCAGCTTCAATCAGCACTGTGTCACTGAGAAAGGGCGAAGTACTAAGTAATTCATCGTGGAGCCACAAAGCTTCAAATGGCGCTGAACTAACCACATTGTTTAGCATTAACGGGGTATCACTGTCATCAATTAAAGATGATAACTCATTCTCTTTTATCATTAAGGCAGTGTTAAGGCTATCCGTTTTTGCCATCAGCACATCTTTTGAATCATTTAAACCCAGTTTTGAGGGACAAGCTATATTCCTATCAAATGGTGTAGTAGATCCTGCACTTCGAAACACGGTAATATTATCAATTATTACACCATCTGTAGGTGGAATAACATTATTGCCATTTGGAGTTGAGTGATGGAAGTAATTAATAGGCTGCGCAAATTCATTGTTAATGTTTATGCTCGAAGGGTTATGTTGCTTATAAGTAAAAATGTTGCCTCCTGGTGCTGTGATTTCTGGTGCATTACTGCCCTGATTAGCTCTAATGCCCTGGTTTAATGATGGCAATCCAGTAAAAGGAATTACATGGATGTCAGTAAGATTCTGAATAAGAACATTGCATTTAATACATAAGCCAGTACCCAGTGGGCTACGATTTTCTCCTTCAGCAATAATACCACCCTGAAATCCACGAATCAGATTGTTATAAACAAGATTCTCTGCAGAGCCGGAATTTTTTATTAAAATACCTACTTCTGATCTATCTTTATTTTCGCCTTGCCAAAAATCCACTCCCCACAATGAATCTTGCTGGATTGTGTATTTGTCACAATACTCAAGATAAATTCCAAACATAGTGAATTCGAAATCATTCTCTTTTTCAGGTTGTATGATCAGGTTTTCAGTAATCCGGGTATTATTTACACCACTGGCAAATATGCTCGAATTATTGGTTTTGAAAACTGAATTTCTCACTGTAAAGTTTCTTAAGGATAAAGAGGATGTAGCATAAACCCCATATTTCAGATTTTCAAACACTGATCTCTGGTATTTATGGTTGCTCATTATCCCATCAACCAGGAAGTTAG
Organism: Bacteroidales bacterium UBA6248; assembly: GCA_002441345.1. Lineage (GTDB taxonomy): Bacteria > Bacteroidota > Bacteroidia > Bacteroidales > Lentimicrobiaceae > Lentimicrobium. The sequence goes on from DJVU01000091.1 coordinate 37,263, forward strand.
AATTGTGTGAACGAATTCCATAATTATTCTTAATACTATTACCAAAAGGAGTCATAGTATTAAAAACACACTTTCTAAAATCAATACCAATAACACCATTAAGATTTGCATGGCAGTCGATACCGGTATTTAAATCCGGATATTGTTCATTTGCAGTGAATAAACAATTTTCGAAAGTACTTATATTATCAAAGGTGTAACCTAATATATTTACGCCTATGAAATTATTACGAAATGTTGAATTGTATGCCTGCAGGATACCTCCACCGTGGCCGGATGGTACCCCGGGTCCGTCGGTAGGCATTGGCCTGTCTAACAGCACGCCGGTTCTGGCCAGTTCGATGGTGCTGTTGTTCATGGCAACAAAGCCCTGGTTTGTTGTGGGCGATTGTGATATTGATGGGTCGCCCCACACCTCAACGCCGTTCCATAACTCGCTGGCACATGAGGCGGTAAGTGTGCTTTCGTTGGTCATGTTTAGTTTCGCGCTCCGTGCCACTTTAACCTTTGCATTACGGAAAAACTGCAGGGTGGTTCCCGATAGGTTGAGTGTCGCGCCGGGTGAAATGTAAAGGTCGTCAAAAAACTTATATGTTTGCCCGGTCCAGGTGGTATTGGCAGTAATTTGTTTTACGGGAGGCACCCCAAGCAGTGCAATAGCATTGCTCATCGTGATTGGTATGCCGTTTGGTTCTGCAATAAAACCGTCTTCTAAATCAAGGTTGGCCAGGCCATCCATAAAAACATTGGCTCCCGATTTTATGGTGATGATTCCATCTGATTCAATCACAAGTTGAGCATTGTCGCGTATTACGAGGTTGCCGCAATCTTCTATAATCAGTTCGCAGCCCGATTTAACAATCAGTTTGGCACTGTTTTGCAATGTTAGAACACTGCCGGGTTGCACATAAATCTTGCTTTTTTCCGAAGCAATCATCCTGCTGGTATTCGACATGGTAAGAGAGCTGTTCGGGCGGCAATCAAAGGCGGTAAATGGGGCAAAATGCTGTGTAAACGGATCGCGGAAAATACTGCACGGCGTATTGTTTTGTTTAAGCAGCAGGGTATCATCATCATATACATACAATGAGCCCGGAAGTGCGATTTTCCCGGTCCAGGCCACGCTGTTGTCCAATCTGTTGTGTCCCCAGTCAATGGTTACTTTGTAGTCGCCGTTGGTAAGAGGCATCATTGAAATATTCAGTCCGGTAAGGTATATGCTATCGTTGTTAACCAACCCGAATGAAGTATTCGGTGAAATAATTCCATCACTGTTTACTATATTGTAGAAAGTTGTGGTATTAACCGGCGCCGGGTTGGTAGACAGATTGAACGATCTTGAGCCCCTGAATGCATCCCGTTCATCCATAAGATATGGAATAGAATCTGTTTCAACCAATTGACCGTTTACAAATAATTGTTTGCGAAACAATCCATAAGCATTGTCTCTTGTCAGGGTGTTTGGAAAGGGATATTTGTCATAAAACTGAGCCATTGCATCGTTTGTCCCCATGAATGAATTTGGGTCGTCCCTTTTACCACGTTCGGCAGAACCATGGGCAATACAATTTATCATAGTATTGTCCAGATGAGAATAATCATAATTACCCTCTGCAGATATTATCCTGAGATGATCGGATTCACCTGAAGGCCTTATATTGTCGCCGGAAAGGATGTCTTTTCCGACCTGATAGTAAGCATAAATGCCTGGTTTTCCAGCAGGCCTGCATTCATCTGAGGAATATTGAAGAAAATCTAATTTGTCATTTAACCCTATTTTATGATTTTCGAGCCATATATATTGGTTTTTAGCTCCTGCATCAACATAGGGAAGTTTTATTCTTATTGCATCACCGGTTGTTACAAAATCGCGGAGGATAAAATTTTTGGTTCCATCCGTCTGTGTAATATCTGAAGGTTGGTTACTCGCAGCAATGTATGAATTTGTAGAATTGTAAACCGGGCTTTTCCAGTGCAGCCACCATCGGTCAAAGCCATTTACGGAAACCAGGCCCGTGCTGCTTTGGCCCATTATTCCATATCCTCCCATCAGTTGCAGAAATACCCGTCCGGAATTTCCTTCCCAGCCATTACCTCCTCCACTATGCATATTATTAAAACCAATAAAAAAATGACCGGCTTCATGGTAAATGGCAGAAACCGGATTTTCAATCATATCCGTTTCGTTACCAATACATTGAATTGTCATCCAGGGAATTTGCAATGAATTCTCATCAGGGAAAATCAGCGTCTCAAAAACAGGTATCCCTCTCCCTATGCCTTTATTAATTTCACCATAAACCAACATTCGGGATTCATCGCCTATCTGAATTGTTTTTGTGCAGGTATTCCGTATCAGCATGGTTACGAAATCGAAATACCCATCGTTATTAAGATCGTACTCCGAATAATCATGCTGGTGAAATATCGTTTCCAGCCCACCATCATTTGCCTGAAGAAATTCTATGGACTTTGTTACAAAATCATTCAGTGTAAATTGATGATAATCCATACTGTTACCATTGGTAATATATGATTGTCGGATATTTATCAGAACATAATCACCTATTATATACAGATTCCCCAATGATGCTTCATGGAATTTTCTGGTAAATATCCCATGAGTAATTCCATTTTCGTTGTATTCTGTATCAAACAGGTCAGGGAGCCATTCAGGTAATTGATCTGAATTATTAATACCTGAAACGGTTTCTTCCGGCCAGGCGCCACCGGGATTGTTGTAGTATGGATCCATTTCAGGAGTCTGGTCGTAGATAACATTAACTAAAATGTTCAAAGAGAGTTTTTGCCCGGTTGGATTACTGAGAAACCCCTCCCAGGAATTAAGGTTGTTTACATTGTCATTCAAGCCATTGCTAAAAGTCTCATGGTTCATTTCAGCAATATTTAAAGGTACTTGAGCCTGAGGAACACAGTAGAGAAGTGATGATATAAAAATTAAAAGTAACTTTTTCATATTAATGTGATTTTTAATACATAAATTAATTTATTATGTACTCATACATTTAATTAAGTTGAGAAATATAGCTCAGTTAGTCGCTTTATCAAGGTAAATTATAATGTATGAGTAGCGATCTTGATAAGTTTTTACGGAGGCACATCTTTATCCGGAAAGCAATTGAATACATTGCTTCTGATGTGCCGGAAAAGATGTGCATTGGATTTATGTAAAGAAAAAATTTGTTCAGTTTCCTGGTAGCAATCACTGCTGTACAGGGCTGACCGGCCTTCTCTCTCTCTCTCTCTCTCTACGCAGACGTGAATTTGCTCATTCATGAATATAATCTCAAATGAATTATAAAGATTATCAGCTATAGCAGGTATAGCATGTATATAATTGGTTAGTTTTGTAGTATCTGACTTCTCATTTTCAGGGTTTCCCGATTTTCAGCTAAGATTTCGGGCACTCAAAGCAAATAATACAGGCAAAATAAAACTAAACAAGTTGTACCTTGATTCTATTCTTCAGCCTGTCAATGGATATAAGGTGTTAAATGCCTGTTTATTATTATGTTACATAAGCAGGTCTATATTAAAATATAGTTTCTGCCTTAATAGTATGGCAGTAAAGGTAGAACATTATTTTGAATTTGAATATTAATTGTCTAATCAAAAGTATTTTAGAATTATTCTGAATAACTAACTGTGCAGTCCCGAAAAAATATCTGGTCTTATCATTTGAAGAATGAAAACCTTCAGATCCACAAGGATTACTTCAGACATTTGTTTTTTCCGATGTATCAGATTGTTGTTGTCATGAAATTCTCCTGACGCAATGATTTTTAATTATCAACAATACAGTAACTTATTTCTACTTCAGGGCCCCTGTTGAAAACATTAAACCCTTAAAGCAACCATGTTACACTTTCTTATTATATCAGCAGGCTCCCTTTCATTTCAGGAGTGCAAATATGGCTAACCGGTACGAAGTATTTTCCCAATTTCAAACATGTTCTTAAATATGCCCGTGTATTTTGTTCCTGCCCCGATCGCTACCGGAAGTATTGTGGAACCGACGACGCTTTTTACAGGTCAATAATGTTTATTACTGTGGATTTGGCAGGCTAAATCCTTAAATTTGCGACTTTATCTTTCAGCAAACCTGTAAACTATCGGATATGGACGAGCACAATGCAGAAATCAAAGGCTTACCTGAAAATGCCTACAGCGAATTGAAGCCGGGCGAAGAGTACAAACCGGTGATGTCTCCTCAGAAGGTCTACCCTGAAGTAAACCTGCGTTCGGTATTGCTTGGCCTGCTGATGGCCGTGATATTTTCGGCCGCGGCCGCTTATCTTGGACTGAAAATCGGGCAGGTGTTCGAAGCTGCCATTCCCATTGCCATCATTGCAGTGGGTTTATCCGCCGCATCCAAAAGGAAGAATGCGCTGGGCGAAAATGTGATTATCCAGTCAATTGGTGCCAGTTCGGGCGTGATTGTTGCCGGGGCCATCTTTACGCTGCCGGCCCTTTATATCCTCAACCTGGAAGCCCACTTTTACCAGGTATTTCTCTCTTCGCTGCTTGGCGGATTTCTGGGAATTCTTTTCCTGATTCCTTTCCGTAAATATTTTGTTTCGGATATGCATGGCAAGTATCCCTTTCCGGAAGCCACCGCCACCACCGAGGTGCTTGTTTCGGGCGAAAAGGGGGGAAGTCAGGCCCGGCTGCTGCTTGTTGCGGGGCTGATCGGCGGAATCTACGATTTTATCATTGCCACTTTCGGATGGTGGAGCGAGGTGTTTACCACCCGCGTGATTCCCGCCGGCGAGATGATCGCCGATAAGTTCAAGATTGTTTTTAAAATGAATGTGGGTGCAGCCGTTATGGGCCTTGGCTACATTATCGGACTGAAGTATGCCGCCATCATCACTGCCGGATCTTTTGTGGGATGGTATGTAATTATCCCGGTGATTTCGCATTTTGCCGAGGGTCAAACCCTGGCCGTCGGCGCCAATGTCACCGCGCTGATCAGCCAGATGTCGCCCGAAGAGATATTCCGCAATTACGTCAGGCATATTGGCATCGGCGGGATTGCCATGGCCGGCATCATCGGCATTATCCGCTCAAGCGGAATCATTAAAAGTGCTTTCGGGCTCGCGGTGAAGGAACTGTCGGGCAAGCAGGCGGTAAGCGCCAACAATAAACGTACCCAGCGCGACCTGCCGATGAAGATTATTCTCGGCGGTATTCTGCTTACCACCGTGGTAATATTTGTCTTTTTTATGTTCGGAGTGGTCAATAACCTTTCACAGGCGCTGATCGCCCTTGCTATCGTGATGGTAATTGCCTTTCTGTTTACCACCGTTGCCGCCAACGCCATTGCCATTGTGGGAACCAACCCGGTTTCGGGCATGACGCTGATGACGCTGATCATCACCTCGCTGGTGCTTGTCTGGGCCGGCCTTTCGGGAACCGCCGGTATGGTGGCCGCGCTGATCATCGGAGGAGTGGTATGTACGGCGCTTTCCATGGCCGGGGGCTTTATCACCGACCTTAAAATCGGTTACTGGCTGGGCTCATCGCCCTACAAACAGCAGACATGGAAGTTTATGGGAACCCTGGTATCGGCTGCTACCGTTGGCGGAGTAATCATGATTCTGAATGAGACCTACGGCTTTACCGGTGAAAATGCGCTGGTTGCCCCCCAGGCCAATGCCATGGCAGCCGTTATTGAGCCCATGATGTCGGGGAAAGCTGCACCCTGGATGCTTTATGCAGCCGGCGCTTTCCTTTCGCTGATCCTTACCATGATCGGCGTTCCGGCCCTTGCTTTTGCCCTTGGCATGTTTATCCCGCTCGAACTCAATACGCCCCTGCTGGTGGGCGGCATCATAGCCTGGGTTGTGACTACCCGTTCGAAAGACGCTAAACTCAATCAGGCGCGCAAGGAACGCGGTACCCTCATCGCTTCCGGATTTATCGCTGGCGGTGCGCTGATGGGCGTGGTAAGCGCCATGCTCAAATTCGGAGGCATCAATTATGTGAATGCTGAATGGTTTGAATCAAACGCCGCGGAAGCACTTGCCCTGCCTATGTTTGCCGTGATCTGCGGTTATGTGATCTGGGAGTCACTCCGGGCTAAACCGGAGACAGAAGCATAATCCGGAGGGTGAATGGCACGGAAAGACAGGACGAAAAAATTCATCCGGCTTGCCCTGCCAAATTGTTAATTTTCAATGAAATAATTCATGTACTATGAAAGAAGTTATAAAAGAACGCTTCCTGCGTTACGTGGGAGTCGATACCCAGAGCGATGAAAACTCACCAACCTGCCCAAGTACGGCAAAACAACTGGTTTTACTCAGAATGTTGCACGATGAGCTGAAATCGTTCGGTCTTACCGGTGTTTCTATGGATGAAAACGGTTACGTAATGGCCACCCTGCCTGCAAACAACGGCAAAAACGGACCGGCCATCGGGTTTATAGCCCATGTGGATACAAGTCCCGATATGCCCGGCGATAATATTATGCCGCGCATCGTTGAAAACTGGGATGGAAACGATATCGTACTCAACAGCGACCTTGGCATTGTGCTCTCACCTTCCGATTTCCCCGAGATGAAACAGTATGCAGGGCAAACCCTGATAACCACCGACGGCACCACCCTTCTGGGTGCCGACGATAAAGCCGGAATTGCAGAGATAATGACCGCTGTGGAGTACCTGGTGAATCATCCCGAAATAAAGCACGGACCTGTTAAGATAGGCTTTACGCCCGATGAGGAGATCGGACGCGGCGTGGATCACTTTGATGTGAAAAAGTTTGCAGCCGACTGGGCCTATACGCTTGACGGAGGCGAAATCGGTGAACTGGAGTTTGAGAACTTCAACGCCGCTTATGCAAAAATTTCTATCCAGGGTCGTAATATCCATCCGGGATATGCCAAAGGTAAAATGCAGAATGCCCTGTTGATGGCGACGGAGTTCAATGCTTTGCTTCCCGTTTTCGACCGGCCGGAGTTTACCCAGGATTACGAAGGGTTTTTTCACCTTGTGAAAATGGAAGGATCGGTGGAGAAGTCCATGATCCAGTACATTATCCGTGATCATAACAGAACCCTGTTTGAGCAGCGCAAGGAGACCATGAAGCAATGCGCTGACTTTATGAACCAACGTTACGGAGCAGGTTGCTTCACCCTTGAAATGAAGGATCAGTACTACAATATGCGCGAAAAGGTGGAACCTGAGTATCATATTGTGGAGACCGCCCGCCTGGCGATGGAGGCTGTGGGGGTAAAACCCAAAATAAAGCCCATCCGCGGGGGCACCGACGGATCCCGCCTCAGCTATATGGGCCTGCTTTGTCCCAATATCTTTGCCGGAGGGCATAACTTCCACGGCAAGTTTGAATTTGTCCCGCTGGAATCAATGGAAAAAGCAACGGAGGTGATTCTGAAGATTGTGGAGCTGAACTCCTGAGTCAGGCGTTAAAGAATCTCGCAAGGACGCTAAGGCGCACTGTCTGTTTCAGAAATTGGAGAAAATTGCAGATAAGATCTGCTGTAGATTTGTTTCTAAAAACGAGCCAGCATTATAGAGTGCCCTTGCGTCATTGCATCAACCAGAAGCTCTCCACTGCACTACTTTTGCCCCTATTAAGCATTTCACCATCCCCTTCTTCATTACAGACAAAACCTGCCTGTATAAGCAGATGCTGCAGAAGGATTAATAAACTCCATTTCTTTGCGGCGTCGCGTCATTGCGTGAACCAGAAATTCTCCATTGCACTACCTTTGCCCCATGAAGCATTTCACCATTCCTATCTTCGTTCCTGAGCTGGCATGCCCCAACCGCTGCGTGTTCTGTAACCAGCACAGCATTTCGGGTTGCCGCAAACAGCCGGAACCGGATGAGGTGCGTGATATCATTCTGCAGCATCTGAAAACAATCCCAGATAAGGACGTTCATATTGAAGCCGGTTTTTTTGGGGGAAGTTTCACGGGTATTGAGCCGGAGTTGCAGGCATTGTATCTGGATGTCGCCCTAAGTTTCGTGTCTTCCGGCCGCATCCACGGTATCCGCCTCAGTACCCGGCCCGACTATATTAACACAGATGCATTGAAGCTGCTGAAGTCTTACGGTGTTACCACCATCGAGCTCGGGGCGCAATCGCTCGACGATGAGGTGCTGAAACTTTCGGGGCGCGGACATACAGTCCAGGATGTGGAAATAGCATCGGCCTTGATTTGCGATGCCGGATTTAAGCTGGGCCTCCAGATGATGACCGGCCTTCCCGGCGATACCCCTGAAATGGCCATAAAAACCGCCAGGCGGATTGCTGAGCTCAGAGCCGGCTGTACACGGATTTATCCCACCCTGGTCATCAGGGGGACAGAGCTGGAA
>DJVU01000071.1 GCA_002441345.1 Bacteroidales bacterium UBA6248
GTGCCTTTGTATACGGTATGAAAAGCCGTGTCGGTATGATCTGCAGCTTTTTCCATCCTGACCCATGTACGGTAGTTGCCGTCGCAGGTGTGGGCAGTAATCACCGAACCATCGGCCGTAGCCTTTTTGCCTGCCATGATGGAAGTACAGCTTTCGCCAAACCACGGATCACCTGGAACTACCTGTGCGGATAATACAATGCTGCCAAATGCCAGCAAGAATGCAAGAATGTAACGTTTGTTCATAATGCGTTCGTTTGAAAGCAGTGCCGGTACTTTATCTGAAAAGACCGGCCGTTGTGTATTTGTTTAGTTTGTCGTGTTCCTAACCTTCCCGGCTCTGCCTATTGGCGGTTCGGGCGGTAAATGTAACAAGGGTTTTCAGAAATATCAAATCCTGAGGATAACACCACAAAAAAATGCCGGTTCCGAAGCACCTGACCGGTACAGATGAACTCTGACTGCGTTATGTAAATGTTACCTTTGCATACAAAACCGCATCCATGTACTTCGAGGAAAACAAGACAGCACTGCTGAACCTGTTCACAGAAAGTTTCGGCAATTCAACGCTTATTAAGCTGACGCTGAGCAATAAGCGCGCAAAAGCTTCGGATCTGAACAACGTTTTTATCCGTCCGGTTGCGATCAAAGAACAGATTATGCTGCAGTTTACCTACAGGGAAGAAACGCGCGACATTACCTCGAACTATCCGGCCGAAGAAGCCGTAAAACAGATTGATTTATTGTTGACCGGCACCTTCATGAACGCGGATCTTTTTACCTCTACCGCCGATTACACCTTTTTGAGTAATAAGAAAGGCAACAGCAAACTGCTGAAAAAGGCTGCTTCATCCACGGCCTTACCATTGTATCGTCACGACAAGCTAAAGCACCGGCTTATTTCAGCTGAAAACAACGTTTACCTGCGCGAACTGGGCGTTTTAACCAATGACTGGAAAGTAAAAGCCGGGATGGAAGATAAATTCAGGCAGATCAACCGTTACGTTGAACTGGTTGAGGATGTATTGCGGAATGCGGCCCTGCCGGATCGTTTTTCGATAGCCGATATGGGATCGGGCAAAGGGTATCTGACGTTTGCCCTGTATGACCACCTGAGCCGGAATTACGGTAAGCCTTTTACCATGACCGGAGTAGAGCTGCGGCCTGCTTTGGCTGAGTTCTGCAATTCGGTGGCTGTAAAGGCAGGATTTGAAAATTTAAATTTTATTACCGGATCGATAGAAGGGTCCGAACTGAAGAGCATTGACGTACTTATTGCCCTTCATGCCTGCGATACCGCAACGGATGAGGCCATTTACAGGGGAATCAGGGCAGGTGCAGGCGTAATTATGGTGGCTCCCTGCTGCCATAAGCAGATACGAAAGCAGATTAGCCCGCAGAATGTGCTGAAAGAAATTACGCGCTACGGCATTTTTGAAGAACGACAGGCTGAAACCCTTACGGATACAATCCGGGCACTGATTCTTGAGGCCTGGGGTTACAAAACAAGCGTAGCAGAATTTATCGCCACCGAACATACCCCCAAAAACATAATGCTTTCGGGGCTGCGAAAAAAAATCCGTACCACTCCCGATCCTGCTGTAGTGAAAAGATTATCGGAGCTAAAGCAGCTTTTCGGGATACACTACCATCATCTGGAGCAGTTGCTGAAAATGGACTAGGCTCTCTCTTTATGCCACTTCGCATGCTGTCCGGCATTCAGAAAGTTTAACGGTTGATCCGGGAGTCATCCGGTTGTGCTTTTGTGCCGGATCAACATTAAATTACAGAAACAGAAAACTGCACATCCCATTGTTTATCAATACTTTATTGCCTTCATTACTTGCTTTGATCCATCGGTTTGCTTACCTTTGTGTTTCCATATCAGTTCGGAGTTGAACTGCAGCAGACACCCTTGTCAGCAGACATACTACCGGATTTGAAACCACGATAAAGGGCCTGTTTTTACCGGCGGCAATAGCAGACCTTACGCTTCCGTCATTCGACATTTTTAACACCGGGATTTATGAAAAAGCCAGCAGCATTGTTTCTCGTTTTCTTTGTTGTGTACTGTTGCGGGTTTTCGCAAAGCTGGGTAAAGCAGGAATCCGGTACAACGGAAGATTTATACAGCATTTACTTTCTTAATACAGACACAGGATTTGCTTCGGGTTCAAACGGTACAATTATTAAGACGACAGACGGCGGATCCAGCTGGGCGACAGCACATTCGAACACTACCGAAAGGATTTCCTCACTTCATTTTACAAATATTCAGACAGGCTTTGCAGTATGCGGGAGCGGACTTCTGAAAACTACCGATTCCGGAGAAAACTGGTTTATTCAGGACTCGGCATCCTGGTTAACGGGAATACGTTTTATTAACCAGGATACCGGCTTTGCCTGCGGGAGTGGTATTATACTAAAAACCACAGACGGAGGCAACACCTGGGTCAGACAGCCTGGAATTAGCGGGACAGTTATCAGCTTTTTTGCAGCAGACGCAGATGTTTTCTATATTGGATCCGACTATTCGTACATATTAAAAACCATAAATGGCGGGATCGACTGGGATGTAATACACGGCCCCGGATTTCCCGTTTATTATTATGGCTTGCATTTTATGAACCCGGATACCGGCTATGCAGCGGGAGGAGGCTGGGCAATGGGATCGGAGGCGGGCATTATTATGAAAACTACCGATGGCGGAACGTCCTGAGGCGGATTTACCAGCGATAAAACGGTCCGGTCCGTACACTTTGTAAGCAACACAAGCGGCTATGCCGCGGGCAACTATGGCACTATATATAAGACCAATGACACTGGGAATTTCTGGTCGCAATTAAATTCAGGCGTTACCAGTGATCTGACATACATCTGGTTTCCAGATGCATCGACCGGTTATGCCGTCGGAACAAACGGGGTTATTCTGAAAACCTCAAACAGTGGCCTGGGCAATATTTCAGCAAACTACGATGAAACAAACTTCAGCATTTTTCCAAATCCCTTTGCTGATCGTGTTACACTCAAAACGCTGAATTATACCAGTGAGGAAGAAATCTGCATCTACTCCATCCACGGAACATTGATTTTCTCACAGGAAATACTGAATCCGGAAACATCTCTTGATTTATCGTTTCTGGAGCCGGGAATTTATTTTGCTGAATTAAAGAGCAGGCAGGGCTCCGGAATTGTCCGGCTGATCAGATTGTAATCCCGTGAATCCGAAAGCAGGGTTTATGACGCAGATAATTCTTTAACTATCTGACGTTACCCATCTCATCTGCAAACAAATACCGAAATTGCCCTGCAACGTATGAAATAGTATTTTCAGGCTATCCTTCGTTACAGGATTTTCAGAAGAAAATCCACCGTCCGGATAAAGTATGCCTCAGTCCACCCTGTATCCGTGTATATGCGGTTGCCGTCTCCCGGGTCAGGGATTATACGATGCACCAAATATACAATTACTTGAATATTAGCTTTTTATTAATACCGACTCTTGCTTTTCCGGCCAAAATTGATTATATTTGTGTTTTTGTGATTTCTCTGAACGTTCTTCACCCAAAAGACATGAGAAATGAGATGGCTGCGGTTATGGCTTGTACTTTTATGCTGCATAACGGGCATTGCCGGTTCAGCCCAGACAATTATTGAGGCCGGGGAAGTCAGCGGCATTTGGGATAAGCATGGTTCTCCCTATATCATTACCGGTGCAGTGAATATTCCGGCCGGGTCCGTACTGGAAATAAGTCCCGGTGTTACAGTAATTTTTAACGGGCATTACAAATTCGAAATTATGGGGAGGCTGCATGCAGCGGGCAGCGTTACCGACAGCATCGTATTTACAGCGGCTGACACCGTTCACGGGTGGCACGGGCTAAGGTTTCTCAACACCGTTACTGCAGAGCAGGACACTTCACGCCTTAGCTATTGCCGGATAGAATACGGAAGAGTTTACGGGAGCTGTCCCGACAACCGTGGCGGCGCTATTTATGCTGAACTGGCGACGCTGAGCGTAACCCATTGTCTGATCAGACGCAATAAAGCCGTTTCAGGTGCTGCGGACTGGGGAGGCGGGGCTATCTTCTGTGAGAAAACGAACGCTGTAATCAGTAACAACCGGATCACCGAAAATTACTCAGGGCACGACGGCGGAGGCATATACTGTTCTATGTCGAACTCCAGAATTGTCCGGAATACCATCGAAGGCAACCGTGCTGCTTATCGTGGAGGCGGCATAGCCGTTTTCACCTTCTCCTCCCCTTTCATACTGAACAACATCATCCGTAAGAATGCGGCAGCCGACCACGGAGGCGGAATAAACATCTCGGGAGGAAATCCGCTCATACAGCACAATTACATTGAAGAAAACCTTGCGGGTACTGGCGGGGGAGGTATCTGTTGCTATCTTAGTAATGCCCGGATCATCAACAATCAGATTGTACAAAATGAAGCAGGTTCCGGAGGCGCTCTCAGCATCCGGGGAAGCAGCCCGTACATTCTGGCCAACACCATTTGCAATAACCAGGCTGCCGGAAACGGAGGTGGGATAAGCAATACGTTTGAAATGATCGGTGTTCCGGTTACAAGCAATCCCCTATTAACATCAAACATTCTTTATTACAATACAGCGGCTCAGGGAAGTCAGGTCTGGTCGGCAGCAGGGTGTGTGTCTGAGATCAGTTATTGTGCTATTCAGGACCCATACGGAGACGGAATAAGCGGAGGAATGAACGACCTGGGTGGCATTACCGGACTTGAGCCGCTGTTTTTGAATATAGGGGAAAATCCCTGGGCGTTAAATGCCGGTTCTCCATGTGTGGATGCTGGCCCGGCAGTACTTAGTGGAACCATGTGGCCGGAATGCGATATGGGAGGGTGCAAGCGCGTGTGGGATGGCAACGGCGATCAAACCGCTGTAATTGATATCGGGGCATGGGAATTCGGTTCACAGCCCCTGGGCATTACGGAAGCTAATCCACAGAAGAAAAAATCCTTTACCTGCCTGATCTGCCCCAACCCGGCTCCCGGCGAAGTTACATTTATTATAAACACCCCACAGCCGGGGGAAGTGATCATCAGGCTTATGCAAACGGACGGAAGAATCCTTTTAAACAAGACAGCATACGTATCAAACGACGATCATAAAGAAATGATTCTGCTGCGCAGTCTCCCCACCGGAGTTTACATCTATGAGGTTTATTTCATGGGTAATAGACTCAGCGGTCGTATAGCCCACCTTTAAGATCCATAAAAAAAGTCTCCCCCGGAAGTCAGGAATTACCTGATTCTCCGGGGGAGTTTTAATAAAGACAGTTCTGCCGGGAAGTCCTTCCTGAGCTATTTCGTAAAGAAGCTCAGCAGAAACAGAACCGTAAGTACATACATAACCGGTGAAATTTCCTTCATTTTACCGGTAAGAAGTTTCAGCAGCACATACGAAAGCATTCCGAACACAATACCTTCGGCTATTGAATAAGCCAGGGGCATCATGATGATGGTAAAGAATGCGGGTATGGCTTCCGTAAAGTCGTTCAGGTCGATCTTAAGGATGGGCGACATCATGAAGAGACCCACCAGGAAGAGCACAGGAGCGGTAGCTGCCGCCGGTATCATCAGGAAGAGCGGGGCAAAGAAAAGGGCCAGGAGGAACAAACCCGCTACGGTAAGCGAGGTAAGTCCGGTACGGCCGCCTTCGGCTACACCGCTCGCGCTTTCCACATAAGTAGTAACGGTACTGGTACCCAGCATGGAACCCAGGGTAGTTCCGATGGCATCGGCAAAAAGGGCTTGCTTTGCATTGGGAACTTTACCTTCTTTCGAGAGCATACCGGCTTTATCGCTGACACCTACAAGTGTACCCACGGTATCAAACATATCCACGAACAGGAAGGTGAATACAACCACCAGCATATCCAGGGTAAAGATGTTATGAAACTCCATTTTAAAGAAAATGGGAGAAATGGAAGGCGGCAGCGAAATCAGATGCCCCTGTGGGAATGTGGTTACTCCGAGGGGAATACCGATAAGGGTTGATGCAAAAATTCCGATCAGCAGAGCGCCTTTAACCTTGCGGGCGAGCAGCACTCCGGTGATGATCACGCCAGTCAGGGCAAGAATAACGGCGGGGGTTTTAATGGAACCAAGTCCGACCAGAACTGCGTCGTTGTTTACGATAATACCGGCATTCTGCAGACCGATAAAAGCGATAAAGAGTCCGATACCAGCCGAAACCGCGTGTTTCATATTCATCGGAATACTGTTGATGATAAGCTCCCGGATGTTAAAGGCTGTAAGCAGGATAAAGATGATACCTTCGATGAAAACGGCGGTAAGTGCAAACTCCCAGGAGTGACCCATACCAAGCACAACGGTGAAGGCGAAGAAAGCATTGAGGCCCATACCGGGGGCAAGTGCAAACGGCAGTTTAGCGTACAGCGCCATTACGAGGGTTGCAGCCAGGGATGCCAGAGCCGTTGCCGTAAAGAGTGCATTCTTATCCATACCTGTAGCACTCAGGATAGAGGGGTTCACGGCCAGGATGTAGGCCATGGTCATAAACGTGGTAAGGCCAGCCAGCACTTCGGTACGTACGGTGGTCTTGTTTTCTGAAATCCTGAAGTATTTTTCTAACATAGCGCTCCGTTTTTAAGGGTTAAAAGGTCCACTTTGCACCCAGGGTAGGGTTAACGGCGAATCCCTTGTGACCGCCGAAATTATTACTGAATTCCAGCTCAGTACCCAGGGAAATGTTCCCGGTGAAATTATACCACAACTGGGGCTCAGCTAAAAATACATATTTGGTTTCATCGACTGCTCTTTCAGCACTTACAAAAACATTGTCTTCTCTCCAGAAATCGGCAAAACCGCTGAAAGTCATTTTCTTGTTCAGGAAGTGCATATACCATACACCCGTAAGCTGGAAAGCTGCATCGTGCTTGTCGCGGATGTACTTGTAAAGCACCTGGAAGGTAAAGCCGCGGGTAAAATCGCTGTTGTTCCATATATAATCCACACCACCAAGCCATGCATCGTTAATCTGATAAGCGCCACCCGGCATAAACTGTCCGAAACCTCCGTTGTACTCTGCATGGAATGCAAACGGGGTTTTCCCAAGATTGATTGAGCGGGCAATTTCCCAGTAGGCCATGCTTACGCCTTTGACATCGGCCACGTTGTAATCCATGTCTACGAAGAAGAAAGTTGAACCCCATTTGTCGGGTCTGAACATTTCAACCGTAGTTGTCGGATAACCGCGATCCTTACCAAAATCGTAATGCAGTTGCACATTCTGGGCGAAAGCCCCCGATGCCAGAAGTACCAGCAGCAAGATCAAACTGTTTTTTTTCATGTGTAAAGTGGTGTTAGGTTAAAACGTCAGCAAAAATAAGGTATAGAATGAATTTTGAAAATTTTGCTCCCGAAGATGTTAAAATACGTGAAAACCCCATAAACACTGAACATTGAACACTTTTACGTGTTTTAAATGCCTCAAATGTTCATAAAATGTTAAAAACAATATTTAATACCCGTACGGGAAGCCATACCGACCTCGGACTTTTAGTTTTGCGCATTGCTGCCGGAAGTATGATGCTAACCCACGGAATACCAAAGATTATAAACTTTTCCGCTATCGCCGCGTCCGGAAAATTTCCGGCTGTTCTGGGAAGTCCGGAATTTGGACTTTCGCTGGCCATTTTCGCGGAAGCCGGAATGTCATTGTTGCTGATAGCCGGATTTATGAGCAGACTGAGTACAATTCCGCTCATCGTTACCATGCTAATTGCTGCTTTTTATGCCCATGCCGGTGATCCCTTCGGTGCGAAAGAACCCGCACTGATGTATTTAAGCATGTATCTGGCAATTCTTCTGGCAGGCCCGGGCAGATTTTCGGCTGACCACTATATTGGTAAAAAACGGGAACATTAGCCGGTTTTCAGGCAGCGTCAGAGCGCTCTGATTTCTTCCAGGTAATCGTGCCGCAGGTCTTCGTGCAGAACGGGGAGCACGCTGCGTACTTTGGAAAGCTGACCTGCATAAATATTATTAAGGGAGGTGACACCAGGCAGCAGCAGTCCCGAATCTTTCATGATCCGGCAAAAGGACAGCCGCAGTTCCGCTTCTGCCTGTTTTGAACCGCAAAAGCGAACGTACTTATTCATATTCCGGAGGATTTTGCGGATGCTTTTTCGCACATAATAGCTGTGGTTGGTATTGATTTCGCTGAATGCCAGAACGATCTCATTTTTTACCGAGTTTACGTAGGCGGCTTCATCTGCAGCCTCAAAAATCAGGTACGACAGAAGCTCTTTGTTTTCAACCTTATACCTGGCCAACCGCAGGCAAAACTGTACCAGCTCTTTCTGAGGCATGGCCGACAGTTCATTTTTCAGCAAATGGAGCGAAGCAGGCTTCATGGCCGGTGGTTTTTCCGTATCGGCTCGAGCAGATACTCGAGTCCGTTAAGTTTTATCTCATATGCCGTGTGCAGCAGCATGCCGAGCCGTCCTTCCGGAAAGCCCTTGCGCTCAAACCATTCGAGGTAAGAAACCGGCAGGTTGCAAAGCAATGTACCCTTGTATTTTCCAAACGGCATTGGCATGGTAACAAGCTGAATGAGTATCTGTGGATCCATCATGGCAGGCAGATCAATTAAGATATTTGGTTACACATTACCGATGCCAGGTACATACCGGGAATCCGGCTGAGGCTTCGGCTGCATACGGATGGCTATTGTTCCAGCTTCAGAATCAGTGATTCAAGTGGATTCAGAACGATTTTCACCCTTCCTGTACGATCTTCCACTATCAGGTCGAAGGTTCTTTGGCCGTAGAGCTGGTCCGTCATCCTGTAGAATCCGTCGGTCAGTTTCCATTCGCTCACCAGTCCGGCAGGCAACTGAAGTTCGTATGCATCGGCAACCCAATCCTTAAAGTTCACCAGGACCAGCAGATGCTCCTGTTCACACCAGCGGGCAAATGCAAATCCTTTTTCGAAATATCCGGGACTATGCATTCGGTTGTGGGAGTGCAGTTCCATGTAATTCCCCATGAGGGCCGGGCTGCTGATGGTAAAGTTAAGCAGCCTGGTGTAGAAATCGCGCAGATCTTTCTCCTCCGGGCTCAGCTGTCCGCCGTCGAAGGAACCTCCGTTCATCCATCGCTGGTGGGCCGGAACTCCCTGGTAGTCAAATATGGTTGTGCGGGTTTCGCTGCCGAATCCTGCATTCTCCTCCCCTTTCTCACCCACTTCCTGACCGAAATAAATCATGGTAGGTGATGTGCTGATGGTGGCGCTGAGCACCATGGCAGGTTTCCCTTTCAGGGCATTTCCTGCAAAGGCAGGACTTGGCAGGCGCTGCTCATCGTGGTTCTCGAGAAAATGAAGCATGTGATGCTCAATGTCGGCAAGACCGGCCTGAATAGCGGCAATATGATCCGCAGAACCATGTCCCTGAATAATGTTTTTCAGCGTATCGTACAGCT
The DNA here is from genome assembly GCA_002441345.1 of Bacteroidales bacterium UBA6248. Classification (GTDB taxonomy): domain Bacteria; phylum Bacteroidota; class Bacteroidia; order Bacteroidales; family Lentimicrobiaceae; genus Lentimicrobium. The sequence continues at coordinate 9,488 of DJVU01000071.1, forward strand.
CCACCTTGTCGTAGAGGTAGTCCATCTTCCCTTTGCGGATGTAATCGCGGTAAAGCGAGGGGTTATAAACTTCGGCCAGGAGGAAGGCGTCGGGCCTGACATTTTTAATGGCTGAATTCATATAGCTCCAGAATTCTACCGGTACCATTTCAGCCATATCGAAGCGGAATCCGTCGACGCCCAGATTAACCCAGTAGAGGGTAATATCCCTGAATTTCTTCCAGCTGTCCGGAACGTCTTTATCCTGCCAGAAGGCAAAATGATCGGCGGCTGACTTATGCTCAAATCCAGCGGGCAGAGTATCGAAATCCCTGCTTCCGTCGGGCCTTATGCCGTAATTTACCTTCACGGTCTCATACCAGTCGTTGAAATCGGGCTGTGGCTGCCGCGATCCGTTACCAGTCCATTTCGCGGGATATTCATCAAACTTCCCGTCGGCAAGGGGGTGCAGTTCTCCGCCAAGGGGTTTGTACCATTCGGGGAAAGCCGGAACTTTAAATGCCTGGCCTGGAATATAGTAGAAATTATTGTTGCGGGCATACTCCACCGATGTGTCGTCGGATGCACCGAAATCTTCGGTACCCGGAGGGTTTGAGAGGGATTTGTAGTGCCGGGCAACGTGGTTTGGAACTATATCGATAATCACTTTCATCCCGTGGCTATGGGTACGGTTGACGAGGTCGAGGAACTCTTCGAGGCGTCTGGCGGGGTCAACGGCCAGATCGGGATTAACGTTATAGTAATCCTTCACCGCATAGGGTGAGCCTGCACGCCCTTTTACTACATCCGGATCGTCGCTGGTGATGCCGTATGCTGTATAATCCCGGATTACGGCATGATGCGGAACGCCGGTATACCAGATGTGCGTAACACCCATCGCCCGGATTTCTTCCAGCGCTTTACCGGTAATGTCGTTGAACTTCCCTACCCCGTTTTCTTCAATGGTACCCCAGGGCTTATTGGTAGTGTTGGTATTTCCATATAAACGTGTAAATACCTGATAAACAACTATCTTATTAGATAATGATTCCATACTTTCGGCGTTTTTCTTTTCATTTTTTCCATTGCATGACCACAAAAAAAACGGGATCAGAACCGGTATAACCCAACGTAACAGCTTCATGGCGACGGATTTTTTGGATGAAGAATCAAAGATATGGAAAGTTTTCAAGAGCGGATCAGGGAAACGAAATCACAAAGCTGCGGAGGCCGTTGGTGCAAAACAGGCAAAAACAAGTTCGCTGCCCGGCTAAACAGTCTGAACTGACCGAATAAATGGCTTATGAGCCGTGAATTAAGCGGCGTTAATTCTATCTTTGCATTCGCAAATCAGCATTATGCGTCAACTCAGGCTAACTCTACTACTGTTTCTTGCCCTTGTACAGGGTTTGACTGCCCAGGAAGCGGGTGGAGGAAAAGAAGAACAGCATTCGCCGGATACTGCCAGCGTTTACTATTACCATGCCAGTCAGCGCTGGCCGGGGTCTGAATTAATACCTGCCATCGACACCCTGCTGACCGGCTTCAACTTTTACGATCCCCTGGAAGGCTTCGATCGCATCTATGCCGTAAACGGCAACATCGGACTCGCCTATAAGAATTTAATATTCGGGCACACCCTGCAGCCGGGCTTTCGTTTTACACCTTTTCACTTCAGCAATTACTTCTTTCTGAATGAAAACATTCCGTATTACCGGACGTTTGCACCGTATTCCAACATTGCATACAGTTTCGGCAACGGGAAAGAGCAACTGTTCAGCGTTACCCACAGTCAGCAGGTGCTGCGCGGCCTGAGTCTGGGCATTGACCTTCGTATTATAAATTCGCTGGGATTGTACACCCGGCAGAAATCCGACAATGTTTCGCTTGCCATGCAGGCGCAATATATTTCTGGCAGCGAGAGATACGCGGTATATGCCAATTACCGCAGCAACCGCCTGAAATGGAGGGAAAACGGCGGAATAGTATACGATACCGTTTTCACGGATAACATGGAGTCCGATCGTCAGCGCATTGCCGTCAGGCTCCCCAATGCCGAAAATCTGATAAAAGAAAGCGGATTCCAGGCTTCGCAGTATTATTATTTCGTTCGGAAAAACGGACGGATCAGCAGCGACACCCTGAAGGATAAAGAGCGTAGAGAAGGCGATACCCTGAAAAATACAAACCGGGAAAACCCTTTGTTCTTTGAGCCCGGGCGTACAAACTTCATACGTCATACCTTTACCTACAGCCGGAATGCCTCCCTGTATACCGATCAGAATCCCGCAGGCGGGTACTATCCTGCCATCTATGCCGACAGCACAAAAACCCTCGACTCCCTTTTCTACCATGAATTTACCAACGAATTTGCAGTAGAAGGCGGGATCGGAAGAGCCAGGGGCAGCGGGAAGGCAATTCTGGTCAGAGGTGGAATTGAGCACACTTTCACCACTTTTAAGTACGATACTACCGTTAAGAAGCAATTCAACCGGCTCACGACGTTCGGGTATGTTTCGGCAAATGCCTTTGGCGTTGCCCGTGCCGAAGGCAGGATATGGATGACTAACGGCGCTCCCTTCAAAGGCGATAAGGGAATTTCTTCCATGCTTACCTTTCCGGCATTCGACAATTCCGCTTCCTGGGGAAATCTGTATGCTTCGCTTTCGCTGGATGCACTGCAGCCCGATTACTTCTTCCAATATTATCAGTCAAACCATTTCAGGTGGGAAAACAGTTTCGGGCAGCAAACCATTTTAGGCGGCAAGGTAATGTACAGCCGTAAGCATCTGAAGGCCGGATTCAACTTTTACAATCTCGAAGGATGGGTATATCTGGATGAAAACGCCCTGCCTGCAAGGGAGAATGCTGCCTTCCAGCTTACACAGCTTTACGGACAGGCCGATATCGGGCTTGGTCCGTTCGGACTGCATGCGTATGCCGTCTGGCAGAATTCGGCCAATAATCAGGTTGTGCGGGTCCCCGACCTGGCGGCACGTTTTTCGGCAACGTATACGGTGGCGCTGTTCAAACGGGCGCTGCATCTGCAGACCGGGCTTTCGGCCATGTACAATACAGCCTTTATGGCGGATGCCTACATGCCGGCACTTCGTTCCTATTACCTTCAGAACACCATTGAAACCGGAGGTTATCCTTACGTGGATGCATTCATCAACCTCAGGGTGAAACGGGCCCGCCTGTTTCTTTTGATGGAGCATGTTAATGCGGGACTTAACGGGTACAATTATTTCATGGTGCCGCACTATCCGATGGCCGACCGGGGATTCCGGTTCGGCGTGTCGTGGAATTTCTTTGATTAATACACATCGTTACGGAAAACAGATGAAGAGAATACTCTTTCTTTTACTGATTGCATTGCCTTCAGTAACCTTGCATGCCCAGCAGCAGAGCGGATCTTTCACTGCCAGCATCCAGAGGAGCGTTGAAGCCGGCTACCTTTTGTACCTTCCCGAGGGGTATGCCATACAAACAGAACAACAGTGGCCGTTGCTGGTTTTCCTGCACGGATCGGGCGAGCGCGGCGACGACCTGGAGAAAGTCAAGGTGCACGGACCTCCCAAACTGGCTGAGCAGGGTGAAAAATTCCCGTTTATCATACTGTCGCCCCAGTGCCCTGACAAACGCGACTGGGATGCTGAAACGCTTTATGCACTGGTGAAGGATATTGCATCGAGATACCGTGTGGACGAACGAAGGGTATATGTTACAGGTCTGAGCATGGGTGGCTGGGCAACGTGGGATCTGGCGATGGCATATCCCGGATATTTTGCAGCAATTGCGCCGGTATGCGGAAGAATAGACCGTAACTACCCCCGCAGAGCAGATGAGCTGAAATCCATGCCCGTATGGGCGTTTCACGGGGCAGCCGACGATGTGGTTCCGGTGACCGAAGCCGCCAGAATGATCCGGCTGCTGCAGGATGCCGGAGGCAATGCCCGGATTACCATCTACCCCGGCGCTGGTCACGACAGCTGGACGGAGACTTACAACAATCCGGAGCTCTTTGAATGGCTGCTTAAACAAAGCAGACCAT
>DJVU01000028.1:0-8618 GCA_002441345.1 Bacteroidales bacterium UBA6248
AGGGAAGGATTTTTAATCCGAAATCCGCAATCTCTCGTCCTTTTTTCACATGAAAAGCCAAAACTCCCTGTGAACCAGGATTAGTCTTAGCACACGTCTCCTTGTCCCCACTTCCGCTTGTCTCCTTGTCAGGCGCATTGAAAACCGATGTTACCGGCAACATCATCCCTTAATGAAAGGTTGAGGTTGAGGTTGAGGTATGAAGTAAGACTGCAATTCCTGCCTTCCCCTTGTCACCCCGTCCCCTTGTCTCCTTGTCAGGCGCATTGAAAACCGATGTTACCGGCAACATCATCCCTCCTACCCAAGCAATTGCTCAATCGCTTTCGGGTAGTGCTCGTATTCAAGCTGATGCACCCTTTCGGCAAGGGTTTCCGGTGTATCGCCGGACATCACCGGGCATTTTACCTGCAGCAGGGTTTTGCCGCGGTCGTACACCTCGTCGATAAGGTGAATGGTGATTCCCGATTCTACCTCTCCGGCATTAATAGCCGCCTCATGAACAGCCATTCCATACATCCCCTTACCCCCGAATTTCGGCAGCAGGGCCGGATGAATGTTTACAATTTTCCCTGAAAAGGCACGGGTAAGATTGCCGGGAACCAGCCAAAGGAATCCGGCCAATACAATAAGATCGATTTTCCGGGTATGAAGGTCCCGTAATACCGCATCCCCTGCATAAAACATCTCCCGGTCGAACAAGACCAGCGGAATCTTTAAACGACCGGCTCGCTGGATGACAAATGCTTTCGGGTTATTTGTGTAAATGGCTTCCACCCGGGCCTTCGCGTGCTGACAGAAATACCCGGCAATATGCTCCGCATTGCTTCCGTTGCCTGAGGCAAAAATCGCTATTCGTTTCATGGAATCGGTTTCTGAGCAAAAATAGGCAGAAATCGAATGGCTTAATCCTTCTCCCGGATTATACTTGTCGGGCTGGTTTATTGAATTTAGCTGAAAAGAGGCCGGTATGCAAACTCCAAGGGCTCAAAGAGACAGGCATGTAACTGCTTTCCTGCATCTCTGAGCCCTTAGTTTCTGCCTGAAATAAAACCAGTGTTAAGCCGGCGGCAGTTGTATCAATTTCCCGATTTAAATTTCCTGAATGCCTCGGTCATTTTCGGAAGCACCGTTTGCAGGTCGCCAATGATTCCATAGTCGGCAGCGGAAAAAATAGGCGCTTCGGGGTCTTTGTTTACGGCAACAATTACCTTCGATGAACTGATGCCGGCCAGGTGCTGAATGGCTCCTGATATTCCGAGTGCAAAATAAAGATTGGGGGCAACTACTTTACCGGTTTGTCCCACATGCTCGTGATGCGGACGCCACCCTTCGTCGGAAACCGGCCTCGAACAGGCGGTCGCCGCACCCAGCACTCCGGCAAGTTCTTCCAGGGGTTTCCAGTTGTCGGCGCTGCGCATTCCACGGCCTCCGGATACCACCACATCGGCTTCACTCAGCAATATTTTTCCGGTTTGCACCTCGGTTGACAACACCTTTGTACCGCTGGTCATGGAGGAAGTATCTATTTTTTCGATCACTGCTTCTCCTGCAAAAGTTTCAATCCCGGCGGTATTCTGCGAAAGGGTGATGACTTTAATATCGGAAGTAATCTCAGCCTGCATCAGCGACTTTCCCGAAAAGGCTTTTTTGCTTACCACAAACGGCTGAAATGAAACCGGCAATCCGTTCACAGCACTTACCAGTCCGGCATTCAGCCGCACGGCCACGCGGGGCGCAAGGGCCTTACCGGTACCATTATGAGCCATTACCACTACTGAAGCATCGTTGTTTTTTGCTGCTCCGGCTATCAGGGAAGCATACGCTTTATCGTCGAGCGGAGCATCGGTTTCTGCCGAAAGTATTTTTCCGGCACCATAGGCTCCGAGGTTCTTCAATTCATCTTCAGCCACCCTGCCGATGGAAAGAAGGGTAAGACTGCCACCCAGTCCATTGGCCAAACGTTTGCCGTATGAAACAAGTTCGTAAGTGCTCTTTTTGAACTTTCCGTTCCAGTTTTCTATATAAACGAGTACTGACATATCGTATTCTTTTAAAATTGGTTAAATAACCCTTGCTTCGGTGTGCAACAGGTGAACGAGTTCATCCATATTTTCCGGGTCAATCATCTTGCAGGCCGATTTCTGCGGAGGCGCCTGGTAACCGACAACCTTACTGCCTGGAGACGCAGCAGCCGCAGCCACCACTTTCAGGGATTTGGTGCGGGCGGTCATAATTCCGCGCATCGAAGGGATTCTCGGGTTGATGGCAATTCCTTTCTGTACAATCAGAACCACCGGTGCTGCAGTTTCTATGCTCTGCTTGCCGCCGTCAATTTCACGGGTTACTTTAACGCTGTTTCCTTCGAGGTTGAGCGAACTGACTGCTGAAACGGAATTGTAATCCAGCAGTTCGGCAAGCATTCCGCCCACGGCCGATCCGTTGTAGTCGCTCGACTCAATGCCACAGAGGATTACATCAAACGGTTCCCCTTTAACGGCATGTGCTAACTGAGTTGCAGTAAACAGCGAATCGCCGCCTGCTGCATCCACCCTGATGGCGTCGTCGGCACCGCAGGCCAGGGCTTTGCGTAGTGTAGGCTCGGCATCGGCGCCACCGGCTGTTATTACGGTTATTTTCTGAACCAGTGCAGGATTGGCCTCTTTCAGCTCAATGGCACGGGTAAGGGCAAGTTCGTCCCAGGGATTGATGATCCACTGTACGCCCGAATAATCCACTGCTTTCATGTCCGCACTGTATTTGATGCGGGTGGTGGTGTCGGGGACATTGCTTATACAAACGAGGATGTTCATAGTTTTAAAGGATTCAAAAGATTCAAAGATTCAACTATTCAGATAAACAAGAAGATTAGTTGATCAGAGGATTAATCTGCTCACGATAGCCATCGGGACCGCAATCCGCAATCTAAAATTCACTGAGGACTTGCCGTGAGATAACGATTTGCTGAATTTCGGAGGTTCCTTCGTAGATTTGAGTGAGTTTGGCTTCGCGCATCAGGCGTTCCACATGGTATTCTTTTACATAGCCGTATCCACCGTGAATCTGCACGGCCTCGGTGGTAACTTCCATCGCAATTTCGGCGGCATAGTATTTGGCCATGGCGCTGGCGTAACCGTAAGGTTTTCCCTGATCTTTCAGCCAGGCAGCCTTGAGGCAGAGGTTGCGTGCATTTTCGATTTTTACCGCCATATCAGCCAGCTTAAAGGCAACAGACTGATGGTTGGCAATTTCGGTTCCGAATGCTTTTCTTTCCTTGGAATATTTAACCGCCCGTTCAAACGCTCCTGAGGCGATGCCCAGGGCCTGGGCTGCAATGCCGATTCTTCCGCCCTCCAGGGTTTTCATGGCGAACTTGAACCCAAAACCATCTTCGCCAATGCGGTTTTCTTTAGGTACTTTTACATCGTTGAACATGACGGAATGGGTGTCGGAGCTGCGCATGCCCATTTTGTCTTCATGCGGGCCAACACTGATGCCCGGTGAATGGCGGTCAACGATCAGCACGTTGATTCCCTTGTGCCCCTTTTCGGGATGGGTTTGGGCAATCACCAGGTAAGTGCCGGCAGTATTTCCGTTGGTAATCCAGTTTTTGGTTCCGTTGAGCAGGTAATAATCTCCCTTGTCTTCGGCGGTGGTGCGTTGTGAGGTGGCATCCGATCCGGCTTCGGGCTCCGAAAGCAGGAAGGCACCTATTTTTTCGCCGCGTGCCAACGGTTTAAGGAATTTTTCTTTTTGCTCCTCGGTACCGAATTTTTCAATTCCGTAACAAACCAGGGAGTTGTTCACCGACATGATTACGCTTACCGAAGAGTCAACCTTTGAAATTTCTTCCATGGCCAGCACATACGAAACGGTATCCATGCCGCCTCCATCGTATTTGGGGTCCACCAGCATACCCATAAAACCCAGTTCCGACAGGGCTTTTACATGTTCGGTGGGATAAATGGCGTGGGTGTCGCGCTCAATCACGTCTTTAATCAGTTCGCGCTGGGCATAATCGCGGGCAGCCTGCTGAATCATCAACTGCTCTTCCGAAAATTCAAAATTCATAACCGGGAAATTTGTTAATTTTTTGATAAAATACCTGAAATGCCTGATAAACAAGAAAACTAAACAATGTGTTCAGCCTTTTTCATGGATTTGTTCCATTTGGTCATAATATTCTTTACCCTGATCTGCTGAGGAATAAGGACCGGCTTCTGCGGCCTTACTGCCGCTAAGGTAATCATATTTACCAATATAGATGTATTGTATAGGGAATTTTTTGCAAACGATTGCGGGAAGGGGGGCGAGGGACGCTGAAGGAGGGGCGGGGGACGCTGTTGCCGGGATAATCGATTTTCATAGCAACGGACAAGGCGACTGGGAGACGGGGGGACAAGGGGAAGGCGGATTTTGAATTGCGGATTAGGCTTCTCGAGCCAATGGTGGTGGGATTTCAGACACTTGTTTGATGCGTAATCCGGCCTTTTCTTATAGAGTTATTTGAAGTCTCCGGTTTCAACAATAAAGATATCTGTATATGTTGTATTTAGCGTACATGATCCGCATTTTCACTTTGCTTCATTTCATTTTGCGAAGCAAATTTCTGTGCTTCATAGAATTACATCAACTGATCAACGAATCAACTCATCAGCTAATCCTCTCATCCTCAAATCAACTAATATTTTGATTTCCTCCTCTGCGTCAACGCTACAAGCAGCAACAACACCAATCCCAGCACCGAGCCACGGGCAATGTAATCGCCGTAGCGCACATATAATGTAATTTTATCATTGGCATTTATTTTCTGCCTGATCACTGCGGTTTCCCAGTAGGGGGTGGGTTGCATGATATCGCCGCGCTGGTTTACAAAACATGAGATACCTGTGTTGGCCGAACGGGCCACGCTGCGCCGGGTTTCGATGGCCCTTACCGANNCGCATGCTGCCGGTGCCCGGGCGTATTGCCCCACCAGCCGTCGTTGGTGATTACAAAAATCATATTGGAGCCGTTGCGCACAAACCCGGCCACAAATTCCCCGTAAACCGATTCATAACAGATTACCGGGGAGATCTTTAAGGTGTCGTTGATGGTGAAAGGGATTCTTTCGGGGTCGGTTCCGAGTTGCCCGACCGTTCCGCCCAAATCAATGGCAAAATCGCCCAGCGGTTTCAGCAGCCAGGGGAAAGGCATCAGCTCCACCCCGGGGGTAAGTTTCGATTTGTGGGTGCGCTGCAGGTCGGGATAGGTTCTGAACAGAAATGCGGTATTAAAGGCGTCGTAATATCCTTCTCCGTTTCTGAATTGCCTTACGGTAGCAGGAAGTTCTTCTCCGGGCTCATAAGAGCGGTAGGTAGAATAGCCCACCACGATGCCAGCCTGAGGCAGTTCCCTGAGCAGGCCGTTGCGGAACATATTGATGGTGGGATGGTTTTCGAGATCGTTCTCCCAAATCATCAAACCCGATGACCAGTTGGGCTGAACCATGGATTCGGGGAAAACAACAAAATCGGTGAGGCTGTCGGCCCTGGTGAGCGCCAGTCTGGTAGCATGTTCTATTACTAAATCGGCTGGAAGCTCATATTGTTCCTCATACGGATCGATGTTGGGCTGAACCACCACCACATCAACAGGGGCCGTTTTCTCACGGTAAGTGTAATACATCAGCAGCGAAACCGCCAGCGGCAGCGCTACCACCACCAGGGGCAGCCACAACTTACGGAACGCAATCTTTAAAGTTGTTCCATCAAGCCACGACTGTATGACTTTATAAACAAGTATATTGATCACAAGTACCCAGAGGCTTCCACCGAACATGCCGGTAAATTCGTACCACTGCATCCACGAAGGCCAGGCCGAAAAACCGTTACCCAGACTCAGCCACGGCCAGTTGAGGTCCCAGTGGTGGTGAAGAAATTCGAAGGAAATCCAGGCAAAAATCAGTCCCAGGTATCCCTGCGAAGGATTTTTAAGCCGGCGGCGCATAAAATGAAACAGCCAGAAGGTAAGCGACATGAACACCGAGTTGATCAGCACTGCCATGGTTACCCCGAAGAAAGTGGAATTATAAATCCACCAGGTGGTGAGGCCGTTCCAGATAATGAATGCGGGCCATACCCGGAAGAAAATTCCGAAAGAATGGTTGTTGCTTCTGTTCGACAGAAAGTAACTCTCCATCAGCAGCAGGGGGACAAAAGCCACAAACAGCAGGGGCGGGAACCCATTGGCCGGCCATGCCAGGGAAAACAGCAATCCTGAAATCAGGGAATAAAAGGAGAGAAACGGAGGCTTTTTCATAATTCGGCTATCTGTTCAGGCAAAATTATCAAACCCTGCGGATTTATCGTAAAGTGATTTTTAATTCCCCGTCAGCACGGATGTTCACCAACTGCTTATAAACCAAAATTCTGTCTGAAAAGTTCCTTTAATACGTGAAATCTCCGGCGATAAAACTTTTACCCGCAGAACCGATTATTGTTAGTAAATTAACACAGAATTGGTAATTTTGCACAACTTTTAGTTGCAAGTATCGCATTATCAAGATTTTTACATAACCAACCAAACCATTAAACGGAGGATTACATGGCAATAACGAAACTGGACCAGATGTTTGATGTCCTGAAGTCGAAAAGCAAAAAAAGACTGGTGGCGGCCTATGCAAACGATTCACATACCATTGAGGCCGTGAGTGAGGCTGTTGACAAGGGCATTATAGAAGGAACGCTTGTGGGTGATAAAGAAACCATGCTGCAGGTATGCGGACAATTAAATATTAATCCCGAAAAATTCCGCCTGGTACACGAACCGAACGAAGGTAAAGCTGCCGCAGTTGCCGTAAAGCTGATCAACGAGGGGGAAGGTGAGCTGCTGATGAAAGGCCTGGTAAGCACCGACAAATACATGAAAGCCATTCTGAATAAAGAGAATGGACTGATGGATCCGGGCGCTATCCTCAGCCACGTTACCGTGATAGAGAATCCGAACTATGAGAAGCTAATGATTGTAGGCGATGTCGCCATTATTCCCCTGCCGGAGTTCAAACAGAAAGTTGCTATCCTGAACTACCTGGTTAATACTGCAAAAGCACTTGGCATTGAAAAACCGAAAGTGGCTGTTATCAGTGCTTCGGAGCAGGTATTACCAGGTATTCCTTCGTGTGCCGAAGCAGCATTGCTGTCGAAGATGGCCGACCGCGGTCAGATCAGCGGTGCTTATGTGGATGGCCCGCTGGCACTGGATGCAGCCATCGACAAGGAATCCGCGCAGATCAAGAAACTCTCCGGACCCGTTGCCGGGGATGCCGACTGCCTGCTTTTCCCCAATATTGAATCGGGAAATGTTTTCTATAAAGCCAATACCAAGCTTGCAAAGGCCGAATTGGGTGCATTTGTTGCCGGCGCCCGTGTTCCATGCGTGTTGTCATCGCGCGGCGACAGCGCCCTTACAAAACTTTACAGCATTGCGCTGGCAGCGCTGATTGCGAAGTAAACCGCATTAAATAATCCAAAATGGAAGAACTTAGGATTTTAGCCATCAATCCGGGCTCTACAAGCACTAAAATTGCTGTTTTCCACGGCCCGAATCCCGTTTTTGTTCGTACGATTGCCCATTCAACCGAAGAACTTTCGGGTTTTGATAAAATTACCGATCAGTATAATTTCCGCAAGGAGATTATCTACAAACAACTGGAAGAGGCAGGCATCGAGATGGACAGCATCCGGGCGGTGGTTGGCAGGGGCGGTCTTACCAAACCCATACCCTCCGGTGTGTATGAGGTAAATGAAGCCATGAAGCACGATATGGCCAACAGTCCGATGGGTGAGCATGCAAGCAACCTCGGCGGATTTATTGCCGATGATATAGCAAAGAGCCTTCCCAACGCCCGTGCGTTCATTGCCGACCCGGTGGTGGTCGACGAACTGGAACCGCTTGCCAGAGTTTCGGGGCACCCGGAATTTGCCCGCAAATCGATTTTCCATGCCCTGAACCAGAAAGCCATCGCACGCCAGCATGCCAAATCCATTATGCGGAAATACGAAGACCTTAACCTGATTGTGGTCCACCTTGGTGGCGGCATCAGCGTGGGCGCACACCGCAAGGGAGAGGTAGTTGACGTAAATCAGGCACTCGACGGGGAAGGCCCGTTTTCGCCCGAACGCAGCGGCACCCTGCCTTCGGCTGATCTCGTAAGACTTTGCTTCAGCGGTAAATATACCCAGAAGGAAATCCTTACCATGATCAAGGGCAAAGGCGGTATGGCCGCTTTCCTTGGCACCAACAGCGCCTATGAAGTGGAACAACGTGCTTTGGCCGGCGATGAATATGCAAAGTTCATCTTCGAAGCCATGGCTTTCCAGGTAGCCAAAGCCATCGGCGCCATGAGTACAGTGCTCAAAGGTGAGGTTGACGGAATCCTGATCACCGGCGGCATCGCCCACGGCAAATGGTTCGTTAACCAGGTTATCGAACGCGTGTACAAAATCGGACCGGTTCATGTCTATCCCGGCGAAGACGAAATGCGGGCACTCGCCGTTAACGGACTGATGGTGCTGAAAGGCGAGATTGAAGTAAAAGAGTATAAATAGTTTAAGCCGGATTCAGCTCATTCTGAGCTG
>DJVU01000028.1:8632-27579 GCA_002441345.1 Bacteroidales bacterium UBA6248
AACGAGACAAGCGATCGGCGGCCCATTTCCAGATATTCCGGTTGAAGGTTTCTCCCTCTGCCTCCGGATAAAGGTCAATAAACGACATTGTTCCCGGTTTGCCCGGATCAAACGTCAGCTTTTCATCCGGTTTATACAGAAGTGCCGGCTCCGGATGAAACTGAAAACCAATTACGTTCGGATAACGGCTGTGCAGAAGAATCTCGGGAATTTTTCCATCCACGGAAGTGGCAACCACCTCCAGCCCTTTGCCGGTTTTTTCAACGGCCTGATGATGACTGCTCAGCACGCCCGGGTGCGGGGCAGAACCTGCAGAGAGAAACTTCAGTTTTTCGGGACTGGTAATTTTTATCCGGTGAAAACTTCCCCACATCAGCGCATCGTCAAGCCCGAACTGCGTGTGGTAATTGCGGTGCTGATTGTCCTGTTGCATGGCCAGAACCTGCTCAGCGGTGGTTAATTGGTAAACTTCGGTCGGAATGTCCTGAATCATGCTACCCCCGGCAGCTATATTCATGGTTTGCATGCCCAGGCAGATGCCCATTACCAGAAAAGCGGGATTTTGCTCCAGCAGGGGGGTGAACGCATCATCCTGAAAACCGCCGGTCAGATGAAACAGAAAGGAGGCTTCAAATGCGTGGCGGTGATAATCTGTGATCGCCGTCAGCAGGTTGGTCTCCTCCCCGTAAAATGCCGGGGGAATATCGGGGCCACCAAAGAAAATAACGCCCGCTGAATTCTCAAAAACAAGGCGGAAATCATCGCTGCACGGATTTTCCCCGTAAAGCCGGTGACCTGGCAATCCGCTGCAGGCATGCAGAAAGACGCCTTCCCTGCCCGATTCCCGGATAAAGCCGGCGGACTGGCTGAAATCGTACGCCTGGGCTGTGTGATAAAACCCCACAAGCCGGTAGTCCTCCGGCAGCGGAAAAATGCCGTTGTCGATCAGGAAAAACACCGTCTTCAGATTATTTACGGTCGGGTTCATCAGCACCAGCACAGGATCGCCGGTGGCAACAGGGGTGTTGAAATATTGCTGAGCCGGACACAAAAGGCCGGAAAACACAATTAAGAGGACTGAAATAAATCTTCTCATCTGTTTTGACTTTTTTATAAAAATCCCTGATTGTTAATGCAGATACGTTGAAAACAAATTCTTGATATAACCTTCGCGCCTCTGCGACTTTGCGCGGGCTCTTTTTCATGTAAGCCGCAGGACGGTTCAACAAAACGCCTTTCCTGTTGTTAATCAGCTAAATTATTCAATTTATGCAACTTTTCGCCATCCCGACCGGAAATTTCAAGCTTGACGGCGGCGCCATGTTTGGCGTTGTCCCCAAATCGTTGTGGAGCAAACATTACCCTTCCGACGAAAACAACATGATCAATATGACCATGCGCTGTCTGCTGGTGGTTGACGGAGACCGCAGAATTCTGATCAACAACGGCATCGGGGACAAACAAACTGAAAAATTCTTCAGCCATTACCATCTCAACGGCGACGACAGTCTGATAAAATCCCTGGCGGCGGCCGGGTTTGCACCCGAAGACATCACCGATATGTTCCTCACCCACCTGCACTTCGACCATGCGGGAGGAAGCGTAAAATACACGGCCGACCGCAGCGGGTTTGAAACTGTCTTTCCAAATGCCACTTACTGGATCAGCGCTCCCCAGTGGGAATGGGCCATGCATGCAAACCGTCGCGAAAGCGCTTCATTTCTGAAAGAAAACATACAGCCCATTGAAGAAAGCGGCCGCCTTAAATTATTCGATCATCCGGGCGAGCTATTCCCGGGCATCGAAGTCCGCTTTTACAACGGCCATACCGACGGGCAGGCCATTCCGTTTATAAAATACAAGGGAAAAACCATCGTGTTTACCAGCGACCTGCTGCCCACCGCGGCCCACCTGCCCCTGCCCTGGGTGATGAGCTACGACACCCGCCCGCTGATTACCCTTGATGAAAAAGAGGCTTTTCTGGAAGAAGCTGTGGATAAAGGTTATGTCCTATTTTTCGAGCACGACCTCTATACCGAATGTTGCACCCTGGTGCGGACGGAAAAGGGGATTAAGGTGGATAAGGTCTTCAAGGCTAAAGACCTTTTTTAAAAATCCTGACTTATTGCTTATCTTTGTCAGGTGAAATCTTCAAAAGATAAAATCCTGAATCTGATCAGGGAATACGTGAGTCAGATTGACCCTGAAGCTGAAATCATCCTGTATGGGAGTCGCGCCCGGGGTGATGAGCGAGTGGATTCCGACTGGGATATCCTCATTCTGATTAATGATAAAGCCACTTTTGAACGTGAAAGAGCGTTCCGGCATCATCTTTATGACCTTGAACTGAGCATTGGGGAAGCCTTCTCGGTTTTTGTTTTCAATAAATTGGATTGGAATACACGATACAAGGTAACCAACTTTTACCAGAATGTAGTTAATGAAGGTCTTACAGTATGAATTCCGGTTTTTCTGAAGACGAATATATCCTTTACCGGCTTGAAAAAGCATAGAAAACGATGCATGATGCAGAAATTCTTGCTTATGAAGGCAGTTGGAATTCAGCAATGAACAGGGTGTATTACGCTTGCTTTTATGCTGTTCTTGCTCTGCTTTCAAAGCAAAATATTAAAACCCGCACACATGCTGGTGTAAAAACACAATTCGGCTTGAATTTTATCATGACAGGAATTATTGATAAAAAATGGGGCGCTTTTTATTCAGATATTTTTGCCTTACGCCAAAAAGGTGATTACGCTGATTTTATTGAATTTGAGGAACATGAGCTAAGCACCCTGATTCCCGAAGCCAGGTTATTTATCTCTATAATCGATTCTTTATTAACCTGATTTTTGAGCAATTGGGCCGAAATTTTAATCGCTTAGGCTTCTGGTGCCCTTTGAAGGTTCATTATTATTTATAGTTGCACATAAAATATTCATAATTGAAATATCTTGCAGGTTACTTCGGATGCTGCACCCTGGCGCGGACGGAAAAGGGGATTAAGGCGAATAAGGCTATGAGGTTGAAGGAGTTGCAATATCCGGAAGGATATTTTCTATTTCACAGAGATTTAAATCTTCTCCAGGTTACTCCGTGAAACCTCAGTGCTCTCTGTGTAACTTTCTGTTTTTTACAGAGATTCGAAACTTTTCTGTGTTTCTCCGTGAGACCCCGGTGTGCGCTGTGTAACTTATTTTGCTTCACCGGGACTCTGAGAATGTCTAATCCCTTTGGACAATATTTCAAACAAGAACAAAGAACAAAATTTAAGTGTTTCACATATCTTCCAATGACAGGCAAAGCATCTCAATCTGATGTTTGGGCAGTAGTTTATGTTTTAGGTGTTCAACTTTCGCTGCCAATAGTTCCGGCTTAAAATTTTTCTTGTGCCGCTTCACTTCTGCCGCAACTGCCTTATTTTTTTCTAATTTTAATGCCACGATATCTATCTCATTTTGCACGCCTTTGGGTTCCCACCATGAGCCGATAGTACGATATTGAAAACTTTCAGCAAATTGCTGTTTGAAATATCTTTCCAGCATAATACCCGAATAGGTCGGGTAATCGGATTTTATAATCGTTTGCAACCCAATAAAGTTCTTTATTTCTATCAGCGAGCGATACCGGTCGAAATAGTTAAACCAAAACCGGATAAAGTTATCCTGGATC
Source organism: Bacteroidales bacterium UBA6248 (assembly GCA_002441345.1). GTDB lineage: Bacteria > Bacteroidota > Bacteroidia > Bacteroidales > Lentimicrobiaceae > Lentimicrobium. Next base: position 12,305 of record DJVU01000028.1, read on the forward strand.
TCAAATCTGACAGTTTGACTTCCTTCCTTCGCCATTATGGGACGTTGGCGGACAATGATATTGTAATCCTCAATCAACCGTTTGATCTGTCCTCCGATACTTTTATCACCTAATGCAGCTTCTATTTCGGGTTGCGTATTGATACCACCCGAAATAGCACTCAGGATAGAGAAATAAGTGGCATAATTTTTCCCGAACTCTTCAATCAACAGGTTTTTACCTTCATCGGTTAGGGGAGAGTTTTCCCTGACCATAAATGAAATCATTTCATCTGTGTTCAATTTAATGTTGTCACAGAAAAGTTCAACATACTTGGGCACTCCGGCAGTGAAAGTGTATAGAGCAAGTAAGTCATCATTGGTATAATCTGGATTATGGTCACGCATAATTTCCTTCAGGGTAGCCAGATCAAAAGCCGCGAGTTTGATAATATTATCCGCCCTGCCAAATAGAGGTTCCTTTTTGTTTTGGAATAATTTCTGCATCAACGAATACACAGAACCGGATACAATCAAATTCATTCTGGATTTATTGCGATAAGTATCCCAAATGTTCTGCATATCACTATATACCGATTCATTAATGTTGTAAAACTCCTGAAACTCATCAATAACCAGATTGAACGGCCTCTGAGAAGCCAGCTCCATGAGATATTGGAATAATGACCTGAAGGTGCGTATCTCCGCAGGAACAAATGTATCGAGTGATTGACTGATAACAGGAACAAACTCAGCACAAAGTGTCGCCTCGCTTTTTCGACCGACAAAGAGATAAATAGTCGGCAGGTTTTCAACCGACTTCATAATAAGGCTCGTTTTCCCGATTCTCCTTCTTCCGGTTACTACCGTCAGCCGGGAATGGTCGCTGAACGACAGATTTTGTATCCGTTGCAGTTCAGCTAACTCGCTGGTCCTGTTATAAAATTTCATTTTCTCAGCTTTATTACACCCGTAACAGTTACGGCTGTTACAAAGATACACAAAAGTTTGGAATTACCCTGTCTTTTTTCTCACCACCCCCGCTGCCATTAAGCAGCTACTATCCCCGGCCCACCTGCCCCTGCCCTGGGTGATAAGCTACGACACCCGTCCGCTGAAAAAGAGACTTTTCTGGAAGAGCCATGGACAAGGATTATGAGCTGTTTTTCGAGCACGACCTTTATACCGTATGCTGTACGCTGGTGCGGACGGAAAAAGGGATTAAGTTACATAAGTTGATGAAAATATCAGATCTTTGATATCACCATATTATCACTTTACGGACCACGCTTCTATTGCTTTTCATTAGCATACTTAACAGATAGATACCTGCCGGGTTATCCCTCAGGTCAACTTCTGCCTGATCCCGCGCCACTTCCTCCGAAAACAGACCAGCTTGCCGGACGCACTGAAAACGGCAATTGATTTGAGTTTAGCCCCTGCAATCCGGATAATTCCTTAAGTGCGCTTCTTTACACCTGGTTTTGTTGAATATACTACTTAGCGTCATTTTGATTCTCTCTTGATGATTTTGAAATCTTCAATAAATCATTTACATCCGAAAGTTGATGTATTGATTTTATTCCATGCCTTCCCCAAATTATACAACTAATATTAAACAGATTAAGATTTTCTTCATCAATCTTTCGTTGATTATCCAATAACAATTGAATACCCAGATCATTTTTCAGGTTATTCTTAACAGAAGTTGAAGTAGTGATTAAAACTACTTGGGGAAAAAATCCAGCAGGTGAATTATTTAGAGATTCAACAAATTTATTTACACATTGACTGCACGAATTACTACTAACAATTATATAGATGTGTTCATTATCAGGAATAACATTAAAATTCCCTGACATATAATCATAGAAACTCTTCGATCTTTGATTTATTCCCCCGATTGTACAATTGCACATTATTGCAATGAATAAAAGGGAGTTAAGGAGAATGAATGTCCTATTATTTTTCATAACCAATTTTGACTTTTTGATAAATAATGCAGGAATTTTTGATGTTTTCTGTTAATTCATTAATAATGTAAAGCGTATTTTGCAAAAAGTAAATTCTATAAAAGGAAAATTTTCCGGGATCAAAATTAACCTCCCCTATTTTGTTAAAAGATTCGTCAAAAATCAGAATCATCCATGGAATTTCGCTTGCTTGCCTTATTTTTCCTTTGTCATTCAGAAAGGATACTTGTGGTTTATAAACCCTGTAGTATTGCCTTAATGACTTATTGTAAAATACTTGTTCATATCGTGGTATTTCAGTATTGTATTGTCTTATTTTACCAAAATCCTGAATTTCAGCCACCGGATAAGAAATTACTTTATTATTATCATCTGAAGCTACTTTGGCTTTCCCTATTAACGAAGTATTATAATACCGGAATAAACTGTCAGAGGCACGAAATGAAAATATGATTTCATCATTAGTGCCTTCACATATCCAGTAAAAAAAATCTCCGTAGTAATTACCTTCAGTATAGCAATAGGGCCAATTCCCAAACAAATCTGTACCTGTTTCATTGACATCCGCAACCAGACAGTTTGGATATTCATAAAACTCCTTCAGCCCATTTGTAGTGTTGGTCCAGATTTTATAGGAAACTGGGATGTAAAATTTATCATTGAAAAAGCTAATTTCATGATTCATTAGTGATTGAGCAATTATAATTTCAGATACCCTTTTATATTGATCCGGCAATTTAAATAATATTTTTATTGTATCATTTGTAAGAAGATTGTAGAGGATAAGTTGATCAGCAAACAACAATGCTAATTCATATTTCCTGTAAAGAAGAAAATTCATCGGTTTTTGTTGACCTGTTACAATATGTATTTTCCTTAGCTTTTTACTAGCAGTATTTTTACAGTATAAAGTATCTGAAAGAAAAGTATAAGCGTAAATTGAATCCTCCAGTTCAACAAGTTTATGATTCAGAAGAATGTTTTCAGACTGGGATAATTCTCTTGTTATTTCTTCAAAATTCATTAAAGTATCTGTTTCATACGCATATGTAAGGACTTCCTTACTACCTGTTCTTGTTTGGGCACATGACGAAATTAGTGCCAACAAAATCGTTGTAAATATTAAAATAGTTTTTCTCATATTATGATTCTTAAGGCTGTCTCAAAAGGCATATTGTTCTGATATTCTGTCATTTCTCATAACACTAAAGCCAATCAACCTTCTGAAAACTGCTTTTTGCTGATATCGAAGGATTTATGCTTTTTGAGACAACCTAAAATTCCCTAATTTAAACTAATTTGATCTGCAATACAACAATAATATCATCATCTAAAAGCAAGCTTTCATCTCCTTCTGCCTTCATAATTATAAACATTTTAGTTGCTGTACCATCAGAAGATTCCTTAATGACAATTTTATAATCACCAGACAAAATCTTATCTATGGTATTTTGATCCAAATCCGGAAAAATAAGATTCCAATTTTGCGAGTTGAAAAAATCACCAAGATTATTATTCTCGTAACTATTAATAAAAGACTGATATAATAAGTATTGACTATCTGATGAATTTGCCACAATTGAAACCGGGTAATAGCAATTCATACATGGATATGTACAGAACACATGACCCAGATATAGAAAATCAGTGACGATATTCTGCGGTGGATAACCGTTACAAGGGTTTTGTTCAGATTTTAACTCTTTGTTTACTGATGACTGAACTACCGGATCATTGGAATCATCTTTACAGGATGTAATAAGTAAACATCCCACGATAAATATTGATATTATCTTTTTCATCTTTCTGTGAATAAAAATTAATTTGAAATTTTTCCACTTTCGCAGTCCATTCATCCCGTGCAATTGCGCGGGAACCATGCGTCCGATACTGCAATTCTATTACGCTTTATCGGCAATTTACCTATCTTTGCATAGCCTCTTTCGTTTTTGGTTTGTACTACGTTATAGCTGACATGGTGCGCCCCACGGGAGAGGCTTTCTTGTTTTTGGCTGGCCAGGCTCTTTCTAATCCGGCTAATCTACAATCAGCGCCGTGCAAAAATCCTGCACGCGCGGGCAAGTTTTGTTATTTATACTCATTCCGGATAAACTAAAACTGAATTCTCCTGTAATCGCAGATTTTTATGAATTTTCATAGTTCAACAATAAATATGTTTTAGCAGATTGATCGTAAATGACTTTGTACCCCATCTCGCGCAGCGTTGACAGGTAGTTTTTTAACGTCCTTTCTGAAACACCCAATCTGCCTGCAAGTTGTGCTGCATTGCCACAGTTTCCCTTATTCATCAGTTCTATCAGATATTCCAGCTTTTCCTTTTTGTTTATATAGTTCATGACATTTATCTTTCCGGATTATTTGACTTATGTAGCTTTTCAGCTATTTTTATCCTGATTGTGATGCAGCGTATTGCCCGTAATATTCGGTTTAATGCATTTGAAACAATTCCGGAATTTGCGAAAATCTGAATGCGTTTAACCCGGTAATTCTGTTTACACGGAAGTAAAAAGCAGGCATTTGATCTGATATTGCCCGGATTTAACAGTATGCCCATGATTGACAATCTGCCATCTGAAGGAGTGAAAGATGTACATATGCTTACTGCGCGCGGGGGGGGGGGTATTATACTGATAATCATATTTTTATAGTTTTTTCTGTCTTGCCGGGAGCTGTATTAGTGCTGCTAATGTACATATTTTCGAATATCAAAAAAAATATTCAGATTAATTCTGAATTAATTCCGGTAATTTACTATTCAATCAGATATATTATGTAAACGTTCCGATACTAAATTATTAGTCCCACTTAATGAAAGCATTCACAATTTGGCGTGCCTATGGTAAAGTAAAATTTGTCCCTAACCGTATGCTGCACCCTGTTGCGGAGGGAGAAGGGGATTATGGTGGGTAAGGTAATGAAAATATTGGATCTTTAAGTTGCTAATCTTTGATATCACCATATGATCACTTTACGGACCACGATTCTATTGCTTTTCATTAGCATGCGTAACAGATAGATACCTTCCGGGTTATCCCTCAGGTCAACTTCTGCCTGATCACGCGACACTTCCTCCGAAAAACAGACCAGCTTGCCGGAGGCACTGAAAACGGCAATTGATTTAATTTCTTCTCCTGAAATCCGGATAATTCCCCTCTCCGGCTGAAAAACAATGATGGCTTCATTTTGAGCATCCTTATTCATAATTCCGGTAACCGGGCTGCCCAGCTCATGCTCTCTGGCGCCGAGGTCAGGTGCTGACCCGGATGGAACCGGACGCGGATTCAGGTCAAGATCAAACCCCGGAGCAGCAAGGTATGGATAGGAAGTGATGGTATCAATGCCCGCACCGATGCCCGGACTGCTATCGGATAGGCGGTACGCCACCGTATCGGCAAATTGAGGATCCTCTGAAAGCAATGGGCCGATAATGTGTTTTGTTACGTTGCCCGAGATACCGGAAACTCCGTTTCGGATAAGTGAATGTATCAGGTAAAGATTATTTTCCGGGCCCGAAAAAATAATTTCATTCTCCCCTTGCCCCCAGATAATTGAATTATAAATACTTGCTTCCGGAGCACTGATATAAAGATTATGATAGGAGCCGTTTGACGCAAAAGTCGAATTGATGATAGTCAACTCCTGATCAAAAACACTGATTGCACTTCTTTCGTTGTATGCAAAAAGGCAATTCTGTATATCAAGGGAGCCTTCGAACATTGAATAAATGCCGTCACCTGTGTTTCCCCGGAAAGTGCATTCAGAAATATTCAATTCTCCTCCGAAAGCACAAATACCTCCACCCGGCCAGGGAGCCTCATTAGCAATAAAATCAACCTGTTCAATAAATGCAGTGCAGTTGTTTGAGAAACAAATACCTCCCCCGAGATAAGCACAATTGTTGATAAACTTACCTCTGATGAGATGAAGTTCAGAATTGCCGGCAAAAAGTGCCCCACCTTCCGGATTCACTCCAGAAGTTGAACATAGTACCCGGTTATTATCAAATATGAAATCACTGATTATCAAGGTAGATGCCCAGCAGAATATTCCACCTCCGTATACAAATTGATTGTTGCCACATTCCGCTGTGCAATTCAGAATGTTCAGATGGTCTGCCTGCAAGTGGCTATTCGCAATCCTGATGGCAGAGCCTTCGCCGGAATACCCGTTAATTATCGTAAACCCACTGATCCTGGCTAAACCGTAAATGTCTGAGACAGAAATTAATCTACCTGTATTGCTACCATCCAATATGGTTTGCCGGATATACGCGGTATCACCGGTTGTAAGGAACCACGACCCCAGAGTGATGTTTTTGCCGTCAAGACTCAGGTGCTCATACCAGCTACCGGGAGCAACAATGACCGAATCACCCTCAGCTGAAGCGTCAATGCCCTGTTGTATTGAAGGAAAATCCTCAGGAATATGAATCTGTGCTGAAAAGAGTTTCGTAGTAAAACTCATTGCCAGCAAAACCGGAAAAATCAGATGATAGATAGTAAAAGACTTTTTCATATGCTGTTGGTTATAAATTATAATGAACCAGGACCGGGCAACCGGAAATAGATGTCTCTATAACTTTATAATATATATAAGACAATTATTTATCACTTTACCCCTATTTGAAATTATAAAAGTTATCATTCCTTTTATTTTACAAAGGGTTTTTTCGATGAATTTCAGCTTATGGTCATGATTATACGGCCAATGATGGTTCCGGAGAGTTAAAGTAATAAGCCTCTTCATGGTTAATCATACTAACTCCCCAACCTGACATCTCATATAACCTGAAGCGCCCATGGCATACAACTGGATAAAACATCAAACTGAAAATTCTATAGTTTAAAATTTAATCCTGACGCTGATTTTCTGTGAGTTAGAATTGGACTGTTATTATCTGCAATAACTTTCAACCAATACCCTGCAGAATATTACAAGGATTATATCCTGATAAAACTTTTCGACAAAACTTCATGTGGTCCGAAAACCGATAAAATGTAAATGCCTGATAAATAGCTCTTTACTTCTATGCTAAATGTTCCATTTTGAAGACTAATACATCCTTCACTGAATATATCCCCGCTCACCCTATGAATCTTATATTCATATTTTCCATCAGTTAAACCTGTTAATTTCCCATGAATGGTTAAATCGTCAGGATTGTGAAATAACATAATGCCTGGCTTAGCGGCAGAGTGGATTATCGCGCTATTAATTAAGACTGTTTCATAACGGGCTAAAATTGGATTAATATTAGCCCCATATATACCAGATACGACAAGTTTATCATTATAATCCAGTAGTGAACCCATCCCCTTTTCCTTTGAACTGCCAAATTCAGAAATCACTTTACCGTTGCTACCGTATGTAAAATCAAGAGAACCATTAGCAGTTAATTTTGCCAATGCAATTCTTGAGTTAGTGAGTTGCAAATTATCGGTATAGCCTACTGCAAAAATATCATTATTAGCATTTATAGAAACAGAACAACATTCATTAATCGAATACCCAACACCAAATTTTATTGTGACTACTCCCGAGTTATTAAATGTTAAATCCGGAATCCCGTTGGGTAACAATCGCGTTAATAGAAAGTCACCAAACATTGGAATTGAAGGGCTTTCATAACCAATTGTACCTGCTAAAATAATCTTACCATCGCTTTGACAACCAACAGCATTAATAAATTCATTACTGCCATAATTAACGATATATTTACCATTAGAAGCAAATGAATTATTTAAAGATCCATCAGGGTTCAACTTTGCAACGAAACCATCATTTATCGCTCCCCCAATATTCCCAGCAACTATAATATAGCCATCATCTGTATATGCAATATCCCGAATTCCGGTTACTTCACCAAATTGGAGGCTCGTTTTACCTGAATCCCCAAAACTGGAGTCTAAGGAACCATCAGTTAAAAATCTATAGAGACTCCCTTTAAAATTACCAATACCCCCTGCAAGGATCTTCCCATCAGGCTGCAACTCTATGGAGTAGAATATATCCATAATAGATAGGTTCTCTGTAACAATCCCATTATTCCCAAAATCAGAATCGAGTGAGCCATCGGGATTGTAGCGAACTACAATCGAATTCCAACTGCCCGGTATAGTTGATGTGCCTGCAACAACAATTCTATCATAGAAATCAGTTACTATATCTAATGGGATATCATTCGGGCTTCCTAAGTCGGTTATTACTATTCCTGCTTCTCCAAAAGAATTATCGATTGTTCCATCAGTGTTGTATCTGATGATACAAAAATCGTAATTATATTCAGTTCCATTAAAATACGTCAAACTCGAGGTAGCAATAACTATTTTGCCATCACTTTGCATAGCTATATGATTTTGTACAAAATCCTTATTAGAAGTGATATCTGCAATTGTATGGCCATTAACGCCAAAAGTGCTGTCCAATGGATAAAGTTGTGCCAGTAAGACTTTAAATATGAAGAGAAACTGAGAAATAATCAGAATACTAACTTTTAAACTCATAATTGCCAATTTTTTTATCTCCCAAATCTAATTATTAATTAATTGTTAAAGACATGGGTTAGAGGTTTCTTAAAACTTCTGACCCATGTCTGTCTGAAGTAAATTCATTAAATTGTATTGAATGAGGACATTCTGTCATTCAGGTAGGCTAATGGCCCGGCGAAATAGACATACTTCCACCCAAAATCGCGTAAAGTGGCAAGGTGCTTTTTGAAAAATGCCTTATCATATATAAACATCCATCCATAAGTTATTGCCGTTAAATGCATATACCTGCTCACCTTATTATTCCACCCAGGGGCCATAAAGAATGCATATCCTAACGGGTGCATCCAGGCTGGCCCACCTTTATAATCCTTATAAACGGTTACAGGAAATAGTGTTGGGGCATTAAATGTTGTGTTCAACTCTGTTTCATACCATGTAACAAAGCTTGTTGGCACTGTTTCTGTACTCTCATATTCCGCAATTACACCATTCTGAATGGCATAATTGATAACAACATCCCTGAAATTTACATAATCCTCAAATTCTGCATCCATCGATTTCCCAAATGCAATATACCCTTCTTTATCAGAAAATTGTCTGATAATAATTCCTGAAATTGAACTATCCTGATTAAATTGGGGAATGATAAAAGTAAAATCATCGGTATTGCTAGCTTCACTTGTAATTGCAGGATTGAAATCAATTGTCTTCATTTTAACGTTATTGAAATAGTATGTGTATACAATGCTATCTTTAGTAATGTAAACAGAATCGACATATTCGCCAATAAGTGAATCTTCAGAACTTTTAAATTCCTGATTGCTTGTTGTTTTAACGTTTTCGAATGTTCTAATGTCCTTTTTACAGGAACCCACTAGAAGGCCAACTCCAATTATTGAGCCAATTGCCATGTAATTAAGTGCTTTCATTTGGTTATGATTTTAGTTTATTTTAATATTTCCCAAATGTATCTTTTATCCTCCGCCATATAATGGCGTTATACCGCCATTCTCTATAGTTCCTCAATTATAAAATATGTTTTCCTGCTTGAGCAAAAGCTAATTTTGTATCCAATTTCTCGCAAATCACTCAAATAGCGCTCTAAGGTGCGTTTCGAGACATAAATCCGCTCAGCTAATTGTTCGGCTTTACCAGTTTTCTCAGTTCTAATAAGTTCGATCAGATAATCAAGTTTTTGCTTTTTGTCAACGAACCTCATAATTATTTCTTGTTGTAGTTTATTATTTCAGATTAAGGGTATTTGAGAAGACGCTTTTTATAATGCTATATTAACCTTAAGATAACCTTACCAACATGTTTTCGCAGTTGAGTGCCCAAAAATACGGGTAAATGCATTTAAAATAATTGCAAAATTTTTTTAAGTCTGAATGCGTTTAAACCGGTAATTCTGTTTACACGGAAGTAAAAAGCAGGCATTTGATCTGATATTGCCCGGATTTAACAGTATGCTCTCGATTGACAATCTGCCATCTGAAGGAGTGAAAGATGTACATATGTTTACTGCGGGGGGGGGTATTATACTGATAATCATGTTTATATAGTTTTACTCGATCTTGCTAGGCGCTGTAATTGTGTTGCTAATTTACAACTTTTTGTATATTCAAAATGATTTTCAGAATAATTCTGAACTGAATCCGGCAATTTACTATTCAATCAGATAAATTATGTAAACGTTCCGATACTTAATTATAAGTCCCACTTAATGAAAGCATTCACATTTTGGCGTGCCTATGGTAAAGTAAAATTTGTCCCTAACCGGATAATGCTCCCTAGTGCGGAAAGAGAAGAGGATCAAGGTGGAAAGTTCAACACGAATGCCGGAGTTGTAAATACCTAACCTCTTGATTATGTATTCATTCTGAACATCTGATTAAATCTGCTCACCAGTTTGTTGAGGATTGCTTCCTTTTTGCATCAAAATATTTTAAAACTAACTTCCTGATAATTAAGTGATTCTGCTTTGATAATTTACTATACAGATAATCCTGAACCAATATAAGATTAGAGCCTTTGAAGGAACACTATGCTGAACACAATCAATTTTGAAGGCTTCCACGGCCGGACAACGGATGTATTTTTTAATTCTATGCTTATATATATTTTAGTGCTATTTTGAGTTTTGGTGCTTCCGCGGCATATTAATCAACACATCAAAATAAGGAATTACCCTTTAATTCCGGCACCGTTTTGGAAAGCCGGTTATGAACAACACATAACCCCGGCTGTTTAAATGTTTACGCTATATTTCCCTAAATTAGCAATCAATTAACCGGAAAACACTTAAACCCTCCCGCTTTGTACCGCATCGAATCGAAAATTGACACAAAATCGGCGGAATTCCTTTCGAATTCTGTAGCCTTTCAGCAGTTGCTGGGGCAATACAGGCAGCGCATGGCCGATGCCATTCACGGGGCGCCCGAACAGGCCGTGAAGAAACACAAGGAACGCGGCAAACTGCTTGCCCGCGAGCGCATCGACCTGCTTGTTGACCCCAACACCCCCTTCCTTGAATTGTCAACCCTGGCGGCTTTCGGCATTCACAACAATGAGTTCCCGTCGGCCGGAATCATTACCGGTATTGGTGTAATCCACGGCCGTGAATCCATGATCGTGGCCAACGATGCCACCGTAAAAGGGGGGACTTATGTGCAGGAAACCATCAAAAAGCATGTGCGTGCCCAGGAAATTGCCATGGAAAACCACCTGCCCTGCGTATATATGGTGGATTCGGGCGGGGTTTTCCTTCCCGAGCAGGCAAAGGTTTTTCCGGATAAATACGATTTCGGGCGCTTTTTCTTCAACCAGGCAAGAATGTCGGCCGAAGGAATTCCCCAGATTGCGATCGTAATGGGCAGTTGCACCGCCGGTGGCGCCTACGTGCCAGCCATGAGCGATGAAACCATCATTGTGCGCAACCAGGGAACCATTTTTATCGGCGGCCCGCCCCTGGTAAAGGCCGCAACCGGCGAAGAAGTCACCGCCGAGGAGCTGGGGGGCGCCGACGTGCATACCTCCATCTCAGGGGTGGCCGATCATATGGCGGAGAATGACCAGCATGCCATCCGCATCTGCCGCGATATCTTCAGAACCCTTAAACCTGCCGCCCGTCAGCCGCTGGATCTCCAGCCCATTGAAGAGCCATACTACAATCCGGAAGAGCTGTATGGCATCGCCCCCCTGGACCTGCGCAAGCCGGTTGACTCGAAAGAAATCATCGCTCGCATGGTTGACGGCAGCCGTTTTCATGAGTTCAAAGCCCGCTATGCCCCTACCCTTACCACGGGGTTTGCGCACATTATGGGATTTCCGGTGGGCATACTGGCCAACAACGGCGTGCTTTTCGGCGAAACCGCGCTGAAAGGCGCCCACTTTATCGAACTCTGCACCTCCCGGAAGGTCCCCGTACTTTTCCTGCAAAACATCACCGGCTTTATTGTGGGGCGGGATTATGAACGCCGGGGAATCGCCCGCGACGGAGCCAAACTGGTTCATGCCGTCGCAAATGCCCGTGTTCCCAAGTTCACGGTGGTATTCGGCGGTTCGTTCGGGGCCGGAAATTACGCCATGGCCGGTCGTGCCTATGAACCCCGGCTGCTGTTTATGTGGCCCAACGCCAAAATATCGGTCATGGGCGGCGAACAGGCTGCCGGTGTGCTTACCACCGTAAAGGAAGAGCAACTCAAAGCCCGGGACAAAACCCTGCCCGAAGCCGAAAAGGAAGCCCTCCGGCAATCCATCCTGAAAAAATATGAGGAGGAAGGCTCCGCCTACTACAGCACAGCCCGGCTGTGGGACGACGGGATTATTGACCCGGTAGATACCCGGAAAATCATCGCCATGGGCATTTCTGCATCGATGAATAAGCTGTGGGAGGAGACGAAGTACGGGGTGTTCCGGATGTAGGGGCGAGGGACGGCCCTTCGGCTCCCTTCGGCTATGCTCAGGGTTCACGCTCAGGGTCCGGGACGAGGGACGAGAAATTCTCCGATTCCCGGCATCTGAATTCAAAAAATATCGTTGCGTCATAGCGTCTTTGCGTGAGGCATGTCAGAACATCAAAACCAACAACATAAATTATATATGAAAGCATATGCTACCCTGGAAATCCAAATCTCGGATCAGACAGCAACCGTCTGGCTGAATCGCCCGCAGATACACAATGCCTTTAATGAGGTTATGATTTCGGAAGTGCTCGAGATCTTCACGGAAATCGGTAAGAGGGACGACATCCGGGTAGTGCTGCTCCGCGGGCGCGGGAAGTCTTTCTGTGCCGGTGCCGACCTCAACTGGATGCGCGATGTGGCGAAGTACAGCTACGAACAGAATTACAAAGAGAGTCTGCAGCTTTCGGAGTGTTTCTACGCCATCTACAACTGTCCGAAACCCACCATTGCCGTGGTACACGGAGCGGCCATTGGCGGAGCCAACGGACTGCTTGCTGCCTGCGATATCGCCATTTGCAATGATGAAACGGTTTTTTCGCTTTCCGAAGTTAAAATAGGCATCGTACCCGCCTGTATTTCGCCCTATGTGATCAAACGCGTGGGAGAATACGGGGCACGTGAGCTTATGCTTACCGGAAAGCGCATTAAAGGGAAAGAGGCCGAACACTTCAGGCTGGTGAACAATTCGCTCCCTGCGGATGCGCTGGAAAGCCACCTGAACGAGCTGATTGCCCTGCTGATGAGCAGCGGCCCCAAAGCCATGACGCACTGTAAAAACCTTATTGATGAGGTGTGCAACAAAATAGACCTGGAAGAAGCACTCAGCTTTACCGCCCGCATCATCGCCGAAATCCGCGCCTCGGAAGAAGGCCAGGAAGGGATGGCGGCGTTTCTGGAGAAAAGAAAAGCTAGATGGAATTTTTAATTTCTAATTTTTAATTTCTAATTACTAGTCCTATTATTGTGGAAACTACCAGATCATATGACCTTTTGGAGAGAACAGCCGTATTTGGTGAAAATATTATCCGATTCTGTATTTCTCTTCCAAAAACTGTTGTTACAACGCCGTTAATTTATCAACTGGTAAAAGCAGGAACAAGTGTCGGCGCTAATTATGCCGAAGCAGATAATGCTGAGAGTAAACCGGATTTCAGGCACAAAATATCTATTTGCAGAAAAGAAACGGCAGAAACCAGATTTTTCCTGAGGATGATTGATGTGGCTGTCCCTGACAAAGAGCCTGAATCCTCTGTATTACGGCAGGAAGCAACAGAATTAAACCTGATTTTCAACTCCATTTATCAAAAAACTAAAAACAAATAAAGTTTTTGATAACAACACACTTTGTTCAGGATTATCTGTTTTCATTTTCTGCTGTTAAAAATTAGAAATTAAAAATTAGAACTTACTTCCATGAAACTTCTTATAGCCAACCGCGGCGAAATCGCCCTCCGCATACAGAGAACCGCCCGCCGTATGAGTATTCCGGTGGTGGCTGTGTATTCACATCACGACAGGGACGCGCAGCATGTGCTGCAGGCCGGTGAGGCGGTTTTGCTTCCCGGAGAAAATCTGTCGGAAACATACCTGAATATTGAAGCCATCCTTGCTGCTGCGAAAAAAACGGGTGCAACCGCCATACATCCCGGATACGGTTTTCTCTCCGAAAATCCCCTGTTCTCAGAAGCCTGCGAACGCGAAGGCATAGCCTTTATCGGGCCGTCGGCAGCTTCGGTCAGAGCGATGGGAAATAAGATCGCCGCCCGCGAAGTCGCTGTCAATCTGGGCGTTCCGGTTACCACAGGAGTTACCGGTGAACCGGATTATTTGCTTGCCAATTACGATAAGGTCGGATTTCCCATGCTTATCAAAGCGGCAGCCGGCGGAGGCGGAAAGGGCATGCGCATCGTCCGCACGCCCGGAGAACTCCGGCAGGCACTTGAAAATACGTCGCGCGAAGCATTGAATTATTTCGGCGACGGCACGGTGTATATCGAAAAGTTCATCGAAGGTCCGCGGCACATCGAAATTCAGGTACTCGGCGACAAGCACGGCAATATGGTGCATCTGTTTGAACGCGAATGCTCCGCACAGCGCCGGCATCAGAAAATCATTGAGGAAGCTCCATCCCCCGCCCTCACCCCCGAAATCAGGAAAAAGATGGGGGAATCCGCCGTGCTGCTCGCTTCATCCATAGGCTATTACAGCGCCGGAACCATTGAATTCCTGGTGGATAAGGACCTCAATTATTATTTCCTGGAGATGAACACCCGTATACAGGTGGAGCATCCGGTTACCGAAATGACTACCGGAGTTGACCTGGTAGAAGAGCAGATCCGTATCGCCACCGGGGAGAAACTCAGGTTGAAACAGTCTGACCTGGTACAAAAAGGACATGCCATTGAATGCAGGATTTACGCGGAGGATCCGTTTAACAACTTCATGCCCTCACCCGGAAAAATTCATCTGTATCGTGAGCCGGCCGGTCAGCATATACGGGTCGACAGCATGGAAATCAAAGGCAAGGGAACGATTCATAGTGCCTTCGATCCCATGATCGGCAAGCTCATTACCTGGGGAGAAACACGGGAAGAGGCCCGCAGCCTGATGATCCATGCACTGAGTCAGTATGTTGTGCAGGGCATACAAACCAATATCCCTTTTCTTAGCGGACTGGTACAGCACGATTCGTTTATCCGCAACGCCATCACCACCCGGTACATCGACGACGAACTCGACAATCTGACCGGATATGTAAAAACGCTTAAGGCCTCGGTTGATCCGCGGATTCCACTGCTGGCAGGATTGCTGGAGAGCCTTAAAATCAAAGACGAGAAGAAGGACAGC
>DJVU01000066.1:0-6166 GCA_002441345.1 Bacteroidales bacterium UBA6248
CGGCATACTGATCCTGTTTACCGCCCAGCATTCCCAGGTCATTTCTTTCAATTTCATATGCAAGTCTGGCAAGGTCGTATTCTCCAAGCGGCAAATTGAGCCATTCAGCAAATGCTCCGAGAATTGCAACGACCAGGGTTGAAGATGTCCCTAAACCGGAACCCGGAGGTGCATCAACATAGGATGTCAATGAAAAGGAAAGAGGTTTAAGGGAGAAATCCCGGACAATCCGGTTATAAATACCGGCAAGCAAACCCAGGTCTCCGCTTGAATCAAGTTCAGCAAGCATGCCGGTTTCCATACGGGCATTCTTATCGAGTGAATTCAGCACAATCCGCCCGTCGTTCGATGGAATTATTGTTGCATACGCATACATGCTGATGGTTGAATTCAGCACAGCTCCGCCATAAAGATCGGAATAAGGTGCAACATCAGTACCTCCGCCAGCAAGCCCGAGCCTGAGCGGAGCCTTACTCCGGATTATTTTTCTGTTTTTCTTTTTCTCCAAGTCAGTATCGTTTCTCAACAACCACAACAATGTGGAATTTGGTTTATTGCTAAATCGTTTACCGGTTAACGCTCAGGATGGTCAGATTTGTATAAGTTGTGCATAATTCCGGCAAGGTTCATATTCTGAATGCGGACTATTGCACACTGAGTATGAACGTAAAAGGGAATAAAGGATTGTGCAGAATCAATTATTCCGGTTTTCCTTTTTGAAAGAGAAAGGTACACGGTTCAGATTTTTTCTATTTCATCAAGCAATCCGTCCCATGAAAAGCGGGAGCGCTCAACAGCGACATTAGCACTGAATTCTGCTTCGCGATTTTCATTGTAAAATCGGAATATTGCATGTGCAAGGGATTGGGCATCAGGATTAACCACATATCCAACCTTTCCATCTGGAACCATTTCAGATAATCCGCCAACGTCCGTTGTTATGATTGGTTTACCAAAATGATATGCAACCTGAGTAACGCCACTTTGTGTGGCATGCCGGTAAGGCTGAACCACAACATCGCACGAACAGAAATAAAGGTATACGTCGGTGTTGGGAATAAAACTGGTTCTTAGTTCAAGTTTATCTTCCAGATTATTTGAGGCAATTATAGCCCGGTACTTCTCTTCATTATCGTAAAACTCTCCGGCTACCAGAAGTTTCGCTTTCAGATTTCTTAAGGTATCACCCGCAAGGGCTTCAAGAAGGATATCAAGACCCTTGTAATCGCGGATAAAACCGAAAAACAGCATATAGGATTTATCTTCAGGAAGCCCCAGCAACTTCTTTGCCTGCGCTTTCGAAATAACTTCACCGAAATTATCGTAAAGAGGATGCGGATGATAACGCCGGGGCTTGCTTCTGTCGAAAAGATTCAGATCGTTCAGTACCGATTTTGACATAGCAACAAAGCCATCCACCGAGCCCGTAAAATACCTTACAAGCATTCCGTCGCCGGGCCTTTTCTCATGAGGCAGTATGTTATCGGTAATTGCAACGACTTTGATGTTATAAAACTTTCTGAGAATGCGGGCTATGCTTCCAAGACATGGAGCCATAAACGGTATCCAGAATCTTACAACCACGAGATGCGGTTTTTGAGCGGCCACTTCGCGAGCCACTTTAATCCAGTTAAATGGATTTATGGAGTTTATCCGGATTCTGATATCGAGCCCTTCAGGGGGTAGTTCATTGGAATACTGCGTAGTACCTGGAAAAAAAATGGAAGGATACTGAAGGCTGAATGTATAGATAATAACCTCATCGCCCCGGTCGGCAAACGCTTTGGCCATACGCTCATTAAAGGTGGTTATTCCACCTCCCCTCAACGGATAGGCCGATCCAATTATTACCACTTTTTTCCCGGATGGAGTCATGGAAGTGCCGAATTAGTGTTTGTTCAGATCTCTTCTTCTACCAGATAGGCATTGCGGTCGCTCGAACTGCGGCTGATGAGCTCGCCCAGAAAACCGGCAAGAAAAAGCTGGGTTCCCATAATCATAGCTAAAAGTCCGAAATAAAAGAGCGGACGCTCGGTCATTTTATACCCCGCCAAAAATAATTTAGCGTAAGCAAGATACGCAGCAATCACAAAGCCGGTAAAAAACAGCAGACTTCCCAAAGCTCCGAACAAATGCATAGGCTTTCGTCCAAAACGGGAGACAAACATGATGGAGATCAGATCGAGAAAGCCATTGATAAACCTCTCCCAGCCGAACTTAGTAACACCATACTTCCGCTTCTGATGCACAACAACTTTTTCACCTATCTTTTTAAACCCCGCCCACTTGGCTATGACCGGAATATAACGGTGCATCTCGCCATAAACCTCAATCGATTTAACCACTTCACGCCGGTAAGCCTTAAGTCCGCAGTTCATATCGTGCAGTTTAACCCCCGACATCCGGCGTGTGGCCGCGTTATAAATCCTGGATGGCAGGTTCTTGGTCAGTTTCGCATCGTAACGCTTTTTCTTCCAGCCCGATACCAGATCGTATCCATCCTCGCGAATCATACGGTACAATTCGGGAATTTCATCGGGACTGTCCTGTAAGTCAGCATCCATGGTTATAACCACATCACCCGTAACGATCTCAAAACCTTTGTTCAGCGCTGCCGATTTGCCATAATTCCTGCGAAAGCGGACAGCCCTGAGGCCGGCATTTGCAACGATCAGCTCTTTGATAACCTCCCATGAACGGTCGCTGCTTCCGTCATCCACAAGCACGACCTCATAGGAAAAGTGGTTTTCATTCATCACCCTCGCGATCCATGCAATCAGCTCAGGCAATGACTCCTCTTCGTTATATAAGGGAATTACAACGGAAATATCCATGAAATGCTCAGCTTAATATTAAGATTCTTTGAAAGCAGCATCAAAACTGTTATCCTCCTTGCGTACAAAGATCGCAATAATCAGAGAAAAGAGCGTTCCCCATAAAACGGTGGAGAAAACAACACTCAAACTCATAAATCCGGGACTCATCATCTTGCTTGTCATAACCATGGCCTGGTCAACCTGCTCATCGGTAAGTCCCCGCTCCAGCAGCTTCAGCTCAGCCTCTTCAAGGAGCTTCGCCATGGCCGAGGTATCAAAATAAGTGTAAAACAAATACGTATAAATGGCAATTATCACTCCGGCAAAGAGGCTGATAAGAACACCCGATCCCAGACTGCGGCCGTAAGAAAGAAATCCCTGATTATGCTTGTCGCGATAAACACGGGTACCCCAGAATATACCCGCAGCAATTACCAGCAGTGTAATGTAGTTTAACCAATTGGTACTACCCACGCTCATTGCATACAGAACCAGCAATACCAGAATGTAAGCTCCGGCTGTATACAGTCCGTAACGCATTGAATTGATAAGCAATGAATCCCTTTTAGGGGTTTCAACCGGAGAACCGGAAGTTTCGTGTATGTTTTCCATTTTCAGCAGGTTTATCTTAGTGCAAACCTACATGAATTAATCGCAAATCACAAGGAATAAAGTGCGAAATTGAACTTGTACGGACGGGTTGATGAACAGCCATTTCCAGCGATTCCGGACGAACGGACCCGCTGTCCAGGGATTACGTTGTTCAAAATTTAACGTTCCTTTGCGTACTGAACCATAAATGTTGTATTTTTGCAGCGGGTAAGTCTTATACGACCAGCTCCCATTGAACTCCCCCAGGTCAGGAATGAAGCAAGGGTAGATGGTTGTAGCGGTGCGATATAAGTAGCTTACCCTTTTTTATTACTGCATGGCTTGCAGAACTACCCCAAAACCCTGCGCCTATGTTACTGAAAATTTACCCCGAAAACCCAAGTCCCAGACACATCCGTACCGTTGTTGAATGCCTTATGGACGGAGGAATTATCATCTATCCAACGGATACTGTTTACGGATTGGGCTGCGACATCTTTAAATCAAAAGCAGTGGAGCGCATAGCTCAGATTAAGGGAATAAAAGCGGAAAAGGCAAATTTCTCCTTTATCTGCCACGATCTCAGCCAGCTTTCCGACTTCAGCAAACCCATTCCCAATGAGGTTTTCAAAATGATGCGCAAAAACCTTCCAGGTCCGTTTACCTTCATTCTTAACGCCAGCAACAACGTTCCAAAACTAATTCAAAGCAAAAAGAAAACAGTGGGTATACGTATTCCCGATAACAGCATCCCCGTCGAAATTGTCCGCGAACTGGGCCATCCGATAATGTCGACATCAATTCACGACGAAGATGAAATTATCGAATACACAACCGACCCCGAATTGATCTACGATAAGTATAAAAACCTTGTGGATATTGTAATTGATGGCGGTTACGGCGACAATGAAGCTTCAACCGTTATCGACTGCACCGGCGATGAACCTTTGATTATCCGCGAAGGAAAAGGAATTCTCAGCTGATGATACAAACAGGCAGTAACATATTCAAAATCAACGCTCCGAAACCAGGTGAACCCGAGATATTTGAGAAAATAGCCGACGGCGAGGTGCTGATCGAACGCATTGTTTCATGCGGTCATGTAACCGCCCCCAACGAGTGGTATGACCAGATCAAAGATGAATGGGTGGTTTTGCTTTCCGGTGAAGCCAGCCTGGAATACGAAGATGGCACCACTGTAGACCTCAGACCCGGCGATCACCTGCTTATACCGGCCCGGAAACGGCACAAGGTTACCTATACCAGTACCGAACCACCATGCATCTGGATTGCCGTACACGGGAATTTAAAACCGTAATTAAAGCAATCATATTGATTCCTAAATATTTAAGAATTCATATAAATTTTAATCAAAAAAACCTTTGCCATTTTCAGGAAAAGGTTTACTTTTGCAGTCCCTTAACGATTCCGTAGCTCAGCAGGTAGAGCACATCCCTTTTAAGGATGGGGTCCTGGGTTCGAGCCCCAGCGGGATCACAGAAAGCCGGTAGCAATACCGGCTTTTTCTTTGTATATCAGCTATTTAACACCTTCACATCCACTTTTAAAAAGCACAAAAGAAGCGAAAATATCCCCCTTTTTACCCGTTTTACGATACCAATGCGCTGCTTTTTTAAAAATGTGATACCCTGTAATTCTATACTTATATAAATGTGCGACATTGCTCAACCTGCCCTCTGCCTTCATTATAAATACAACTTAAAGTACCGGTGCCATTCCTTAATTTACCCTGGTCTGAAATACCTGAGCTGACACCCGGCTGCCACGACCAGTCCTTTTTTAGTACCCTTAATCCATAACTGCATCCTTTTATTGACCTTTCAAAGTTCGTTCACGGTCCTTTTTTTTATGACACTAGAAGGTACCTGACTGGTATGTATCAAAAGGGAATCATAGCGTTACTACGGAAAGAATCCCATGTGAAGCCGGTTTTTGCCTCTGTTCAGGAAATTGAAAGGAATATCACCCACTTTTTTGCTGCCTGAATACTAATTGGTAAATTTGCCGGTTAACTCATTGTAAACTCACAAAATCACAGCATATGAAGATTACCATCGTGGGAACCGGTTACGTGGGACTGGTTACCGGTACTTGTTTTTCTGAAGTCGGAATTAATGTTGTTTGCGTTGACATCGACGAGAAGAAGATTGCCAATCTGAAAAAAGGCATCTCCCCAATATATGAGCCGGGTCTCGACGAAATGATCACCCGGAACACCGAAAAAGGCAGGCTTCATTTCTCAACCGACCTTCCAGGATGTGTAAATGATTCAGACGTGATTTTTATTGCCGTAGGAACTCCTCCCGACGAAGACGGCAGCGCCGATCTTAAGTACGTTCTGGATGTTGCACGTTCCGTTGGTCAGCACATGAACCAGTATATGCTTGTGGTGACCAAGAGTACGGTTCCCGTCGGCACTGCAGCCAAAGTGCGCAATGCCTTACAGGAAGAGCTCAATAAACGTCAGCTTGATATCCCATTCGACGTAGCATCCAATCCTGAATTTTTAAAAGANNCGATTTTATGAAACCCGACCGCATCGTGGTCGGCGTGGAATCGGAAAAAGCCGAAGAGATCATGTCGAGGCTCTATAAACCGTTTACCCTTAACGGCCATCCGGTTATATTTATGGATGTTCCATCAGCCGAGATGACAAAATATGCCGCGAACGCAATGCTGGCCACCAAGATCAGCTTTATGAACGACATCGCTAACCTGTGCGAGATCCTCGGAGCCGA
>DJVU01000066.1:6220-9413 GCA_002441345.1 Bacteroidales bacterium UBA6248
AAAGATGTAAAAGCATTAATCAAATCCGCCGATAACGTTGGATACAACATGCGCATCCTAAAAGCCGTTGAAGATGTTAATGATGCACAGAAATCACTGCTTTACAATAAGTTCAAACAGCACTTCGGAAGCGACATCAAGGGCAAAACCATTGCAATCTGGGGGCTCTCCTTCAAACCACAGACCGACGATATGCGGGAGGCGCCCTCACTTGTTATTATTGACAAACTCCTTGCTGGTGGCTGCAGAGTTAAAGCGTATGACCCCGTTGCCATGAATGAATCAAAACGCAGAATTGGCGATGTAATAGAATATTGCAACGATCCCTACGAAGCCGTGATAGATTCCGATGCATTGTTCCTGCTGACGGAATGGACCGAATTCCGGTTCCCTAACTGGGTGGTTATCCGCAAACTGGTTAAGAATCCCGTTGTTTTCGACGGAAGGAACATTTACGACAGGAATGAACTTAAGAATCTGGGCTTTACCTATCATGGTATTGGCATCGGAAAAGCTAAAGAAGAAGGCAGTAACAAAGTGAGCGATAACCAATACAAAGGTTGATGAGAAAAAAAATTCTGGTTACCGGAGGTGCCGGCTTTCTGGGTTCGCATTTGTGCGAACGTTTGCTGAATGAAGGCAATGAGGTTGTATGCCTCGACAACTACTACACGGGGCAGAAGTCGAATGTGGTGCATCTTATGGACAATCCGTACTTCGAAATGGTAAGGCACGATGTAACCATGCCTTTCTACATAGAAGTTGATGAAATCTACAACCTTGCCTGCCCGGCCTCACCGATTCATTACCAGTTCAACCCTATCAAAACGGTGAAAACATCGGTGATGGGTGCTATAAACATGCTTGGACTTGCTAAACGGATAAAGGCAAAAATCCTGCAGGCTTCCACCTCGGAAGTTTACGGTGATCCGCAGATTCATCCACAGACCGAAGCCTACTGGGGACACGTCAATCCAATAGGTGAGCGTGCCTGTTACGACGAAGGTAAACGTGCCGCTGAAACCCTGTTCGTTAATTACCATAAACAAAACAATGTCAGGATTAAAATCATGCGGATTTTCAACACGTATGGCCCGCGCATGCACCCCAACGACGGCCGTGTGGTTTCGAATTTTATCGTTCAGGCCCTCCGGGGAGAAGATATTACCGTTTATGGTGATGGAAGTCAGACACGCAGCTTCTGTTATTATTCCGACCTTATCGACGGGATGATACGGCTGATGAATACGGGAGATGAATTTACAGGACCGGTAAATGTCGGCAATCCCAACGAGTTTACCATCCTTCAGCTTGCCAGAAAGGTTATCGAACTCTCGGGCTCTTCTTCGCGCATCGTAATGAATCCGCTTCCGAGCGACGATCCCATGCAACGGCAGCCCGACATCCGCATGGCACGTGAAAAGCTGGGATGGGAGCCAAAAGTTCAGCTGGAAGAGGGCTTGCTTAATACGATCGAATATTTTAAAACCATCGTATAGCGAATCGCGAAATCCGCTTGTTTTACCGGTACAGACAGTGGGAAACCCGATTCCCCCACAGTAAAGGCTTTACATGAAAACCGACATAAAAAGTACAGGATGAAAATTCTGATCACAGGAAGTAACGGACAGCTTGGAAATGAATTCAGGGCACTCACAGATGCTTTACCCGGCTCACAATTTCTTTTTACCGATTACCTGGAACTAGACATCACCAGTACAATTGCCGTTGAAGCATTTATGGCGGATTTCAAGCCCGACTGGATAATAAACTGTGCCGCCTATACATCGGTTGACAAGGCCGAGCTGGAACCGGAAAAAACCCGGCTTTTAAATGTGGAAGGCCCTGCCCTGCTTGCCAGAACGGCTACAGCACAGGGCGCCAGGATGATTCACCTGTCAACCGATTACGTTTTCGACGGCACCGCTTACAAGCCTTATACGGAGGCCGATAAAGTCAATCCCAATGGGGTTTATGCGCATTCCAAAGCCGACGGGGAAGAGCGTGTGCTTCAACCCGGCACGGGAGCCATTGTAGTCAGGACATCCTGGCTCTATTCAGTCTATGGTCATAACTTCGTTAAAACCATCCTCCGCGTCGCCCGTGAAAAAGGTGAGTTAACGGTAGTTTCCGATCAGCTCGGCTCTCCTACCTGGGCTGCCGATCTGGCTCAGGCAATTCTTAACCTCATCCGGATTAACGCTGCCGAAGGCATTTATCATTTCTCAAACGAAGGCGTGTGCAGCTGGTACGATTTTGCCCATGCCATTACTGAGCTTGCCGGCATCCATTGTGTGATAAAACCAACCGATACAAGCGGTTATCCACTTCCAGCACCCCGACCGCACTACAGTTTGATGAGCAAAGGAAAATACGTTGCCACCACCGGCCAAACCGTTCCTTACTGGCGCGAAAGCCTTAAAAAATGCATAGCTTTGCTGAATGAACAGGGCTGAACTGAATCGCTTGCATACCCGCATTTTTGAAGCTGCCTCTCAGGTTTATGAAGAACTTGGGCCCGGCCTTGATCCGGCGGTTTATAAAACCTGTTTTTTACATGAACTCCGGCTGCAGGGACTGATGTTCAAGCGCGATGTTTTTTTCCCTGTTTTTTACAAGAATATTAAAATAAACAAAGACATCCCGGTAGAAATACTTGTTGAGAACCAGGCAATTATTGAAATTGTATCAGATCCTGTGATCTCTTCGCTTCAGATGAGCAGCCTGCAAACCAGATTAAAAATATCGGGCAAAAAAATCGGAATTATTGTTACCTTTAACGCTCCCGGAATCATCGACGGCTATCGCAAGTTGATTAATACCAATCTGATACGAAACCGGGATGAATAAACTCTAATATCCATACTATGACAATTAAAGACGTTGATCCTAAAGTGATTGAGAAAGCCAGGCAATGGCTCAACGGCAACTACGATGCGGAAACCCGCAGGGCCGTGAAGGAAATGATGGAAAAGGATTTACCCGAACTTATCGAATGCTTCTACAGGGATCTGGAATTCGGAACCGGAGGATTGCGCGGAATCATGGGGACAGGCACCAATCGTATGAACAAATATACCGTTGGGGCTGCCACCCAGGGCCTTGCCAATTACATGAAAATTGCTCTTCCGGGCGAAAGCGAAATCAGAGCTGCCATCGCCTGCGATTCGCGCAACAACAGCGAATACTTTGC
>DJVU01000040.1 GCA_002441345.1 Bacteroidales bacterium UBA6248
GTGAAAACGTAGGCCTGGATAAAGGCCACCAGTAACTCCAGAACGCTGATAAATACAGCAAAAAATACCGAAACCACCGATACTCCGTATCCGAGACCGGGGCTGATTTTGCCAAAAACAAAAATCAGGCTTACAAATCCCAGTACAATGATGTGCCCCGCCGTAATATTGGCGAAGAGACGAATCATCAGTACAAAGGGCTTTACGACAACCCCTGTGATTTCAATAATCGGAAACAGGGGGATTGGGAACTTAAGCCACCATGGTACTCCGGGTGTATTGAATATATGCTGCCAGTACGATTTGTTTCCGCTGAAAGCGGTCATCATAAAGGTGAAGGCTGCAAGCACGAGGGTAACACCGATGTTTCCGGTAACGTTGGCACCACCCGGAAACAGCGGGATAAGTCCGATCAGATTGGTGAAGAAAATAAAAAAGAAAAGGGTCAGCAAAAAGGGCATAAACCGCTCGTAATGCTTCCCTATGGAAGGCTTTGCTACTTCGTCGCGGATAAAGAGAATCAGCGGCTCGAGCACCGACTGCAATCCGCGCGGGGCATGTCCTTTGTTACGTGTGTAGGAACGCGCTACGGATGAAAAAATCAGGATTACAACCAGAAAACTCACGAAGATGCCTGCAACGGTTTTGGTGACCGACAGATCGACGGGTTTTGCTGCAGCTGTATCGGTTTGCATGGTACCGGGGATTACCTTAACGATTTTCCCCTTGTTTGCGTTCCGTTCGGTTTCAATTTTGAAGCCCTTGTATGAAGAATTGCCGTGGTGGAATTTTGATGAGCTGAATACGTGAATCTTCCCCTGGTCGATCAGGATAACCGGCAGCGGGATGGAAATGTGGGTATGACCTATGCTGGCAATATGCCATTCGTGGCTGTCAACGATGTGATCGATGATCAGGTGCCCGGCATTAAACTCTTCCTTATGTGTTTCGCCGCCTGCTGAAGCGGAGGCAGACATAAGGGGTAAGGTCATAAAAAAACCGAAAAAAAGCGTAACGATCAGCAGCTTAGTCCTCATTCCGTACAAACAAAATCTTTAAAAATGTTATACCCCGTTAACAGACTTGAGGCCTGCAATTATAGGAAATTTTTGTGAACCTCTTACCCTCTTCGGTGCCGGAAATAATTTTAAACAGCCGTTCCGGTTACCATAACCTGCCGGTTACAGGATTCCGGAACGACCTCTAATAAACAATCGGAATGGAAAATGTTTCAATGCATTGAAAGAAAAGTAAATGAATTGGAAAATGATGTGAAAAACCTTGCCACGGAAGGGATGCCGGTACGCCGTTTGCGTATCTTTGCAGACAGGCGTTCAGCTTTAAGAACCTAACGAGGATGGATCACCTAAAAACCGACGAACAATTTATGCAGGAGGCATACCGCGAGGCCCTTCTGGCGCTTGCACGCGATGAAGTGCCGGTAGGTGCCGTAATCGTGAGCCGGGGGAAAATCATCGCCCGCGGACACAACCTTAGCGAAACCCTGAACGATGCCACCGCTCATGCCGAAATGCAGGCTTTTACCTCTGCTTCCAGTCACACAGGCGGAAAATATCTGAACGAGTGCACCCTCTACGTTACCCTGGAACCATGCCCCATGTGCGCCGCAGCTTCCATGTGGGTACAACTGGGTGAAATCGTGTACGGAGCCTCCGATCCCAAACGGGGGTACTCAACCCTGAATGCAAGCCTCCTGCATCCCAAAACAAAAGTCAGAGGCGGCATCATGGCCGAAGAATGCGGTAAATTACTGAGTGATTTTTTTAAACGGAAACGTTTATAAAGGAACTCCGGAAAACCACTATTTTTAACGATTTTCCGGAGTGCAATTTATACGTTTTAGATGCAGAACTATTCTGCAAATAATTCCTCCAGTTTCCTGTGCAGGTCTTCACCCCGGAGGTTACGGGCAATGATAACACCATCCTTATCGAGCAGCACATTCGACGGGATGGAATTTACCCCGTAAAGTTTTGCTGCCGAATTCTGCCAGTACTGCAGGTCGGAAACGTGTGTCCAGGTAAGTTTGTCGTCCGAAATGGCCTTCAGCCAGGAATCGCGGTCGCGGTCGAGCGACACACCGAGCACATCAAAGCCCTTGCTGCTGAATTTCTGATACGCAGCCACAACATTAGGATTTTCAGCACGGCAGGGCCCGCACCAGGCAGCCCAGAAATCAACCAGCACCACTTTTCCGCGCAGGTCGCTGAGCGATACCGGTACTCCTTCGGTGTTATTCATCGTAAAATCGGGAGCCTGTTTCCCGATGGCAACGTTTTCAAGAATGGTAATACGGTCTTTCAGCATTATTGCAAAGGGTGAATTCATCACACTTTTATCGAGCAGCGATTGTGCCCTGGTAAGGTCTTCAAGCTCCATGGAGTGAGAGTTTCGCATTATGACGAAAGGAGCTACAAACGACTTGCTGATGTTTTTCACATAATCCAATACTTCATTTTTCTGACGCACCTCGAGGTCTTCTATTTCAGCATTCAGCTTCTGCATAAGCGAAGTATCGTTTGCACGGCTGGCTTCATTATAAGCAGTGTACAGGCCGATCTGTTCCGAACGCTGCGCATCAAAAAACTTAAGATAATCGCGGTATTGCCTGTCGGATTCCGAACCCTTTACCGAAGGCGCCATCAAACTGTCAGTGTGAAATGCGATGTCGATGCCGGCAGCTTCGTTGAAAAACGAAAGAAACCGGTTGTCGTCAATGGCAATATAATATATTTCCGGATCGGTGATGCTACCCCTGAAGGTAAACTTTCCCGATTCCACCTTTGCTGTATCCAGGGTTTCAAACTTACCGTCCTTGCTCCTCCTCAGATATACTTCCTCAACGGATTCACCCTTTATAAGGCCGTGGATCTCAAACTCATTGCTGCCGCGCTGATTGCACGAAGCAAAAATAGTTACGGCCAGAACTGACAAAATTAGATTTCTGATTCTCATAGTTTCAAAGATTTATGTCGCAAAGTTATGCATTTACCCAGAAAGCAGGTACAATTTTTCCCTATTGACTTTTAAAACCTATGTCGGCTCCGGATGTTGTATGCTGGTATATTATACAGTTCACCTTCCCGAAAGGAGAAGAACCCGTCAGAGCCCGTTTGCAGCGCAACAAATGGTGCTTTTTTGAATGAAATTGCGTAACTTTGATTTAAACGTCCTAAAAGTCAGAAGCCATGAAAAATACATTTACACTTCTTTTCGTATCTCTCATTTCTGTCAGCATCGCTTTCGGACAATGCGAACCCAATCCCTATTACAGTGCCCCGGGCATATATCCCGACAGTGCTGCGGGTTTACCTCCCGCTGTTGCCACTCACGAATATAACTTTGTTATTACCGCAATTATCCCTGCTGATACAACGGTCGCTCCATTCCCTACCTTCGCCATCGATTCCATCGGAGTTACGGAAATTACCGGACTTCCCGAAGGCTTTCAGGCTCTGCCCAACAGTCCGTCGGGTTTCTGGCACGGCGGCAGCAGAGGATGCCTTCTCATTACCGGGACAGCGACACCAGAACAGGTGGGAGTATATCCTTTACGTTTTACCGTAGTTGGCTATATGGGCGGACTTGGCATTCCTTTTCCTTACGAAATAACGTATTACAGCTTAACG
The DNA here is from genome assembly GCA_002441345.1 of Bacteroidales bacterium UBA6248. Lineage (GTDB taxonomy): Bacteria > Bacteroidota > Bacteroidia > Bacteroidales > Lentimicrobiaceae > Lentimicrobium. The sequence goes on from DJVU01000040.1 coordinate 3,651, forward strand.
GTGCTGGATGCAGGCACCTGGGGAATGGATGAGCTTTCCGGGAACGGAAGCTTCGGTGTCAGGATCTACCCGAATCCTGCAAGCGGGGAGTTTTCCATGCAATGTATCGTTGCTGAAACAGGTAGCTATCTTCTCGACATCTATGCCCTGAATAATCAGTTAGTGCTAAACCGCACCCTTTTTCTTCGTCAGGGCGAAAATACCATCCGCATGGATATCCCCGGATTAAACCCTGGCATATATTACGGCATTCTCCGTCACCCGTACAAACGGGAATCATCGGCATTTAAACTGGCCATCTGGTAACTGACCTCCGGCAAATGATAAGGATAATGAAAGCAGTCTCCACACGCATGCGGCTGCTGCCGCTTTGGTTAACCCTGATTATGAGTTTATCCGCAGCAGCGCAAACGCCGGTTGTAAAAGGAAGAGTTGTTGACGCTGCAAGCGGGGATCCTTTGCCGGGAGTAAACGTTTTTTTTGACGATAGGCAAGGGGTAGCCACCGATACCGAGGGTTATTATACCATTCCGGCTGCATCGGGCAAAGTCAGGCTACACTTCCGGTTTATGGGCTATATGCCTGTGGTGGAACCCCTGGAAATAAGCACGACTGGAATCATCACTCTTGATGTGGCCATGCAGGTTCAGGCGAGCATGCTCAACGAGCTGGTAGTGAGCGCGGCACGCTATGAGCAAAAAATTTCTGATGTAATCGTTTCCATGGAGATACTTCGAAATGCCACCATTGAGAATACCCATACCCTTTCGGTTGAAACCGCCCTGCAACAGGTGCCAGGGGTGATGTTTCTCGACGACCAGGTAAGCATCAGGGGCGGCAACGGGTACAGCTACGGCGTGGGATCAAGGGTATTGCTGCTGCTCGACGACCTGCCCATGCTCACCGGCGGTGGTGGCGAAGCCAAGTGGGACTTTGTGCCGCTCGAAAACCTCAGCCAGATAGAAATCCTCAAGGGGGCCTCCTCCGCATTGTACGGATCATCCGCGCTGAACGGGGTGATTAATATCCGCACCGCCTACCCCGGCGAAAAACCCGAAACAGCATTCACGCTTTACAGCGGAATCTACGGGAATCCCCGGCGCCGTGAAATTGCCTGGTGGGATGCACAGCCCTTCTATTCCGGGGCACGTTTTTCGCACAGCCGGAGGATAGGTAACCTCGACCTCGCAGGCGGGGCCAATGTGCACACCGACAAAGGATATCGTGAAAATGAAAACGAAAAATACATCCGTGCCAACCTGAATACCCGGTACAGGTTCAGGAAAATTGATGGAATGGCTGCCGGGCTCAACGCCAATGCCATGTTTAACGAAGGCGGCAACTTTCTGCTCTGGCTCAACGGCGACACCGGCGTGTACAGGGCGTCACCCGATTTTGACCAGCATTTTAAAAATACCCGCTTCAACCTCGATCCCCATCTTACATGGCACAGAAACGATGACAGCCGGCATTCGTTGAAAGGCAGGTTTTACAAAGTGACCTACGACAGCGACTCGCTGCACAACTACGACAACACCCTTTTCGGGGAGTATCAGTACCTGAAGAAATGGGAAAACAAACTTTCAATAACGGCCGGGGCAAGCGCAACAAGTGTTGAAACCGTCTCCAACCTTTTCGGGAACGCAAGGCATACCGCGTCCAATCAGTCGGTTTACATACAGGCCGAAAAGCAACACAGGGAATGGCGGTTTTCATTCGGAAGCCGCTATGAATGGCACCGCATCAACCGTGAGCGCCAGGCGTCGAATCCGCTCTTCAGGGCGGGGGTGAATTACCAGGCGGGGAAATACACCTTTCTGCGCGGCAGTTTCGGGCAGGGATTCCGCTATCCGGCCATCGCCGAAAAGTATGCAGCCACCGCGGTGGGGGCGCTGAAAATTTTCCCCAACGACACCCTGATGCCGGAATACGGCTGGAATGCAGAGATGGGTATCAAGCAGGGCTTTTCGCTGGGGAATGTGCTGGGATATGCCGATGCCGCCCTTTTCTGGACCGAATACAGGAATATGATTGAATTTACCTTCGGTCAGCATTACCCGCCCGGACTGACCAATCCCACCCTGATTGATTTTTTCAACTATACCGGTTTCAGGGCATACAACATCACCAACGCCCGCATTGCCGGTATGGAAGTCAATTTCACAGGCAGGGGCAGTGCCGGCATCGCGAAGTTCACCTTCAGCGCCGGGTATACCTATACCAACCCTGTTGACAAGGATTTCGGCAAACGCGAAAATACCGCCTCCACCAATAAAAACATCCTTAAATACCGGTTTTACCACAATGTGAAAGTGGCGTTCGACATCTCCGTAAAAGAGTTTTCCACCGGCCTTAACCTGGATTATCACAGCCACATCATTAACATCGACCGCGCTTTTGAGGATTCGCTCAGGGTAAACGGCGTGGCGGTTCCCATCTTTATATTGCCCGGACTTTACGAATACAGGCAAAAACACAACACCGGCGATGTACTGGTCAACTGGCGCATTGCCTGGCAGCCCGCCGGCCGCTTAA
>DJVU01000093.1 GCA_002441345.1 Bacteroidales bacterium UBA6248
TCCGGAATTTCTTTATAAATCAGCTTTCCGGCCGAATATAGTTCGGCAATACGACGGCTGTCGGGTATTCTCGCCAACACCGGAATTTGTTCCCGTCTGCAGTATTCAGCCACATCGTCGTTGCCGGTACCATATCGGTTTATAACTACTCCCATTGGTTTTTCGAAAACCCTTACCGTGTCAACTGCCAAACTTAGGTCGTGAAGTCCGAAGGGAGTTGGTTCCGTTACCAGCAGTACAAAGTCCGCATCCCTGACCGTCTCCATAACCGGGCAGGAGGTCCCCGGCGGGGAGTCGAACAGGGTTATGCGAACTATGGGGTATTTTTGCGCAGCAAACTTTTTGGTTTTTGCTATCGCAGGAACCGCTTGTTCTTCGCCAATGTCAAGCCTGCTTTCGATAAAATGAAGATTGCCGGCCTGAAATTCCGATAGTATTCCGGTTCTTTTCTGTATCATCGGCAATGCGTTTTCCGGACAAAGTTCCGAACAGGCGAAGCAGCTGTGACAAAGTTCCGGAAAGACAACAATGGATGGTCCTAAACGAATTACTGCATGGAAGTTGCAGACTCTGGCACAAATCCCGCAAAGGGTGCATTTTGATTCGTCCCAACGGGGCATTGCCTTCACGTTGATCTCTTCGTGAACGAGCCCGGCCGTGAAAAAGAGGCCGGAATTTGGTTCTTCCACATCCAGATCTGCAAGTACCACCTCCTCTCTTTCTGCAATTAAAGCCGCAAGATTAGTGGCAAGCGTGGTTTTACCGGTTCCTCCTTTGCCGCTGGCAATGGCTATTTTTATACCGGGAGAATCAGTCATATTGTACCCGTTTGGATTCACTGCTCATTACCTGTTCAATTGCTTCCGTCAGAAACGGAGTATTCCACGTATTCAGCTTCTGGTGCGTCATCAGGTATTTTTGCGGGATTGGATGGGTTCCCATAATCACGTTCATGCCATAATTTATGGAAATAAAATCCCTGAAGTACTCCAGGTAAGGACAGGGAGGATATCCAACCAGAAAGCCTGTTGCAAAGTGTATATGCGTGGCCCCGTTTTTTATCATTTCCTCAGGGGCATATTCAATATTTCCGCCAGGACATCCGCCGCAGCTTGTATAGCCGACAAGTTCAACATCCTGATTCTTATATATCTCAAATGCTCCGTCCCGATTTTGTAATGCCCTGAAACATTTACCTCCGGCACATGTATTGTGCCTGTCGCAAATAATTATTCCCAGTCTGATTTTTTCCATTTGATTTGCAGCTTTATAAGCCGATCAACGGTACAACCCATTGTTTAATTCAGTGTCGCCCTGGTTATATACGATAAAGCTTCCTTTCTTCACATCGAGTTTTTCAGCCATCACATCGCATTTTACCATTAACAGGAAGTAAATCCTCGGATCTCTTTCATTAATCAGCCCTTCCAGGTTCCCCTGGCCTTTTGAAATGATCAGATCAGCAGACCGAAAAGCTTCCTGAAAGGCACGAGCCGATTTTTTTATCACAGTTGACGGAGCATCGTAGCCGTTATGAACGACGTTTGCAACCCGATGCATGCCTGTTTCCGCTGCTTCTTTCAGTGTCGCATCATTCAGGGCCGGCCCGCCGCGAACGGCATAGGTAACGTTTGGGTGTCCAATGGTTTCCAGAAACAAGCGATCAAATACAATTTCACCGCAATTGTCGCCCAGGTAAAGCACCGAAACAGCTTTACGCAAGTCATGCCTCAGCCTTTCGGAATAATCAGCTGCAAAGGGTTCTCTCATAACACGTTCTATCGTTTTATGAATGTCGAAGCTCTCTGCTGCACCATAGTCCATAATGTTCCCGGCTATCGAAAGCCTCAGTGCCGCTGTAAACGGATCTTCTGCATTAACAATCCGGGGTTTCCATTCCGAGTAAAGAAGTTCGGCTATACGGTTGCTTTCGGCTTTTTCGGTCGCAAAGGCATCGTTTATACCTGTGATTGAACGAAAAATGCCATTCATTACCTGCTGCACCTCCGGCGTTGATTCAAACCGCCGGGTTTGAACCGTGCTGCTGAAGGCATTCAGGAATTCTTTCCGTACTTCCGGTGAAATCCCGAATTTATTGAACAGGGCATGATACGATCGCAACATGCAGTCCTTACACCGCAAGTCACTAAATGCCTCTGAATCAGTGATTATGGTGTCCATGTTCGTGATGTCCGCCCTCCCCGTGATGATCGCAGTAGTTTGCATTTAGTTTCAGTGTTCCATCCAGAAAACGGGTAACCAGATTTTCGGGGATATCTGCTGTTGCGCCAACGAATACATTAACTCCGGCTTCGTTGAACAGGCCGACGGCCATTGGACCCATGCCACCGGCAATTACATCGGTAGCGCCATTGGCGGCGACCCAGCGCGGAAAAGTACCGGGCTGATGCTCCGGCGGATCCATCCGGCTCATGCCGGTGATGGCATCGTTATCCACATCCACAAAAACAAAATACTGACAATGGCCGAAGTGTTCCGACAGTACGTCGCCTGCCATTGGTATTGCGATTCTTTTTTTCATTTCAATAGGCATATAGAGTGATAGAAAGCAAAAGTCACGACCAATCTGCCGTGACTGTTGCTTTCATTAAGTTATTTTTTTAGTACGGCTTTTTCCACCTCTTCCTTGCTGATGGATTTGGTGCAGAAAAACCAGTCGTAACACTTGATGTCTTTCTGGTTTTCCATGCGCTCTTTGGCAACACCGCATGAGCCGGCTGTGGGTACAATAACCTCATCGCCCGGACGCCAGTCGGCAGGAGTTGCAATACTGAATGCATCGGCAGCCTGCATGGCAACCAGAGCACGGTATAGCTCATCGAAATTGCGGCCAAGACTCAGCGGGTAGTAAATAATAGCACGGATGATTCCCCTGGGATCAACAAAGAATACGGCGCGAACGGCTTTTGTATTGCTCTCTCCCGGCATCATCATACCGTATTTCGTTGCCACTTCCATGGTAATATCCTCAATCAGAGGGAATGTTACCTCAATGTCCTTCATACCCCTGTATTCAATCTTTTCCTTGATGGTCCTCAGCCATGCAATATGACTGTAGAGTCCGTCAACCGAAAGACCGACCAGTTTACAGTTGGCTTCGTTAAACTGTTGCTCCATATGAGCGAATGTCATAAACTCTGAAGTACATACCGGAGTAAAGTCGGCCGGATGGCTGAAAAGGATGACCCAGCTTCCGCTGTAATCGGCGGGAAAGTTGATTTCGCCCTGTGTTGTTACTGCTTTAAACGAAGGCGCTTTGTCGCCAATGCGTGGCATTGGAATAATTTCCTTGTTCTGGTTTTCCATTTTTTTTGTTTTAGGTTTACAATCTGATTTTCATGAACTCTTCTTTCATTCTTCTTATATCATTCATCCAGTCTTCGATGTCGTTTTCGTGCTCGATTTCATCGTTCAGAATTGAAACGGCCATCTGGTGGGTAGTGTAATCCTTCCCCCTGGTAAAGTCCGCAATTTCCTGGTACCGCTGTATAGCACACCGCTCGCCCCGCAAGTTTTGTTCGAGTATGACTTCAATGTACGGATCCGACGGTTCATCATAGGCACAACGGGCCAGTTTTGTCCAGTTGGCAGGATTAATAACCGGGGTTCCGCCGAGTTGAATAATCCGGTCGGCTACCATTACTGCATGGTTCAATTCTTCATTGGCATGGACCAGCAATTCGGGTTCTACTTCTGAGCGCATCGGGCCTTCGAGTAACCTGGCGCCTATCCAGTACTGATAATAGGCAAGCCACTCTTCGGCCAGAGCTGCATTCAGCATGGTGAGCAATTGCTGATTGTCAACGGATGATACTTTAATTGCTTGTGTTCCCATTCATTCGTTTTTTGTGAGGTTATACGTTATCTGCTTATTCCTGTCCTCCTCTGAAACGGTTCTGCCATCCCGCACCGCGGCCCCGGCCACGGCCCATTCCCCATGCCCTTCCACGGCCCGTCCCCGGAAATCTTTCTTCCCGCTTTTCATCCGCCTCACGCGGTCTGTTCCTTAACGATGATCCATAATTTGTACATCTTCCCATTCTGCGCCCGGTCATGGGACCTTGTCCCTCCGGACCTGTTTGATCAAAACCTGGCATAATTGCCTCCATTTTTTATTGTTTAACATCGGTTTCGCCCTGCGGCGTGTGACCAGCTGAATCTGCAGCCGGCCCGGACTTGCCTGGTCGTGTTTCGATCAGGCAATCCCGATTATTTATTTTTTGCATGATCCAGCAGTTCAATAATCTGAGAAATGGTTTTTTCCGGCTTTCTCAGAACTATCAGCTGGATTTTCATCCTGTCGAGTGTGTCTTTAATTTTGGATCCAAACTCCCCGGATACAATTTTCGATACCTTTCGGGATGTCAGTAACTGAAGCGATCCCGATCCGGCACTGTCTTCCGCATTTTTGTTCGGATTTGGAATAAATTCAGTGGCACCGCTTTCTGTATCGTAAACCACAAAATATGAGCAGCGTCCAAAGCGCTGATCCAGTGTAGACTCCGGTGAATTGCCGGTTGATGTTATTGCAATCTTCATACTCTGCAGTTTTATTATTTACGGCACCCCGGCTTTCCTTTGCGTTTCATCCTGGTGTTGCATGACGGACATATCTGTTGCCCGCACGGACGACCCGGCTGGTGTTTTATTTCCATCCCGCAGGCCGGACACACACAAACATCTTCAGACCCGGGATATATATATGCGTTTTCGGGGAGAGCATCTGACGTCCCGACATCTTTACTGCCGCAGAGAGGGCAGGACGTGACCTCCGGCTCCATTTCCGGATTATTGAACAGACAAGTGCAGGAAGCACAGTGATACCATCCCGAATCGAAATAAACTTTACCCCCTTCCACCGTAATTTGCCTGCCCTCTACAAACGCCCGGGCTATTTTTTGGCGCACCGAAGCATAAATCCGGGTAAATGTGGGCCTGGAAACACCCATCTCCTGCGATGCATGGTGGTGGTTAAGCATGTCGTAATCGCAAAGCCGCAAAGCTTCGTACTCTTCAAACAGCAGCATCACAGGCTCACCGTTTTCACCACCCAGATCCGGACCATATGGTTTAAAGCCTTTTACAGGCGGGGGACTGAGTATCTTTCGCGGTCGTTTAAAGTTGGGTGACATAAGTAAATGATCAATAGTTCGCTGCAAAGATAATGAACAATAGTTCATTTCGCAAGTTTTTTGTATTTTTGCATGATCTGAATATCATCAGCACATGGAAAGAAACACAACCATTAATACACGGCTTGTGATGCCGGGTATGCTTAACGATCAGGGTGCTCTTTTCGGGGGTAACCTCCTGAAATGGATGGATGAAGCGGCCTACATTGCTGCTGTCCGGATTTTGAACCGCAGGCTCGTGACTGTTTCGGTAGAGAAGGTGAGATTTATGAAACCCTGTTTTCAGGGCGAGGTTGTTGAAGTTGCTGCACGCGTCGTTTCACGCTCACGGGTGTTGTTGGGTGTTGAAGTTGTTGTACATAAGGAAAACGTATCGGGCGGCGTGCAGATAAAAGCTGCTGAAGCCCGTTTTTTGTTTGCGGCTGTGAACGATGATTTTGTTCCTCAGCGACTGGACGTCTGAACACTGCATTCGCTCATCCCGGAGAGGTATCACGCTTTCAGGATAACGCGATTTGCATTCTTTATTCTGTCTTTCCGATAATCACCACATAATTTTTCCCGTACTTCTTCGCACATTTCGGGCAGGTGGTATACCACATGTACCATTTAGTGATTTTGAATTCCCGCTCTTTCGCAGCCTGTTTAAAGTCTTCCGACCATTTGCCCGTGTCACGGAACGGGCCTTCATATACCCGGCTGAAAAATTTGCCACTGATGGAGGTGTTTTCAGCGCCTTGCACTTCCCTGTCCACAGCAAGGTAAAGGTCCATATTCCATTTTGAAGTATGATCGGAAAGGCAGAGCCAGTCTGGAATATCTGCCCCGGCTTTCCCGACAAGGGCATTCATCTTCCGCATCGCCCCGCCAAAATTCAGGGGCATAAACATAAAGGTACAAACCCTGCCTTTGATGAATTTCTTTTTGTCCCATTCAATTACCTGGTTATCCCAGGCGGCCGGGTTAAATTCCGGACAACACTCCGGCTCAATGCGTGGTTTTTCCATCTTTGTGCGATTTGGTCGGTATAAAGTTACTGCCAGACCGGGTAATTTGTCGCAATCCGGCCGAAAAAAATAGTTTGATCTTAATTGTCCGGTTAAATGCCGGTATAAGCAGGCTCTTAACCCGGCTGTAAACAATTTGCAGGTACAGAATAATCTAAAAAGATGTAAAACAGTTAATTACAAAATACTGGCAGATGCTCTTCCCCCCCCAGGGGAGATTTGGGGAATGTAAAGAGCTAAAAAGAGGCTAATCTTTAAACGATTGATAATCAATAATTATATGAATCCGAATAAATTTTAAAGGACCTAAGTGATTAATAATTAAAATCTTTGACGCTAAATTATTTTCATATGTTTTTTTGACTACCTTTGCCGCTTCATCAAATAATTTTATCACAATGAGTAAAGGAACAGTGAAATTCTTTAATGATCAGAAGGGCTTCGGCTTTATCAAGGATCATGATTCTGACAATGAGTATTTTGTCCATGTAACAGGACTGCTCGATGAGATCAGGGAAAACGACGAAGTTACCTTCGATCTTAAGGAAGGAAGAAAAGGATTAAATGCAGTGAATGTTAAAGTAATTTAATATCATCCCAAGTAATTCTTTAAGCCCGGTTCGCCGGGCTTTTTTATTGCCAAAAAAAAGCCACTCCCGAAGGAATGGCTTTACGTCTACCGGTAAAATAGACTATTTGAGTCCGAGTTTTTTCTTTACCATCGGCATGATGTCATCCGCCGGTTCGGTATAGAGCACCAATCCTTCGGTTGAATTCAGAATAAAGCTGTACCCGTTTTCCTTGGCAACATCTTTAACGGCATTTCTTGCCTTCTCGATGATGGGGCCGGTAAGCTCTTCTTCCTTGTTCTGCAGATCTTCCTGGGCAGTTTGCTGGAATTCCTGTATTCTGCGCTGAAGGTCAATGATCTCCCTTTCCTTGGTTTGTTTAATGATGTTTGACATGGTAGCCTGGTTGGTCTGGTACTCGTTCAGCTTGCTTTCGTATTCGGTTTGCATAACCTGAAACTGAGCCTGAAGCTGCTCCTGGTGTGCTACGAAAGCAGCCCTGATGGAATCCTGACCGGGCATCATCTCGTAAAGCTGGGCAAAATTAATATGTCCGATTTTCTGGGTTTTTTGAGCACTCACCTGCATGGCTGAACATGCAACTGCAAGTACCAGGAAGATTTTCAGAACGTTTTTCATGTAATAATTCGGGTTTAAGTTAATTGCTGGGCAAAAATAGAAAATTTTCTTAATTGGTTGTTTTTTAGTACAGATATCAATCAGAGATGCCGTGTCTGCCTGTTACCGGCTTTTGTACGAGTAGCCCATTTTGTCAAGAACCTCTTCACTGATGTCGTACCTTGGATTGGTGTACATCATTGAAACGCTGCCGGCCTTGTCAAAAATTACGGCATAATTGTCGGAAGCAGCAAGGGATTCGAGTGCGGCGAAGATCTTTTCCTGTATGGGTTTGATAAGTTCCTGGCGCCTTTTGAATAAATCGCCGTTATTTCCGAACCTTTGCTTCTGGAGCTCTTTGGCAGCTCTTTCCTTACTGATGATCTCTTCTTCACGTTTGGTCTTGATGTCGTCGGGAAGAAGTACTGCCTCGGCCCTGAAATTTTTGTAAAGCTGGTCGATCTCGGTAAATCTCTGCTCAATCTCTGCCTGCCATTGAATGGAAAGCTCATCAATCTCGGTCTTTGCATCCGAATATTCCGGGATGTTCTCGAGGATGAATTCACTGTCGATATAGGCAAATTTCTGCGCGAAAGCTCCTGCAGTGGCAAAAATCATGATTAAAGCTACAATTAAGGTCTTTTTCATAATGTTTCCTCCTTTTTGGTTTGAGGGTTAATTGGGTGTTGACTGATCAGGGGTTAATGCAAAAAACCTGCCATTCTTAATACCCTGTTTTATCTTGCTTTACCTGAAATGTCTTCAGACAGTTCAGGCTTTTAATCTATACTCTGATTGATGGAGAAATGGAACTGACCCTTGTTTGCCGAAGGCAGGCCCGGAATCTCATCAAATCCATATCCCCAGTCAAGTCCCAGAAGTCCGAACATCGGCAGATAGACCCTTACGCCCACACCAGCCGACCGCTTCAGGGCAAACGGATTAAAGCTCCTGAAGTTGCTCCAGGCGTTACCGGCTTCCAGAAATGACATAACATAAATCGTGGCACTGGGATTCAGCGATAACGGATACCTGAGTTCAAGAGTGGATTTGTTATATATGGTGGCTCCCTGGTTTTTGTCTTTCCAGTAATCCGGTGTCAGGCTCTCATTGGAATAACCCCTCATCCCGATAATTTCGCGACCGTCGAGGTTGTTGTATCCCGAAAGGCCATCACCGCCAAGGTAAAAGCGATCGAAAGGCGTTACCCCGATATCCCTGTTGTACAGTCCAAGAAATCCGTAGCGGGTGCGTGCACTGATTACCAGATTGCCGACAATCTGACGATAAACGGAAAAGTTCACCTTCCACTTGTGGTACTCTATCCACTTAAATCTGTCCTGCTCAGCCATAGTTGCGTAATTCTTGTCGCTGAAAAGGGAGTACGGTGGTGTTACATCCAGACTGAGCGAAACTTCTGAGCCCGAACGCTGGAAAATAGGATTGTCGATGGAGTTGCGTGCAAAGGTCACCCCGTAACTGTAGTTGTTGAAGTTTCCGTTTCCGCTGCCGAACGATAGCAGATTCCAGTTTTTGAGGCCGTAAGTCTGAATACTTAGCCGTTGTACCAGCGTAAAGTAGTCGTCGGGCCATGCAAGTCTTTTTCCGAGCATCAGCATGAAACCATCGATTTTAAACGACTGGTAATTCTCGCTGTTTTTTGATCCGTAAGAATAGAGTGAATGGTAATAGCTGACGCTGAATGAATTTGGTTTTTTACCACCCAGCCAGGGTTCGGTAAAGGATGCACTATAGCTCAGATATCCTGTTCCGTAGGATTGCATACGAAGGCTCAGCTTCTGTCCGTCACCCGAAGGGATTGGTCTCCAGGCACTTTTATTGAAAATTTTACGTGCCGAAAAGTTATTGAACGAAAGTCCCAGGGTTCCAACCACTCTGCCGTAGCCCCATCCTCCCGAAAGTTCAATCTGATCCGAGGAGGTTTCTTCTACTTTGTATTCAATATCAACGGTGCCATCGTTGGCGTTGGGGATGGGTGTAGGTACTATTTTCTCCGGATCGAAATACCGTAGCTGAGCCAGTTCGCGGGTGGTTCTGATGATATCGGATCGGCTGAACAGCTGTCCGGGCCTCGTCCGCAGTTCACGCATAACCACATGATCGTTGGTACGGGTATTTCCCTTTACAATTACTTTGTTTATTGTAGCCTGTTTTCCTTCCCTGATCCGCATTTCAAGATCGATGGTGTCGTTTTCAACCCTGACTTCCACGGGGGTCACGGAGAAGAAAAGGTAGCCATCGTCGAGGTAAAGGGTGCTGATGTCGATTTCGTTGGGATTGTAGTTCAGATTGGCATCCAGCTCACTCTGGTTATAAACATCTCCCCGTTTGATTTTCAGCACGTCGTTGAGTTGCTGGGCTGAGTATTTGGTATTACCCACCCATTTAATATCGCCGTAATAATACCTGCGGCCTTCATCAATTTCTATGTCGAGGCTTATAGTTTTAGGACCCGAGCGGTAAATGGAATCCCTCACAATAACGGCATCCCTGAACCCGTCATCGTTGTATTTCCCGATAAGGCTGATGCGATCGTCCCGGAAATCATCTTCAATAAATTTCGAAGCTTTAAAAATTCTGAACCTGAAGTTGCTGAAAATTACATCGGAACCAAAGCCAAGGAGGGTGTCGGCATTCATAGTGAGCAGCTTGCGGGGCGTTTCGAGCATAATCCGGTCAAGCGCATTAAACGGTCTGAAAACGCCGCGATCCTTGGTGTTTTTCATCGACCGCTTCAGCTTCATATCGCTGAGGTTGCTGTTGCCGATGAAGTTAATCTGATCAATCCGGACCTTGGCGTTTTTGTCAACGTTGATCACCAGGCTTACTTCATTGGCTTTAACACTGTCGGTTACCTGCGTAATTTCTACCTCGGTGTTAAGGAATCCCTTGTCGATGAAGTGTTTTTTTATGATGTTTGACGTGCGAATAAGAACGTTATCGGTAACGACATCGCCCTTTATAAGTTTGATTTTTTCGCGCAGATCATCGGCTTCGGCTTTTTTTACACCTTTGAATGAGAAACGGTTAAGTCGCGGTCTTTCCTGAAGGTTGATGTTCAGAAATATAAGATCATCGGAGAATCTGGTGGCGGAAATGCTCACGTTTTCAAAAAGACCCTGAGCCCAGAGTTTCTCTATTGCTTTGCGGATTTTATCGCCTGGAACTTCGATCCGGTCAGCAACCTGAAGGCCGGAGATCATAATCAGTACATTATGGTCCAGGTATTGTACGCCGGTTACGGTTACTCCCCCGATGATGTATTCGCGGGGAGAGGAGTAGTCTATTTCACTAAGGTCGTCACCCAGCCTGATCTGAGCTGTGGTAAAAAGCGGAAGAAGCAGCAGTGCAGCGGCAATCAGTCGGAGTCTAAGTTTCATTGATTGGTCAAAGGTTTAATTTGTTCACTTGTCATGCCGAAGCGCCGTTCGCGGTGCTGATAATCCAGTATAGCTTCGTAAAGGTCATCTTTTCTGAAGTCGGGCCATAGTTTGGGTGAGAAGCACAATTCAGCATAAGCCAGCTGCCAGAGCAGAAAATTGCTGATCCGGTATTCACCGCTGGTTCTGATAAGCAATTCAGGGTCGGGAATTCCGGAAGTGTCAAGATAGGTGCTGAAAAGATCCTGGTCAATGTCGTTTTTTGTGATTTTACCCTGCTCAATATCGCCGGCTATTTTACGTGCGGCTTCGGTAATATCCCAGCGGCCGCTGTAATTTAAGGCAAGAATAAGATCCATGCGGGTATTGTCTGCTGTTTTGGCCATCGTTTCCTGCAATTGTGCGAAACAATTCTTCTGCAAATGGCAAAGATCGCCTATAGCTTTGAGTCTGATATTGTTATCCATAAGTGTGCCCAGCTCGGAACTGAGGGATGCAACCAGCAGGTTCATTATAGCATCCACCTCACATTTTGGTCTTTTCCAGTTCTCGGTTGAGAAGGCATAGAGGGTTAAGTGTCGTATCCCCAGCTCCGCGGCTGCAGTAGCAGTCTGTCTCACAGCCTCAACCCCGTTGCGATGGCCGAAGACCCTGACTTCACCACGGTTTTTTGCCCAACGTCCATTTCCGTCCATGATGACGGCAATGTGCCCGGGCAGCCTGGTAAGGTCGATTTTATCTTTAAGATCCATTCTTCAGAATCACGAAACTAAATTACCGTGTATTTGGTAATAACATACATTCCGGATGTTAATTATTGTTAATCAATGCAACAGCATGTATCACGGTCAAATAATCCGGATTTTATTATTGGTGCACATGCCGCAAACAACACTTCATTCAGGCCATCATTCAAATCAGTAATATATGTTCAGACACCGCTGTTTGTTCAGATAATTGAGCCTGAGCGATACACTCACACTCAGAAATGAATACCAGTCGTTGTATTTCGAATCTCCGCGCTGCATTCCTTTTGTGTGATTCAGCGTTGGATCCGAAAACAGTTCCGGTATATCCGCTTCGCCAGGATCGGTTCCTTTAAGGTCGAGATAGTAGGTGGTACTCACGTCATCGATGTAATCGGTAAATGCCTTGTGCATGGTCCAGTCGACCGACATTCCGATAAAGTCGTTCAGACTGTATTTTACTCCTATGCCGAATGGAATGGAGAATCCGGTGCGGCGGTAAGGCTTGCGACCGGGGAAATTTGAGTTGCCCTGCCCTTCTGTATTGAGTGGCTGGAGTTCCTGTGTAATCCCGTTATATGTTGCTTTCGGATTAAAGAAAAATACCGAGGCTCCGCCATACATATATGGTGTTACAAAATGCCTCAGACTTCCGATAAAGTATTCGAGGAAATTAAATTCAAAGACCCCTGAGATATCCGTTATATGAGAGGTAAAATTAAGGTTACGGTTCGTGTTGATCTTGCTGACCGCATCGTCGCCTTTCAGAGTTCCGTACATCAGCGATCCTCTGACTGCAATCCGCTCATTAAAATTGTGTCTGAGGAATCCGCCGAAAGCCGGACTTGTCAACAGAAACTGACCACCCGGATTCAGGTCGCCAAGATAATAGGAACCGCCTCCGCTGATGCCCACTTCGGCATACTGCTGTGCCACTGCGAACCGGGCTGTGAACAGGATAAATAAGGTTAAAAGCAGCGTTTTTTTCATAGGTCGTTCAAGGCTGTACTTTTACGGCCAGGGTATTTTATATGCCCGGTAAATGCGGAACACTTACTTTAAGCACCTGATTTGGCTTGCAAAAGTAAAAAAAATATTGAGCCGAAAAGCATGAATGACTGAAGGCAACGGTTTAGTTGCGGACATCGCGCCCCCACATCAGTTTTTGCCTGATGGTGGTGAAGAAATTATCGCCCGTGCGTTGTACAAGGTTTACAAAGAATTTTTCCTTCTTCACCACAATTTCTGTTGCTGAATCGATGATTGCATTCCGGGAATCAAGCCCGACAAGGTACTGCGACATCCGACCCTCAACCTTTAGCCTTATCACACTTTTGTCAGGGATAACGACAGGCCGCACGGTTAAATTGTGCGTTGCAATGGGCGTTATCACAAAATTCTCGGAGTCAGGCGTTATAATCGGACCGTTGCAACTCAGCGAATAAGCCGTGGAACCGGTAGGTGTCGCAACAATAAGTCCGTCGGCCCAGTAGGAGTTTAACAGTACATCGTCAACATACACATGTACCAGTATCATCGACCCGGTATCTTTCTTATTGACCGTTAACTCATTAAGTGCATAATTGATTTCACCAAACAGGTTTTCCGGCGTTTCCACACACAGCAAAGCGCGTTTGTCGAGGGTATATTCGCCCTTCAGCAGAGCGGCAACCGCCTGGTTTATCTCATTTTTTGAAATGCTCGAAAGAAAGCCCATACGGCCCAGGTTTATCCCCATCAGCGGAATTCCGGAGTCCCTGATCAGGGTGATGGCATCAAGCATGGTACCGTCGCCCCCAATAGAAAACAAAAAATCCGCATTCCCGGGAAGTTCATCGTACCTGCTGAATGTGAGAGGGTCTCCCGAAAACTGTATCCTGCTCTTTACAAATTCATAAAAAGGTTCGTGTATCAATATGCTGACTTTATGCCGGTCCAGTATTTCTACCAGCTGCTGGAAATAAAACAACAGTTCTTCAGCAAATGTCTTTCCGAAAAGAGCAATTTTCATGGTAAAAAGTTTATTAAAGCAGCTGTATGTATGTGATAGCCTTCAGGTTGAGGCGAAATGCATGCTTAACAGCCTTCAAACAGCAGCTTTATTCTGCAAATGTACAACTCCGCCGCTGGTTTCGGTCAGATGGCTGCCATAAAATGAACGAAAAAGCCTGCCTGTCCTTCACGGTTTACCGAAAATTCAGTGCGTACTACCTTGTCGTAATAGGTTACAAAGTCAAGTCCAAGTCCGGCTCCGGTTAGAACACTGCGCTTCAGACCGGTGTTTTCCTCTTCGCCCTTTGTCCATACCTGTCCGGCATCGGCATATACCCCAGCATGCACCGAGAATGGTATGGTATTGAATTGCTTTGCCTTAATTCTGTTTAACCAGACTATTTTCTCATTCAGAAGCGCATATTTCAGATTCACTTTCGTAATCCAGAAGTTATCGCCATCCAAAACCTTGTACTCGTATCCCCTGACGTAGTCGCGTCCGTAGCCCATCGCCTGGTTCAGGAACCAGGGTTTCGTGCCTGCCGTCGAAATTTTTATTGCTGCTCCTGCTGCCAGGTTCCATCGCCCGTGAAGCGGCACATGCTTTCGGGCTGACGAACGCAGCGTAAGGTAGTTGAATTCGGAAAAAGGCAGTATTCCGGTCCATTCGAGCAGGGCATCGGCATACCATCCCCGTAAGGGATACCCCCGCTGGTCGCGAAAATCGGCTTTCAGGAGATAGGACAGGCGGGGGATGACAACTTTTTCGTCACCGGTTCCGGCGTAATCCGGATTCAGGGAAAGCAAGGTGTCGCTGAAGCGAAAGCGGTTCAGCTGTGCAGTTAAGGTATGGCTATGATGAATTCCCGGACGGTACCGTAAAAACAGGTCCGCGCCGGTGTACCAGCGCAGGAAGTCTTCATCTCTGTGATATATCAGGCGATCCTCAAGCGTTTTTATTGCCGTCTCCCGTTCCCTTCCCAGTGTTACCATTATTCCGGCACCAAGTGTTTTTTTACGGTTCAGGTAGGGGGCTTCGTAAAGCAGTCCCAGCTGTTGCTGATAACCGGCCTTAAAGCGCAAATGCAGCTTCTCCATTCTCCCTCTGAAATTCTCCTGCTGAAAAAACAAGCCGTAGGAAATACGCCTGAAATCTCCGTTTTCGAGCCAGGCATTCGGATTTCTGTCGGCAATTTCAAAAACCGGCCACAACCAGGTATACCAGCGTTCGGTAAGGGATATGCTGATGTCCGTGCCTTTGTTATCGGGGGATGGATGTACCGAGAAATCGGCAAAATGGAAAAGCGAAAGCCGCATCAGGTTGTCCTGACTGGTTTTCAGCGCCTGCTCCAGCTGTTTGCCCGTGAGTGTGTCGCCCGCCGAAAAAGTGAGCTCCCTCAGGATAATGTATTCCTGTGTCCTTCGGTTCCCTACTGTGTGTATGGATGCAATTACAATGGTATCCGTTTCGGATCCGGCTGGTGAGGCATCGCTGCAAAGCACCATAATTGCAGTAACCAGAACAATCCAACGGAAGGTCGCCGGCGCAAACCTCATAATTCGAGAAATTTCATCAGCGAATCGTAACGGTCGCGCAGGGTTTCGTTGTAATCGCCTTCGAAAAACGAGGCTTTGATGTTATAATTATACCGCGTAAAGGTCTGTATAATAGCCCCTATGTCCATGCGGTTGATTTTGAGAGTGACTTCCATCCGTGTGGAATCGGGCAGAGTTTGCACGTAAAGGCTGAGTATGCTTGAATCGTTCATCTCTACCAGCCGGGCTATCTCGCTGAGCGAATAGTCCCTGATCCCCATCTCGAGGACAATGATGCCCCCGGGGTTATCAACGGCTGCAAGACGGGCAAAATACTTGACCAGACATTGCAGGGTTACCGATCCCAGGTAGTGATTTTTATGGTCAAGTACCGGAATAAGGGTGAGCTTTTGCTCATAAACCTGCCTAATAACATCGTAAACATGTTGATTTTCATATACATAAGGTTTATAAAGGCCCAGGGGGTGGTTCCCGAGAGGCTCCTCATAATTACCCAGCTCGTAAATATCAGCCTCCGATACAAGCCCCAGAAAATCGCTGTTATTCACGATCGGAAGGTGTGAAACCCTGAACTCTTCCATCCAGTTGAGGGCAGTAATACCCGTGTCGGACGTCTTCAGAGGCATGATGGCATCGCTGATCAGTTCTTTTGCTAACATGGCTGGGTTGATTTGTACAGTACAAACTTACGAATAAATGGCTTATGCGGAATCTTACCATCGACTTCCCTGCAGGTTAACCTGCAGATAATCACTTCGGATTGTGTTTTGCGGGACATGATAAAACCGGATGCCCGGATAAGGGAGCAGACCGGGATAAAACTCTCTTGTCCCTCCGCAGGGTTGGAATATGTGGCGAGAACGTTTCACTAATTAATACCTTTGCAGTAAAAAGTAGGAAGCCATGACCAGATTAAGCGTTAACATAAACAAGATTGCAACGCTTCGGAATGCCCGGGGAGGGAATCTTCCGGATGTGGTAAAAGCTGCAATTGATTGTGAACGTTATGGAGCACAGGGGATTACCGTACACCCAAGGCCCGATGAGCGGCATATCCGGTATCAGGATGCCCGTGATTTGAAACCCGTAGTGATCACAGAGTTTAACATCGAAGGGAATCCCGAGCCCCGGTTTATCGACCTGGTACTTGAAGTAAAGCCGCATCAGGTTACGCTGGTTCCCGATGCCCCCGATGCCCTTACATCGAACCAGGGGTGGGATACCATTAAATACCGGAATCATCTGTCCGATATAATCGCTGAATTCCATAAGCAAGGCATCCGTACCTCGGTTTTCGTGGATCCCGATCCCCGTATGGCAGAAGCCGCTGCCGTAACGGGTACCGACCGGGTTGAGCTTTATACGGAAAGCTATGCGGCCGGGTATCACACCGACAGGCAGAAAGCCATCGCACCCTTCGTGGAAGCGGCCCGTGCTGCTGCGGCTGCCGGTCTCGGCCTGAATGCAGGGCATGACCTTAACCTCGATAACCTGCGATATTTTGTACAAACCATTCCGGGTATACAGGAAGTTTCCATCGGACACGCACTGATAGCCGATGCACTTTATTACGGACTCGAAACTACTATTCAACTTTATCTGCGCGAGCTGAAGCCATGGCTCCCGGTATAAATTCCACATCCATTTCTATTTTTTTAATTTCCAGATATGAAGTTATTTTACCGTCATTATGGTACAGGACAGCCGGTTATAATCCTTCACGGGATTTTTGGGGTTTCCGATAACTGGGTTACACTTGGTAAAAAACTGGCAGAAAAGTTTTCGGTTTACATTCCCGATCAGCGTAATCACGGAAAGTCGCCCCACAGTGCAACATTTAATTATTTTGCGATGGCCGACGATCTGCTTGAGTTCATTACGGAACATAAGCTGGAGCGCCCCATGATTATCGGACATTCCATGGGCGGGAAGGTTGCTATGACCTTCGCCCTGGAGCATCCGGAAATGGCAGAGCGACTGGTGGTGGTTGATATAAGCCCGAGAAAATACCCCGGCCGCAACGTTCATTTTGATATGATTGCCGCCATGATGGCAGTGAACTTTGATGCCGTGCATTCGCGGGCGGAAGTTGAACAGTTGCTCGAAACCAGTATCCCGAACAGGCGCATCCGAATGTTTGTGATGAAAAATTTGTACCGGAAAACCCGGCACAGCTTCGACTGGAGGTTAAACCTGGAAGCGCTGAACGCGAATATGGATTATGTATTCGAGGGGGTGGAAAGTTCGGATACATATGAAGGTCCGACGCTGTTTATCCGTGGAGGACGTTCCGATTATATCGTGGATGCCGATATCCCGTTGATCCGCAAGTTATTTCCAGCGGCTCAGATTCAGACCATTGAAAAAGCTTCGCACTGGGTACATGCTGAAGCGCCTGCCGAATTGTGCAGCCATTTCAGTGCCTTCCTCGGCAAAGAGTGTATTCCTCCCGGAGCTGAAGAATAAATACAATACGGCTTAAACGCATTATCCACTGTGATATCCGCTGCTAAGCTACTGGTAAGACGTATAATAATGTAAAAAAAGACACTGCAAAATATCGGTCGCAGTGTCTTTTCTGTAATGGATGTATTCGTTAAATCCGCTTCGCTGGTATGGCGTCTGGACGTAAGGCGTTATTCTTCAATCTCTTCGGCTTCCACTTCGGCTTCAGCTTCGGATTTTGTATACCGGATAACGCTCAGGCTCGAAACGGCAGCTTCGATCCGGATGTCGGCTTTCCTCGTGGCTGTGGCATAATTGTCGGTCCTGAAAAGACCGTTGCTGATTTTCTTAAAGCCTTTAAAGTTTTTGCTCGAAAGGGCGGTTTCGGTTCTTAGTTCAGCGCCAACATTTTCAGGAATAAAAAGATCAATGGTAGCTGCTCCTGCGTTGATGCTGACGGATGCGTATTCGTTCAGATCGCCCAGTCTCAGTTTGATAGAAGATGCTCCGCCGTCGACTTCCAGTTCGCTTACTTTGTAATTACTCAGATCAAAATCGATGGATGCGGCTCCGATATCCAGGTCGAGATCCCAAACCGGATCGGGATGAAGTCCAAGCCTCACATAGTTGCCAACTTTGTCAACCTTTACCCTTGAGTCCTGAATGCTGAGTTCTATGGTCCGTTTGTCGCCCTGGTCCTGTGAGGTCATACTGTAATTCCCGATGCTGCCTTTTTTAACGAAGGTCATCAGCTTGTCTGAGGGTGCAGAAGGCTCAAGGCGGAAGGTTCCGGCAGCGGCTTCCAGCTTCAGTTCAACCCTTCC
Organism: Bacteroidales bacterium UBA6248; assembly: GCA_002441345.1. Lineage (GTDB taxonomy): Bacteria > Bacteroidota > Bacteroidia > Bacteroidales > Lentimicrobiaceae > Lentimicrobium. Next base: position 18,313 of record DJVU01000093.1, read on the forward strand.
GATCGTGGAATCGTACGACTGAAAAAGTTCCTGGGTTTCCGACATACTGTCCCATCGGTCGGTTTCGGGATAGTTATATTGTTTGCCGTGGTACGATTTATCCCATCCGAAACTGTAATAACCGGTTTTGTCGTACTTGCTGACAATCAATATCGATAATCCAATAGCCAGGATTGAGAAGATTAGTTTCAGATAATCCTTTACAGGGATGAGAGAAATACCCCAGAGGATGAGAATCAGAGGCCATAACCTCCAGATGGTTCCCCAGTCGAAATAGATGATCCCCAGGTTTTTCAGGATAAAGAGGGTTCCAATGATTACCAGAAGAACGCCCCAGAATATTTTACGGTAGCTCATGGGTTCAGGATTTAATTGGTTTGAGAACTATTGTCGGTATCCGCGGTTGCTTCCGCTTTTGTTTCTATTTTTCCGGATTTGGCAGCCGGTTTCCAGGGAAGGTTGCCAAAAATAAGGACAAGACCAATGATTATGAGTGCGATGGGCCACAGATCGGAAAAGTTGATGTTTGCCACAAAACGTTCGATAAGAAAAATAGATCCGAAAAATATCAGAAGGAGTCCGCCGATCAGGCTTCCGTCCATTTTTCTGCGTTGCATGGTATCAGCTGTTTCTTTATTCTGATTCAAGGGCTGTCTTGGACTTCCTTCTTCAAATCCCTCATAGGTTTCACCAACACCCGAATCCGAACTCCCGGGCGAGGGCGGGGGAGTTGTGTATCCGTAAAAAGTATTGTACTGATTTTTCTCGGGCAGGATAATCCAAAGGATGATGTAGATTAATACTCCGCTGCCGCCGAAAATGACAAGCAAGACAAAAATCAGCCGGATTATAGTGGGATCAATGCCGAAGAAATCGGCCAGTCCGCCGGCCACCCCACCAATGACTCTTCCGTGAACGGAGCGGTATAATCTTGTTTCTGACATAATTTATTTGTTAAAGTTCGTCAGTTTGACGCCGGCTTCCGGGAAAGGTTACACCCGCTCATTCCGCCAGGCGTTCGCGATCGGCGGAAACTCTGCGTGCGATTACAATCCCCAGTTCGTAAAGCCCGTAAAGGGGGATTGTTACAAGTATCTGGCTGATGACGTCGGGCGGGGTAATAATGGCCGCTATGGTGAGTAGGATTACAAGTGTTACTTTCCGGTTACGGGCCATAAAGTCAGGGGTTAGCAATCCCACCCTTGCCAGGAAGTAAACAAAAACCGGGAGTTCAAACACTACTCCCATCGAAAAGGTTACCGAAACCACCGTACTGATATAGGAAGAGAGAGCAATCTGATTGGTTACCGTTTCGCTGACCTGATAATTCCCGAAAAAATTCAGCGTTAGCGGAACAATAAGAAAATAGCTGAAAAGTACCCCGAGGATGAACAGCAGGGAGATGATAAGAACGGCTCCACGGGTGTATTTTCGTTCGTTTTCATACAGTGCGGGTTTAATAAACCGCCAGATCTCCCATATTATATAAGGTGAGGAAACAATTAGCCCTGCCGCGATACTGATGTACATATGGGTGATAAATTGCCCGGAGAGGTTGATGTTGATGATGCTGAGGTTAACATCTCCAAGGCATAACGAAGGCAGATTCAGTTTTTGCCCCAGTGAACAAAGTAAGCGGTTGGTTATAAATCCCGATTGTCCGGGTGCCAGAATCAAACGGTCGAAAATAATTTCTCTGTTAATGAAGGCAATAATTCCGAGAAGTATAATGGCTGCAGCCGACCGGAATAAATGGCCGCGGAGGGCATCAAGATGACCCCAGAACGACATTTCGCCTTCTGCTGCCGCAAAACCGGAATCGGTTTTACCCTTGGTTTCGTTTGCCATTCAGGGTGTATTTTTTTTCAAAAATAGCGAATCTCCTTTAACCGTATCATGGCTGAAGGAGATCCGTGGAAAAAGTGTGCTGATTACCTGGTCCGGGCAATGGTTTCTGCTGTTTGGTTTTCTGACGATAATACTTTAAGCGTCAGACCGGCAGGGCCTGGGCGCTGAAGAAATTGCTACCGGATATTTTCTTTCCTTCCCTGACTTTCCATCAGCACCCTCCGGCGGCTTTCACAACTTTTACTCCCTGAGGCACTGCAGCAGGTCCTGTGGGTGTACTTCCCGTTGTGCCGCCTTCCGATTTAAAGAACCTGCCATAATCCCAGCGGGCTTTCTCCCCGTGTGCGGATTGTGCAGGGAGGGCCAGTTTTTTATCCGAATTTCCGGCAGCCTGAGAATAACCATTTGAAATCGCACGGCTATGGTTTATCCCTTTGGAGGTAAGGAGGGCAACGGCCATTTGTGAAACCGATTCATCGTCAGCTATCAGCAAAAGAACGCCGGCTTTTTTCATCTTTTTCAGATTCGGGGCCTCAAGAAGTTCACCGAAAGGTATCTGTATCGTTTTTTCGATACCGGGCAGCTGGCCGTCAGGATTCGTTCTCAGGTCGACCAGGGTATAATCGGCAAGAGAGCCATTTTCTGCCATCTGCTGCAACTCGCCCGGCAGAATCAGCGTCTGAGTGCCGGTGACTTGCTCCAGCACCTTATCGTTGGCCGCAGAATAGGAGGGGGCCATCTGCCATTGAAGCAGAATTACCAGCAGAACTACAGCTATTATACTGGCTGCTGCATAGGTGAGCATTTTGTCGTTTGTATTTTCCATTGATCCAAAGGTTCTGTAGGTGTTTAATTTTTTAATCCTTTCCCGCAGTATAACAACGATAGGGAGTTGGCTGGGCCTTATGGCATTAACGCGCCTTTGCTGCACACAAGGCCGCCCTCTTGCCTCCAGCTGTCAGCAACCGCCTTTTCCTGGCGGAGGTGGCTGAATGTTGACAAGTGTTCTGACCGGTGCCTGGCTTCTTCCCTGAACTTCACCGGCGCCTCCTTCGCGGAAGGCTTTTCCGGCTCTTTCGCGGAAGCGGGTAAAGAAAACAGCCTGTTCCGGATTCAGATCGTGACGCCGGACAGCTGAATCTGCGAAATACGCTGAGAAGAAATCATTCAGACCGCCGGTTAAAACACCGGCATCCTCAAGTCCGGCTCTGCGTGTAAACAGCCATGCCTGACTTGCCGCAGTAGTTCCGTTGCTGTAGAATACAACTTTTTTACCGGATTTCTCCAGTATTTTCAGGTTGTTATCTTGTAATATTCCTGGCAGAGGCATATTCACCGAACCGGGCAGGTTAAAGCGCGCAAACGCTTCACTGTCTCTGACGTCAACCAGAAGCAGGTCGTTGTCTTCGGCATGCAGCAGTTTATATGCAAGTTCATCGCTGTTGATGTTGTGCTTCCCTTCCGCAGCTTCCGCAAGAATAGTACCGGCAGATACTTCATTCCATACAGCCTTTGGTTTGTCGGGCAGCAGTACTACCAGAAGGGTAATCCCCAGCAGTAATGCAACAGGTGCGGTATAGGAAGGATGAAAGAAGCGGGTATCCGTTGTTATTTTGTTGACGCTGTCTTCTATTTTGCGAGTGACGATAAAAGCGGTAAGAGCGATAAGGACAAGCAGGAAGACAAAGAGGTTCCGGCTCATTCCCAGGGAGTCATATACGAAGATTCCGCCCAGGTCATATCCGTTGTAAAGAGGTTCAAAGGTTTTGTAAAACGTCCCGAAGGCAAAAATTCCGAGCATCATTCCCACAACGAAAAACATGGCATCCACCTTTCCGATAACGGCAGCAACCACACTTGTACCGGGGCAAAAACCACCCAGAATAAAGCCCAGGCCCATAATTACGCCGCCTACGATGGCCGACCACAGGAACGTAGGATTGATATAAAGCATGCTGTAGTCGATCCATCCCAGGTAACTGAAAATAAGCAGTCCGAGAGCAGCTGTAATGGCTGCGGTGAAGAAAACGCGCAGCACTACGAAATCGTATCCGTAAAATACGCCTGCCAGTTTTCGTGAGGTTGAAAATCCGCCCTGTTCGAGAACATAGCCAAAACCAAGACCGATTACGAAGGCGAAGAAGAGATTCAGATCGGGATTAATAAACCCCTGAGGTATCAATGGTGCCATAATTATCAAGGTTTTAGCTGATCCATAATTTTCTGAAGAAATAGGCAAATACGAATCCTGACCCGAAAATGGCTATCATAGTCAGGAAGCCTGCTGTTGATAGGGTTGCCATTCCGGTAAGTGCAGCTCCGCTGGTACAACCCCTCCCGAACTGGCTCCCGAGTCCAAACAGAAAACCTCCGGCTGTCGCCATTATCAGCCGGGTCCGGGTTGTAATGCGTGGTCCTTTGTCGACCTTTATCCCTGCTCTTCCCGACATAAATCCCGAGAAGAAGGCTCCGCCCAGTACGCCAAGGGTCAGGTAGACAAGCCAGTTTTTCATCGGCCGGCCATCGCCTTCAGCGAAATAGGATGCATAAAAGGGGTTTTTAATGGCGTAGGCAGGTGCGACTTTACCTACGGTTTGAACAACTACACTCTTTACGGATCCGCTGGCTCCGAGTCCGCGGCCTGTGACAAAAAAGGCCGTCAGCAAAACCAATCCCAGCAGAAAGCCTGCCAGGTAAGGATTCATGTAAGGTTTTGGTTTTTGATCCATATGATTTGATTTTTTAGGCACAACCACCCTGTGCCTGTTTAACAACTGCTGGTTTATTGGTTTGTCCGGAGCCATCACCCCGGCCTTTTTTTACCGGAAAAGAATTTTTCTGAAGATCGGACCAGTAACGGCTTGTAGCCTGTTCCTCGCGGCTGAATGCGCTGTGCATAAAACCATTGGCTCCGTATGTTACCGAGTAAGCATCGTAGCCAAGCATTCTCAGATAGGCTACAGCCTGGGCGCTGTGATGGCCGTTAAAGCAATAAACGGCTACTGGTTTTCCGGGCATAAGTTTGTATAATTCAACTTCTGCTCCGAGTGAGGCTTTGGGCGTAAACTGAATTGCTCCCTCAGGATGCTTCATCTGCTGATACCAGTCGGCAGGAACATAAGCTACAATGGTGTATTTGTCAACCTCTTTCATCAGATCGCTGTAGCTGATGAGATGAGCGGCCGGATCCATCGACAGTAATTGCATAGCCCGTTGCAAAGCGATTTCGCTGCCGGTTCCGGCTTCCGTCGAAACAACGGCGGGTTCATTCTTCCCGCCAGGGGGGGCGGAATCCTCACTGGTAAGCCTCTCCGGATAGTCACCCGTGGCTTTATCCCATCCCGATGCTGCTGCTTCACGACTCCATGCACTCATTCCATATCTTACAGCCCAGGTGTTTCCATATCCGAGAAGGCGCATTATTCCCGCAACATACGATGAAATCTGCCCTCGGTTGCATACAAATACAATGCGCTCAAACGACAGGGCATCAACGTCGTTTTCAAAAAATGCAGGAACGTCACCGGGAGCAAGCCTTACAGCCCCTTCAATATGTCCGGCGTCGAAATCTTCCTGAGACCGGAGGTCGATGATAAGGATGTTTCTGCTTAGCATGCCGTTCAGCTCAGCAGCAGTCATGATGGCCGGAGCAGTGGTGTTGATGAAATCGCCGTTTTCCTGGAAATACGTAAGCAGGGACGCCGACTGATTTTCTGCAAGCGGCATGTTCACATCGGTTGTATCCTTGCTGCTGCACCCGCCAAGCAGAAACAGTAAAACAAGGAAAACCGGCATTAGTGCATTGGTTATGGTTGTTCGTTTCATTCGAAAAAGTTTTTATTGTTCGGTTTGTCTTCCGGTTTGAAAACCAGCCTTACCGTAATCATGAAATTTCGGTTATCACAGCATAAGCGCATTCGTTCCGGTTACCCCTGTTCTTTTTCTCCCTTGCCGGGGAATGCCGGCTTTTTTTCTTCCTCAGCAACTTCTTCTTCGAGTTCTTCCCATCCGGTTATCATAGCCTTGAGGTTCGAAGTGAGTGTATGGCCGGTAGTGATAAGATAGAGATGTACCAGCACAAACGACAGCAGGATAAAAGCCCCGGCGGTATGAACGATGGCAATTACTTCCAGGTTGCCGATGTTAATGATTTCTATGTTGTTGCCCTGGGGGTAGCGGTAGAACATATAAAGCAGTCCCGAAACTACCATCACAGGGATAAAAAGTATTTTGAGACCAAGGTAAACGAGTCTCTGCAGCGGATTAAGCTTGCTGATGACGGTTTTCTTTGTCGGATGCGGAGCATTCCGGAATATTCCGAACAGGTAGAATTCCGCCTGAGCTTTCAGGTTTTTGGTTGTGGGAATGTACTGTTTCCATTCACCGGTTGTAAAATGCCAGAAAATGGCAAATACAATCAGGATTATCAGTCCCCAGGCTGCCAGATTATGCACTTTCACGGCATTGGCAAAGCCCAGAAAAGTATACGAACTGTGGATTTCAAATCCTGTAAAAGCGAGTATAAAGATCAGCAGGGCCTGATTCCAGTGCCAGAATCGTTCGAAACCCTTGTAAACGTATGCTTTTTTATATTTTGTCATGTTGCTTCCGGATTAATGGTTTGCAGTTGTATTGCGTTTACGGGCCGCATGGTAGCGAAGTGCAGCATGCGACGCCGCTCCCAGGAAGGAAAGCAGAAGCATAAGCTGTCCGGCAATATCAACGAATCTGTTTCTGTCGCGCCCCGGCATATAAAAATCGGTAAGGCCGGCAAGTCTTCCGTTAGTTCGGGTGTGGCATTCCCTGCAGGTAACTACTTCGGTTTTGGGAGAAACCATATGGTTTACAGGAAGATACATCCTGGTGTCGATAAAATCGTAATGACCGCTGTAGGGCAGGTTTACGTATTTCATACCTTCTTCAAGCGATTTCTCCCAGTCCAGATCAACCCAGAGGGCGCCTTTGCCTGGTTCGCTGTCCCACAGCTTGGCCTGAATAAGCGTCAGATTATGAGTGTCATACGGCTGTTTTCCGCGGTGCACTTTCACCGGAACAATTTTGGAATTGCGGTCGCTGTATTCGCCATTCATGGTGTTGAGACGGATAAATGTCAGGGTTGTGTCCACCTTGTCGGTAATAAGGTGATGGTCGGCAGTTCCGTTGAACCACAGGTATTCGGGCTTGACAAATTTCTCCCAAACAAAGTCACCCTTAATTGAAGTATATACGACGTTGCCATCCTTATCCAGCGTTTCATATCCTTTGCCGTCTTTTTTACGTGTGGCCGTCGACCAGTCCCAGTACATTTTGGTTGCATTTACCTTTGCATATACCGGAATATGACAGGTTTGGCAGGCAACTTTGATGGAATGTTCGTTCAGGATGGACTCGGTATGCGGAACGGAGGTGTGGCAGTCTTCGCAATGAAGACGCTGGGTATTGGTTGAAGAAACACCGTAATAACGGCCTTTCATTACATGGTTATCGGCAGTGTGGCAGTCGACGCACTCCATATTCATGCCGTCAACCCCCATGTGTACGTCCACGTCGCGGCCGGCTGTCAGCAGCGCCAGCTCCAGGTCGCCGTGTTTTACGTTGTTTCCTCCGCCTCCTTCAAAGTGGCAGGTTCCGCAATTTTCGCTTTTTGGAAATCCAACACTGGCGGTAATGGCTTTAAAGTCAGGGCCATTGTGACCCATCACCGGATATCCCGACCCTCCACTTGCTTTTTTGTACGTGCCGGTGTTGTCATGGCAAACAAGGCAATCGATGTTGTAGGGATTTTTAAAGTCGAAGGTGGTATCGCTCCAGCCATAGCCTGCATGGCACTTCATGCAGCTGCCCTCGTTTGACTGAACCCCGGTGCAGAAATTGTTAATCAGGTTCTTTTTCCCCAGATAAGTAACCCCGCGTCCCGGGATAAATGCTTCGCGTTCCCAGTTGAAATGGGCGCTGTGCATCAGCTCTTCGCCGCGGCCGGTGTGGCACGAAAGACATGCAGCCGTAATTTCGTGGGGATTGGTGAAATCTTTCTGCAACACTTCAAATTTGCTGTGATCCACAGCAGATTTATGCCTTTCGGGATGCTCTGCACGTACCCTGTCGAGCAGACTGTTGTCCGGCGCCGGTTGCCTGAGTACTAAGGTAACAATCAGCAAAGGCGCAACAATAGCCAGAAAAAATGTGATCGGCTTGGTAAACTTGTTCATAACCGCTTAAGTTTGGTTTCCTCGGATTGAATCTCTTTGGTTCTGTAATATATTGAGGAACAGTATGTTCCTGACTTATATACGCTTTTCGTATTTCCGGACAAATATATGTCAATTCGTAAGTACCTGACAGTGAAACTGTAATTTAGAGATGTTTCTAAATAAGGGTTTCAAAAGCTTTCTGAATTCAGATGCGGTACGTTTACCTCCTTAAATGTACAACTATTTTGATTCCACCGGCTCAAATGCATGTAAAGTTGACCCTGTGATGCAATTTGCTAATTGTCACCGCACTGGTGTTTATTTGTAGTCTAAGGCGTGTGAAACGGCTTGCATTTCTGCAGGAGGCTGGCTATTCGCCGGCGGGTGCAGGGATAAAAAGGCAGCTGTCGCCATAGCTCAGGAAGCGGTAGCCCCGGTCAACGGCATGTTTGTAGGCTGACTTCCAGGTGTCGCCGATAAACGCTGCTACCAGCAGAAGTAGTGTGCTTTTGGGTTGATGGAAATTGGTAACCAATGCATTGCATAATCTGAAGCGATAACCGGGGACAATCATAATTCCGGTAAATCCGCTGATCGACTGCAGTCTTTCTCGTTTCAGGAAGTCGTAAATGGCCTGCAGTGCTTCTGCCGCGGGAATATTTACGTCGTTACGATACGGTTCCCACTGTGTAATGTGGAAGGTGTCTTCCGGTTCACGACCCGTTAGTATTTGCACTCCGAGCCAGTACAGCGATTCAAGGGTGCGCATGGAGGTTGTTCCGACGGGTACGATGGGCTGAGGAAGGTGGTTGATGATATTGAGAAGCCTGTTTCTTTCGACGATAATTTCTTCTTCATGCATGGAATGTTCCCGTATGTCTTCGGATGTAACGGGCCTGAATGTACCGGCTCCCACATGAAGCGTAAGGTATTCGAATGCACAGCCGCGGGCACCCAGTTGTTTCATCACAGCCTGCGTGAAGTGAAGGCCGGCGGTGGGTGCGGCAACCGAACCGTTATGTTCTGCATAAATAGTCTGATATCTTACGGCATCTTCCTCTACCGGCTCTCTGTTCAGATATGGAGGCAGGGGTACGTTGCCGGCAAATTCCAGGACCTGCTCGAAAGGCATGGCCGGATTGTCCCAGTAAAATGTGATCTCGCGGGCACCCGCAACTTCAGCTCCTTTACCAGCCTTAAGGGTGACCGGACCCGAATCCGTTTGAACCTGCATTTCAAGAAGCCCGGATTTCCATCGCCGGGCGTTGCCCGTGAGGCATTTCCACCGGGCTGTGCCACCCGTCTGCCCATATCCTCCCAGGGGCTGAAGACAGAATATTTCAATCCTGGAGCCGCTTTCTTTGCGGAATACAAGCCGCGCCTTTATCACTCTGGTATTGTTGAAAACCAGCATGCTGCCGGAAGGGATAAATTCAGGAAGACGGGGAAATTCAGAATCGTGCACCGTATTGCCCTTCACCATAAGCAAACGGGTTGCATCCCGCTGCTCCAGAGGAAAGCGGGCAATCTGTCCGTCGGGAAGTTCATACGAAAAATCCGAAATATGTATTAAATCTGATAACATGTGGCACGATACATGCGGGAAACCGGGCTGCAAAATTATAAAAAAATCTGGCCGTGGTGATTTTCGTTCCGGGGAATAAAAAATATTGAAAATCAGCATATAAAGTGAGTTAACCGGAAGATTGCCATATTGACAGGGGTTAATTAATTATTAATTATTGTTAATAAAACTCAAAAACCGAAAAAGTTTTCTAGTTTTGCAGCTCCAAAATCTGAATGAATGGACACAAGAGCCAGAATACTTGAGAAAGCGTCGGAAATGTTTTTGAGCATGGGAATTCGCAGTGTAACGATGGATGCTATAGCTTCGGAGCTTGGAATTTCGAAACGAACCATTTATGAGCTGTTTCACGACAAGGACGACCTTGTTGTTCAGGCACTTCGTCAGATGATCATAAACCATAACAATGAAATGCTTGGCATCATAACGGGATCCGATAATGTTATTGAAGCCATTGTGTTAATTATGAGAATGGAATCTCAAAGGCGAATGCATTTTACAAAGGTTTTTTCTGAAGACATTAAAAAATATTACCCGGTGGTTTATACCTCCTTTTATTCATGCAAAGAGAGCCTGAAGGAGTTTTCAGCCTCATACAGGTTACTGGAGAAGGGCATTAAGGAAGGTATCTTCCGGAAAGGATTGCGGATTGATCTTGTTGACAATTTTCTGCATGAGGTTATTAACCTGATGCACAACAGCGAGCGAATCCGGATGATGAATCCTCAGGGCCCTGAAGTGCTGGATAACATTTTCCTGCCATATTTCAGAGGCTTATGCACGCAAAGAGGACTGGAACTTATGGATAAGTATTTTGAAAATTAACCTATACATCTTCCACACTTATGAAAATCCGATTACTGATGCTGACATTCCTGATGATGACCGCGGGAATGCTGCATGCCCAGCAAAAGATTACCCTGGATCTGGCAGGAGCCAGAAAAACCGCGCTGGAATACAATAAAACCGTTGCTAATTCCGGTCTGGCAGTCGATAAAGCCAATCTGGCAGTCCGCGAAGCCATCGCCAACGGACTGCCCCAGCTTAATGCTGCCGTGGATTATTCCAATGCGCTTGGGGCAAAAATCTCTATCCGTTTTAACGAGTCTATGCCTGCCTCCGAAATCGATATAAAACCACAAAGTAATTTTAACCTGAGTCTGACCCAGCTCATTTTCAGCGGAAATTACATTGTTGGTGTACAAACTGCCAGGCTTTATCAGACAATGGCAGGGATGAGCCATGAGAAAACCAGCCTCGAAATCGTTTCACAGGTTACCGATGCCTATCATCTCGTGCTTATCTCGGAAGAGCTGTTGAAACTGCTTACGCAAAACCTGGATAACCTGGGTAACCTTTACACCAAAACATCCGCTCTCGGAACTTTTGGCATCATCGAGCAAACCGATGTCGACCAGTTGCTTGTTCAGGTTAACACCCTGAAAAATGCCGTGAATTCCTCGCAGCGGCAACTCGAACTCGCAACGAATATGCTTCGCCTGATGCTGGGCGTTTCGGTCGATACCGAACTGGAGCTTACCGAATCACTCGACGACCTTGTGAAGATGTCTGAAGACAATCCGCCGGTTACGGAAAAGTTCCGTATTGAAAATCAGATCGACTTCCGGATGATTAGTCAGCAGGAAATGGTGTCGCGAAAAATGATCGATATGCAGCGGGCAAATGCTCTGCCGACGATTTCAGGGTTTTATCAGTATACCTATAAGCTGCTGAAGCCTGATTTCGATATGACTCCCGCCAATATAGTCGGACTGCAGATGAACATCCCGATATTTTCGAGCGGTGTGCGCAGTGCACAGGTAAAGCAGGCCAGAATAGATCTGGAAACTGCCCGCAACAATAAAAGTCTGCTCAGCGAGCAGATTCAGATTCAGGAGAAGCAGCTCAGGTACAATTACAACAGTGCCCTCGAGACATATCTGAACCAGAAAAGCAATGTGGAAGTGTCACGGCGCGTTTATTCAAGCCTTAAGGTTAAATATGAGCAGGGTGTAATATCCGGTCTCGACCTTATAACGGCTGACAACAATTATGTAAGAGCTGAAACGGATTATATCACTGCCATGCTTCAGCTTCTGCAATCTAAAGTTCAATTGGAAAAACTGTATGGAAAACTGTAATCTCAACGCAAGAACAATGAATAAGATTTTTAAAACCAGTCTGTTAGTTTTAGCCTTTGCGGCCTTCGCCTGTTCATCCGGCACAAAGGGTGATAAAAGTTCAGCCAGCTCTGAAACAGAGAAAGTAGAAATGGTCAGGGTTTCCGAGCTTCAAATCCGGGAGGTTTCCCGTTCGGTTGAATATGCAACCACGCTTCAGGCTTTTGAGGAATTGCACATGGCTCCTGCTGCCCCCGGGCGTATAGAAACCATAAATGTTGAAGTTGGCAGCCGCGTCGGCAAAGGAGACCTTATTGTGCAAATGGACAGAACCCAGCTCCATCAGGCGGAGGTACAGTTGCGTACGCTTGAACTCGATTTCAAACGCTTTGATACCCTCAGGAAAGTTGGAAGCATTCCGCTTCAGCAGTACGAACAGCTGAAAACACAGCTTGAAGTTGCTCGCAGCAACGTGGCCTTTCTGCAGGAAAATACCAGGCTGAGGGCACCTTTCAGCGGTGTAATTTCAGGTAAATACTTTGAAGCCGGCGAAATGTATTCGGGTGCGCCTGTGGCTCCGGTGGGTAAAGCTGCCATCGTATCGCTGGTTCAGATCGACCGGCTAAAAACTCTGGTTCCGGTTTCAGAGAAGTATTTTCCTCTGATTCGCAAGGGTATGGAAGTAAATCTGGTGGTTGATATTTATCCCGGTGAAACATTCAGGGGCAAAGTTTTTAACATCTATCCTACCATAGATCCCGCCAGCCGGACCTTTAACATAGAGGTTGCAACCGATAACCCGGGCGGAAAGCTCCGTCCCGGTATGTTCAGCCGCGTAACGCTCGAACTTGACCGCGAAGAGGCTATGCTGATTCCGGCAATTGCCGTGCTGAAAATGCAGGGTTCTAACGACCGATACCTGTTCATCGAACGGGATAATATAGCCAGACGCATCCCGGTTGTTATGGGCAAACGCTACAACGATATGGTGGAAGTTGAATCCCCGGATCTCAAAAAAGGCGATCTCGTAGTTGTCAGCGGACAGGCCCGTTTGCTCGATGGCATGAAGGTACAGATTGAGGGAAAGTAATTTCCGGTGTTAAATCTTTAAATGATAATATGTTATGAGTATATATAAAACTGCGGTAAACAAGCCCATTACCACCTTTATGATCTTCACGGCGGTGATTGTGATGGGGCTTTATTCGCTCAGCAGAATACCGATTGACCTTTACCCCGAAATAGATCCGCCCTTTCTTTCGGTGATGACCACATACGCCGGTGCCAATGCCGCGGATATAGAGACAAACATCACAAAGAAAATGGAAGATGCCCTTAATACGGTGGATAAAGTAAAAGAGGTGACTTCCATATCTTCCGACAACCTTTCAGTTATTACAATAGAGTTCAGCTGGGGTGCCAACCTTGATGAAGCCACCAATGAGGTGCGCGACGTGCTCGACCGCCTCTACGATCTTCTGCCCGATGGTGCCGACCGGCCGATTATCTTCAAATTCAATACCAATATGATGCCCATTGTTTTCTATGCAGTTACTGCAAAGGAAAGCTATCCGGGTCTCGAGAAACTGCTGGAAGAGAAGATAGTTAACCCCCTGAACCGAATCGACGGCGTAGGCTCGGTTTCAACTATGGGTGCCCCCAGGCGTATCGTTTACGTTGATGCTGACCCCAAACGCCTGGATGCCTATAACCTCACCATAGAGCAGATCGGTAACGTAATCGCTGCCGAAAACCTCAACATGCCCTCCGGTAATGTGAAGATGGGTGAAATGGATTATCAGCTGCGCATACAGGGCGAGTTCAGCGACAGCCGTCAGCTGAGTAACCTGGTTGTAAGCAATTTCAACGGTGTGCCCGTTTATCTGCGCGATGTGGCATCTGTAAAAGACTCGCTGAAAGACGTTTCTCTCGATGAGAAAATCAACGGAGAAACCGGCCTCCGTATGTTTGTGATGAAACAATCGGGTGCCAATACGGTGAGAGTTGCCAGAGATATCCGCAAAAACCTGGAAGAGCTCAAAAAGACACTGCCCCCTGATGTGGAGATTAACCTGATAATGGATACTTCTGAGTTTATTGAAGGATCCATCCGCAACCTCTCCGAAACCCTGATGTGGGCATTTATTTTTGTGGCGTTGGTCGTACTCGTTTTCCTCGGACGATGGAGAGCAACCTTTATCATTGTGCTTACCATCCCTATCTCGCTTATTGTCTCGTTCATCTACCTTTTTATTACCGGCAACTCGGTGAATGTTATCTCGCTCACCTCCCTTTCCATCGCAATTGGTATGGTGGTCGACGATGCCATCGTAGTACTGGAGAACATCACCCGGCACATCGAACGTGGCAGCAGCCCGCGCGAAGCAGCCATCTATGCCACAAATGAAGTATGGCTTTCTGTTATCATCACCACCCTTGTGGTTGTTGCGGTGTTCTTCCCGCTGACACTGGTGGGTGGTATGACGGGTGTAATGTTTAACCAGCTTGGATGGATTGTTACGATTACCATCGTTACTTCTACCCTGGCCGCCATCACCCTCACTCCGATGCTTTCGGCACGCCTTCTCAAAGTTCGGGAGAAAGCTTCCAGACCAAAGCGCATAAGCTTCGAACGTCTGCTGGAGCCTCTGTTTGCCCGGCTGGATAACTTCTACGAAGTCACCCTGCGATGGGCGCTTCGTCATAAAACATTTGTAATGCTCAGTGCTCTTGCAATCTTTGTCATCTCTATCGTACTGACGCGATTTATCGGAACCGACTTCATGCCGCAGACCGATGAGTCAAGGATTTCCATAGCCATTGAATTACAAACCGGTACCCGTGTGGAAGAAACGATGAAAACCACACGCAGGGTAGAACAGATGATCAAAGAACGATACCCCGAAGTTTTGATTACAGCTTCTTCCTCAGGCTCGGACGATGAAGGCAGCATGTTTTCGCTCTTCAGCACCACCGGATCAAACATCATTAATATAATGATGCGACTGCAGGATGTGGAGAATCGCGACCGTACGGTGTGGGTAATAGCCGACGATATGCGTCAGCAACTTGCCCAGTATCCCGAAATCGTGACAGCAGCTGTATCAACTTCAGGCGGTGGCATGGGTATGGGTGGTGAGAACCAGGTGGATATCGAAATTTATGGGTACGATTTCAATACTACAAATGCCCTGGCTCAGGAGATCAGAAATAAGGTGAGTTCGATGCCTACAGCCACAGAAGTAACCGTGAGCCGGAAAAACGATAAGCCCGAACTTCAGGTGGTTCTCGACAAGGAAAAACTTGCCCTGCACGGACTCAACAGCGCAACGGTTTCCGCTATGGTACGTAACCGCATTTATGGCATGACGGCATCGCAGTATAAAGAAGAAGGAGAGGAGTACGATATTCGTGTCAGGTTGTCGGAACAATACCGCAGCTCCATTTCCGACCTTGAAGAACTCTCTATCGTTAATGCTATGGGTCAGCGTATCAAACTGAAAGAAATCGGAGTGATTACCGAATACTGGGGGCCTCCCGCTATTCAGCACAAACGTAAGGAACGTATCGTAACGGTGTCGGTAAAACCCAACAACGTTGCACTTGGCGATCTGGCAAACCAGATTAAATCGGTGATTTCAGAAGTGAAAGTGCCTCAGGATGTGCTTATACAGGTAGGCGGTTCGTACGAAGATCAGCAGGAATCCTTCATGGACCTGGGCTTGCTCATGGTGCTGAGTCTGATCCTGGTGTTCATCGTTATGGCTTCACAGTTCGAGTCGTTTACCATGCCATTTATTATTATGTTCTCCATTCCGTTTGCCTTTACCGGAGTAATTTTTGCACTGCTTCTGACCAATACTACTCTCAGCCTGGTTGCCGCCCTTGGTGCTGTGCTGCTGATTGGTATAGTGGTGAAGAATGGTATTGTACTGGTTGATTTTACCAACCTGATGCGTGACAGGGATATGCGGCTGTACGATGCCATTGTGGTCTCGGGAAGGTCACGTCTGCGTCCGGTACTGATGACCGCTTTAACAACCATTCTGGGTATGATGCCCCTGGCATTGAGTACCGGTGAAGGATCAGAAATCTGGAGACCAATGGGAATTACCGTTATCGGCGGTCTGGTATTCTCGACCATTGTAACAATGGTGATTGTGCCGGTGATGTATGGTGTTCTTGCCAGGAGCGGAGAACGCGACAAAGTAAAGAAAATCAGAAAAAAATTCCAGAATCTGGACTAATTGAAAACCCATGAAAGCAGTTTTTATCGTCTTTAACCAGGCACATACCGAACGCGTTGAATATATTCTTGACCAGCTGGGAATCAGGGGATTTACCTGGTGGAGCCAGGTTAACGGCCGCGGCTCCCAAACCGGAGAACCCCGCATGGGCACACACACCTGGCCCGAAATGAACTCAGCGCTTATGGCAGTGGTTGGACCCGATCAGGTTGACCCCCTGCTCGAAAAGGTAAAAAAAATAGACCTGATCAACGAAGAGGTTGGCATCAGAGCTTTTGTATGGGACATAACCCAAAGTCTCTGATCTGATATCTGAAATCGGTAAAGGAGCTTTTTCCTGTAATCGGGGTTACGGGATGAAGCTCCTTTCGTTATATAGTGCCGCTTCAGACAAACAGATATAATAATAACCGGAAATAAACCTGCTCTTCAGGATTTGCTGGTAAAGTAAGAATACCTGTGGTGGCGGATACCGTATTGCTTACCTGAACAGATCCGAAATATTGATCTGGCTTTCATACAAATGAATCACATCGTCGAGCTCAACTACCAGCACTTTACCTATACGGTTGGTGGTTTGATGATACCAGATTTCTACATAGAAACCGGTATGCTGATAAAGCCTGACAATATAATTTAAATAGATCCGCTCCAGCAGTTCACGTCCGCCGGAGAGCACCTCATTTACCTGCTCATTTATAGGAAGCTTTTGAAAATCACTCGCGTTCATCTCAGAGAATCCGGCCTGTTTCAAGATTATACTTGTCGTACAAATACTTAAGATTTTCGAGTGTGGACTTACGGTCGTAAATCCTCACCATTTCCACCACACCTCTTTTGCAGTAGATGCCTGCCTGAGCAGCATCGTACACCTTATGATCCCAGTTGTTGCGGATCGCAATGCTGATTTCTTCGAAAGCCGGCCAGGGAATGTATTTGTTTAACTTTAAATAATAGGTATCCGCCATTTCGGTATCCCTGTAAATACCTGAAGCTATCTCTTCAATAATCATATACTTGCGCACGGTAATGAGGCTGATGTAGGGCTTTACCTGCCTGTTTGCCAAAAAGTCGATACCATTGCGGCTGTACTCGGCTATTATACCGGGCAAACTGGCGTAATCTTCCATGTTAATCCGGATACAGCCTTCCGTACTGTTCTGATACTCAAGCCATCCCATAACGGCATCAAACCTTAGTCCTTTCTCCTGTTTGATTTTTGTTGTGATACGGATAAAATCATCCATTTCGTTAAGTCCGCGGTTTTTGATAACGGCAAATACTGAACGGGGCTTTTGCTCGATTTCATTTACCGGGATGTGAAAATGATCGTAAAATCCCGGAAACGGATCGAGATCTTCCAGTATAAGCTCGTTGAAAGGGTAATCCGATGCCAGGCTTGCAATTTTCTCTTTCTTGATAACAAATCCGAGGGACTCGACTAGCTTTTTGTTTTCCATAGGTGAAACCGTTAAGAGTTTGAAATACGCAGTCTCCTTATTATATGATTATTCTCATCCCGGTATAGGCGGGAGGATGGCGGCATTTCACAATTGAAAGATTGTGAGTAAGCCATAACTGCAGAATAAACAGCAGAAGCGGAAAAATGTTAAAAATATCTGTTAAACTGCTTTTTATCAGCCGGTATTTTTCTTTTTCTCAACGTTTGAGCATGTTATTCCTGCAGTTTTCAACAAGCGACGGTTGAAACAAATCTGCTGCTCCGCTTCCGGTCCGGCCGTCAATGAAGTATATTTGAAAAAACTTTACCGATGGAGAAGCCGGGAATAATCAGAAAACAGATACCGAATGCGATTACGCTGATGAATCTCCTGAGTGGATCGCTGGCCGTAATTTTTGTACTGGGCGGCAATGTTCCTGTTGCTGCCATGCTGCTTGCACTGTCGGCTGTATTCGACTTTTTCGACGGTTTCATCGCAAGACTTCTGGGGGTTAGTTCCGGATTGGGCCGGGAACTGGATTCCCTGGCGGATGTTATTTCGTTCGGACTGGCTCCTTCTCTCTTTCTTTTCGAATTGCTTCGCCACAACCCGGGCTCCCCCTTCAGCGGGATGGCACAGGAGCTGTTACCATACTCCGCCCTGCTGATTGCTGCATTTTCGGCCTATCGGCTGGCTGTATTCAACCTTGATACCAGGCAGCATAATTCGTTCATCGGGCTGCCAACTCCGGCCAATGCTATTCTCCTGGTTTCATTGGCACTTGCCTCAGTTTACGATACCGGAATTCTCTCACGACTTGCCGGCTCTTACTGGCTGCAGTTGGCTGTTATCCCATTTTCCAGCTTTATGCTGGTTTCGAATATCCCCATGATTGCCCTTAAGTTTTCGAATGGATATGGATTCAAACAAAACATGGAGAAATATCTTCTTCTGGCTTTGTGTATAGCTATTTTACTGATATTCAAATTGGGAGGTCTTGTATTAATTATCCCGGCATACATCCTCGTGTCTTTTTTTACATTAAAACGGTGATTTTTTTTTGATTGGAGTCTGAAAAAAAATAAAAAAAATTATTTTTGCGAAATCGCTGCTCATTAACATCATAAAACTACTGACGCTCAAATGAAGCTTTTGCCCAGATTTTTCCTGACACTCTTTTTTGTTTGCTTCCTGTCGGGAAAGGACCACCTCACCTCCGGAACCAATTTCACCGCCAACGAAATCCTGAGTTGTTCGGAAACCCTGGAACTTCACAAAATACTTTCCGCGAACCGCATCTCCCGTCTCGACTCGCTTCTGAATGCATTTACTGCCAGCAAGGGTTTTCAGGGCAGTGTACTGGTCGCTATTGATGGTTACAATGTTTTTGAACGAACAGCAGGCTACGCCGATCCCATTCGCAAAACACCGGCCGATCCTGCAGCCGTTTATCAGCTGGCTTCGGTAAGCAAACAGTTTACGGCAGCCGCCATTTTACTGCTGAATGCCGATAATCGCCTTGCCCTCGACGATTACGTTACCAAATACATCCCGGAACTTCCTTATCCCAGGGTGAAGATAAGTCATCTGCTGCATCATACCGCCGGTTTACCTAACTATATGTACCTGGTTGATAAATACTGGGCACGTTCCGGAGCTCCGGATAATGAAGATGTTATTTATATGCTTCAGAAATACCGGCTTCCTGCTTTCTTTCAGCCGGGTACCCGTTACGATTATTCCAATACCGGGTATGTTGTTCTTGCATCTGTTGTAGAGCGTATAACAGGTATGA
This sequence comes from Bacteroidales bacterium UBA6248, assembly GCA_002441345.1. Taxonomy (GTDB): domain Bacteria; phylum Bacteroidota; class Bacteroidia; order Bacteroidales; family Lentimicrobiaceae; genus Lentimicrobium. The sequence continues at coordinate 37,541 of DJVU01000093.1, forward strand.
GTTTTAACGAATTTTTGCAGCGAAGGGTATTTATTCCACTGGGAATGAAGAACACCTATGTGTACAGTTCTGCCGACACCTCGATGCAGCGAATGCATATCAGCGGTTTTCATACGCTGAAACGCGGCTTCTCACGTATAGGCGAGAGCAGGACCAACGGCCCCGTAGGCGATAAAGGCGTATGCTCTACCGCCCGGGATCTCTTTTTATGGGATCAGGCCCTTTATACCGATTTCCCGATAAGTCAACCCCTTCTGCGGGAAGCTTTCCGCTCAGGACTTACCAATGCCGGCAAAGCAGTTAATTACGGTTATGGATTCCGCATCCGAGAGTATGCAGACAATCCGGTGATTTATCATAACGGCGTATGGGAGGGATTCAGAACCAACTTCCACCGTTACCCCGATAAACACAACACCATCATTGTACTGAACAATACAAGCACCCGGCTGAATCACGAACTCGTAAATCAGATCGAATCCATAATTCATGATTCTCCCGTAAGCGATATTACAAAAAACCTTATTCAGCTTGCCATTGACGAAGGTGGTGATGAGGCTCTGGATGCCTTTGAAGCGCTTAAGGAAGATGGACGTTCAGAATTTGTTGATATTCAGCGTATAGCAGAGGTGGCCGATTTTATGCAGAGGTCGGAAAAGCCAAACAAAGCTGCTGAAATCAGAAAATTGCTCCATGAAATCGGGCAGGATGCGTTCCCGGGAGCATCGTAGTGCCTGAACGGGGAGGGTGTTGCGCCGGGATTCTACTTCCGTAATTCGAAATTCTTTCCGAGATAAACGTTCCTGACCTGTTCATCGGCAGCCAGCTCTTCGGCTGAACCCGATTTCAGAACCGAACCTTCGAACAGCAGGTAAGCCCGGTCGGTTATCGACAGCGTTTCATGTACGTTATGATCGGTAATCAGGATGCCTATGTTCTTTTCTTTCAGGCGCGAAACGATAAGCTGTATGTCTTCTACCGCGATGGGATCAACCCCGGCAAAAGGCTCGTCAAGCAGGATAAACCTGGGGTCAACGGCAAGAGCCCGGGCTATCTCGGTTCTTCGCCTTTCGCCCCCCGAAAGCTGAATTCCCTTGCTTTTTCTGACGTGATTCAGACCAAACTCGTTTATCAGTGCTTCTTTCCGGTCGCGCTGTTCTGACTTTGTAAGACTGGTGAATTCAAGCACGGCCGCGATGTTGTCTTCCACACTCAAATGTCTGAAAACGGATGCTTCCTGAGCCAGATATCCAATCCCGAGCTGTGCTCTGCGGTACATAGGCATATCTGTTATTTCGGTATCTTCCAGAAAAACCTTCCCCGAAAAGGGCTTTATCAGCCCGACGATCATATAAAATGAGGTGGTTTTGCCAGCGCCGTTTGGTCCCAGAAGTCCGACAATTTCACCCTGCTCAACCTGTACGGATACATTGTTGACAACTGTACGGCTGCGGTATTTTTTTACAAGGTTCTCGGTTCTGAGGATCATAGCTTTGCGGGATTGTGGGTGCAAAAGTAGGTATTTTCGGAAGATTATGCTGCATCGGCTCGGAGCCCGTTTGTAGGATGTTTCGAAACGAAAATACCTTTTTATACAAACGGCCTCAGGGTAGGTTTAATGCCTGTCTTTGTACTCAGGATGCGTCTTCCGGGCAGAGATTCATGTCGTCCCAGAACTCAATGGCCCGTCGGGTGTGTGGTATAACGATAGTACCTCCTACCAGGTTGGCAATTCCCATCACTTCCATTAACTCAGCCTCTGTAAGTCCGTTTTCCCTGCATTTTATCAGGTGATAACGTATGCAATCGTCGCACCTGAGTACCATTGAAGCAACCAGCCCCAGCATTTCCTTTGTTTTTACCGAAAGCTCGCCTTCCTGATACGAAATGGTATCTGCGTTAAAGATACGTTTAATGATTTTATTGTTTTTGGCCGAAAGCAGTCGCTCGTTCATCGTAGAGCGGTAGCTGTTGAAGTCTTCCGTTTTTTGTCCCATAAACTATTGTCGTAAAGGCGGTTATTTTGCTCAGAGGATTCCTTCCTTAAGTATGTCGTGAAGGTGTATTACGCCGGCGTATTCTTCGTTTTCCATAACCAGTATCTGGGTGATGTTGTTTTTGCGCATCAGGTCAAGGGCGTCAGCAACGAGAATTCCAGAGTCGATGGTAAGCGGGTCGCGGGTCATGATATCGGAGGCTTTCAGGTTTTCTACGGGCGTTTCGCGATGCAGCATGCGGCGAATGTCGCCATCGGTAATTATGCCCGCCAGTTTCCTTTCGTTGAGTACGGCCGTTGCCCCCAGGCGTTTCGATGAAATTTCGAGAAGTACCGAACGCATATCGTCGTTGATTTGCACTTCGGGCTTTTCATTAAACTTGTAGATGTCGGAAACTTTCAGATAGAGTCTTTTTCCCAGTGCACCTCCGGGGTGATAGCGGGCAAAATCCTCACGCGAAAAGCCCCGGCATTCGAGAAGCGCTACTGCCAGGGCATCGCCCATTACCAGCTGAGCCGTTGTGCTGGCAGTCGGAGCCAGATTGTTTGGACAGGCTTCACGGTTTACCGAGGCATTCAGAATCAGATCGGAGTTTTTTGCAAGATAAGATTCGGTGTTTCCCACCAGGCCTATGAGCTTGTTTCCCATCAGCCGGAGCAAAGGCAGCAGTACTTTTATCTCCGGTGTGTCACCGCTTTTCGACAGACATATGATCACATCTCCGGGGCGGATCATTCCCAGATCGCCGTGTATGGCATCGGCGGCATGCATGAAACCGGCAGGCGTTCCGGTGCTGTTAAAAGTACTTACAAGTTTTGCGGCTATATTGGCACTTTTTCCTATTCCCGTTACGATAACTCTGCCCGTCGAATTCAATATCAGCTCTACGCTTCTGATAAAGTCTTCGTTCAGATGGTTACCAAGGTTCCCGATGGCAGCCGCCTCTTCTTCAATGGTGCGGAGCCCTATTTGTCTGATTTCTTCCGGTGTTTTCAATGGCTTTGTCGTGTTTGCGCGAAGTCATTACAAAGATACAATAATACAGGGAGCTGATCCTTCTTTGTTTTTATTGATAAAAATCGTTCAAAAAACAGATTTTAAGAAAGTTGCTGATTGAATAATATTTTTTAGAAATTTGCATTCCTTTTGGCGGACAGATGAAAATTCACGGCCTGGCCGGGATGACAGTGGCCGGAATCGGTTCAGCCGGGGATGCGCAGGTGGCGTTGGGATGCTTCAGCTGGAGATTGTGGGCAGAGGGGGTATGATCGTATCACCGTATGCATGGAATACACAGACCAGGTGGCCTGTTAAAATTCTGTTATACAGGATTTTTTTTTTGACTTTTTTTGTCTTATTGATTACATTTGTTTTGAATGAGATTTGATCTAACTAAACTCTGATCGACTTTCACCTTACGACCTCAAATAAATTTGCATGCAATGAAGAAAGTGAATGACTATTCGCTTAATGAACTACTGAAGAAAATTTTTGGATTTGATTCCTTCAAGGGAAATCAGGAGGCCATTATTAATAACCTCCTTGATGGCAGAGATACGTTTGTAATTATGCCAACCGGAGGAGGAAAGTCGATGTGTTATCAGCTTCCGGCTCTGATCAGTCCCGGAACGGCCATTATTATTTCCCCGCTTATAGCGCTGATGAAGAATCAGGTGGATGCAATCCGGAATTTCGGGGCCGAACAGGGCATGGCTCATTTCTTAAATTCATCGCTGAGCAAATCTGAAATTGCCGAGGTTCGGAAGGACCTGAAGAGCGGGAAAACGAAATTGCTGTACGTTGCACCCGAATCCCTTACCAAAGATGAGAATGTGCAGTTTCTGCAGGAAATTGATATATCGTTTTTCGCCATTGACGAAGCGCACTGTATTTCGGAATGGGGTCACGATTTCAGGCCGGAATACAGAAGGCTGAGGCCAATCATAGAAGCCATCGGCAAAAAAGTGCCGATTATTGCCCTTACGGCAACTGCTACCCCAAAAGTTCAGCAGGATATTCAGAAAAACCTGAATATGCTTGATGCTTCTCTGTTTATTTCCTCGTTTAACAGGCCTAACCTCTACTACGAAGTACGTCCCAAAGGCGATGAACCAATAAAAGACATCATCAAGTTCATTAAGTCACAGCCTGGTAAATCGGGTATTGTTTATTGCCTTAGCCGTAAAAAAGTCGAAGAAATCGCCGAAACCCTTCAGGTGAACGGTATTAAAGCCTTGCCGTATCATGCCGGCCTTGACTCCCCGACCAGGGTAACCAACCAGGATAAATTCCTGATGGAAGAAATAGACGTTATTGTGGCAACCATCGCCTTCGGAATGGGAATCGATAAGCCCGATGTGCGTTATGTGATCCACCACGATATGCCTAAAAGCCTTGAAGGCTATTACCAGGAGACCGGAAGAGCCGGAAGAGACGACGGAGAAGGCAACTGCGTCGCTTTTTACAGTTTCGATGATATCCAGAAACTCGAAAAATTCAATAAAAACAAATCGGTAGCCGAACAGGAAATTGCCAGTCAGCTGCTGCTCGAAACCGTTTCCTATGCCGAATCTTCCGTATGCCGCCGGAAACAGCTGCTGCATTACTTCGGCGAAATTTATCCGGAAGATAATTGCGGAAGCTGCGACAACTGTTTGCACCCCAAAACCAAATTCGAAGGCAAGGAAGCCGTGGAGCTGGTTCTTGAAACGGTAATAGCCCTTAAACAGCTGTTTAAGGCAAAACACGTTATTGGGGTAATCACCGGAAAACCCTCGGCAAATAACAAGTCGTTCAAACACAACCAGCTTGAGGTGTTTGGCAAAGGCGCCGAATACGACGAGAAATACTGGAACGCGGTAATCCGCCAGATGCTCATTGAGAGGCTTCTGGTAAAAGATATAGAAAACTATGGCCTGCTCAAAGTAACACCCGAGGGGCATAAGTTTCTGAAGAAACCCTACTCCATACTGCTCACCAGAGACCACGACTACGAAAATGCCGAGGAGGAGGACTTCTTTGCCGGTGGTGCCAAAACAAGCACGGCCGACAAGAATCTGTTTACAATGCTGAAAGACCTCAGGAAGGAAATTTCCCGTAAGGAAAACCTCCCCCCGTTTGTGATCTTTCAGGATCCCTCGCTCGAAGATATGGCGATTCAGTATCCCATCACCTTCGACGAATTGAAAAACATTACCGGAGTCGGAGCCGGGAAAGCTCAGAAATACGGTAAACCTTTCCTCGACCTGATCAAGACCTATGTAGAAGAAAACGAGATTATCCGGCCGATGGACATGGTTGTTAAATCCGTGGTAAACAAATCGGGACTCAAAGTTTATATCATTCAGAATATTGACCGCAAGATATCACTCGAAGATATCGCCTTTGCAAAGAATATGTCGATCAGCGAGCTGCTTACCGAAATTGAACGAATTGTTTCGGCTGGAACCAAGCTCGATCTTAATTATTATGTGAATGAGTACGTTGATCCGTATCATCAGGATGAGATTTACGACTACTTCCGTGAAGCCGAAAGCGATTCGATAGAAAATGCACTGCAGGAGCTGGGAGAGGATGAGTTTAGTGAAGAGGAAATCCGGCTGATGCGGATCAAGTTTATGTCGGATCTCGGAAATTAACCTCCGGTGAGCGTTTCTGTTGCCGCTGCAACAGGATTCGTGTTCACCGAAACAGAATACATCCCGGAATTGAGCTCCAGTTCCGGGATATTTATTACATATAAACAGCCCTTCCAGAATCCGGTGGCCAGACAGCCTCTTTTTTAAGTACATTTGCAACCAAAAAATAAACAATTATGCAGGAAGAAACCATGAACCAGGTTCCACAGCAGGATGAGGACATGAACAAAACCCTAAACTCAGGCCCTGACACCGCTGCTCCGGCCTCAGGTAACAGCAGGCTGAATCTTGTTTTAACGACGATTAACCTGATCCTTCTTGCCGGACTGGCAATCTTGTATTTCATCGTTCTGAAGCCGGCAAAGCCGGAAACAAATAACCGGTTGTCTGCTAAAACTGCAGAAGGTTCCATACGTGTTGCTTATGTAAACAGCGACAGCATTATGGCTAATTATGAGCTGGTTAAGTCGATGCGCAATACACTGGAATCCAAAACCCGTGAACTGGAAAACGAACTTCGGAGAAAGCAGGCTGCATTTGAAAAGGATGCCGGTTATTTTCAGGAACAGGTTAACAAGCGCAGCATTTCTGAAGCTTCGGCTCAGGAAATCTACGCACAGCTGATGAATGAGCAGCAGAAACTCTACGAACTGAGAGAAAAATACACTGCAGAACTGGCCGATCAGGAGTATGAACTTAACCTTGTACTTCTCGACAGCCTGAACAATTTCCTTGACCGGTATAATAAGAAGGTAAATTTTGATTACATCTTCTCGCATACGCGGGGAGGTAACATTCTGCATGCCAACGATTCACTGGATATTACACAGGATGTGCTCAAGCTTCTGAACGAGGAATACCGCAAGACCTCCGGAAAATAATGCGAAAACTGCTACCCATTGTCCTGTTTGCCTTACTTTTTGTTTTGTCGGCCATTACGGGCTGCCGTAACAGAAATACAGATGCACCGGACGTGATTCCCAGAGCCGAAATGATACGGCTGATGACTGAAATGGAAGTCACCGAAGCTGCTTTGCGCTACAGGCAAAGCCGTGTATCGGCAGACAGCATCAGGAAGTTATCGCAACGCTCCTATGACTCGGTGTATGCCCGTTACGGGTATTCACCCGAACGCTTCCGCCACAGCCTGGAGTATTACCAGAAAAACCTTGAAGATTACCAGCAAATGCTCGATGAGGTGATACAGCGGCTGACCAGGGAAAAGGACAGTGTTAATCTGACTCCTGAAGGCCGGCTTGATACAACCGTTGCAGGTCGTGAGCTTCTCCGGAAATAAAACTTACGGAACTTCAGTAAATTAAAGAGGCCGTTTCGCAATCCGCGGGGTTATGCCCGGGTTTTTGTCAACAATCCGTTATTGTTTTACCGCTGTTGCCTGATAGGTTCGTTCGTCGCCGCCGGCAGTAATGGTGTAATTCCAGCTCATACCCGTATTTCCGGATGAGGAGCCGCTTCCGCTGATCAGAAATCCGCTGGCTATCTCCTGCAGGGGTACGGTAATCCTTCCGGTTGTAACAATTCCGAAAGCAGAATAGGCATTTCCGGCATTTCCGAAATTGCGGATCAGCACTTGTGACGAATTGGCCGGGTCATAGCTTATGGTTATCGTATAGCTGATACCCTCTGTCGATTTGTAGCCACTGGTTTCGGTTACCCTCCAGGATCCGGTAAATTTATCGCGCGGATCCATCTCATACGGATCAAGATCTTCATCAAGAACACAGGAAGTAAGCGGGAAGATCATTAGCATGAGTAATGTTAATTGCATGAGTGGTTTGCGTTTCATGTGGATGAGGATTTTTTGGATACCAGGCTTCTTAATCAAATAATATGCCTGAGCTAGCAGGATGATGCTGTAAATGAATTTTTTTTTAGCGTTCCGCATCAAGAGGCAATGAACTGCGAAAAGGTTGCGGTAGTTTTTCGGCGATCCGTGTCAGGGATTTTGGGATAGATAGTAATGTGAAGCCCTGAAACCGGCAAATAATATTTTTTTTCCGATTAATATATTTCTTACTTTTCATCTCAAATTTAAGTGAAAAATTCCCGGCAATTTTATGCCGGATTATTCCGGTGCTCCGGAAAGGCCTGATACGACACAGGTATTAAAAACTGGTTTTATGGATACACTTCTTGACTTGCTTGAAACGGCTGCTGACCGATTCCCCGGGAACACGTATTTGTATGAAAAACGGGGAGATGAATGGACGAAAACCACGTATGCTGAGACTCGTGAGCAGGTCTATGCCTTTGGTGCCGGCCTGCTCAGCCTGGGAGTAAAGTCCGGCGATCGCATCGCAATTTTATCGGAAGGCAAGAACAGCTGGATTATTGGTGAACTCGGAATACTGTCAGCCGGTTGCTGCAGTGTGCCGCTTTCGATAAAGCTTTCTCCTGCCGAAGTTGAATTCAGGGTGAATCACAGCGAAGCAAGGATGGCACTGGTATCCGCCGGTCAGCTGGCAAAAATAAAAGAGGTTCGAAGCCGGCTCCCCAATCTTGAAAAGGTGATTCTGCTGGATGAAGCTCCGGAAACCGGTGATGGATATGAATTTACGTATAAAGGTATTGCAGAAGCCGGGCAGCAGTTTCTGAGTGGAAATCCCGGTAAGCTTCAGGAAGTCATAAAAACGGTAGGGCCTGAAACACTTGCCAATATCACGTATACATCGGGAACCACATCGGTGCCTAAAGGCATTATGCTTACGCACGGCAATTACATCTGCAACGTAAAGCAGTCCCTCACCCTTATGGATATCCCCGACTGGTATAAAACCCTGGCGTTTTTACCCTGGGATCATTGTTTTGCCCATACCGCCTGCCTTTATTGCTTCATGGCAAAAGGTGCCGGAGTCGGATCGCTTCAAACGGGAAAAAATGCACATGAAACGCTGAAAAATATTCCCGTCAATATCAAAGAGCTGAAACCCGATCTGCTGATGAGTGTTCCGGCCATTTCAAAGAACTTCAGGAAAAGCATTGAATCGGCAATTGCAGCCAAGGGAAAAGTCGCAGCTAACCTGTTTAAATTGGGATTAAAAACCGCTTATGCCTATAACGGACTCGGCTTCAACAAAGGCAGAGGGTGGCGGTTCGTTCTCAAGCCGTTCGTTAAACTCTTCGATATCATCCTGTTTGCAAAAGTCCGCGAGGGCTTTGGCGGAAACCTCTCGTTTTTTATCGGCGGTGGTGCACTTCTCGATATTGAACTCCAGCGCTTTTTTCTGGCAATCGGAGTTCCCGTTTGTCAGGGCTACGGGTTATCGGAAGCTTCACCCGTAATCTCATCCAATTCGCTAGCCAGCATCAAGATCGGTACTTCCGGCAGGCTGGTAAAGCATATGGATCTGAAGATCTGTGATACAGAAGGAAACGAATTGCCTGAGGGCCAGGCCGGTGAAATCGTGATCCGGGGCGGAAATGTAATGAAGGGATACTGGAAAAATCCGGAAGCTACCGCAGAAACCATAAAAGATGGCTGGCTGTATACCGGAGACCTGGGCTATATGGACAAAGACGGTTTTCTGGTGGTTAAAGGGCGTTTCAAGAGCCTGCTGATTGCCAGCGACGGCGAAAAATACAGCCCGGAAGGCATAGAGGAAGCAATTGTCGAAAATTCAAAGCTGATCGATCAGTGCATGCTTCACAATAACCAGGATCCGTATACCATCGGTCTTATAGTTCCCAATGCGGTGGAACTGAACCGGCAGATCAGCAGGCACGGTGCGGAGCCGGGAACGCCCGAAGGCATTGAAGCAGGCATCAAATGGATACGCCACGAAATCAATGCATATTATAAGCACGGTAAATATTCCGGAATGTTTCCCGAACGATGGCTTCCTGCCGCGTTTGCCATTCTTCCGGAGCCGTTCACCGAAAAAAATCTTATGATCAACTCCACGATGAAAATGGTCAGAGGTAAGATCGGCGAACATTACGAAGATACCATCAGGTTCCTGTATACTCCGGCAGCGAAAAACCCGGTGAATGATCTGAACCGCGCCAATCTGGCGGCATGGTATTCGACCTAGGAATATGTCGTATAAACTCTTCGAAATCAGATATTGATTCCGTCAGCTGCAGGTTTTCGCCTGCACCGGATATTTATGTTTGGTGCCGCAACCCTGGCTTGCAGCTTTCCAAACGGATTATTGGTTGTTTAAACAGTTGCTGATCTAAAGTCCGTGAATCAGTTTCAGGGTTTCACTGTGATCCGGTGTCTGAAGTTTCAGAAGATATATTCCCGGCTCAAGGTGCCGTGTGTCGAACGACAGTTTTTGCGAAAAGCCTTCCGCCATCCCTTCAAACAGTTCTATCTCCTGCCTTCCCGTGATATCGTGCAGGCTAAGGCATACGGTGGTCGGCTGACTGAGGTTAAGTTTGATGTTGAGCCTGTTGCCAAACGGATTGGGATAGGTTTCAATATACTGTCCGGATGTACCTGCATGTTGGGTATGGGTATAAATGCTGTAATCGGTCAGTAAGGAATCGATAAACATCAGAGATTCTGTAAAATAGGAGTCGGGCATCTGATGATTCGCCTTATGGGAGACAAATTTATACGAGATGCCGTATTTAGTCAGGGTGTCCTGCAGGGCAAAGTTGGGAAAATAGGCGAGTGTTTCATCGTACAGGCCGCAGCCGTATATAATGCTCAGACTATCAGCAGGAGAAAGGGTGGAAATCAGGAGGGGGATATTGAAATTATGCCATTTGTCATAGACGGAATCGATAAGCTGGCAGTATTGATTGAACGGGTACTGAACGATTTGAGGGTTGATATAGGTTTGTGATGAATTTGGGTCCGGAGAAAATCCGCTGGAAGCAAGAAACATGACTTTGGTAAAGAAATTGGAGAATCCCGCAGTCTGATTTTCGTTCAATCCTGTGTTGTCGTAAAAATCGTAGTAATAGGGAGGCCCTTCGTTTTCAAACATAAGCATGGCCCGGACCGACGGCATCCAGAGGTCGTAATTTGCCGGTGCCGCATGCGCTGAGATTACCCGGAACATATCCCTGTATAATATTCCCAGCCTGAAAGCGCCATAAGCTCCCAGCGAATGACCAAACAAGGCTCTTGCATTCTTTTCCGGAATCGTTCGGAAGTTTTCATCAACAAATGGAATAAGGTCGTCGATGGTAAAATCTTCAAAATTTCCGGTGAGTACCGAGTTGACATAAACCCCCGTTCCAAAAGGCTGGCAGGAATTGTCGGCACATACAATGATCATGGGATCAATCTGACCGTTGTTGAGCAGGATACTCATTAGCATCTGCTTGTCATCCAGTGCATTTTGATTTCCACCCCATCCGTGCAGGAAATATGCTGCAGGGTAATAACAATCGTGTTCCTGATAATAATTGTGCGGAAGATAAATGCTTGCTTTCCGGTATTCTTTCAGCGAGGGGCTGTAAAAGATCGTATCAATTTTAAAGAATTGCGCAAAACAACTGCTTGCAGAAAGCAAAAGCCCTGCAACAAAGATCGGTATTAGTGCCGGCTTTTTCATGACGATAAATGTTAGTGCCTACCAAATTTAAGAAGAAATCTGTAAAATGTATTAATAAGTTGATAAAATCTTGTAAAATGGTTCAAAATGAAAGAATTGGAGATTTATACATGGGAAAAAGTCTATATTATTTAAAGGAATGAAGGTTTTTTTACATGCTAATCCGTAAGCTTGCCGGTACGGTTTTGGCTGGTATCTGCATTTTGTTTCAAATACATACAGGACAATGATTGAAGCGCGGATGAAGTTTATACCGCCATCCGGGCAGCAGGTAATATTTTATGACACTTTTGTGATGGCAGAGGAAATTTCTTTCACAGGTGATATTTAAGCGATTTATAAATTGCTTAATTTTGCAAATTATTGCGTGAATGAGAGACTAAGCCGATGGGTCTGACTATTGAAAAATTTTTACGATCTCATTCTTTATTTTAATTTTGCGGGATGCTGTCGCAATTCAAACAATACATATCGCAGTTTCACCTTTTTGGTGACGACGATCCGGTGCTTCTGGCTGTAAGTGGCGGAGTTGATTCCATGGTTATGGCTGAGCTGTTTCACCGTGCTGGTTACAATTTTGCCATTGCCCACTGCAACTTCGGACTCCGGGGTGCCGAATCGAACCAGGACGAACGTTTCGTAGCTTCCATGGCTGAAAGCTATGGGGTTAAATTCTTTGTTAAACACTTCAAAACGAGAGAATATGCCGGGTTTAATAAAATCTCGGTACAAATGGCTGCCCGTACCCTTCGCTATGATTGGTTCGATGAACTAATTTCCGGGGAGGGATTCCGGGCCGTTGCAACGGCACATCACCTCGACGATCAGATTGAAACTTTTTTTATCAATATCCTTCGCGGGACAGGCATCAGCGGCTTACACGGTATTCTGGCCAACCGGCGTAATATCGTTCATCCCATGATGTTTGCATTCAGGCGTCAGATAGAAGAATTTGCCGGGGACGAAGCTGTCAGGTTTCGGGAAGACAGTTCAAACCGTTCATCCAAGTACGTGCGCAACAAAATTCGGCACGACCTTATGCCCCTGCTGGGTGAAATCAATCCCGAATTCAGGAAAACCATCACCTTTACCATCGATCGGATGCGCGAAACGGAGCTGATGCTCGATAACCATCTGTCCGTTGTGCGTGATATGGTTGTGGTTGAAAGTAACGAGGGCATTTCATTTAAAATCAATGAATTGCTAAAACTCACTCCTGCCGGAGTCTATCTGTTCGAACTTCTTCAGCCCTTTGGCTTTAACCGCAGCGTAACCGACGAGATACTAAAGGGACTGCAGGAGTCGCCCGGCAAACTGTACTTCTCTCCAACACACCGTTTGTTAAAAGACCGGGAATTGCTTATCCTCACCGAACTGGGGCCTGCCGGTATGCAGCCAGCCGGGGAAGTGCTGATAGAAGAGGGTACCCGAGAAATTAAAAAGCCCGTTCAACTCAGGCTGTCGTTGATTCCAAACGACGACGAACTGGTGATCAGCCGAAGCGGAGCCATTGCCATGCTCGATGCCTCAAAAATTACCTGGCCTTTGCGCCTGAGGAAATGGAAGGAAGGCGATACGTTTGTGCCATACGGCATGAGCAATAACAAAAAGCTCAGCGATTACTTTATCGACAATAAATTCTCTATCGTTGAAAAAGAAAATGTCTGGCTGCTGATCTCAGGAAATGAAATTGCCTGGCTGATCGGTCACCGTATCGGAAACCGCTTCCGGGTTGATCCCGCAACCGAAACGGTGCTGCGGATCGAAGTACTTGATTAATAAAAAGCTTTAACCAATAATTACCCGATGAAAAAATTTCAGAAATCGCTCCTGCTTCTGTTGCTTTTAACCGGAATTTCCGCATTTGTCAACGCTCAGGTGCTGAAACCGGTGAAATGGAGTTTCAGTACAAAGCAGGTAAGCAACAGCAAAGCGCAGCTGATATTTACTGCCACCATTGATCCGACGTGGCACCTTTACTCACAGGATATTCCTCCTGATGGCCCGGTACCAACTTCATTCACCTTCGAACCCGGTCCGCAATACAAACTGATCGGCAAAGTGAAGGAACCAAAAGCCAAGGAAGAATACGATAAGAATTTTAATATGGTGGTGAAGTATTTCGCCGATAAGGCTGTCTTTACACAGAATATTCAAATTCTTTCCGACAAGGATTTCAAAATCAAGGGAGTTCTGGAGTTTATGTGCTGCGACGACAGTCGCTGCCTGCCTCCCGATGAGGTTGATTTTGAATTTAGCGTAAAGGGTAATCCGGATGCCGCAAAACAGCCGGAACAGGAAATGACAGCCACCGCAGAAATTCCTGCCGACACAGCTGCTGCTGTTGTGGTGGACGATGCTGAGGCCGATTCCCTTAAGGCCGATTCTGGCGAGATAAAATCTGCCGATGCCGGTGGTCTGGAAGAGCATTCCTCGCTCTGGACTTTGTTCTTTTTCTCATTCATTGCCGGACTTGCAGCCATTCTTACGCCATGTGTGTTTCCCATGATTCCCATGACGGTAACGTTCTTTCTGAAGGAGAAGGATAAAGTTAAAGCCAAATTCCAGGCACTCACATACGGGGTCTCCATCATACTTATATATACCGTTATCGGAACAGTAGTGGCCATTACCCTTGGTGCTAATTTTGCCAACTTCCTGAGCACACACTGGCTGCCCAATATTCTGTTCTTCCTTATTTTCATGTTCTTTGCAGCCTCTTTCCTGGGGATGTTCGAAATTACACTGCCCAGCTGGCTTATTAATAAATCCGACTCCCAGGCCGACCGCGGAGGAGTTATCGGTTCTTTCTTCATGGCCTTTACCCTGGTGCTTGTATCTTTCTCATGTACCGGCCCTATTGTAGGTGCCATTCTGGTGGCATCGGCAAGCGGCCAGGTACTTGAACCCATTATCGGGATGCTTGGATTTTCTCTTGCTTTTGCCTTACCGTTTACTCTGTTTGCTTTCTTCCCCCGATGGCTCAACAATATGCCCAAATCGGGCGGCTGGCTTAATTCGGTGAAGGTGGTTCTCGGATTTATTGAGCTTGCCCTCGGACTTAAGTTCCTTAGTATCGCCGATCAAACGTACCACTGGGGTATCCTGGATCGCGAAATTTATCTTGCTTTCTGGATTATTATCTTTACCCTTATGGGCTTCTATCTGCTTGGTAAACTTAAATTCTCACACGACAGCGACCTTAAGTTTATCAGCGTTCCGCGCCTTTCAATGGCCATACTTACATTTACGTTTGTTCTTTACATGATTCCCGGTATGTTTGGCGCCCCTCTGCAGGCGCTCTCCGGTTATCTGCCTCCGCAGTCGACACACGACTTTGATCTGAACAGGATCGTTAGGGATAACGTACAGGTATTCGGTGCCGGAGGGGGCGGGACTGCTTCAGAAAAACCCACCGGACTGTGCGATAAGCCGAAGCACGGCGAGCTCCTGCACCTGCCGCACGGACTCGAAGGTTATTTCGATTTCGAACAGGGCCTTGCCTGTGCTGCTCAGCAGAACAAGCCCGTATTTATCGATTTCACAGGTCACGGATGCGTTAATTGCCGCGAAATGGAAGCACGTGTGTGGTCCGATCCAAGGGTGCTGAAAAAACTGCGCGAAGAGTTTGTCCTAGTAGCACTATACGTGGACGATAAAACCCAGCTTCCCGAATCGGAATGGATAACATCCACTTACGACGGAAAGGTTAAGAAGACCATCGGAAGAAAATACGCCGATTTCCAGATCAGCCGGTTCAACGTAAATGCACAGCCATACTACGTCCTGCTCGACAGCAAAGGAAACACACTTGTTCCTCCCAAGGCCTATGACCTGAATGTGGAGAATTTCCTCAGCTTCCTCGACAGCGGACTGACTGAATTCAAAGCCAGGCAATAAGAACTGACAAAAGAACATAACAGGCTGTGCTCACCGTACAGCCTGTTTTTTTTGTGTTACTGCCGGGGTTTTTGTTTTACTATGTGCAGTTGTAAATTGTATGTTAAAATCTGCATGTATTTCAACAGATTCTTGTAATTTAACCGCCTTAATAAACCGTGGCTATGAATAAACGTTACGTCCTCTTCTTTTTAGTTTTCTTTGTTTCGTTGGCAATTCAGGCTCAGCTGTTTACGGGAAACCCCTCCCTGTTTCAGGGAGTTAGTCGCGGTACAGTTGTATTTGCTGATTTTGATAACGACAACGATCTGGATCTGTTTATTGCAGGTCAGGATGCTTCGTATAACGAATTTGCCGGTATATACAGGAACGATAATGGCACATTTTTATATGCCGGCGGTGGAATCACAGGAATGTACAACTGTTCTGCCGCTGCGGCCGATTACGATCTCGACGGCTGGATGGATCTGGTAATGACGGGTCAGGATTACGACGGAAATATCACAAGGCTTTACCGGAACTACGGCGATGGCTCATTCAGCGAGGTTCAGGCAGGATTTTACAATGCCGGAGCAAACGGAGATCTGGCCTGGGCCGATGTTAACTCCGACGGCTTCCCCGATCTCGTTATCTCGGGTAACTGGCTGACACGGCTGTATCTCAACAATGGCGACGGCACCTTTACGCTTACGCCTGCCGGCCTTCAGGGGATGAACTCGCCTTCGCTTGACTGGGGCGATTTTGATAACGACGGCGATCCCGACCTTTTAATGGTGGGAGATGCCGGATCGGTAGGTGAGACGTATATCTACATCAATCAACAGGGTACGTTTGAACGCCTGGATGCTCAGATTGAAGGCGCTGTTGGGGGAATGGCCCGATGGGGCGATTCGGATAACGATGGCTATACCGATCTTCTGATAACGGGTAAAGATGAAACCCTTGTGCCTGTATCGTATGTTTACCGTAATAATGGCGACATGACTTTCAGCTTTGCCAATGCCGGACTGATTGGCACTGCTCTGGGGCCGGCTAACTGGATTGATTTTGATAACGACGGTGATCCCGACATTATGCTGGCCGGTGAGAATGCCGGATGCGGCAATTCATCGACCAGGCTGTATTCCAATAACGGAGCCGGTTCGTTCAGCGAGATTCAGGCCGGGCTTAGTTTTGTGGAACGGGCAGCTTCGGCATGGGGCGATTTCGACAACGACGGCGATCAGGATCTGGTTCTTTCAGGCATTGCAGCGTCTCCGCTTACCTGGCTCTATCGCAACGACCTTCGAACCGCTCCGTTTCAGCCCAATACCCCGCCTTCGGTACCGGGTAATCTCTATACCTATGTTTCGGGCGATTATGCCGTAATCAGCTGGTCAAAAAGTACCGATAACCAATCCCCTCAGGAGGCGATAACTTACAACGTGATGATGGGAACCCAGCCGGGAAATATCGATGTAGTTAGCCCCATGGCCGATCCGCTCAGCGGCCGCCGTTTTGTGACAGCACCCGGCAATACCGGACAAAATGATTTTATGATTTTTCACCATCTGGATCCGGGCACATATTATTTCAGAGTTCAGGCCATCGATCAGGCATATGCAGGTTCTGAATTCTCGGAGGAGGGAAGCTTTATGGTACTCCCGACCGGAACAGTATCTCTGCCCGACAACAGCATGACGACATTTTTCTCCGGTGATCGGCTGCACATAGAGCGAACAGAAGGGGGAACCGCTGTTGCCGAGGTCTTCTTTCTGTCGGGGCAACTTGCCGCTTCTGCATTTATTGAAGGGAACTCAGCATCTGTTTCCCTTTCTGCATTGAGACCCGGAATTTACATCATCCGGATTACCGGAAAAAACGCAATAAGCACAGGTAAAGCCGCTAAATACTAAGTTATTATTCCTTCCATCTGCCTGAACATTCCAAATACGGGCGGGCAGCCGGCTTTT
>DJVU01000029.1 GCA_002441345.1 Bacteroidales bacterium UBA6248
GAAAAATATAAAACGACCGGCAGAGAAATAACACGAGCCGGTAACAATGGATAAGTTGGTAAAAAAGGTTGCTTGCAAACAACCGGCTTTTTTACCTGTAAAATCTATTTTTATCTGTGGCATAATCCCTTCGATGCCGCAACAGTTCCTTCGGGATATAAAAAAAGAGACTGCCTTTCGGCAGTCTCATAAGATTAAAGCGCAAACTATATAGTTAGGCTAATTTAACCTTTACGGCGTTTAAGCCTTTTCTTCCTTCCTGAAGCTCAAAAGTTACGACATCACCCTCATTAACGCGGTCGATGAGGCCGGTTGCGTGAACAAAGTACTCTTTTCCGGATTCGTCATCAAGGATAAATCCGTAACCCTTTGATTCATTGAAGAATTTTACTTTTCCTGTTTTCATGTTGATGATAAAAATTAAAATAAGCGCAAATATAACTTAATAATGGTTCATCCAACAAAAAATGTAAATATTTTTTATTCTAAATTCATTAACAACGCATTTGATTGAATGCAGAATCAAATTCACAATTCAAGTAATTGCTTATTTTTCAATAATATACGTCAAACCTCGCCGAAAGAAACCGGGCAGACTTATGCTGCTATCTCCAATATACAGTGCTGGAAAATGAGGTGAATGGCATCTTTTAACCAGCTTAAATCCGTTTAAAACTGAGATTTGTTTATCCCAATCCTTCCATTTGTTTCTTTAAAAGTTGAATTTTTGCTACAGCATCGGCCTTTTTTTTGCGTTCATTTTCGATGATATCTGGTTTAGCATTAGCGATAAACCGCTCATTTTGCAGCTTTTTCATCACCGATTCCAGAAACCCCTGCGTATATTCCAGTTCTTTTGCAAGTTTTGCTCGCTCGGCTTCCACATCCATGGCATCTCCCAAAGGCAGGTAATATTCGGTAGCCTTAACCATAAAACCAGCAGCAGAAGCGGGTTTATCATCCACATAATCAACCTGGGAGAGATTGGTCAGTTTAGCCACAACGCCATCAAATGCCTTTCCGGGATTATCGCCTTTTATGAGCAGCGTCAGACTGTCTTTGAAAGGAATGTTCTTTTCCTTGCGGACATTGCGAATTCCGATTACGGTCTCTTCCGCATATTCGAAAGCGGAAAGCATGGATTTATCAGCACTTCCTGCAAGGGGCAATGCGCTCACCATGATACTCTCGCCCTGGAGGCGGTCGGTAAGCAATTGCCAGATTTCTTCCGTAATGAAGGGCATAAACGGATGCAACACCTGCATCAGCTTATTAAAGAAAGATATGGTTGCAGAAAGCGTTTTTGCATCGATCGGCTGCTGATATGCAGGTTTCACAATTTCAAGATACCAGGAGCAGAAATCGTCCCAGATCAGCTTATACACTGCCATCAGGGCTTCCGACAAGCGGTACTTGCTGAAATTTTCCTCAATTTGCGCCAGGGCATCGTTAAAACGTGATTCGAACCACTTTATGCCAGCGGCAGCATACTCCGGCTGTTCAAGGCTGGCATCCTCCTGCCATCCTTTCACCAGTCGCAGGGCATTCCAGATTTTGTTGCTGAAATTTCTGCCCTGCTCGCAGAGGCTTTCATCAAACGGAAGGTCGTTCCCTGCCGGGGATGTGAGCAGCATTCCCACCCTTACTCCGTCGGCGCCGAACCGTGAAATCAGCTCCAGCGGATCGGGCGAGTTGCCGAGTGACTTCGACATCTTGCGGCCAAGCTTATCGCGTACAATCCCCGTAAGGTAAACATTCTTAAACGGGATATCCTGCTGATATTCAAGCCCTGCCATGATCATCCGGGCAACCCAGAAGAAAAGGATCTCCGGTGCTGTGACCAGATCATTGGTCGGGTAATAGTATTTTATGTCGGGATTACCGGGATTACGGATGCCGTCGAAAACAGAGATGGGCCATAGCCAGGAGGAAAACCAGGTATCCAGCACATCCTCATCCTGCCGCAGATCCTGCGGCAGCAATGCGGAGTTTCCGGTCTGAATCCGGGCTTTTTCAAGCGCCTCCTCAACCGATTTCGCAACGATAACCTCTCCGGTTTTAAGATAATAGGCGGGAATCCGCTGTCCCCACCAAAGCTGACGGCTGATGCACCAGTCGCGTACATTCTCCATCCAGTGGCGGTAGGTATTTTTAAATTTCTCGGGATGAAACTTCACCGTATCGTTCATCACCACATCCAGGGCCGGTTTGGCCATTTCATCCATTTTCATGAACCACTGCACCGAAAGCTTGGGTTCAATCACCTCATCGGTACGCTCCGAGAAACCGACGTTATTCACGTAGTCTTCAATTTTAAGGATATGGCCGTGATTCAGCAGGTCTTCAACAATGCGTTCGCGCACGGCAAAACGGTCCTGCCCGGTGTATAGCAGGGCTTTCTCGTTCAGCGTTCCGTTGTCGTTGAAAATATCGATGGACTCCAGATTGTGTTTCAGCCCGATGTTGTAGTCGTTGATATCGTGTGCAGGAGTAATTTTAAGGCATCCGGTACCAAACTCGCGATCCACATATTCATCGGCGATCATGGGAACCGACCGTTTGACCAGGGGTACCAATACCCGTTTCCCGGCAAGGTGCTTAAACCGCTCGTCTTCAGGATGGTAACATACCGCCGTATCACCCAGAATGGTTTCGGGGCGGGTGGTGGCAATGGTGACCCATTCGTCGGCGCTGCCTTCAACCTTATAACGGACGTAATAAAGCTTTGATTTAACCTCCTTGTAAATCACCTCCTCATCGCTGAGGGCGGTAAGTGCTTTGGGGTCCCAGTTCACCATACGCACCCCGCGGTAGATGAGTCCCTTGTTGTACAGATCGATAAACACATCGATTACCGATTCGTACATGGATTCGTCCATGGTAAACTTTGTGCGTTCCCAGTCGCAGGAAGCGCCGAGTTTCTTCAGCTGTTCCAGGATGATGCCGCCGTGTTTTTCCTTCCATTCCCAGGCATGGGCCAGAAACTCTTCACGGGTGAGCGACGATTTTTCGATGCCTTCTTCTTTAAGTTTGGCCACCACCTTGGCTTCCGTCGCGATGGAAGCATGATCCGTTCCCGGCAGCCACAGTGCGTTTTTTCCCTGCATCCGGGCACGGCGCACCAGCACATCCTGAATGGTATTGTTGAGCATGTGGCCCATGTGAAGCACTCCGGTAACGTTGGGCGGAGGGATCACTATGGTATATGGTTCGCGCTCGTCCGGAGCCGAATGAAAGAATTTATTCTCGAGCCAGTATTGGTACCATTTGTTCTCAATGCCCGAAGGGTCGTATTTGGCGGGAATTTCCATGTGTAATGAAAGCTGATTTCTTAGAAGGTGCAAAAGTAGTAAAAAAAACGGAGCCGAAAGCCGGATTGAAATTCGCGCAGGGACTGAGATTCAGATACGGATAAAGCTGTGGCTAAGGTTAAGGCTGAGGCTGAGGTTAAGGTTAAGGTTGGGGTTGAGGTTGGGGTTGAGGTTAGAATTATGAAATAACAGTTTTACCTGGAATTACGTCCGGTATCAGCAACCTCCTGATCCGGCAATTCTGTCAATCCTGTGAATCCTGTAAACCCTGTCAACCTGTTTAATCCCGTCGATCCTGTTTAATATTTTCTCACTCCTTCACCCACTTACCGCTACCAATTACCCGATCTTTTGCGTAAATGCGGTAAGGATATATTCCTGCCGGCAATGTTGAGGTGTTTATCCGTTGCATATCTGCAATGATTTCTTCGGTATGAATTAGCCGGCCATTGAAATCAAAGAGCTGCAAAGTAGCGGCTTTATGCTGCACAGCCAGTTTAACCTGCAGATAATAACTACCCGGATTTGGAAAAAGAATGGCTTCCTGCGCCAGCGGCAACTCATTGTTTTGGGTGTTTACAATCAGGCCTTCGCTGTTAACTTTAAGAACAAAAGGATCGAAATGGCAATTAAATGGTATAGCCAGATTATCAAAAAATTCACCCGCAACTACAATATGGTAGTCACTCGTTTCTATAATGTCTCTTGGATAATAAACTCCATCGCCACCATAAAAAATCTGTTCTATCAACTCAAGATCAAAATTTAGCTTGTTTAAAACAACATAAGTCGGGCAAGGTGAGCATGGGAGGTATTGAGTAATATTGTACCAGCCCATCACCCAGATATAGTCAGAGGTTACAAGGAAATTTTTTTTCCCTGCACCCGGGTATGTTACAGAATCAGCACCACCTGGTAGCTGTATTTGCCTGAGAAGTGAATCTTGTAAATTGTATTCAGCAATACCCAAATCTCTCTGTGATGTTTGTATGTCATATAGTGTGCCCGACAATAAATAAGTTGAATCGTTCTTTGCAGCCATCTTGGATTGTGGGGAAAATTCACTGTAAGGCATTACCACTTCAAGGTTGGCTAAATCATAACTTATTTTTGCAACAGGATTTTGCGGATAAGTAGGGGAAAAATCGAAGTAATTAACTTTTACCAATTCACTAATTTCATCAATAATGAGGGAAGAAGCAGCTTTATTTATTGTGTCATCAGCCACTAAGTATTCAAATTCACCATTTATAAGGTGAGCTCTTATTACTGAGTAGTTATAGAATAGCGTAGAATTTGGTGTTCTAAAAGAAGACAGAATATATGCAGTTGTATCACCTACAATTTCAAAATCCCAGGGGCTATTTACACTATCCGGCCATATACCATAGTTCCTCCGCTCTATAATATTCAATTCATTATCAATGGAATGTATAAATACTGAGTTATATGACTTATTGCCTCCAACAGAATCTTCCGATCCCAACAATAGGTAAGAACCTGTCGTTGAAGGAAGATTTATTAATTCAGTAAAACCAGAGTTTCCAACTTCAAAGTCGTAGTCCTTTGTATAAATGGTATTACCAACAAAAGAAATTTTCGAAATGGTGCCTTTTCGATCATAATTTCCAGCATTAGTTTTGATAATTCCACAAAAAATCAGGCTATTGTCGTCGGTCTCAATAATACTGTATATTTGCTTATAATCAGGTGATTGGTATTTCCTTAGAAAAGTTTCCTGAGCATTTACTGTTTGTAAAAAAAATACAACAAAGAGTAATGTCATTGAGAAACAGTTTTTTTTCATATTACATTTAATTATATATTAGAGAATTTAGAATAAAGCCAATCTTTGAAGTGAAGTATAAAGACAGCAAAGAACTATAAAAATATAGTTCTTTGCTGCACGAAGAAATTAGTTTGGATTACTTCCAACATTTACACCATATTTTAGAGTGTAAGTGTGGAATCCTTCATCGGAATAAGGGGTAACTATAATATTCCACTGTACATCAACAGAGCAATAAGTCTTGTTTGCCGGCTTATACTTATCCTTAATAAAATCCCATTTGCTCAGGTAGTAGTTTAACTCACCTGGACTCAAACAGTTGTTCGAATGGTTGCTATTTTCCATCCACATCATATAATCCCCATAAGAGTTATCTGTGGCCTCATTATCAAAGGCATGTGCATCAACAGTAAAAATCGAAACAAAGTAGCTGGGAATAGTATAAGGACTCCTAAAATGATCCTCAAGTTCGGTAGTAGCGTCGCGCCCCATAAATTGTCCTGCATAAATGTCACATTTACCTTGTAAGCCACCACTTTCCCAATAATCTGTAGCATCAAATGGCATATAGGTTGGAATAGTGCCGGGCAATCCACCGGAGAGTGCTACCACAACAGCTTGCTCACCATTTTTCAAACCGGTTTCGATTACCTGTAAGTCTATTACATCAAAGGTATAGTCAGGGTTTCCGCTTTGCAGCGCCATACTCCGGGCAAGTTCATTTACCGTTGCATAAACCTGCTGAAGTCCCTCATAGCTTATAACTCCATTGCTTGCGGGCCATGTCAGCGTATCGTACAAAAACTCAACCTGAATAAATTCGTGGGTATTGTTGGCCTGTTCAAAATTCATCAGGCCTTCAAGATGCCATTCAGCGCTGTCTGATGTCATGCTGCCCCCGCTTTTCGAAAACAGATCCTGCCTGAAACTGATTAGTTTCTGAGTTGTTTTATTGGTTACGGCAGTGGATTGAGAATCATTGTCAACACCGTCTTTGCTGCATGAGGAAAATATAACTGTGACAGCCATAATTGCAGTTAATAATCTGTATTTGTAAAGTTTCATTATTTTATAAAATTAAAATTTAAGAGATTAGATGAATTTTCCATTTGAAAAGGGTGCTATTACGGAGGTTCATCTATCTCCTTCCTTCGTCCTTTATAATATATATATATACTGCATCATCATTAAAATAGATCAATTTTATAATGGAAACGCGAATTAAAGCAGAATATTTTAATTTTAAAAATAAATCATCAAAAAAGACACTTTGAGATTTCTTAGTGCCTTCACAGCGTGGGACAAAGGTTGCTCCCAATTACTTAAGGCATAGCTTCTTATAACAATGCAGCTTCACATTTTAATAAATCCCGTTTATCCTGTCAATCCTGTAAATCCTGTCAAAAAATTAAATCCTGTGAATCCTGTCTTTTTGAAAAATAACCATCAACTCGGTCATTCATATCAATCCGAAATCAGAAATCAAAATTCCGAAATATCAAAACTCCTTACTTTTGCAAAAACTCAAACAAATGAAAGTCTCCGGTTTCACCTTTATCCGCAATGCCGTTAAATTCGATTATCCCGTGGTGGAAGCCATCACCTCCATACTTCCGCTCTGCGATGAATTCGTGGTGGCAGTCGGCAATTCCGGGGACGGCACCCGCGATCTGATCCTGGGCATAGGTTCACCAAAAATCCGGATCATCGATACCATTTGGGACGACAGCCTGCGCGAAGGCGGACGCGTGCTGGCTGTGGAAACCGACAAGGCCTTTGACGCACTGAACAGCGACAGCGACTGGGCATTTTACATACAGGGCGATGAGGTACTGCACGAACAATACCTGGAGCCGGTAAGAGAAGCGATGCTGCGGTGGAAGGATGATTCACGGGTGGAAGGACTGCTGCTGAATTACACCCATTTCTATGGCTCCTACGACTACATCGGCGACAGCCGGCGTTGGTACCGGCGCGAGGTGAGGGTAATCCGCAACGATAAGTCCATCCGCTCCTACCGCGACGCCCAGGGCTTCCGTAAAGACGGCCGTCCGCTGAACGTGAAACCCGTTGAAGCATGTATGTATCACTATGGCTGGGTTAAACCGCCCGAACTGCAACAGGCCAAGCAGGAATACTTCCATAAACTCTGGCACAACGATGAGTGGGTGGAGAAGAAAATCCCGAAAGCTGACAGTTTTGACTATTCCGGCATCGACTCCCTGGCCCTGTTCAAAGGAACCCATCCGGCTGTAATGCAGAACCGCGTCAACCGGCTTAACTGGCAGTTCAGCTTCGATCCCACTAAAAAACGCCTGCCCCTTAAATCAAGGTTGCTGCATTCCATCGAAAGCCATACGGGATGGAGGATTGGTGAGTACCGGAATTACCGGGTAATAAAATAAATGTGAGAATGTAAGAATGTGAAAATTAAAGAGTAAGTTGAATTAGGAAATCAGCAATACGGAAATCATTGAGAGATAAGCCTTTTCATACCGCTCCAATATATTCGGCAAAGCGGAGTGACTGAAGAAAAGTAAAGCATCCGGACCAAAGCCGGATATTTTCCCGGATAATTCATGACATTTGTTTCATAAAGAACTGATGATTTTGCAATTAATGGCTATTTTTGAAAAAACAACCCGTAATAGTTAAACAATTTTACATGAAGCGATTGCTGATACTGGGCCTTTGCATTATTTCCCTCAGTGTTTCGGCCCAGCGCGAAGCCGATAACTGGATTTTCGGCTGGAGTTCCTGGATCAGTTTTTCCACGGGCTCACCGGCATACGTTCCCGCTCCCAACGGACTCTTTTCATTCTATGGTTCAACGTCCTTATCCGATAGTGCCGGTAATTTATTGTTTTATTCTGACGGGATAGAACTTTTTAACAGAAACTATGATTTAATGTTGAACAGCGAAGGGTTGATGGCTGCAGCCTGGGCAACCAACCCGTGCATTGCATTTCCCAAGCCGGGCGATCCGGGCAAATATTATTTTTTCACGGTTGGCGGAAGATCAGGCACTACCAATAGGGCAGGCTCGGAATACTCGGTCATCGACATGGCTCTTGACGGGGGTCTGGGCGGAATCATTGAAGGTCAGAAAAACATACCCCTGATTGCCGCCGACAGCACATACGAAACCATTCAGGGGGTAAAACACGGAAGCCGGGATGCCT
>DJVU01000002.1 GCA_002441345.1 Bacteroidales bacterium UBA6248
AGGCGTCCGGCAAAGGAATCGGCGCCATATGTTTTCATGGTATCCACCATCATTCCCCGCGCTCCGGATCCGCTCAGGGGTTTCATAAAAGCGGTGGGCAAAGCTTCTACAAAATCGGTGTTTAAGCCCAGGGCGGCGACCCCCTGACCAATGCCTTGTACCAGAAAATCCATTGCCCCGCAGGCACGAAAAACGCCGACGCCTACCAGGATGGCAACCAGGTAAGGAATGATACGCACACTTATCTGAAATCCGTCTTTGGCTCCTTCGATAAAGGCCTCGTAAACGTTAACCTTCCGGAGCAGAGCCAGAAGAATAAACATAAATATTATGGTAAACAGGATGAGGTTACCCGCCACTGAAGAAATGACGCCAACCTGTTCCTGCGGCATGGTGCTGAAGTACCAGATGATGGCAGAAATAAGAAGAGTAAATCCGCCAAGGTACAGCAGTATTGTCTTATTCAGAAGATTGATCCGCTGAAAGGCTGAAACGGCAATTATCCCCGAAAGGGTGGAAAAAAACGTTGCCAGCAGAATAGGGATAAACACATCGGAGGGGTCGGCAGCGCCAAGCTGGGTTCGGTAAACCATGATGCTGACCGGGATCAGGGTAAGACCCGAGGCATTGAGTACCAGAAACATAATCATGGCGTTGCTTGCCGTATCCTTATCTTTGTTCAGTTCCTGTAGCTGGGTCATTGCTTTGAGCCCCAGCGGGGTTGCGGCATTGTCGAGCCCAAGCATGTTGGCGGCGATGTTCATCATGATGGATCCGCTGGCGGGGTGGCCTTTGGGGATTTCGGGAAACAGTTTGCTGAACAGCGGCCCTACAGCCCGCGACATCAGGTTTACGATTCCGCCGGCTTCGCCAACCTTCATCAGTCCCATCCACAGCGTCATCACTCCGGTGAGTCCAAGCGATATTTCGAAACCCGTTTTAGCCATCTCAAACGTGCTGTTCATCATCCCGGGAAAGATGGTGACGTCGCCCATAAAAATCAGGCGGAACAGGCCGACAATAAATGCAACGATGAAAAAAGCTACCCAGATGTAATTCAGAACCATAATAGGGCCTTTGCGGAGTTCAATCCCCAAAAGTATTAATTTAATGTCGAATTCAGTCTGTCATTTTTTTCGTTTTCCTTTATGCGAATGCGAATTTGGCTTCCCGGGCGTGCAGGAATTTGGTTACATTTGAAATTCAGAACAGCTAACGGAATATATACAGAAATCACTAAATCATGAAACTGCAATTTCTGGGTGCCGCACGGGAAGTTACCGGAAGCAAGCACCTGATTACAACGGAGGAGGGAAAGAAGATATTGCTGGATTGCGGTATCTATCAGGGCAAGGGTCTTGAAACCGATGCCATGAACCGCGAACTGGGATTTGATCCGGCGGAGCTCGACCATATCATTCTTTCCCATGCTCACATCGATCATTCGGGACTGATACCCTATATGTACCGGTTGGGTTTCAGGGGTTCGGTAATCTGCACCAATGCAACGCGGGATTTATGTTCTATTATGCTGCCCGACAGTGGCCATATTCAGGAAAACGATACGTATCACTTCAATAAAAAGAGGGCGAAGCAGGGCTTAAGGCCGGTGGAACCCTTATATACGCTCGACGATGCCCGAAAGTGTATGGAGTTGTTTATCGGGGTTGCATATAACCGTAAGTTCAACATTGATAACAACGTCCGGGTTAAATTTACCAACACAGGCCACATGCTGGGCAGCGGTGTGGTTAGCCTGGATGTCAGGGATAAGGGAGGATGGCTCCGGATTGGATACACGGGCGACATCGGACGCAACAACAACCGTATTTTGCGTGATCCGGACCGTTTTCCGCAGTGCGACTATCTGATTACAGAGTCGACTTACGGCGATCGCCTGCATCCATCGCGCCAGGACGCGGAATCTGAACTTTTACGGGTAGTTAAAGAGACATGCGGAGAGCGAAAAGGCAAACTTATTATTCCCTCGTTTGCTATTGGCAGAACGCAGGAGCTTGTGCATGCGCTGAACAACTTTTTCAATGAAGGACTGTTACCCAGGGTGAAAATATACGTTGACAGTCCGCTGGCGGTTAATGCTACCGAGATTTTCAGGTTGCATCCCGACTGTTTCAATTCGGATGTGCATGAAGTGATGGAAACGGATCCCGATCCATTTGGCTTCAGTTCGCTGTTTTATATAAAGAGTGCGGAGGATTCCAAAAAGCTAAACACCCTTAAAGAGCCATGCGTAATTATTTCTGCATCGGGCATGATGGAAGCCGGAAGGATCAAGCATCATCTGGCCAATAACATCAGCAATCCGCGGAATACGGTTCTGGCGGTAGGATATTGCAGTCCATCGACGCTGGGAGCCCGGATATTGCGGGGGGATCCGGAGGTATCGATTTTTGGTTTGGTGCATAAGGTAAAAGCTAAGATAGAACGAATAGAAGCTTTTAGCGGACATGCCGATTACCGGGAGATGATTGACTACCTTGGGTGTCAGTCTAAAGAAGAATTGCGGAAGATATTTCTTGTTCACGGGGATGCGGATGCAACGCGTGGTTACCGCGGTCATTTGCAGGAGGCGGGATACAGCAATATTGAAATTCCTGTACTGAAGCAGACGTATAATTTGTCGTAGGGCGGAGTTTCTTTTATCCGTTGGTTGTTTGGTATTATCCGGGAAAGGGGGTAGAGGAAAAGAAATAATTGAACAGTGAGAAGAAAAGAGTTAAGTAAAACAGAAACGGCAGCCGGATTCCCGGCCGCCGTTTCTGGTATTAACTATGAAAAAAAAATTAATCGTTAGCTTCGGCTTTTTTACGGGTAGAGTAGTTGATTTTAAATGCACCAACTTTACGGAGTTCCTGTTTGATATCTGTAACGATACCCATACGTACCTCTTTATCAACTTTCAGGGAAGTGGTAAGAAGAGGCCTGTCGGCTTCGGGTCTTGCTTCCCTTTCGGAGAAGATAAACTCAGCGATATCGGCGACGTTTCTGAAGCTGTCGTTTAACTGGATACGCGATTCGGTACCGAGTTTGGTTTGCAGCGGAGGTCCGACGTAGATATAGCTTACCAGAGCTTTCTTTTCAAGTTTTTGTACCTCAGTAGCATCCGGTGCCTTGATTCGCACTTTCACGGTAACTTCCCGCATAGTGGTAACCATCATGAAGAAGATAAGCATCATGAAGATGATATCGGGCATGGAAGAGGTATTGAGGGCAGGAGGTTCTTTGGAACCTTCTTTTTTAAAACGGGCCATATTATTTTCCTCCTATATTTTCTGGTTCAGCTTCAGAGATTGCGACGGGTATAGCCTTTTGGACAGCTTCTTTGCTGAGGTCATCCTTAAGGTCGGCAAACTTGACGCCGAAGCGCTGTTTGGAGAGTTCATCGCGAAGTTCGTTAACTGCGGCGGTGAGTTCATTCTGAACCTGGATATACATATCGTACGATGTTCCCCTGTCGTTTTTGAGTGAGATCACACCTCTGGAAACGGGGTATTGACCAAGTCCGGGGATTTCTTCAAACTTCTTTTCGGGCAGATCGGGTTTGTCGTAGGGATTGGCGAGGAACTCCTTAGCTTCGGAGCGCAGGGTTCTGATATCGCCGAGTCTTCCTTCAACAAAGAGTCGGTCGCTTTTATTAACAAGTACATTGAAGACGTTTCGTTCTTTGATATCGGGTGGTTCAGCTGTCGGATCGGGTGGCGGGGGTAATCTCCTTACGATACCTGTATCTGTATCCATGGTGGTTGTGACCAGCCAGAAGATCAGAAGCAGGAAGGCGATATCCGCCATTGAGCCGGCATTTAATTGTGGAATTTTTCTAGCCATGGTTTAACCATTTATTTATCAGACTGGAACAGATTCCCAACAGAAGTGTAGATGATGGCAAGGACAGCTATACCCAGGAAGATATAGAATGAGAGGAGTCCTGCGCCGATCATTTTCGACAGAGTGGGACCTATTTCAAATTTTTCATAGAGCGGACCTGTTGTTGCCGGGGAAAGGATGTAGGAAAGCAGGAAAATACCTACAAGCGTTCCGACTCCTATCAGGGCTCCTTTCGCAGCTTTTGGATTTCCGAAGGTTTGAATCAGCGGGAAAACAACTGCCAGCAATATGGAGATACCCAGCAAAAGGTAGGTCACGATCATTCCGATGTTGATCATTGTATCCATAATTGCTTTATTATTTTGTGTTCTTATTCTTTACGAGAATGTCCATGAAAGTGATGGTGGCATCTTCCATTGAGTTTACAATACCTTCAACCTTGGTAAGGAGGTAGTTGTAGAACACCTGGAGGATAATGGCAACGATAAGACCGAAGATGGTGGTAAGAAGAGCAACCTTCATACCTCCGGCTACAACGGTCGGAGAAATGTCACCTGCAGCTTCGATATCGTCGAATGCCTGAACCATACCTACAACGGTTCCAAGGAATCCCATCATGGGAGCCAGGGCGATAAACAGTGAAATCCATGAGAGATTGTTCTCAAGACGCGACATCATAACACCGCCGTAAGAAACAATCGATTTTTCCACCATTTCAAGACCTTCTGAATGACGGTCAAGTCCCTGGAAGAAAATGCTGGCCACAGGGCCACGGGTATTCTTGCAAATTTCTTTTGCAGCAGCAACGCCGTCTGTTTCAAGGGCTGTTTCTACTTTGTTCAGAAGTTTCTGGGTATTGGTAGTGGAAAGGTTCAGATAAATAATCCTTTCGATAACCAAACCGAGACCAAGGATGAGTACAAACAGAATGGGGAACATCCAGCCTGCACCACCTTCGATGAATTTTCCTTTAAGTACCTGGTGGAATGACTGGGGAGCTTCTGCCTCCTCAACCAGTGTTTCCTGAACCGGCTGAGCAGCTTCCTGCTGTACCGCGGTGTCGGCAACCTGCTCCGTCTGGGCTGCTTCGGTATCCTGAGCCATAACAACGCTGGTTACTCCAAAAGTGAGCATTCCTGCTACCGTCAAAAACGCAATTAATTTTTTCATAGTTAATTGTTATTGATTTTGATTTAAGTGAACTTGTTTTTGTTAACGTTTATTGTGCAACTGGGCATTTTCCTTCACTGGCGGAGAGAATGGGATTCGAACCCATGNNACACACTTTCCAGGCGTGCGCCTTCGACCACTCGGCCATCTCTCCGGAAACAGCGCATTTCGCCGCCTGTTATCCTTATTCAGGGCGCTAAAATACAAAAAATTGTAAAAGATTGGTTTTAATAGACTTTTTTTAATCTTTTACCTGAAATCATTGTTCCCATAATCAGGGCCTTAGCAATTTAGAACGATTCTAAATCGGACTGACCTGTTTTTGGTTTTGAAATACCCTATTCAATCGTAAGCTCCCCGCGCAGGGGGGTTTGCAACAATCGTTCAAACGTCAGACCTGTGTGACCCTGTCCCAG
This sequence comes from Bacteroidales bacterium UBA6248, assembly GCA_002441345.1. Classification (GTDB taxonomy): domain Bacteria; phylum Bacteroidota; class Bacteroidia; order Bacteroidales; family Lentimicrobiaceae; genus Lentimicrobium. Next base: position 5,433 of record DJVU01000002.1, read on the forward strand.
CAAAAACATTGTTTTTGCTATCGCCGATTCCGTGGTAATGTCGAAACCTCCCACAACACCAATCCCGCCCAGCTGCACACTGGTTTCGTACTTGCCCATCTCCACCGACCCGCCCTTGCACTGGGTTACGTTAAAAATAGTTATCCCGCGTTCTATACCCCTTGAGAGTGCCTGCAAAAACCAGGGATCGGTCGGAGCGTTGCCGGCTCCGTAAGTTTCCAGAATCAGTGCTTTTAAGCCCGGAATCGTCATTATGCTGTTCACCACCGATTCCGTGATGCCCGGAAACAGTTTCAGTATAGCTACGCCTGGATCCAGATTTTTGTGAACCTTCAGTTTTTTGAAATTCGGTTTCAATATGTGCTGGTGGTTGTATCGTATATGCACCCCAACCTGCGCCAGCAAGGGATAATTCCCGCTCAGAAAGGCATTGAAATTCTCAGCATTGAACTTATTGGTACGGTTCCCGCGCATCAGGCGGTTTTCAAAACAAATGCTCACTTCCGGAACTACCGGGGTGTCATCGGTTTTGGCCGCCGCAATTTCGATGGCATTGATGAAGTTCTCCCTTCCGTCGGTCCTGAGCACACCCATAGGCAATTGCGATCCCGTGAAGACTACCGGTTTGTTCAGATTTTCAAGCATAAAGCTCAGCACCGAGGCTGTGTAAGCCATGGTATCGGTACCATGAAGTACGACAAATCCGTCGTACTTTTCGTAGTTTTCTTCAATAACACTGGCCAGCTTTACCCAAAACATGGGATTCATGTTGGATGAGTCAATCAATGGCTCGAAACAGTAGGAATCTATTGTGCAGTTAAAATTCTGCAATACCGGTATGTGCTTGTACAGGGCATCAAAGTTGAACGGTGTCAACGCCCCGCTTACCGGATCCTGAATCATTCCTATCGTACCGCCGGTGTAGATTACCAATATGTTCGATTCCATGCTGTTATGTTTATGGTATGTTTTGAAGACTGTACTTTGTCTGTCTGGTTTTTTTCAGTCGGACAGGTTTTATGCTTTCCCTTCCGGGAAAAATAGCCGCATCGCATTTCTGCTGGTTGCTTCGGCGATTTCTTCCACAGCTGTGCCAGTAATTTCTGCCACTTTTTCTGCTATCAGAGGTATGTATGCAGGTTCATTTCGTTTGCCCCGGTAAGGCACAGGTGCAAGAAACGGCGCATCCGTTTCCAGAACAAGATGTTTCAGGTCGATGTGCTTCAGCGTCTCCTGCATTTTATTGTTTTTGAATGTGATAACGCCTCCCAGTCCCAGACTGAAACCCAGTCCGGTTGCCTGCTTTGCCTGTTCCACACTTCCCGAGAAGCAATGGAAAATTCCTTTTAAGTCCGGATTATTCACCTCTTTCAGTATTCGTATCACCTCATTGAACGACTCCCGAATGTGTATTACCAGCGGAAGGCCGCTGCCTGCCGCCAGTTCGATATGATGCCTGAAGACGTATTCCTGCTCCCGGGCAAAGGTCTTATCCCAGTACAGGTCGATACCACACTCTCCTATGCCGAAGAAGTTTTTTGCCTGTAGCATTTTTTCAACAAGCGCCAGTTCGTCCCGGTAATTTTCCTTTACGGAAGTGGGATGCAGGCCGATCATAGGGAAGCAGTTGCCGGGAAAATCTTCTGCCAGCATTAGCATTGGCTCCAGGGAGCTGCTGTCGATGTTGGGAAGCATCATAATGTCAACACCTGCAGCCACTGCCCTGCCGATTATCTCCGCGCGATCCGGTTCAAACTCTTCGAGATAAAGGTGGGTATGGGTATCAATCAGTTTCATGCGGCAAAGATACCGCATTCCCACAGAGTTCAAATACCAGTACACTTTATAAACGTCAGGACAATTTGCCTTTTCTGCCAGCCCTGCCTCTATTTCAACCGGGGCTTGGCACATTTTCTTACATTTGCGGAAGCAATCCAATCGTTTTCATGGCAGTGAAGATCCTGATCATACGTTTCAGTTCCATTGGCGATATCGTGCTTACCTCTCCGGTGGTGCGCTGCCTGAAGTCGCAACTGCCCGGTGCGGAAATACACTATCTCACCCGCGATGTTCATGCCCGCATGCTTGAGGCAAATCCGTACATCGACCGCGTCATTGCTTTCAGGAGTAACATCTGCGAGGTAATTCCACTGCTGAAGGATCAGAAGTATTACCGGATTATCGATCTGCACCGCAACCTCCGGTCGTGGTTTACGCTCCTCAACCTTTGGAGGCCGTTCAGCAGTTTCCGGAAACTGAATGCCGGCAAATGGCTGCTCGTAAATTTTAAAATCGACCGCCTGCCCCCTGTACATATAGTCGACCGCTACATGCAGGCAGTAGCAAAATTTGGCATTGTAAACGACGGGCTGGGACTCGACTTCTTTATCCCGCCGGCGGAGGAAGTGCCTGTTTCGGAGTTGCCGGAAACATTCAGGGAAGGATTCACGGCCTTTGTTACCGGAGGGCGGCATAATACCAAAATCCTGCCTGCGCAACGCATTATCGATATATGCCGCCTTTTAAATTATCCTGTAGTACTTCTGGGCGGATCCGAAGACAGCGAACGGGCCGGGGAGGTTGAAAACACTCCCGGTCTTACCGTTTATAATGCCTGCGGAAAGTATAACCTTTTGCAGTCGGCGTCGCTGTTGCGTAAAGCAAAGAATGTTATTTCAAACGATACCGGTCTTATGCATATTGCTGCCGCATTTCAGAAACCCATGGTATCGGTGTGGGGAAATACGGTTCCGGAGTTCGGGATGTATCCGTACCTGTCAGCGGATGTTCCTTCCATGATCGCAGAGGTGAAAGGTCTGCCCTGCCGGCCATGCAGTAAGATCGGCCATCCGAAGTGCCCCAAAGGACATTTTCGCTGTATGCTCGACCAGGACATAAATGCCATCGCAACATTCATTAATGAACATAATATCGGGTAGGTCCTTTTATTTGAAAGGATTGCCGGATAATTGACTTTCGGACGAAAGCGGGTACGCTTACATTCCGTTTATTTCATCATTCCGGCAGTATCGGCTTTCAGGTCGTCTATCCATTTGCTGCTGACTTTTTGCTGCCTGAAAGAGAGCAGAGCCCCGACAAGAGCTTCCGGATCTTCGTTTACCAGCAGATTACCCCGGTGTTCGGGCCTGACGAATTTTTGCGTAACCGTATAGTCGAGAAACTGTACAAGGTGGTTGTAATAACCCTTTGTATTCAGCAGTGCAATGGGTTTATCGATGATTTCGAGCTGATTCCACGACATAACTTCAAAAATCTCATCCATGGTGCCGATTCCCCCGGGCATGGCGATAAAGGCATCTGCAAGCAGGGCCATTTTTTCCTTACGGATGCTCATTGAGTCCACCACGTGAAATTCTTTCAGGGCAGTATACGCGACTTCCTTTTCAATCAATCCTTTAGGCATGACACCGATCACACGGCCTCCTTCCTGCAGACATGCATCGGCGATAGAGCGCATCAGACCGATGTTGCTGCCGCCGTAAACCAGTGTAATTCCTTTTTTCCCCATCAAAGCTCCCAGCGCGCGGGCAGCATGGGTGTATTCGGGATCCGATCCGGTAGAGGATCCGCAAAATACACAGATTGATTTTATGGGGGAGTCTGAAGTGGTGTTGTCGGATTGGTTCATAGGTTCATTAGTTGAAACGAAAAAGCTATCTGAATCTGCGGATGACGCTGTTGCCCGTAATTATTTGATGTGCGCCTCCAGCATTTCGCGTAAAGCCTTTTTGCACACCGGACAGAAATTGTTGTATGTCAGCGACTTCATGGTGCAGTCGTGGGAAGGACGATAAATTCCCCGGGTCATATATCCGCCACCCTCAAAGGCTCCGAGGGGATGCTTGTTTTTATCTTTTTCGGGTGTGGGGATGGGAGTGCCTTCCGGAACCATATCCTTCCATTTCCGGTTAAAATCAACGAGTGTGGTGAGGTTGGGCTCCCAGGGTTCGATGCTTAGGTTGTAGAAGTCTTCATAGGCCACGGCAGAGTTGTAGTACTCATCGCCGAGTCCGGCAAAGCTGTGCCCGAATTCGTGAACGAATACATAGTCGGCGAACGGGTTGTCGCTAGTGAACAATGCGTAGTGGTTATAAATTCCGCCGCCTCCGTAAACCTGTGAATTGGCAACGATGCAGATGTGGTCGTACGGGACGTTGGCGGCGGCATCGCGTACGCTGCGCATGTCGGTGGTAGTAAGGTAACGTTCGATGTCGAAAGTGTAGAAATTACTGTTTAAAACCGTTTTCTTCCAGATATCCTTTCCGGGAATGTCGGCTCCGCTTTCCGACGAAATGGCTTCCACTCCGCGAATGTTAATGTTGCCTGCATATTCGCTGAATGGTTCACATTTAAGAAGAAAGGCAGCCAGACGGTTGCAGTCCTCCCGGAATTTGCCCATTTCATCGCTGGTATATCCTTCGGGAATCATAACGATGTCGAGACATTTATCGGGTTTGCCGGAAGCGTGAACGTCGAAAGAGGGAAATTCGAGTTTTCGCTCTTTACGGATGAAATAGCTGGCAGGATCTATGTTGAGAGTAAACTGTTTTTCCCAGTTGCCGTCGCGGAGGCGTTTAAAAAAATCTACCGTCACCGGTTTACGCGGATACGGCATAATTACATTTTCGGGGAAGGCTTTGCGCGTTGTACGTGCCTCTGCCGTGGTCTGCCATTCCGAGAACAGGCTTGAATAGCCTCTGGAGTAGATCAGGGCACTGTCTTCACGGCTGGTTACGGTAAATTTATAATTCCCGTAGTCGAACGGACAAACCAGTATTGTTTTTGACCCGCCCCAGTATGGTTCTTCAATAAGTTCTTCCAGGGCATATACATCGGTATCCGAGGTTCCGGCATGCATGTAATCGATGCGAAGGGTCTTACTGTAGAAATACTTCTCGAACTGGGCCTGAGAGCTGGTGGCAAACAGGATCAGCAAAAGGGTGAACACCTTTTTCATAACATTGATGGATAAAAACCTACCGGCAAAAATAGGGATTGTTGCACAAAGCGAAAGGAAAAACCAATTCTGACCGAAGTAATTTAAAAATTGATTCGGAGAGTAAGTGCTTGCATGGATTCCAAATAATGTTTATTTTTGCAGCCCGTTTTCCATGGCCCTGTAGTTCAACGGATAGAACGGAAGTTTCCTAAACTTTAAATACAGGTTCGATTCCTGTCGGGGCTACAAAAACTTGCATAACTTGTTGTAAAACAATAACTTAAAATTTTTTACCTGCGGATGTGTACGAAATGTGTACGAAAAGGTTAATCAGATTTATGCCATAAAAATAAAAGAGGTTGGTTTTCGCCAACCTCTTTTACTATAAACCTTTTTCATTCCAGTTCGCCTTGCTCAATCCTATGAATATATTCATCTATTCCTAAATTTTGTTTGTTGCTCACTGAGGTTAGGACAGATATTGTCAGGTATATGATTTTTTTTCGACAGGAAGGCCCGGAATTCGGATTCATGTCTTACCTGATTAATCCCTTGAGGTTACCCCGGCTGCATCCTGGTCATATTGTTAACAAATAGTGGAAAACGGCACCATACATCGTTTTTTTTTGTATATTTATATCACTGGCCGCATACCTGTCATTAGTTTCCCGCTACCAACCTTTTTCTGAAAGCATGGAATTGTCCCTGTTTTTTTCAGCTTTCGCGGTTGCAACCATTGGATCGGTTGCGTATTTCATATTTGTTTCACCCGGTTTTTCTGCGAAATTTCCCGGACTGGAAAAGGGGAAGCCACGGCAAATCTTCATGCAGCGTTTAACCGGGGCATTGATTTTCGGGATTCTGCCACTACTTATTATTCTTCTTTTTCCGGAAGCAAAACGTATGGGCGATTTCGGATGGAAATTTCCGGGAAGCGCAACATTTTACTGGACAATACTTCTTGCTGCTGTAATTATCCCAATGAATTATTTTAATGCATCCAAAGCATCAAACCTGAAATACTACCCCCAGATCAGGGAATGGAACTGGTCCGTTCGTTTGCTGATTCAAAGTGCCGTCAGCTGGATCATCTATCTGACGGCGTACGAATTTCTTTTCAGGGGGTTTCTATTTTTTGCTTCGCTTGGCATTATGGGTTTGTGGCCTGCTGTTTTGCTTAACACGGTGATTTATTCCCTGGCACACTATCCGAAAGGGTATACTGAGATGCTCGGCGCAGTTCCCCTGGGTGTGGTACTTTGCTATCTGACCTTCCTTACCGGAAATATCTGGGTTGCTGTTTTTACGCATGTAATTCTGGCTTTATCCAATGAATGGTTTTCTATTCATAAGCATCCGGAAATGATTTTTAAAAACGTCTGGAAATGAAGGTTTTTGTTACCGGAGCAACCGGTTTTATCGGAAGTCATCTTGCGCTGAAGCTTGCACGTAGCGGATATGAGGTTCATGCACTATATAGGGATGAAGCCAAAGCAGCAGTTCTCAGGCATCCCGGTATCCGTTTATTCAAAGGAGATATTCTGGATTACGAAAGCGTGGCCAAAGCAGTGAGCGGATGTACAAATGTTTTTCATACAGCGGCATTTGCCAATGTCTGGCACAGGGATAAAATGCAGATTTACCGCCTGAATCTGGAAGGTACGATGAATGTTGTAAGGGCCGGCATTTATTCCGGAGTTCAGCGGTTTGTCTGTACTTCTACTGCCGGCGCACTGGGAGTATCGGATCAGTCAGGCTGCTGCGATGAACAAACGCCCCGCCCGGGAAATTTTTTCATTGATTATGAATGTTCAAAAGCCATTATGGAAAGTTCGCTCAAAGCTTTTTCGGCAGCGGGAGTTCTAACGATAACGGTTTCTCCCACACGCGTTTACGGACCCGGAGTATTAAGCGACAGCAACGGGATTACCCGAATTATGAAAAAGTACATTGCCGGGAACTGGAGAGTAATCCCCGGAGATGGCAGCAGCATTGGTAACTATGTTTTTGTAGACGATGTGGTTGACGGGCATATCCGTGCATTGGAAAAAGGCCGTCCGGGTGAACACTACATTCTCGGAGGATCAAATCTTACCTACGATGAGTTTTTCCGCCAGCTGGCAGAAGTGGCCGGGATGAAGTATACAATGTTTCATATTCCTGTACCAATTGCGGAAATGGCCGCATACGGAATGATGCTGATAACGGCTGTTACAGGGAAACCTCCGCTTATCACACCCGCTCTCGTCCGGAAATACAACCACCACTGGTGCGTTTCGGGTGAAAAGGCTGCTGCAGAGCTGAATTATCATCCAGTTGATTTTAAGACAGGAGCAGCTGTAACGGTTGATTGGTTAAAAAGCGGATGTAAAACCTGGCAGCCATGAACTATACGCTGATCACCGGAGCCAGCTCCGGCATAGGGAAGGCCATTGCTTATGAATGCGCCAAACGGGGTATGAACCTGATTCTGGTTTCTTTGCCCGGACAGAGACTGGAAGCTGTCGCACAGGATCTGGAAATGCGATATAAGATTAAAACCAGGTATTTCGAAACCGATCTCACGCAGCCCGATTCCCCCATACAATTGTTCAGTAAAACCCAGTCGGCAGGACTTGATGTAAATATTCTGATCAATAATGCCGGAGTTGCCGGAGCTTCATATTTTGATGAGTCATCGATAGAGTATATTGATGAGCGAATTATGCTGAATATCAGAGCGCTGGTTGTTTTAACACGACTCTACCTCCCGGTACTCTGTAAACACAAAACTTCACACATCCTCAACGTCAGCAGCCTGGCTGCCTTCTTTTATATTCCTTATAAGAGTGTTTACTCTGCAAGCAAAGCTTTTGTACTCAGCTTCAGCCGTTCGCTGTCCGGCGAGGTTAAAAGCCGGGGAGTACGGATTTCGGTCGTTTTACCTAACGGGGTCCAGACAAACAGTGCAACGGGCTTACGAATAAAATCGCATGGCCGGATTGGCCGCTGGGCTCAGACCAGTGCGGAGAAGGTAGCCCGCTGTGCGGTAAACGGTATGCTTAAAAACCGCTTTTACATCATCCCGGGATTTACAAGCTATTTTTTGCTCCTCCTGCGGATAATCCTTCCCGTGCCTTTGCAGCAGCGACTGATTTCCAGGGAGTTTATAAAAGAGGTTAATGCAACCTGCTCGCATATCCAAATGGCCTGATTAAATAGCTGCATGCCGGCACTGTTTCTTTTCCGGGCTTTCCGGTCCTATTCTCCATCATATAAGAAATCTAATTGTGGTTCTCCGGTATAAGGCTTATAATCACCTTTGTGCCGGAGATATCCTGAATTGCTGTACCTTTGCCGCTCAAAAAAACTGAAGATATGCTTGAATCACTGCATTCGGTCATCGACTGGTACATGGCCAACATCAACTATCTGACCATTATGCTGCTCATGGCTATAGAGGGCTCGTTTATTCCTTTTCCTTCGGAAGTTGTTATTCCGCCTGCAGCATGGAAAGCTGCCCAGGGCGATCTGAATATTTTTATGGTGGTTATCACTGGTACGGTTGGGGCACTTATCGGATCGCTGGTTAATTATTACCTCTCTCTTTCCCTTGGCCGTAAACTTGTTTATGCTTTTGCCGATACGCGTCTGGCCCGTTTGCTGCTTATCACCCCGGAGAAAATTCAGCATGCCGAGAGCTATTTTGTTAAACACGGGAAAAGCTCAACTTTCATTGGTCGTCTGGTTCCCGGTGTGCGTCAGCTGATTTCCATCCCTGCCGGACTGTCGCGCATGCCGGTCCGCGATTTTATACTTTACACTTTCCTCGGTGCCGGAATCTGGAACATTGTGCTGGCTGCGATGGGCTATTTTCTCTATTCTCAGAAAGAAACGCTGGAGCTGTATTACCACGAGCTCTCCTATGCCATGCTGGGTCTTGGGATTATTTTCGTAGGTTATCTGATTTATTCGGGAAAGCGCAAGAAACGTAAGGCTTCCGAAAACGAATCCGGTTTGTAAATAATATTCTTCTTTTTTTTCTTCAGAAGGTTATCCGGCCCCGGAATGCGGTAAGGTTCCTGCTCTTGTTTATCCCTTCAAACGCGAAGTTATTTTCTGCTGTTTCGCAACGGAGTATTTCTATCGTTTCTTCGGGTCTGATCTCTTTCAGAAAATTAACAGAGGCGGTTTTCGGATATCGACTTCGGTGAAATTCATATGAAAAGGTATCCATCATCCAGTCGAAATACCTGGTTGTGGTTACATGCCGGTTGATGTCGAGGTCGAAGTACGACACCTTACGTTCCGCAACGGCTTCTCCCTGCACCGGACCCAGTTTCTCCGGCCTGTGTATCCCGGCGTGCCGGTCTTTCAGACTGAAAAACACAGAGGGATCTTCCAGATCGATCAGCTTGCTGCGTTTTGATTCCATATCCACCGTCAGCCATCCCGAGCTTGCCCGGGCAAGGATGCGCTCACGGTTGTCGCGAACGATAAAATCGCGGATATAGAGCAGTTTATCTATGTCTTTGGGCCATGTCTCCACCTCTCCTGTTTGCATCCATCGCAGCGGGCCGGCGATTTCAACCGAGATACGGCTTAACACCCAGAAGAGGTTTTGCGGACGAAAATCGCTGTAGCCAAATCCAAGCCGGTCGGCCGATTGTATGGATGACTGTATCAGCAGGTTGATCAGTGCGCTCAGTCTCGCCCTGCCGTACATATCGGTTTCGGCCGATGTAATGGAAAACGGCATGGAAAGAATAAGTTCGCCGGCTTGCGATGTAAGGTGCTGGTTCAGCATGATGAAAAAGGATTCTGTGTCTCTGAAAGTGAACCACAGCCCGGCTCGTTTGCCTTCCGGGCCGTGGTTTCTCATAATACAGGTTTAATTCGCAATTATTCCCATTCCGGCAGTCTGCCCGGGGTCCAAGGAACCCCTGCTTTCTCCATTTCGTTTTCCAGTGCAGGAATATCGATAGTCCCGATTTGTTTTAGTTGTGCGTGCAGGGGCGGAAACTCCTCCCGGATTATCTCATAGCTGCGGCGCATCGTAGTAGTTGGTGCAGAGGTGGTTCCATAGAAGGCATAAATGAGGTTGCCCATGCGTTCGTTGATAGAAACCGGAGCGGGAGGATTTTCTTCCCTGCTTGCCTTTGGTGTTTTGCCATAGAAGCTGTAACGGATATCGTCGATTTGCTGTGAAAGCTGATGGATTTGCATCTTCAGCTCCGGAGAGGCTTCGGGCGTTTGGTGTACAGCCTGCATCATAACTGTAAGTTTGTCGGACAGTTCGTTCATGTATCGCTGTGTACCCTGAACCACGCGGGTAAGGCTTGCCACCTCACGCTGGAAGGCTACCAGGGCTGCGCGGTCGGGAGCCGGCAAAGTGGTGTTGTTGAGCGGAACGGCGTTGAATTCAACCGGTCCGGCTAGCTCACGGGTTTCACTTCCGGCAACCATTGCCAAAGAAACCCTGTAATTCCCGGGCATCACAAATAAACCGGAACCCCCGCTGCTGAACGGATCGAATTTGCTGTCGCTCTTTCGAAGCGGAGAGGTAGCTGCATACCTGAGATCCCAGGTAAGGCGGTTCATCCCTTTCGAAGGCCGTGAATACAAGCGGCGGATCACATTGCCCTCTTCATCGGTAATGGTAAATTTGAGGTAAGGTGCTATTTCTAGTTCTTCGGCCCTTAGTTCGGCCTCGGTTGGCTGAGGAATGCGCTCACCTTTGTTGAACAGTTCTTTTTCTTTCTCCCTGCGGATCTCTTTCTTCGTTTTCGGAATGTCTTTCAGCCAGTAGGTAAACGTTGCGCCGAAGTCGGGATTTTTCGCCGCATAGTACGAAGATCCCTGCCCGTATTTACCGCCAACCTCCACGTACATCAGAGCATCCTTTACGGGGAACAGATGGGCTTCGCTGTCCATTACCGCTTTGTTGACGGTGCGCAGGGGCGAATAGTTGTCGAGGATGTAAAACCCGCGTCCGAAGGTTGCCAGTACCAGATCGCATTCCTTTTCCTGAATGGCTATGTCGTACACAGCAATGGTGGGAATTCCGTTTTTCAGCTGTACCCATTGTTTGCCGCCGTCGATGGTGAAGAAGATTCCGAATTCCGTCCCTGCAAACAAAAGATCCGGATTTACCGCATCCTGAGCAATGGTATGCACAGAGCCGTTTGCCGGAAGGTTTGAAGCGATGGATGTCCAGGTACGGCCTTTGTCGTTACTCCGCAGAAGGTATGGTTTGAAATCGTCGCGCTTCAGGTTGCTGAAAGCTGCAAACACGATGTTCTCGTCGAAGCGGGAAGCGAGAATATCGGAAACGTAGGTGTATTCCGGTATACCAGGGAAGCTTCCGGCTTTGCGCCAGTTTTGTGCATCTTCGCTGATCTGTATCAGGCCGTCATCGGTACCGGCATACAAAAGGTTTTCTTTTACGGGGGATTCGTCGAACGATACAATGGTACCGAACAGGGAAGTAGAAACGTCTTTGGCAACGGCATCAATGCTCCAGTATTTGTCCATTACAGGCCAGGTGTTGCGGTCGGTACCGGTGGTAAGATCTTCCGAAATCACCTTCCAGGTGTCGCCGCGATCGTCGCTGCGGAAGACTTTGTTGGCTGCCGTATAAAGCCGGGTGTGAGAATGGCGGCTTATCATCAGCGGTGTGTTCCAGTTCCATTTGTACGTATCCTCTCCTTTGCGCGGTTCCGGACGAATGTCGATGGCTTCCCCGCTTTTGCGGTCATACCGGACCATATTTCCGTACTGGGCTTCTGCGTAAACGATATCGGGATTGGTGGGATCGGAAGCCGTCCAGAAGCCGTCGCCCCCGTTGGTAACAAACCATTCGTCGTTTACAACCCCGTAGCTGCTGGTATTGCGCGAAGGACCACCCATGCTGTTGTTGTCCTGCGTGCCTCCGTAAACATAGTAGAACGGTTCGGTATTGTCGACGTTGACCCGGTAAAACTGCGTAACCGGCAGGTTATTTTTAAAGTGGTACTCGTTGCCTCCGTCCCAGGATTCATAGATGCCTCCGTCGCCTCCGATCAGGAAGTGGCTGGTATTTGCCGGATCTATCCACAGTGCGTGATCGTCAAC